>CAMHRP010000005.1:0-92895 GCA_946187645.1 uncultured Bacteroidales bacterium | reverse complement strand
TGACGGTTTCCTCCACCACCTTGGTTTCCACGGCTTCCTCCTTCGGGGTCTCGTCCGTGGTCTCTTGGGTGACAGGGGCCTCGTCGCCAGCCTCTCCCTGGGGTTCGTCGTGGGTCTCTTCGGTGACGGTTTCCTCCACCACCTTGGTTTCCACGGCTTCCTCCTTCGGGGTCTCGTCTTCTGTTTTCTTCTTTGCCATGATTCCTTTCTTTTCAGGACATTCGGGGGCGGTGGGCCCGCCCCCTTATTCCTATGGTTTCACAGTTTAGGAAACAGTCACTTCGATTGTGGCGGTGTCGCCAGTGGAATCGGTCACAGTCACGGTGTGAGTACCGGTCGGGCAGTCAGCGGCGGCAGCGATGGTAATCGTGCCTTCGCTGATAGAGGCCGTCAGTTTGGCCTGCGAGGACGCCACGCTGCATTGGCCAGTGGAGGCCGAAACAGCGACAGTGGTGCTCGCGCCTTGTGCGACACTGGCGGTGGTGGCACTCAGTGCAAGGATGTTCTTGTGGTAGGTAGTCCAAACCACAATTTCACCTGGCAGAGCGAAGTTCACGTCGACCTTCATGCGCATCTGGAAGAAGTACAACTCAGAGTTGTTTTGCAGAGGAGCGACGACCAGCGATTCTTGGTCGGTGGCGTAGTCAACGCCCATCCACAGGCAGGAGTCCTCTCCACTTGTGAACTTGCCAAGGAAAATGGTGTTCTCCGGCAAGTCGTTGATGGTAGAGATACGCTTGCCCTTGAAGCGCTTCTTGTTCTCCTCGGTGTCGTCGGCGTACTTGACGTCCTTGTCGCTCCAATAGGAGTCAAGGACATCCCACATCTCTTCGGGCATCACGAAGCGGTACTTTCTGCTCTTACGAACCCTCTTCGGGGCTTTTCTCCACATGGCGTAGAGGGCAGCCTGAATCTGGGCGCCGGTGGTAAGCGGAGTGTTACCTGCGACGATGATCTTACCGGAAGCGACTTCGTTCTTCTCATCGTCGGTCGGGTTGGCTGCAAGGGCAGCTTGGACGTTGTTGATGACGCGCATCACAGCACCGTCGAAATACTTCATCGGGCCTGCATCGCACGAACCACCAAGCGTAATGTTTTCGGAATCGTCAGAGACGTAGGCGGCATTGATACCACCCTTGCGCGAACACCAGATAGACTGGCCAATGTAGGCGTCTTTCTTGTCAAGCAGCAAGTGTGCCATCGTAGCCTGAACCTTCGGGTCGAGTTCGCGGAAAACGAGCTTTCCTTCGGGTTGGAAAGGCTTCCAGTATTCCTCGAAGTCGCGGGGATTGAACTCGATGTAGACCATGAAGTCCTGCGGTTCAAGATAGCGCTCCGAAATGTTGTAAGTGTTCTCGCCGTTCAAGCCGGGACCACCTTGGGTGGAGGTTGGGGTCGGCTTGTTGTCTTGGATAATGGCACCCAGTTGGATATGGGGCAGGGTCTTCTTTTTCTGAATACCCGGCACGATGTGGATCAAACCTTCCTCGTAGGTTTCATTCCCCTGCGCGGTATAGACAAGAAAGTCCTCAAGAACTTCGCCGTTGTAGCCGTTGGCGGAAAAATTGATAGTAGCCATTCGTTCTCGTTTTTAGTTAAACTTTTTCAGTTGGAAGTTCTCGCCCACGACCTTATTCACCTTCTCCTGCATCTTCTTCTCGGCATCGGTCAATGCGTCTTGGGCTTGCTCTTGGTTCTTCGGGTCTTTGGCGATTTCCTCGCTGACGACCTTACGTCCTTCGATGGAGGCAAGGGTATCCTTGACCACTTCGAAGTTGTTCTGGGCCATCTGAATCCAAGATTCCTTGGCCTCGGCAGTAATCTTGCCTGCGGCTACGGCAGCGTCAACCACAGACTCGATCTCGGCTTTCAGGGCGGCGGCTTCGGCATCCTTGTATTTCTGCAATTCAGCCTTAGCGGTCGCGAGTTCGCCCTTCATGTTGCTGACCTCGGTTTCCTTGCCAGTGAACTTGATTTCCAGCTCGGAATGTTTCGACTGCAACGCGGCCAAGTCATCCTTTGCCTTCAACAGCTCACCCACCTTGGCCGAGACAGCAATCATCGTAGCGTCCTCCTTCAGTCCGAGTTGCGCCACGATTTCTTTGAAATCCTTCTCGTTCATTAAGTGTTGTGTTTGGGGTTGTTTTTTATTGGTAATAGTTTCAAGTTTCGCAATAAGTTTTTCATTGCTGATTTCTGCGGCAATCGAGGTGAAAATTTCGCGCACCTGCACATCCTTGCCACCCTCCTTGGCTTCGGCCATCACGTCGCCGATTTTGTCCGTCACGGCCATTTCCGTCTCAATGACGTGAGAGGCCGGGATGATGTTAGCGTCAACGGCTTCCTGTGCCGTGAAGAATGTGCCGTCAAGGTTCTCCTTGCCGTCCATGATGTCCTTCACCTGTTCTTCCGTCAGGCCGAAACGCTTCACATAGATGGTCTCAATCTGCTTGCGGAACACTTCGATTGAACGCTTGGTATTCTCGTCGTCGGTGGCATCCTCGATGAACGGGTTGTGAATCATCAGCAGCGAATAGTCGTGCATGTAGAGGCGCTTCCCGGCAGCCCAGATGATGGAACCCATCGACGCGGCAATGCCTTCAATGACGCATTCGGTTTCAATTGGGCAACTGTTAATCAGCGAGAATGTGCTCATCCCGTAGATGACTGAGCCGCCTTCGGAGTTGATGGCGACGATAATCTTGCTGGGCTTCACCCATTCCTGCAACCACAGGAACTCTTCATTGAACTCGTTTACAGTCCAGTAATCGACTGGACCAAAAAAGCGGATTACGGCAGGTTTGCCCTGTTCGTAACTTCCGACCACATGTTTCAGGTTGTTTACATCCATTAAGCATTCGCTTTATTAGGCAATAGATGGCATGGTCTAAAAAGGTTTTTCATTACCCGTTTTCAGGCGAATTGCCACCGTTTTCAGGCTCTTCCTCTCCAGTCTGCACGCTGGCGTTCACGTCTGCCTTCGGGTACACAAATCCGGGAAGTTCTTCGTAAAGCGGCTCGTTGTGGTCCTCGTGTCCGTTGCGCTTGTCCTCGTCCTGGTCGCTGTGGTCGGTGAATGGCGGAACCACGATGTAGCGCTCCACATAGTTGCGCTGCGTATATGACGTATAGTCGTTGAACTCGATGTCGTACTCTATCCAGCAGGGCTGTAATCCGTCGTCGAAACTCAGCGGCTGGTCCCAATAGGCCAATTGGAACTTCTTCGCCAAGGCAGGGTATTTGCCCTTTTGGTCTTGGATGGCAGAGTTGATGAGCGAGAACATTTCCAGCACCTCGGTCTCAACCACATCGTCGCTGTTGTTCAGCCTGTTCAGCACATAGTGGATGCGCATCGAGCCTTTGCCTTCCGAAATGTTCGACTGCCCGACCTTGTAATTCACGTCGATGAAGTGGATGAAGACCGCAGGGAAAGCAATCGGGTATTCCTTGTTTTGTCTTCTTCCTTTCACACGCGCCAACTGCCCGTTGTCGAACTTGATGGTCTTGAAAAACTGCGGAAAGTCAGGTTCGTTCTCCTTGATGGTCCAGTCTTCCTTGATGGTCTTAAGTATCTCCTTGACGGCATTGTAGGCCGCAGTAAGCGGATTGACGGGATCGGCCACCAACTCTGTAACGATGGTTTCTGTCCCGGTGTTAGGCTGTTTGTTTTTGCTTACAATCATTCTCGCTCCTTGTTTATGTTAATGCCGTGTGCGGTATCTTTCTCGTTATCGGGAAACCCCTGAACAGCAGATTGGTCAGCTTCAAAATCTTGTCGTCAAGCACGGTCGAATGTCCGATGAACTGCCTGCGTGCGATATTGGCTGCCCTTCCGGTTCTGAATCCAGAGCCATCAGGGGCGTTGTGTACGGCCGCATAGCAGAATCCCTTGTGTCTTGCTGCTGTGTTGAACTTCTTCGGGTCGGTATAGACATGCGACGTCAGATGTCGGCCACCCGCCAAGCGCCATCTTCCGGCCATCTTGCTTGTGATGGAGTTTTTCAGCGTGCCCGTCTCATTCAGGATGGGATGGTATGGCTTCGGGGTCTTCTTTCTCGGAGGCCATTTCCCTCCTCCCCTCGTATTGAAGCCTCTCCTGTCGAATGAACCCTGGAATGTCTCTATTGCGGCTTTGCTTGCCTCCACCTCAAAGTTCCAAGCGTTCACGTTGAACACATGCTTCAGCAAAGCCCATTGCGCCGCCACTTGTCCCGGTGTCACCTTAATCGCCATTCAGAAGCCCTTTCTTTATCTTCTCGGCCATGCCTTGCAGCCGCTCAATATCCTCTTCCTTCACGTCGAAATACGGGTGCTCGTCGGAGAAGATCCTGCCGCCTTTGGCCACACTCTCCTTGAAAGTCCTGTTGAACCATTCCGGCATATCCGGCACCTTGTTCGATGCGGCCATCACATTCAGCCTTCCAGCGAGGTTCTCCTCTTCCAAGAAGCACCTGCAACCGTGCTCGATGGGAGGAATCAGCCATTCCGGGAACACCACTTTCGGGAACGATACGCCCTCGTAGATAAGGTGCCACGGGCGCACACGGTCATCCAGTTGCGTCCTGTAGGTCAACATCGTCCCATCATCCAGCATATACAGCATGAGCGCAATGTGCAAGGCGTGCTCGATGTCGCCGTTCTCCACATCCATATAGGTCAGATTGTATTTCTTGAACAGGCTTTCCATCCAGTCAGGCAAACCACTCTCCGTTTCCATACCCCATTCCAGCTCACCCGCCATGTCCTCGACATCTTCAATCATCTGGTATTCCTCGGCCACGGCAAAGTCTACGATGTTGTCGAAAGCGGCCATCAGCACGTCGCGGCGTTTCTTTTCCTCGTCGGTCAGTTTGGCTTCGTCCGAGTTGAGCAGTTCAAATGCCGTTTCCCAATCTATCTCAAAACCTTTCAATGCCGCCTCGATGCCGAACTTGGCACGCAAGGTCGCCAACGCTTCAAGCAGCTCGTCAATCGTAATCTGCTCTCCTGTGCCTTTGATGAAGTCCTCGAAAATAGCCAGCAATGCGGCATACGCCTTCTCGTCAAGGTCGTCTTCCGTCGGCTCTATGTCTTCCTGCGCTTTCACCGGGACGCCGTGTGCCGTCTTCACCGCCTCCCCGTGAAAAAATTTGCAGGCTCTCCGCGACGGTGGCCATACCGCTTATAATATTCCTCGTCCGACATGACATGGTGGTCGTCGTCGCCACCTGCGGTTCCGCCGCCACCGCCGTTGCCGCCTTCAATCAGGTTGATTTGTTTGCCAACCACAACGCCGAAGGTCTTCTCAATCTCATCGGGGCTGACTTCGTATTTGTCGGTGATGAAGTCATACAGTTGGATCTGGTCTTGATCGCTCATTTCAAGGCGCTTCGCGTATTTGAACACCGTCCCCTTTTCCAGATAGCCCATAGCGACAAGACGCGGCAGCACCTCCTCGTTCATCACGTTCTCGATGTAGCGGCGGTACGACTCCACCCTGTCCCTGAAGATGTCCTGATGGGCACGAGTGGCACCAACATACGACATCGTTGCACCGGCCATCGACTCAGAGCCGAGGATGAGGTTCGACACGTCGCGGTCAACCAGTTCCATCAGACCGGTGAAAATCTTCTCCGAGTTCGACATGGTGAAGGTCTTGATGTCCACCTCGTCGTTCAATCCGGTGACGATGACCTTGTTCTGGGCTGCGCTCGCGATGTCGTTTGCGAGTTTCTTGCGGTCCGACTGCATGGTCGAATCGGTCTTGCCGTGGATGATTGGTTGTCCGTAGGTGTGCGAGAAGTTGACGTAGTTGGCCAAGGTGAACTTCTTGGCGAGAATCAGCGGCGTGGTGGCCGAGAACAAACCCAGCGACCCGCTGTTGACGAGGATGTAGTTGTTCTCATATTGGCGGTCGTCGAAATCCCAACCAGGAAGCCAGATGCCCTGCCTGCGAACGATACGCCTCTGGTCGGGCAGCACATTGCGCCGCTCGATGAGGTTGATGGTCTTCAGCTTACCGGTCCATTTGTCGATGTCGGGCAGAATCTCAATGGCGGTGTAGCCGTACAGTTTCGCCTCCATGATGCCACGGATCAGTTTGTCGAACGGCGAACCCTGCACCTTCTCCGTCTCTTTCACGTCCTTGACGAACTTGCCCTTGTCGTTCACACGGGCCAGCATGTATCGCTCGCCGATGATTTGCGACTCCAATGTCTCAATGACGCCCGCAAGGTGCGCATCCTGCTGCACGCAGGCATCATACAGGTCCATCAACCGCCCACGGTCGTCCATCACGCAGCCCTGGCCGCCCAGCACGTTCTGCACCGACTTGAAGCGGTTGTAGCGCTCAATCTCGCGCACATACTCCTGTATGGTCTTCTTCGAGGTCCTGAAAATGGCCTCCAAAAGGTCTATGTTGAATTTCTCCTTTTCCTTGTCCGTGGTCTCGACTTCCATTCCGTTGCGGTTTTTCCTTTGAATAGTCCGCCGAGGCTTCAATTGTTTGCAGAATCAGGTCCGCATACAAAAAAAAAGCCCTTCAAGGGGGCTTCTTTTTTCATTCCACGGAGTAAAGGATGACCGGCGGTCTTGGTGGTGGCGGGGGTGGCTCAGTCTTGGTCCGTTTGACGAGCCTGACATCCGCCTTGTTGAAGAACCTTGGGCATTGTTCGTCGCCTACGCGGTGGTTTTTGGGGATTTTGTTGTAGGGTTTCCTCTTGCCCTTTCTGTCCTTCTCCGAGTCGGGATTGAACCAGATGCAATGGTATCGGTCGAGGCAACCTTTGAACTGGCAGTCTGTATTGTCTTTGCGTCGGGCATTTATCTTCTTTGCCGTGAGATAGTCGACGAAGACGATGTATGGCATGTCGGGGTGTTCCTCCCTCGCCGCCCATCTTTTATCTTGGTCCTTTATCATTTCAACATCGTGTACGTTGACGGCGATGCGCTGCGCGGCAATGTAGATGTATTGGTTCGCGCCTGGTTCCGGCCCTACGGTGGCCGTGAACACCGAACTGTGGCTATACGACCTCCTCAACGAGAAATACACCTTGCTCCCTTCAACCCATTCCATTGCGTCAGAACTTGATGGAGTCGAAGACATTGCGCACCTCGTCGTCGGTGATGCCGATGTATGTCATCGTGACACGGATCGTCGAGTGCTTGAAGATGCGGTTGAGAAGGACTATGCTTTCCTCCGTGCGACCGAGGCTGTCGTAAACATAGCGTCCGAAAGTCTTTCTGAAGGTGTGTGAGGAGAAGTTGCCGATGTTGAGGTTGTACCTTGCCTTGAACTCGCGGAACTTGAGGTTGACGTGCTGCTGCGAAAAAGGGTGCGGCTTGTGGTAGACGGTGTGCCATTTTGCGGTCGGGCTCTCGAAGACCAAGTTGTCCGGGTCAGGGCTACCCTGGAGAGCGTAAAGCTCGGCAAGGCGTGCATGTACCGACTCGTTGAAGTTGACCTTGCGTGCCTTGCCGGTCTTCTTCTCGATGACCGTGCATTCGGCGGCGAGCACATCCTTCCATTTCATCGTGAGGATGTCGGAAATGCGGCATCCGGTGCAGAATCCGAGCCGGGCGTAGGTTTCCCAAAGGTATTCCTTGTCGTTGTGGAGACAGGTGAGCAGGCGTTGGTATTCGCCGTATTCGAGCCATTCTGCCGTGGTGAGTTGTCCTTTCTTTGCCATAGTGTTTGCTTTTTGATATTCACTTTCGGTGGCAAAATTACAAAAGTGAACATTCACGGCAATGGGTTAAGATGGATTTGTTGTCTGCTATTTTTGCAAGTTGTTGAATTCCAATGCGTTTTTGTTTTTCGGATCCTCAATCCAATAAGCCTCACAGCTCAGTAGTTTGCCCTTGGCGTTGCGGACGTGGTTGCGGTAGCCGATTCGATGGCATCCTTCAAGGAACTTCTGCATGTTTGCCTTGTCTCGCGTTATCAAATCCAGTTCGGCTTTGGTATAAGCGCCGTCGTCACCTTTGGCTTTCGGAGGATATGCCTCGATTATCTTCTTGGCCGCAATCAGAGCTCCGAGGTAGTATGCGCCGTAGTATGCTGTTGTCTGCTCGAATTTTCCCATCTGTGAGATACTATGTATTTTCCGTTGAGTGTGTCACCGACCTTGATTTTTCCTTGGCTGAACAGGTTATTGAGTTCTCTTCGGAGTTCAGTGACGACCGCTGATGACAGTTCGTTCAGAGTCACATAGTCGGGTGCTATCTTACCGACCTTGGCGTTGTGCAACTCGTCGAGTTTCGACATGATGTAGTCTTGAAAGGTCTGTTCCGTCATAGGTTATGTCTTTCAACTGTTTTCGTGACGTAATCCATCTCCAGTTCCTGGTCAGATATGCTTGTTACGCCGTACCACCACCATTTCTTGTTTTTCCCGAACCATCGGTAGACGATGAGCCTGTCGTTGTGGTCTTCGGGGTGCGGAAGGACGTGTAGGACTTGAGCAAGGCATACATTTAATTCCGCTCTTGAATCATACATCCAGCATTCCTTGCCTTCCTTGAAATAATTTGGGTTTATTTTGTTCATCTTCCATCTTTTTTTTGCATCAGATGTATTCCTCTTTTTGATACCCTCTGACAACTACGGCATTGTCTTTTTTGTCTATGTGAATGCTTGTCTTTATCGGGCAGATGCAATCAATGGTTTTTTCGTCAAGTCCAGCATTCTTCAAAGCGTAGAAAAGAGGTAAGTTCGGGCTATAGTCGCAACTGGGAACCGAAAATGCTTGCCTACCGTCATCGAATGTGTACATGCACCCTCCCTTATAATACTCGTATAGGTTTTCGCGCACTTTTCCTATAGTGACTTCCCCGATGCCTTCTCGGTATTTGTCGGCGACAATCGTCGCGAGCATATTCCCGAATAAGCCAGTGGTCGATCTATCGCCATTATCCTGTATATGGTTTCCGAAGCACATTTCGCACCACTTGTCGGCAGCGATACGGCAGGCTTCATCGAACGTATGGTACTTGCCGTGCCTTGCCACAAATTCGTCTTCGACCAGACTAATCCATTCAATGATAGGTGGTTCTACTATCTTTTTGAGCTTTTCGTCGTACTGGCTCCAGAAATAGCGCTTCCAGTCCTCATCCGTAAGCCCGTCGAATCGCAGTAGTCCGTTTGGCTTTGGAAACAATTCCTTGCACTTCTTCAAGATGGCAGGGCATATTTCATGGTAGGTTTTAGCCGATTTGAGAATCACATCCAGAACCGGACGAATATCGCCTCGACAAATCAGTTTGTGTGTTGGGAATTTGAAAATGATTTCTTCGTTTGTCATTTTTTTACAGTTTATTTTTCTTGTAGATAGTTTCGTGGTACTGGTATCATTCCTCACCTCCTTCTTCAAAGTCAATACTTGTGACGCAAAAGACGTCATAGACACCTTCTTCATCGTCGTAGACCATAACACAAGGATAGAACATTTTCATTCCTCACCTCCTTTGTTTTCAGGTTCGTCTTCGTCTACCTTTGTGTTGATTATATCCTTCGTCACATTAAGAAGCAAATACTCAGACACCGCATAAAATGAGCATGGCCAATATCTTCCTTCTTTATAGGTTCTGATGATACAGTGGAATCCTAACCCACACCATAGTACCAAAAAGATAACCGATACCGTTTTCCAAAATTTTGTGCTCATTTGGTTTCTCCTTTCTCGAAAGATTCAAGTTTGACATTCATTTCATCGACCATTTCTTTGGTTGCCACGGGCAAATCCTTGATTTTTTCATACAATGACTTGTCGTATTCGTCATTGGAATTAGCGAGATAGTTGTCGATGTAGTCGCGCACGGCATCTTCGCCTTTTGTTTCTACCGAAATGATGTCGCCACCAGCATAGTTGCCTTGTTCTTCGCCAATGGCATAGATATGCCCGTCGTATAATGCCGCATAATGGAACCACCAACCACGTGGACTCATGGCCTTGTGTGAAGTGACTTCAGAAATATGTTTGAGACACCAAGCAAATTTTGCTTTGTTATATAAGCCATTACTACCACCGATTGGAGTATCTTTATCGTAGAACAATGGAACAAACTCGATCTTAGGTTCATCCTTGAGAAGAAAAAACTGGTTTTTAGGACCGGTGTCCAAAACAGTTTGTGCAAGTATAAATCCTTCTTGTATAGTGTCGAAGTGGATGGGGTTGCCACAATCCTCCATATATTCACGGAAATCTTTTATGATTTCAGGATTGGTTCCTAATAGATAATCGAAGCGGTCATCTTTTATCATCCACTTAACGGCTTTCTCGATGAAGTCCTTTTCGCATTGGACGTAGCCTTTGATATAGGCTTTGCGTTCTGAGTCGCATGATGGGAAAGGCTTGCCAGGACGGACTATGTTTCCAAACATATCTCTTTCGGATGCTGTAGTCCCTTGGCGTACAGGGTATTCTTGATATGCTCTAAATTCTGCTTGTGTCATGGCTTATTGCTTTAATTTGTTGAACGTGTCAATGGCTCTTATCCCGTTGTACCCGATCAGTTTCGAGTATGGATAGCACAATATGCCGTCGTAGTTGGGGTTCGGGTCAAACACGATGTTGAAGTTCTTGTCGCATATTACTGCGTGCAAGTGGCTCATCGGGTGCTCATTCGGATCAGAATACTTAGGAGAATACACCGAGGCCAGGAACAGACCGTCAATGCCGTCTTCCAGAGTCAGCGCGTCGAGGGTTTTGTCTGCCGCGACAATCCTATCGTTGAAACAGCAGTCCGTCGGGTTTTCGAGGAAATGGACATTGGGATTCCACAGGGTGTCAGCCGAATATTCGTATCCGAGTTTTTCGATGAACTTGTATGCTTGCACGAACCATTCGCCGCTGCCGTACAGTTCGGAGAAGTTCGGAACCGCTTCGTAATCAAGACCGAATAGCGAGCATATTGCGCATTTGAAGCAATCGCCACGTTGGGGGTCCATAATTCTTTGATAGACTTTCTTCATTTTCCTGTGTTTACATTTGGTATTGCTGGACAATCATAGCAAGGCCAATGCCTGTGATATGGGCAAGGTTGTGGGAAGTATGGGCATTCTTGAATTGGAATTGCTATGAAGGGTTCCTTTTGTGTCATGGCTCAAAGTATTGATATTTCTGCCTCATTTTTTCTACCCATTCCTTGTACGGCTCGTTTGCTTTCGTGGCACATTCCAGAGGATGCACTATGTTCTTGTCAGCATCGGTTAGGCAATCAGGGCAAACGAAATCGCCACCGAACCTCTCCGTTCTAACCACTTTCCATCCTCTGTCATCGAGATATGCAACGATAAGGATGGTCCATGTCGGGCATCCCCATTCTTTGAGGTGGACGTTGCTTGGCATTGGCGCGTAGATTGTCTTACCGCATCTTTTGCATTTGGCGTGAGAGGACTTGTATTTCGGATTTGCGCCGCCTTCCGAAAACTCCCTTCTCCTTTGTTCTCGTTGTTCTTCAGTTGTCATTGGTCATGTGTTTTCTTCGTGATGTCTTACAGTGAATCCTTTGCATGGCTTTTCCTTGCGCAGGGCAACGGTCAGGCACGAATGCGAGACTCCGATGTGCGCTGCGGCTTCCTTTATCGTGTCGAATGTCTGCCACCCGGATTGGGTGAGCACGTCGACCTTGACTGTATTTGTTGCGAATGGGCTCATAGTTCAAGTGTTAGTTGTTGTTCTGTTTCTTTTCCAATGAACGATGCGCAGCCTTCGCATTCCGATGGGTCGCACCAGAACTGGTCGTACCATGCGCATTGCTCATTCATTTTGTTTCTGATTTATTGTCGTTCAATAATTCTTCAGTCAGGGTTGCAATGTTCTCCAAATCTTCCATCGTAGGCACCCCGTTCCCGCAATAGGTGAATCCATTTTTTTTGCGTTTCTCGAAACCTTCTTTGCAAGCAGGGCTGTAGTTCCATCTTTTTCGTTTGTTCTTTTTGTAGACGCACCAACCTTTTGACTCTACAAGTACACCGTGTTTTCCTGTTCCAGTCCCCCAAAAGTCGCCTGGCTTCCATTTGGCGCATTCTGCGCAGATCCGCCTTTGTTTTTCGCCTTGCTCAGAGTTGATACGTTTGTTGTCGTCGCCCGGTACTTGGCCAACTCTCATTCGATACATGATGCCGTTTTTCGATGTCTCATCCAATTGGACATCGTTGAGCGCGTCGTGCAGCCAGTTCCAACAGAGCATAACTTGACGGTTTAGACAAGTTTCTCTTTGAGGTGCATTGAGGAGGTTTGACACTCGTCTTAGCGTGTCCTCAATTTCCTCCATCTGCCATTGTTCAAGCGGTGTCATGGTCAGTCTTATTTATTAGATGCCAATTTTCTGGTAAAAATGAAACACAAGACCTCCAAATACGAAAGCGGTGCCAATATACCGTTGGTTTCCTGTGCGCATTTTGTGACCGGTTCCGTAACAATAGATTGTGACTTTCTCCTTGGGTTGACCAGGGTCGCACTCATACCAAATGCAAACATTGCCGTCCTGTGTGTCGAGGTGGATGATTTGGGAGTACCAGGGAAGTTCTATCTCCTGTATGTCAGTAATCTCAAGTTTCTGCTTATGGATTGTTCTCATAATGCGACCTCCTTGGCTTTGAAGTTGTAAATCGGCTTTATGACATTCACGATGTCAACGGTGTCCTTGATACACTCCTTGATCTCCCATGCGGGTTTGTACACCATCGGGGCCTCGTCAATGGTTTCTTCGCATACGGATGTAGTGTAGATGCCTTGCATTGATTTCTTGAAGTCTTCCATCGAAAGCGTTTCCTTCGCTTTCCTTCTTGACATCAGGCGCCCGGCACCGTGTGGCGCAGAATAGAGCCATTCAAAGTTTCCTTTACCACGGCAAATGAGTGAACCGTCGCGCATGTTCATAGGGATAATCAGCGTTTCACCGTTCAATGCGCTTACGGCACCTTTGCGCAGGATATTATGCTTGATGTCGATGTAGTTGTGGATAGTCGAGAATTGGGAGTGTACGCTAAGGTTGAGCGCATTGCAGATGGCGTATGAAATGCTTTTTCTGTTCAGGTCGGCATATCGTTGGCACAGGCCCATGTCATACAGGTAATGTTGCATTTCCTCGCCCTCCAAATAAGCAAGTTCGTCCGTGACTTTCCCCAGCTTCTGTTTTTCTCTTTGGATTTCGGATTGGATTTCCTGGTATCTTCCCTCGGCCTTCAGTTGCTCCACAAGCTGCTGAATGCTGTTGCCTTTGCAGTGCTTTATGGCCTTGTCCTGATAGTATTTGCATACTCGGACGCCAAGGTTTCGGCTTCCAGAGTGTATGACAAGGTATTTGTTTGATTCCTCGTCAATGGCAAGTTCAATGAAATGGTTGCCGCCGCCAAGGGTTCCTATGGAACGCTCTGCCATGTCAACATCCACTATTTCCTTGCAGTGCAGTGTCATAAGTTGGTCTTTCAGCTCGCATTGCTTCGTTTCGTGGATGTTGAAGCCAGACGGGACCCTCTGGTTGATTACTTCGTCCAATTTTTGAAGGTCGACATCTTGCTTCCCAAGTTCGGTTACGAGCATACCGCAACCAATGTCAACGCCGACGGTGTTGGGGACAATGCGGTCCTTAATGGCTATCACCGTTCCTATCGTGCATCCGGCACCAGCGTGGCAGTCTGGCATGATGCGCACGGTGCAGTCCTTGTAAGCGGCACAATCCTTCATTTTTCTGATTTGTTCGATTGCCTCTTTTTCGACGGTTTGTGCAAAAACTCTCAAATTTTCCATGATTTTATTCCTCCATGATTATTAAGTTATCTTTGTCCTGATCAAATTGCTGGTTCCCGTTGAAGAAATGCTCGGTTGCAATCTGGTCAATGGTCTGGGCCTCCCTGTGCCGATAGAACCCGTAGTCAGCCTTGTCGAGCCTGCTTTTCAAGGCTTCGGCAGCGGCATCAAACGATTTCGCCACGACATAGAACGTGCCGAGCCTGTTCGTGATCCGAAATAGTTTCTTGTCTTCTTTGTCAGCCATAATCAGTCCTCCTTTATCTTTTCTCCTTTACAGTAGCAATCAATCTTCGTGATTAGGTTTCGCTGCTTTCTTCCTAATGCGGCAAACTGCCATACTTTCATTGTTTCTTTATGCCCGTCTTTGTAGTGGGCAACAATGTCTTCTGCGTCACCAGGCAAAAGAACCCATCCTGTTTTGCTGTTGTCAAGTTCGTAAGTTGTCATTTTTCAGTCCTCCTTATCATATTCGCTTTTCTTGGGACGGACGTAGATGCTTTTGGCATAACCATACGTCAATCCATCCACTTCCTTTTCTTCATATTCAAATCCGATTTCATGGGTTTCTCTCTTGATGGGGTTGCCGTCAAGGTCGTTTTCTGGATGTTCCTCAAGATAGGCCCAAATCTTTTCTTCGAGTTCGTGGCGGGTCCTTTCTGCATTATCCATGATCTTCCTCTGCTCTTCGGTAAGCTGAGGAAGGTTTTCCATCATTTTCTCCACAAACTCCTTGTTTTTCTCCATGTCGAATGTGGCGGTTATGTCTCTGTTTCTGCGGATTTCAATGTTCATTTCTGTTCGTCGTTTAATAGTTCTTCCTCGAATTTGACATAGTTGAAGCCGGGGTCGTGCTTCCTGATTTCAGCAGCCATAGCGCGTTCGATGCGCCTATGGTCCCTCATTTCCCCGTATCTGAGCTTTCGGAGTTCGCTCAATTCGCGCTGAGACTCCTCGAAAAGGCTGGTCATGTTCTCACACTCCCGTTTCAGGTCGAAATACGCCCCCTCCTGCCCCTTGGCCTTGATTTCGGCATCCAGTTTCTCCTTGTACATGTCGCGCTCTTCTCTGGCCGTGTTGCACTTCTGCCGCCACGAGACCATGTTGTAGTAGAACTTCTCGCCCAACCCCAACTGGTCGTCGGTGTATTTCTCCTTGTGAAGGAGCGGGGCTTTCTTGATGATGTCGAAAGCATAGTCCTTCACATAGACCAGACCGGCATACTGCGGAACCTCGTCAACGGCTATCAGATCGGGCGGGACGGCATAGTAGAAGTAGTTCGGCTTCTTGTGGTTGGCGATAAGGCAAGTCCTGCCATGCTTCTCGCAATACCCCTCCCAAGCCTCAACCGAGGCGAACCTGTGCTTGTTGGCCTCATAGAAATCCCAAAACTCAGGCAGGTACTTCTCTCCGGTGAAAGGCGAGTTGAGGACGATGTGCTTGTTCCTCTTGTGCTTGAAGTCGTTCTTGAAGTCGGCGCGGCTGATCTTGATTTCAAACTCATAGATGTAGCCCGACCGGGTTTCAAGCAGCTTGTCGCTTTCCCACCCGAACACATACAGGCCGTCGATGTCGTACTTCACGGAACTATAGGCAAAGAAACGCGAAAGCTGCCTTTGCATGGATTCCTCGGTGTATATCGGCTTGTCTTGGGTCATGGTTGCTAAATACAACTGTAAAACGGAATGCTCTTTGCGATGGCGATTTGGTTCATCAGCCATTCTTTTTCTTCTTCAGTTGCCAATCTCACCTTACTGGATGTTTGGAAATTACCCATTCCAGATGTGCGGCAGAGCACCCATTCTCCTTTGTGCTCGGCAAAGCCTATGACAATACCAAGACCATCTGCTGTTACCCATCCGTCGTGTATGAAAGGCTGTTGGGTGTCTTCTTCAAATAGGATTTCTCCTGGTGAATAATCTGATTTCATTTCAAATCATGCTTATGGTTCTTAAAATAGTGAGCAGTCTCTCCAGTTCGAAGTTGCGGTATGCGGTCATCGCGTATGTTTGAGGGTTGCTGTGGTTGTAGCCGTATTTTTCGATATACTGCTGGCAGGCGCGTTTGGTGAGGAACGCACCGGTGGTTTCCGACAGGCTCGACTTCCTCTCTACATCCACAACCCTCACATCGTTCCATCGAAGTTCGTCATTGCAGAATCCGACGAAGCCATCCATGCTGGTCTTGTCAAGCCGTTCCCATTGTTCACGGTTTCCGTCGGTGATGTACTCTTCCGTGTATTCAATGGCATCGTCGAGGCTGAGCGTGCCTCCGTCGCCCATGTAGACGCGAGGCTCACCACAGCCGTCTGGCACGCCTTCTTCTCTGGTTTCCATCACGCCCCAGTAGACGGGTTGGGCGTTGCCGTCGGTTGTCTGTGTGTTCAGCTCGTGCTGAAGCTCTTTCAGGAACTCATAGTCCTGGTCTGATAGTTCGATTGTTTTCATGGTTAGTCGTTCTTGTGTTCGTCAATTACTTTTGTACAGATTTCCAATACCTTGACCACCTTGTCAAGGTCAAACCAATCGTCGGTTCTGACCCCGCTTTCCATGTCAATCCAAAAGTCGCCATCTACATTTTCCATGAGATACGACAGCTTCTCGCCGACATTATCGGGATTCATGCCTCCGGCATAGCCTACTTTGCAATTGCTTCTGAGCACTTCAATTGGGGTGTCAATGCCGCGACCACCTGAAGCATCAAGAAGCACTGAGAATGATCCAAGGCATAGCCTGTGTTTGTGTTCCTCCATCGTGTGGTTGAACAAATCAAGTTCGTGGGCATTTCGCTGCTGAATGATGATTTCCTGCCCAACAACAGACGGCATCCAACAATGTTTCGGATTGTCTTTTCGGTTGGCAATGTTGAGTTGTATTCTATTGAACATGCAGAGACAACGGTGTGTGAACCTGTCGATTTTATCCCAACAACCGGTGGCTGCATCATGGGCGGCAGAACCGCAGATGTGAAGGGCAAGATTAAGATCTCCTTTAAGACCGCTGCCATAAAGAAGGCTCATGTTTTTCGGGTCGAGATAGCGGTTGCCGTTCTCGTACCAGCGATAACTCGTCAGCACGCCGAACTCAGCGATTGGGTATTGCTTTTGAATAGCCTCCAAAGCCGTAATCTCAGTCTTTGCGTCAATGCCGGTGAATGTAATGTGTTTCAGTCTCATGGCTGTTAGAATTTCAGTCCTTGTGCCGTAGGGTCAATCACGTCGCCTGAGCCTGGGTCTTTGCTGTGCGGGTAAGGGTCTTCCTCGTTGAGGCGTTTCAGGTCCATGCCGAGCCACATGACGGCTTCCTGCAACTTGGTGATGGCCAGGCTGCGCTCGCGGCTTGCTGGCAGGCCCTTCACTTGTTGGATTTTCTCGTCCAAGTCTTTTCTGAGTTGCTTGTTGGCAACGATTTCTTCTGTTCTGTCCATAGTAATTTGTTTTGATTGTTAATGGTTTGTTACTTCATATCTCGATGTCGTACATTTCTTTCATCAGTTTCTTTGCCCATTCCGGTGTGGTGCCGTAGTCTTCAAACTCGTTGCAAAAGCATCTGACGTTTTGGCTCACGAAAGGGTCTGGGGTCATTCCTCCTTGGAATCCGTACACTTCTTGGATGTATTCAAGGTCTGCCTTCAGTTTCTCGTTGTGGGTGAAACTTTCCCTTTCACCGCCCAACTCATAGACTATGGCGAGAATCTTTGCGGCGGTGTCGCGGCCAATCGAGGCCAGTCCTGCCGCCTTGCACGCTTCGTTCCATTGTCTGCGGAAATCAGTCATCGTTTACCACTTTCACTTCCTCGACAGGGTGTTCCTTAGCCCACTGCACTTTCAGTCCATGAATCTTGCGCTCGATCTCATACTGCTTTTCAGTGTGCCTGTCTCTTTGTTCGTTGACCAGCTTGTCGTACAGGTCTTGTTCCTGCCTTTGGCGTTCCTTGTGTTCCTTCGCGAGTTGGTCGAGCGCGACTCTGTTAGCCTTGCACTCCAATCGCATTTCATCGTGATAGGACTGCATTTGCTCCAAATACTCTTCTCTTTTCATTGTCATAGTGTTGATGTTTTTATGGTTGGTGTTATAGGTTCTTCCTTCTCGCGTATTCGCAGATCAGCAGGGAATCCACTTTGTTATTGTCCCAATTGCGGCAGCGTTCGTTCTTCCGCAGGTCGATGTCCGGGAAAAGCCGTTTGACGGCGTTGAACGAAGTCTGCTTGGTGTTGACTTCCTTGCGGGTCCGCTCCACGTCTTTCACGACAACTTTCTTATGCTCCACAACCATGTCCTGGTTGATCCAAATCTCCTTCTGCCATGTCTTTGGCTGAACGAGTTGGTATGGTATGCCCGTGGCGATGAGCAAGCCTTTCAGCAGGCCGTTGATTTCACCGAAGGCAAATGTGGCCTTCGCCGACGAGCCGAATATGGCGTGAACTTCCTCCATGACGGCGAACACGTCCTTTGAGAATTGGAGTTGCTGGAATTTCAGCGCAACATTATGAATGTTGCAGCCCTCAATCGGGATAAACTCAAACAGACCGTTGTCGTGCCTGATGGTGATGAAGCCTTCTTTCCCTGGGTCTATTGCGATGTATGTTTTCATTGTTTCGTTTGTTTGTATTTATTGTTGATTTCATTACATTTTTCCCATACTTCCTTCGGAATCATGATTTTATTCCCGTCCATCCAAAGGTTTTGTCTTGCCTGCCTTTCGCAATAGTAGGCGATACTGGTTCTGTTGGTCGGATTGTCCTTTAGCCCATATACGAATAAGCCAGAAGAGACAAGCTCTCTTGGGGAAACACTTTGGTTACAAGGAAGTCCTTGCGAATCCGTTGTGCCCTTGAACAAAAGATACTCTTTGAGAATGTCTTCGAGTACCATATTCCTGTAGTCTTTTATTGTCGGCTCTCCGACAAACATGTTGCTATTAATCATTTCGTTTATTGTTTTTCAAACTGTTAAGTCTATCTTGAAGTAATCTTCAAGCCATTGCTTGGTGTTGAGATTGCCGAACAAGCCTGTTGTCTTGTAGATGTAGTCTTGGTACGACTTGCAGAACACGGTAGCGAAGAATCGGTTGTATGCGTTTCCATATTTCTTTGCTGTTTTGCTATCTTTATGATTATCAATGAATTGACACCCCCCCCTAATCCACAGTTTGACGAACTTCGGGTATCGCTTGAAATGAGCAAGCCCTTTGTCGGCCCTCAACGGGCAACACATGCAGCCTAATCTTCTGGTTACATCGAAATTCCCGTCTTCGTCATAATACAATGGAGCGCATTGGATGCCGAAGTGATTGACAAAGGTGCCGATGTCATCGTCGCTCCAATTCAGTATGGGGAAGAACTGCTCAACCCTGTCTTTGTTTTTGTAAACCCTGCATTGCGAAAACTCCTTGTATCTTTTCTTCCTCTTTGTGCTTTCGTCCTTTCTGATTCCAAGAATCGCCTTATCGAGGATTTTGTATTCCTTCAAATAGCTACAACACACTCTGTAGTTGCTATTGGGCATACCGTGTTTGCTGACGACCTCAAAGAAAGAAAGTTCTGGTTTATGGATTTCAACCCCTTTTGAAATAACATGTGGAAGGGTGCCTGGCGGATCAATGGTCGTCATCTTGTATATTGGATGGAATTTGATGCCGCTCATTTGCGCGAGCGCAAGAATGACATCACTATCCTTGCCACCGGAATAAGCAAGTTCCAGTTCAAGACCGTCGAGTGCCCTCAGCAGACGGATAGAGGATTGTATTTTCTTGTCAAGGCCGTTCATGATGGAACCTTTGCAGTGCGTTTCTTCCTCATACCACGGTCAGGGTAGGTCAGGCGCTTCTCGCCGTTGAGCTCGTCGAACCGTTCGAGGGTGAGCGTCCCGAAATCATCGGGAAGTTCAATGTCAATCTTGTCGAGCGAGCGCAGGTAGAACCCCTTGCAGGCCACGGTGGTTCCGTTGCAGGCGTATGTCACTGAAGGGGTGCTCACCTCCATGAACTTCGCCAGCAGCGTCTTCGAACTGAACACGCCTATGAGTTTCTTGCCGGGGCTGAAAACGGCAACCCTCTCGGCAACCTTACTCGGCCTCCTTGTCGTCGCTTCCCTTTTCATCCGGCAGCATCTTCGCTATCACGTCAGCGGTGAACCGGCTCCGCGCCGCCTCGAACAGGTAACTGTCCGACACAGCTACGCCGGTCGTGAACAGGTCGTTCATTCGCTCGTTGACATAACCCATGAACTGGTGATCCGTAAAACAGATGAAAAGGTAAACAAAGTCTACTTCAATTGTGAAATCCCCGTCCCTGTTGAGGCGGCACACCTCGTCATCGCGCAGCGAATAAGTTTCCTGCAAGGCTTGGATGAACGGCCGGTAGGTATTGAGGAAGTCGGCCAGTTTAAGGTCTTGGCCGTGGGACTTAAGATATGCCGATGCGTTGAAGTACATCAGGCCGTTGTCATTTGATACCCCGAAGAGCATATCGGGGAACTCCGGCAGGCTGTGCTCTGTACATTTTATATCGTAGGGCTTGCCGGGAATGGCGTTAGGCATTAAAAGCGTTTGTGTGTCATTGTTTTGTAATTGCGATTGCAAAACTACGCAAATTCCGTGGTGTGTTAAGAACAAAAGTCTATAAAATTGGCTGCTATTGTCGCAAAAACATGATATTCAGCATATTTCCACAAAAACACTTCCCGAAAATCAGGCCCGGCCCCGGAAACCAAAATCGACTTTTTCGGTTTTTTATACACCAAAAAACAAAAAAAACGCAGGGCGCCGACTGGAATCCAGCCCAGCCGCGCCCCGAAACCCCTTCCCTCTGGGATGGGCACCGCAAAAGTAACACTTTTTTTCATCAACCATGTCCGTTTTCAGTATTTTCGTCTTCATTCTTTATGGAAAACAACCCAACGGAGCCCAAAACAAGCCCGCACAGCCCTCCTCCAGCCAAAAACAATAAATCTATCGTCTTTCGACACAAAAAGCCGTCAGCAAGCCCAAAACAAGCCACAGGAAAAACGATTCCCGAAAATGAGGCCGGACTATATATTTGGAATCCGTACCCGAAGGCACACCCTCCCTTCCATTTTTCAAAAATTGATGCAGAATAAACTGAAAATCAATCATTTATAAAATATGCAAAAATATTCACTTTTGTAGTAAGTGAATAAAACGGATAAATATTTGATTTTCAATGATATAATTTTTTGAAAAAATTTGCACCCCGTTTTTTGCCCTTTTCACCACTTCAAAACATTATCCGTTGAAATTGTTTTAATCGGATAATTTCACCCCGTCACCATCGGCAAAAATTGTGCTGCATTTATATATAAAGTTTCGCGCCTTTTTCGTTCCATCTGCAAACAAAAAACCGCTTGAAATTTCAATGCAACAAAATTTCAATTTCACACAACAAACAACCATATATAATAATGTATTACTTTATTATAATATTGTATTACTTTATAATATTGTAATACTTCATTATAATGATGCAATACCTTATAATGATGCAATACTTTATAATAATGCAGCACTTTAATAAAGCATTGAAACACGAAGGAATAAAACGAAAAAAGATGCTTTACTTTGTAACTGGTTATAATACCAGATAATAATATTATAAAATATTGATTTACAAACACTTAATTATTAAATAATTGATTTACAATATTTTATAAAATATAAATAAGCATAAATATAATAAATTGGTTTACAATAAATTAGGTGTAAACACTTGATTTATAGATAATTGTTTATAATATTGTTTTACAATGTGTTACACCAAATTAAATTTGAATAAAGAAAAACCTTTAATCTTTGTATAATATTGGTTTTCAATGTTATAATGTAATGAAATAGACAAAATTTAGTTACTTTGTCCGTTTGTCGATGCTTCAAAAACCATCAAAACGGCAAAAACCAACCGAAAAACACTGCATTTTTGCCCTATAATTCAAAAAATGTGTATTTTTTTTCTTGTTGATTATCAATTTATTAAAGCACTTTTTGAAAGATTTTGAAAAAAAATGCTTGACAGAATAAAACAAAGTTGTACTTTTGCATCGTCAAACGTTGGGAACGTTGGCAAGATGAAGGAAAACATCCCAAACCAACAAAAAAGGTTTTCCACCTTATAAAAGGAAAAAGCGGTAAAGCGGTAAAGCGGCAAACGGAAAAAGTAAGAAACACGTTCTTTGAAAAGTCCGCCTTTGTTGTAATTGTGGAAATTGATTGCACCCTGTTTCAGGGTGAAGCGTTTGAAGTTCAAAAGCCCTTTTCCATGAATAAAGCAACCCGAAACGGCAAAGGATAATAATAAACGGCATCGACACGTAATGCAGCCACGACAAAAGCGGTTTTTCCGTTTGTCGTGAAGGTTGCAAGCCCTTGAAAATGCAGAGCAAAAACGACAATTCACAAATTCACAATTTCAAACCGATGAGCCCTAATGGGATATAACCAGGGCAAAAACGAAATGATTACAAACGTAATGAGAAACACCCAATCAAAGGACGTGAAATTTAGCGCAAACGTCGCTGTAGTGGTCAAGGAAACAACCAACAAAAACAATGAAGTTTCCACCACTTTTGTAGAATTTCCCTATCTGAAGGACCGTACACCGCAAGCGGTTTTCAAGTGTGTTATTATCGGCATTTTGTCCGATGAGACTATCAATGCAGAACTGAAAGAACGTTTTGCAAGCCTCGAAAACGAGGACGGCAAAAAGTGTGAACTCAAGAAGGGCGAAACGTACACCCCGCCAACCTTCACCCGCTTAATTGCCAACTTTGCGGAAAACTATCGTATCGGGTACACCGACAATGAAGGCAATTTCCATGCAGTCCACACCGTTACGGAACGCGCCAACCTTCGCGCCCTCCTTTTGGTGAACGGCAAAAAAATCAATGAGTTTGCCACCGCCTCCAGCGACACCCGCCGCGCCATCGTCCACACCCTTGCAAAGGCTGCAATTGCCAACGTCGCAAAGGAAGGCAAGTATGTACAAAGGTACACCGACACCGCAAAGGCGCCCGAAACGGCAAAGGCAAAGGCACCCGCAAAAGGCAAGAAGGAAGGCAAGCCCGAAACGGCAAAGGCCTAAACCGGACACCACCGGCACACCAAAAGCACCCGCAATTTTGTGGGTGCTTTTGCTTTATGCGTGCGTGCGTGCGCGTTTGCGTGTGCATGTGCGCAAATGAAGTTGTAAACGCCCGAAGAGGGAAAATTTTCGGGGGTCTGGGGATGACTGTGCCCAGGCCGATCCGAGCGACGCGCCGCTTTCCCGCGTGCGCGTGAAGGGTGTACTATGCCCCGACCGAAACGCATGAAGACATCCAGATTTCGGGGGTCGGGGGACGAATTTCCGGGAGGTCCGGGCGCGTCCGGCATCGTGGGCGCGGCTTGGCGGTTCGAGTCCGCCGGGGAGAACTATGTCAAATCAAAAAGCACAGCGATATGAAAACTTTCAAGTTCTATTTCCTGAAGGCGCTGGGGTACGACGAAATCCCAGGCGTCGTGGTGGAGGCCAACCTGCGCCTCCGCAAGCCGTTCTTCATCTGCAAGAACTTCTTCGGCGATGCCGAGGTCATGCCCGTCCCGGAGGAACGGTGCAAGCAGTTCGCCCGCGTCATGGGCGAGCGTATGCGCCATTCCGGGGGCACGATGGTATGGTACGACGGCATGGACTTCTTGCTCGTCAACTGGGAGAACTGGAGCATGGTGTACAGTGCGCTTGCGCCCAGGGCCGAGGAGAAGGTGACTTGGGGAGTGGTCGAGCACAGGCCGAGACGCACCGAGGCTGAGCGCATGTTCGAGGACGGCAAGAAGAGACGCGCCGACCTGCCGAAGCTGATGCGAGCCGACCAGATCATGGTATTGCTGCAAGCCTGAGCACGAGCGCGAATAGGCGCGAAGCCAAACCGAATTTTAGGGGCATGGTGGATTGGTCCGCCGTGCCCTTTTTGATACGAGCAAATGATTACAAACACAAAAAGCGAACGACTATGAGAAAACTAATCTTCGGCCTGTTGGCCATCGTCGGCATTTTCGTCGCCGTGGAGACGAAAGACGAAAGCGAGTACGAGCTGCTGATCCGAGGGACCGGCGTGTTCGTGTTCGGACTGAGCACCTACCTGGGCGGATGGTGGGACCTCGCGAGCGAGGACACCCAGAAAGCCAAGACACAAGACAACACTAAAAACACAAGACAATGAAAGACTTTATCAAGAGAACATGTACAGGCGTGGACTCATACGCCTTCAACGCGACCGCGATCATTATCTGCGCGATAGGCGCATTCTTCGGAATGGCCATAGGCTTTGCTGGATTCTGGTACGGATGGCTCATCCTGGCCTACTGCCTCGCCGCCGCCATCTTCTTCATACGCGACCTGAACAGCGTGCATAGTATTGTCCAATCCAAAAAAGCGACTGCAAAATGAAAACACTGAGAATCGTATTGACACTCATTGCGTGTGCATGTATGTGTGTAATCAGCTACACCTACGGATATGAACACTGCCAGAGCGAGAACCAAGAACGCAGCGACATCGTTCCAGAGCAAAGATGCTGGGGCGACATCCTCATGGAGGACTATGTGCTGGACGTGGTAGACGAGACCGACTTCTGGGAGGTCTGCGACTCCACGGCATTCAGCATCTACGAAGAGAACACGAGCGAGTGGTATCTGGCCGTGTGCCTCGAATTTGCGAGGATCTACAAGTAACACGAACAAACTAACCCCTAAAATAACAGCAAAATGAAAAAGACATTCATCATCGCGGTCATCATCATGGCCGCAGTGCGCCTGAGCGCACAGGAACCGACCAAGGACACGGTACGCATCCACAGCGACCGCCTCGAACTGACACAAACCGAGAAGGGCAAGCCGCAGTTCGTCCTCCATTCGGACGACAACGCGAAGACCCGCAAGGTGAACACCGACAAGGGCAGCGCCGAGCGATTCCAGGGTGGCGGCACGCCATACGTCATCTACAACCTGAACGAGTTCGGGGAGCGCAAGATATCGAAAATCTATGTGAAGTGAGGAGGACCGGACTATGGCAGCACAGATTGAAGCGATATTAGGGATTGAGGAAGCGAGCAATCTCCGCTCCGACTTCAACGAATTGATCACGAGCGACGACTGCAATTTCGGCGAGGTGGAAGACCTGCTCATGGGCTACGGCCTCGAAATGGACTATCTGGACCAACTCATGTGGTAAGGAGGGACGCGCCATGAACCTAAGATTTTCGGAGAACGCCCTTCCGAGGGCTTTGAAATGCTTCGAGGTGGAACGCGACCACCACGACGACTCGTTCAGCAAATGCCTGAAGAACCTCATGCGCTGGGTGAGCAGGTACGAGGGCGACAAGCCCGTGTATGACGAGGAGGACTACATCCGCCTCACGCCCGACTTCTGCAACGAATACTCTTTTGGCTTCGCCGTACACCACAAGGACGGTAGGATAGGCATCGCCGGAGGCTTGCTGTTCCACGGATACCCAGGCGACGCCGACACGACATTCTCGGTCACTATGGACGCGAGCAATGCTTGGCAGATCCATACATAACAACAACAAAAAAAATCAATCAACAAACAAACTCAAAACTGAACAATCATGAAAATCGACATCTTCATTTTTAGAAACAAAGAAGAAGGCCTGTATCTGAAAGGCACTAATAAACTCATGTGGTGCAAGCTGGTTTCGGCCAACCTCACCTTCGACAAGGACCAAAACCACTACAAGTTGTGGTATGTGTTGCTCACCGAGGACGGAAACGTCACCATCGACGCGGACGAAATCCACCTCTACCTGTCCAACGGCCTGGAATACGAGGAAGCGATGTCAACCTCCCTATGTTTGCCCGACGTTGTTAATGCGTTCAACGTGCATGACGATGAGTTTGCCCACTACAATGTGGTCGTCTTCGATGGCGTTACGCCCGTTGAAAAGGCCATCGTCCCGCTTGCCGCTCATTACGGCTACGAGAAACCACGTTGGGAAATCACTTGGAACACCGACATCGACTTCAAGAAAGACTGCTACAAGTCGAAAGAGGAATGCGCCCGTTGGAACCGCTGCCTTGTGCGCGAGGAAGACGGCACCGAGCATTGGGTCGAAGGCGCGTGCTACCACCTGCGTCTCAACGAGGCACAGGAAAAGGCTTTGAAGCAATTCGAGAAAGCCTGCGACAAGATGAAAGAAACCGGTGTCGGCATCATCATCGGTGCATACGGAAACGGCGCCTTCGTAGTGAACAGAACAGGCAAGTTCGGCGTTTGTTACGACGAGCCCGATTGGGAAGAAAACGGCGACAGTAACTGGACAGAGGTCGACCTTGACCGCGTTCACTTCTCAAAGCCTGTCAACGACATCATAATCGACTCGTTAGGTAGCGACGACAACGCTCTTTGGGTCTGACAATGCTAAGGAGTCCTATGGAAGAAAACGTAAATACCGACGATTACAACTCCATCGTCGGAACCAGGTTCAAGCCAACCTTTCAATCAAACATCCAATACTTCAAAGTTCGAGGCTATGACGCAGAGCGGGGGATGGTGCTGACAACAGCCTTCCCGAAAGAAGGAGAGCCTTTTGACGACGAGATTGAGGCTCGGACGCTTCTGAATGCTTTTAAGGCAGGGGAATATGAGAGAATAAAGGAGATTTGGGAGCGAGAGCAGACGTACAATTTTTACCTGAACCCATATTATTCCCTGATGGGCATGATTGGCGACAGAAAGCCTTTGGATGTTGTGTTCACCGGCCCATGCTGCGCAAGATGCCGACACAGATTTGGTAATACGAGCAATCGCGAATGGTGTGCAACACACTACAAAAACGAAAACTGCTACAGATTCAAACTCTAAAAATACAGCAAAAATGAAAGCAAGAATAATCAAGTCGCCCGCAATGAGGCGCATATTGGACCGCATTTTCGGGGTGGTCTGGAAGAATGACCCGAAGGCATACAACGTACCCGGAGACGGAACCTATTCCGTCCAGGGACTGAGGACGATGGCCTACTTCGGCGGGCGCGTCGTCGAGAAAGGAATCAAGTTCATGGGAGTGTGGTTTGTGTTCCAAACCCAGTTCTGAGTCCTGTTTGTAATCATTTTGTTGGATGGGCACGGACGGCCAATGCTGATCCGTGCCCTTTGTGTTTCACAAAAAACCTTATCGAATCATGAGTACAAATGTTGAATATCCCGTAGCGCTGCAAAAGGTGAGCGCCGACGGGAAGTATCGCCTGACGGTACGCTATGACGAGTATGCGGAACATCCGCTGTTGATGTGCGATTTCCCGCTTCACATGGACGATTGGAGCCGTGACTATACGGCAAACCCTACACGATGGACAAAAGATAGAGACCATTCGGACAGCATGGAAGCGTGCATGATACACCTCTTGGGCCACTATGGAGACCAGAAGAAAATCATCGACATTCTCGTGAAGAACGGCAAGGAAGAATCCCACGAACAGTACGACAATGCGTTGATCTACGACAAGCATCGTAGGGAGTGGGTGCTGGCATCGTGGGTTTCAGCCTACAAGAGCTATACCGGAGAAAAAGTCGAAGCACATTGGTCCGAGGAATGGAGCTTCTGCTGCAAGCGCGAACATATCGAGCCGTGGGAAGTCCTTGACTACTTAAGTACCGAGACCCTTGCCTACCTGATTGACAACTGCATGACAGACGAGTGCAAGGTGATGTCTTACGATTTCGGCTATCATGGCAGTATTAGCTTCTATTCAAACGTGTACGACAGCTGCTGCGGACTTGCGTGGATTATCAAGAGCGAGGCCGTCGGCGAAGGCAAGTGGCTGACAGAAGAGCAATGGAACGCCCAGGACTGCTATACGCTTACAAGCGGCGAGCGCGAGGAAATGGAAGCGTGGGCCAATGGAGAAGTGTTCTGGTTCGAGGTGGAGAAGAATGTGAAATGGCAGGTGCATCGCGAATGCCTGTCCGAAGAACGCGAGGCCGAAGACTACGTGGAGGAAGAATGGGAGCAAGTGGACACCTGTGGCGGATTCTACGGGCTCGACCATGCTGTGCAATATGCTATAGAATGCAACAGCGAGATTAAGATGCTGGCTGAAGCATAATCAAACAACCCAATTATTAACATCAAAACTTTCAAATCATGATTGAAGAAAATCTGAGAAACATCGACGAGAATGTTGCCGTAATCGCAGCAAGCGTCAAGGAACTGAAGGAAATCGCAATGCTCGGCCTGAATGCCGGGCAACCGGTCTTAGGGACTGTCGAACAGACCGACGACCCGGAGGAAGTGGTGTCTGCCTGCGAGGTGAACGGCGAGAAATTCGTCCGCATCCACGCTGGCAAGTACGACATCAAGCTCTCGCTGCACGACGCAGAAGAAGAAATGAACTGGGACGACGCCATGAAGTACGCCAAGGACAAAGGCATGAGGCTGTTCTCTCTCGAAGAGGGCCTGCTCATCTACTGCTTCAAGGACGAAGTAAACGCCAAACTGGTGGAACTCGGCGGCGAAGAACTTCGCGAGGATGATGACTATTGGTGTAGCACGGAGGACACTCGCAGCACCGCGAGGCTCGTGGGCTTCAGCAATGGTTACGCCTACTACAACTTCAAGTACTACGGTGTCGTTGTGAGGCCTGTCGCAGCATGATTTTTTGCCTTGCGCCGATAGGCGCTTACCTTTTGCCTATGGCCGCGTCCTTCAAGACGCGGCCTCGGTTTTATTGCAAACACACAAACACACACGAAATGGAACTTGAATGCACCTGCATGACGATTAGCGCCGACGAATGGGCGCAGAAGATGAAAGACGCAAGGCCGATTTCGTACAAATGGCTTGTCGGCAAAATCAGGAAGAACATGCCGGAGCTTTACGATGCCCTTGCGCTGCAATTCCCCAACCCTTACGACCAGAATTGCGCTGTCAACAGGGATTACTACATACTCGTACACTCCGCAATTGAATATTTCATCAGAAAACACTAACGACATGAGCAAAATAGCAAAACTCGTAACTTTTGAGATTACCACAAGAGTTATCGTCGAATCAAACGAAATGCCCGAATGCGAAGAAGATGATGCCGTCACCAAGGCCATCGAAAAGGTGAAATCCAACATCGACAACGACCTTTGTTTTGACCACTGCACGCAAGTTGTCAACGACACAGAATACCCCTACGGGACATTTAACGGAGAGGAGGACACACCATGAAACACCCACCCATCAAGGTCGTCTTCCGCACCTACGAGGACGGCGAGACCATAGCCCTGCTCTTCGAGTACAGGGACGAGGAAGGCCAGACGAAAGGGTTTTCCCACAATTCGCGCTGGTTCTTCGCCGAGTACCAACGGATCATGCGGATGACGCGGCCCGCCGTCCGCAAGGAATACACGGCCCTGTTCAGCGAACTGAAAGACGAGGGCTACAAACGCATCCAAATCTACCAGCGGGCCAGAATCAAGACAAGCTACATCGTTCAACCCTAAAAACACCAACAAAATGGCAAAGATTAAAGAGATTACGGTAGAGCAGCTTTGCGAAATGTGCAAGGCGCAGGTCAAGGCCGGAAACGGCAAGAAGGTTGTCGCCATCAGCGACGACGAGGAGTTCAACGGCTTCCACCCGATTTACAGCGGATTCGTCGACAAGGAGGACGTCTTCACCGGCGGACCCTGTGAGCCGCTGCTTTCATTCGGCATCAAGCGAGACGACGATTTCATCATTCTGGGATAAGGAGGAGATAATATGGAATACAAGAAGATAACAAGCATCGACGACCTCAACAAGGCCATCAAAGAAAAGCATCACAACTTCACGCTGCTGCTGGCAGGAGGCCTGCTGCAATCGAGGAAACGCATATCCTTCTCCGACAAGACCAAGAGCGCATACAAAATCACCAACCATTTCGACGGGACCAAGCAGACGCTGACACCCGAAGAAATCTTCGACGAGAGCCTTACCAACATCGGCGTGGGGATTACAAACGGCGCGTTCTTCTGCTTGATCGGCTAAAACTTGACATCATGGGAATATTCAACAGAGAAGAGGAAATCCGAAAAAATCCTCAGCATGGCGTGACATTCAGCATCGAACCGGAGGCTTATGAATGCAACCTTGGCGAAGACAGAGTTGTCTTTGGCGAGAACTACACCTTCACACAATATGACGGGACCGCATTCAACCATCAGGCGATTCTTATTGACGGCATCGACTGTGGTTATCTCAGAGAGATACAGCCTTGGAATATTTTCGAGCCAATGCGTGTGTCGTTCATCTACCCTTTTCTTGACGAGGAAAAAATCACACGCAAAATGCGCAAATCTCCGCATTTTATGGACGATATGGGGTACAACAACCCAGCCATGATTTTCGGGACCTTACAACAATTTGTTGACTTTATGACACAACAACAACTAATAAAAACAACAACAAAATGAGAACAATAAAATTCAGAGGAAAACGAACTGCCCAAGGTAACAACTGGATTTACGGTTATTATGCGGCGGAAAAATTCCAAAACCAAGAAATCCATCATGCCATTTTCGACATCGAGAGAAAAGAATGGCGAGAAGTTTACGAGAACACAGTAGGCCAATTCAGCGGACTATTCGACAGAAACGGCAAAGAAGTCTACGAGGGCGACATCATTGCCGATGCCACCAACACCGTTTATGTATGCGCTTTTTGGAATGGATGTTTCGATTTCCGGGACAAAGACGGAAGAGGCATCGCGAATCCGATTGCATGTGTCAGCAGCGTGGTCGGTAACATCCACGACAACCCAGATATGATGGAAGGAGGTGAGCGATGAAATGCACAGACTTTTGGGAAAAGCAGAAAGAATTGAAGCGCCTGGCACTGCATGAGCTGGGAATGGCTGTCGACGCCCACGGCGGACGATACTCATGGTGCGATGAAGACGGCGATATCCCACAGGATGTCGAGGTGCCGTGCGTCTGCGTCTTTTTGGACTCAGGCCCCACCGACGTCAACATCAAGGAAGTCATCCACGACGAAAAAGGCTTTTGGATCAGCGGAGAGAGCGTCGACGATTATTGCCCTATGGATGTCACCATCGACGACCCATACGACATCTGCGACGCCTACTCCATCCAGTCCATTACCGAGAAAATCCCGGAGACGGAGGACGTGAAAGCCGTGGAATACCCACAGCCGCAAGCGGTGGTGTGGCTCGACCGCGACGACCTCAAAACACGAGAGTTCGACGGAAGCGACCTCACCAACGAGCAACTGGCCGAAATCGCATCAAGGATGGGCAGCACCTACCTCGACTACTCCTATTGGGACGACATGGAGGAAGCCTGCGACTACTATAAAGTACCAAAACTGGATGAAGAAGAAACGGAGGAATAAGTCATGATTGAAATAGTAAAAAAAGAATACACGGCGTATTCGCCGTGGAACGGGTGCGACAGGAACTATATTGACTACTATGTAGTTGTAAACGGCAAGGAATCATACTTTCTATAGAATAGACAAAGATTCGAAAAAGTACGAAGGCCTTTCAAGACACGAAATGGCCGTGCGTTTGATGTATTTCCGCAAGACCGGATACAAATACGTTGATTGCAACATCCCATCCCATTGGCAACCTGGTTGTACCATCGAAGAGCGTTTCGATTTCATAAGGAAAGGGAATCATGTTCCTGACCCAACCATCGGAGTAGAACTTTATTGGTCTAACGAGATAAACGCTTGGTGTTTCATGGGAAACCTTAAGGGATACTCATACGCCTGGTACTTCTACATCTACGACAAATCCGTTGTAGACTACATACTTGAGCAATTGAAGAATCTGCCCAAAGAATGGGAAAACATCACAATAAAGCTATAAATCATGGAAAGTTACGATATTTTCAAGGAAAAAAACGGCGCATGGAACTCTGAATACGGTTACGGAAACAGCGAGAGTGAAATGCAGAAAAACTACGAGATTGCCAAGGCGGTCGAAGCGAAATACCATGAAAACTATGGAAACATCGAGGGGCCGAGGATCGGCGACATCGTGGAGTTTTCAGACGGTTTCCGCGTTTACAAACACGCGAAAATCGTGGAGGATGTGTATCATAACAAAGAACACGGGCTGTTATGTGTGTGTGAAAATGGTTCTTCCCATACAAATGGCGAATATTTCTCCACTTCCGGTGGTTCATTCCGGAGTTTCCACAAGTCATTGTTTCAACTTGTCGGTACAGACGAGAACATGGTTTGGACATGGGGATGCCACGGAGCCGGTGCGCACCAAGGAATCTACTTCACCTTGAAGGTGAGAAAATGGCTCATCCCATACGAGCCAATCAAAGTCCGTTCAACAGCCACGATAAGAAAGAACGATCGTGGCAAATACGGTGTAGAGATCCAAAATTTCGGGGATTGGTACAATCAAATCAGGTTTGACTCCATCAAGGCATTCCTTGCTTGGGCTGAATACGCCGGGTACGAGCACAACAACGACGGTCACGGAACATTTGAAAGAAGAAGCCCACAAAGGCTTGTTACGAATTATGTCTGCGACAAGAAAGACATTCCAGAAAACGGCAAGCCGCTGAAGTGGGTCAACAACGGACGCATCCGCGACGCTTGGGTTGTTGCGGACGAAAACACGGTCACGACCTTCGTCGACCATACTCCCAAAAAAGAGTACAGATATGGAACGCCACAATCCGACAAAGAGATTGAGCTCTTCCACAAATACAGCGGCAATCCGCTTGGAGTATAACCGCAAAAACACAGCAAACAAACAGATTATCAACAAATAAAAAATAAGAAAAATGAACAACACACAAGCAACACAAGCAAACACGCAACTGGTAACGCCCCTCGGCCCCGACTGTTCCTATAGCCTGTTCGGGAAAGACGGAATTATGGAACAAAACCAAAGGGTACACCTCGCAAAAGGAACATTCCTCCATGCAATCGGCTACGCTGGAAACACTCAGTATTTCGTCATCTACGACGATAAGATGAATGCTGTCGAAATCTGCGACGGCGACCCTGACGATGTGAACGAAAACAACCTTAAACGCTATTTTGGGCCAACCCACCATGTGGATGCCACCGTCAAGCCCATCGAGAAAGTATTCGGCATCGGGTTCTATTACGACATTTCCAAGGTTATTTCAGATGAAGTCATCGAGAAATCGCTGAAACGTGCCGAAAACCTCAAACGGCTCGAACAAGAGAAAAAAGAAAGGGAAGCGAAAGAAGCGGAAGAGACAAAGAAACGCCTCGCCGTCGAATACGCCTACCTCGAACGCAACGAGAAAGACGACCACAACATCGTTGGGAAGAACATCCGCACCGAGCTGAAAAGGAACTTCCCAGGCGTAAAGTTCTCAGTCAAATACGACTCATTCTCAGGAGGCGACGAGTTCAGCATCTGCTGGGAAGACGGCCCGACAAAAGAGCAAGTGGACTTATTAGTCTCAAAATACCAGAACCATCATTCCGACTTTACTGGCGACTATTGGGATTACGACCCATCGGAGTTCAACAACCTTTTCGGCGGCGTAAGCTATGTGTCCACCGACAGAACCATCACCGAAAAGGCCATTGAAGCCATGCGCAAGAAATATCCCGACCTCACGGAAGAGAACAAAACCACCTATCATTTCGAAGAGGAACGCGCTGGCTTTTATGCCAGAGAGAATGCAAGCCATTCCGTAGATAGCATCCTTCGCGTTGCCGCCTATTATGTGGACTTCACCCCGAAAAGGAAAGAATCAAACGCAGAAAGTAAGCCGTCGGCAAAGGCGGTCCCAGCCAATGGCATCCAAGTCATTGACTATTCCGAGAGGGCCATTGCCGTGATAGGCGACACAAAACCCATCAAGGACGAACTGAAACGCCTCGGCGGAAAGTTCAATTCACACCTGACTTGCGGATGCGGATGGGTGTTCGGGAAAAAGAAGACAGAAAACCTCAAGGAAGTCGACAAGATCCTCAAAGGCGCCATCGCATCCCAATTCCCTGAACTGCTGAAAGGAGGCGAGTGATGGCCAACGAAGCAAACATGAGAATCGTCTGCACCACAGAGCGTGCATTCGACAACACGACCGCCATCCTTGACTTCCTCGGTTCCGGTGAATATGCCGTAGACAAAGAGAAAAAGACCATCGAGTTGAACGTGTCGAGTTGGGACTACTACCGCCTCATCGACATCATCCACTTCCAGTTCACGGAGGAACTGGGCGAGCGTGCGTGGCGCAAGGAAATCGACATGTTCCACATCAACGAGGGTGGAAGTGACTACAAGATTGAGAAGTCGCCCAAGACGGAGAAACCGCCAAAGCGCGTCATGCACCTCGTTTTCGGGGAATATGCAAGCAAGCGCATCACCGAATGCTCGTTCCCGGATGACGACGAGGAAGAAATTGAAGACGACTTGGAGGAAGTGCTTGACTGCATGAGGAACTTTGACGCAGCCTATGTCGTCAGGGAATACGAGACCGAGGCCGAGGAAAAAGCCTACATCGACGCACTGAACGACCTCAACGGATGGACCGACTACGCCTTGCTCGAAGACGTGCTGATGGGCGAAGACATCGAGAAGTTCGACAAGATGATGAACGAAATCCACAAGGAGGACAACGATTCCTGTATAGCAAAAACAGAGATAGAGCACCTTGATTGCTATGCCTATCATGTGGAAACGGACAGCAATGGCAAGAAACAGATCCACATTGACGGCTACTGCTACTGGAACGACGAAAACTACCAGTGTGTGCAAGCCAGTGGCTGTTACATCAGCGTTGACGAACTTAATGGCGACGGCGAGAAAGCATACGATGCTTTCGACGAGGCCAAGCAATACCAAGGCGACATCACCGAAGAAGAAATCCGGGAATACTACAAAGACGCAGTTGTGCTACCCTTCGATCAAGTGACGCAAGACACACCTGATGGTTGGTATGTCAATTAAAACTAACTTCTATGAAAAACTACTACAAGAAAGGCGCATTCGTCATCTACCATTACAAGGAAGAGCGAAAGGTTATGTGGAGCGACACCGGCTACGGTCTCGTTGGCTGTTGGAAACGCGCCGTGATGCTCGAAAACCCGCGAGACGCAGAGACCGGCCGCTTCACCAACGACTTCTATTATGAGGACTGGGTTTCGGTCAAGCTGAAGGACGAAGACGGACACATCTTCACCGCCACGCTCAACGACATCGAGCCGGACATTGCCCCTGGCTCACTGACCCATGAGGAGTTGGTCACGCTATGGGGAGAGATTGTCAGAGGCTCGATGTATTACAGCGACTACAGAAACTCACTTGGCGTGTTTGAGAACACGGCCCTGGACTACTACGAAGGATTCTGGGAATCTCTCGTTGACGAATACGGCAGCGAGGACGAAGCCGAGAAGCACGACACGGCAGAGGAGTTTGCCTGCTACTGCGAGGGATGCGAGTATTACAGACCGCAATCCCTTGCTGCATGACATCATACCAACCAAAAATAATACAACACAAAAACAGAAAAGTAAACAAAATGACTATCTTTGCGGCTTCAAAATAAGACAAACCAAGTGAAATGAAAGAAAAAGAAATACAAAAAATCATGAAAGAACAGGCCGAGCGGATAAAGCAGTTGATTGACGAACTGGGGCTGACGCAAAAGAAATTCGGAGAGGCCATAGGCATGTCGCCACAAAACATCGGAGCCTACATTTCGGGAAGGCGTAAGCTGAGCGAGGGCCTGGCAGCACGAATCTCAGTCACTTACGGGGTTTCATCCGACTGGCTCCTGACTGGCGAAGGCGACAAGTTTGCCGTGTCATCAGACGGCGAGCTGAAGACCTCGACCTACAAGAAGTTGTCAGACGAAATCGAGAGCCATTTCACCGAGGCCCAATCACAAATCGACCAAGGCATGAGGAAACTCAAGGAACTGAAAAGCCTGTTCGAGCAGTAACAATACCACATACCGACCAAACTCACAGAGCCGACGCCCAAAGCGCCGGCTCTTTTTGTAACCTCAAAAACAATCAATCATGTCAGACAAAAAGAAAGAAAACCTGCGGGCAAAAACCATTGAACTCGCAGAAGAGGCCAAGAAGCTGGTGCTTGAGAAAATCGACAAGGTTTTCAACACCAACGGCAACGGCTGCATCGACATCGACCAATACGACGATGATGATTTCCGACTCCCAAAAATAGTGTTATACGCTGTCCTCAAGGATGTGGCCGAGACACAAATCAAACCCGTTCACCACGAAAACTTGAAGGCAGCCGAGAACCTGTACCGATCCATCTAAAACAAAACGACCATGTTCAAAGTCTATGCGGGCTATTACGAGCTGTTCGTCTCCACATCAACCCTCAGCAGCCCCTTCATGTGGCAAGGCGAATTTGACACCATCGAGGAAGCCGAGGATTTCCTTGACGAGAACTTCGACACGGAGAACGACACCGTGTTTTACGAGCGATCAATCTACGGGCAATCAAGGCTTGCGGAATTTGCGCTTGACGAGGAAGAAGCGGAAAGGCTCCGCTTTGATGTCACACCCAACGGCGATGTTCTCCAATGCACAGCCGAGTGGAAACTACAACGCGAAATCATCTAAAAACACTCTAAAAAATACAGCAATGAAAAAGAAAATCTATGTGTTGGTGACATTCACCACCTACAACTATACGTTCACCTCGTCGGTACACAAGAACCTTGAGGAAGCAAGAGAAGCCCAGATGAAGTGGCTTGAAGACATCTGTAAATCCTATGGAATCCCCGTGCCGACCAAGGAATCTCTCATGGAAGGCAACAACGAAGACTTCTTATACAACGAGGACAGCGAATATTTGTGCTTTTACGGCGTTTGCGACGACAGCTATTCGACCATCGAAATCCAAGAAATCGAAATCGCTCCTGACAACGAGCAGGACAAACTTCAGGAATACGCAGACTCAATCGTCATCGAAGGCGAAGACGGCGAGTTGAAACACTACCACGGCACATTCAATGACGGCTACGCTATTTTGACGGACGATGAAACCGGCGACACCGCGACTCTTTTCTATCCTCTACTTGGAGACCTGACAACTGAACAAGTACGAGCGATTGAAGAATACACCGGGCGACGGATATCTGAATACTATCAGATTGCCGTGAAATACGGAAAAATCGAAAAACAAGAAAGAACATGAAAAAGAAACCGTACAAATGGCTTGAAAGGTTGGTTGACAAAATCACGAAGGACACACAGCCAAACAACGACTATTTCGTGTACTACAACCACAACATCACCTTGCACTCAGGAACCGTCGATTACGTCGGCGTTACCATACAAGACCTTGACCTGCGTAATGAAATAGATTTCAACTTCGACTTCTGGACCTACGAGTTGGTCTTCGAGTGCTACAACAACTTCGACGAACGCGATGCCATCGTCAGCGCTTTTCGGAAGATTTACGGACGATTGAACATCGTTGACGATCCGTGGGAAGAAGAAATGAAGCCAATCAAGGAAATGCTTGGCAATGACGAGTATGACCAAGATGAGGTTCAAAAAGAATACAACGCTCTTATGGAAAGAAAAGTCTAACAACAAAACATTACAAACCATGATTATCAGAGTTATCATCCACATCGACACCGTTCGCCGCGACGACCTTGACCGCAGCGAACGCATCTACTTCCACTCCTGCAAGATTTACAACGACGAGAAATCGGCAGTGGAAGGAACCGACAAAGAACTTGAAAGCTACAACCTCAACGACGGATGCAGCCTTTCGTCAAGCGAGGATTTCATTTCCCTCAACGGGAAACTTGCAGAGCGCTTCGACGACTGCTACAACCAAGATGCCTACGCCACATGGGACGACATCGAGGAAGAACTGATCAACCAATGCCACGAGCGTTTCTGCGAACACCATTGGGAGCCAGAACTTCTGCTGAAGATTGCAGAAGACATTGGAATTGACATCGCCAATATCTAAGACTCAGGACCCATGATGACAGAACAATGCAATGGATGCCGTTTCAACCAAAATTGGTGCAACAGACTTGTTGTAAACGGAGGATTTGGAAACAACGACAAAGTGGCGTCCGATTTCGTAACAAAAGACAATCCGATTTGTGAATACAAAGAGGAAGGACATGTAGAACCAACACCAAGACCCAATTTCAACAGTTGGGCTTCATAAAAAAACAAACCATGACACAGAAAGAAACAAAAATCTATCTCAGCTATCTCAACAAAGGCGAGAAAGCCATAATGACCGAAGCACTTGCGTTCCTTCGCAACAACGATGACGCAAGCAAGGCCGAGTTTATCAAAATGGCTGGCGAGCTATACGCCAAAGAAAACAAGTTGAACTTCCTTTGGGACAACGGGCACATGCCGTTGCAGTGGCAAGCGTCAACCCGTTCTAAAGACAAGAATTTCTACACCATTATCCAGTTCGAAAAGAAGCACCTGACGGAACAAGCAATCAAGGAGTTCGACAAGACCTACTCCAGTGATTTCCCTTGTTATTTTGGAATTTCCGTATGCGAGGAAGACAGGACGCTGTATTTCATATCGTTCAAAGACGATGGCCGTCCAAACTGGAACAACAAATACAACGCGGAGAAATACATAGAATTGCAAACGCTGGACTTCCCCATCTTGAAAGAGGACGGCGTTATCTACAAAATGGACGACGCGCTTCATGCCGCCATCAACTACAGACTGGCAAGCAGCAGACCGTTGTTCACGGAGAAAGACGGCCATGTCACCATGACCGTTAAGGATCAGCACGGCAACTATTGTGACATCGAAGGCTCGTCGCTCGAAGAGGTATTCCGCAACTATGCCGACAACTACACCGGCTACCGTGACTACCGCCGACAAATGGCATCAGAATGGGAGATTGCAGACGACGGCATCCGACAGAAATTCAACGAATGGAAGCAGACGGCCAAAGGGTTGAAATCGAGCTTTGACAAGTTCTATGGAGGTGGAATTGTTGACTAAAATCACAAACACCATGAACGAAGAAATGCAAGCCGACCTCGAACAATACGGTCGCATCGAGCCTGATTCAAAGACATGGGTACATCCCTGGGAAACCTATTGGCATTGGTGGTGTGGGAAACACGATATGAAAAAACTCATATCCGAAATGTCTGACAAATACCAAGACTTCAACTTCTATCAAGCCGAAGTCCATATCAACAACACAATCTATCAAGTAGTCAACATCAGCAAAAAGTAAGCACTATGGAAGAAAAATCAATCTATCCCTTCAACCTCGTCGACACTGCAAACGAGGACATCCGAAAATACGGAAAAGAGATACAAATCGTACAAAACGTGGACGACGGCTATTACTCCGTCGACATCCTCACCATCGACGATGGCGGCAACACCAAAGACATCAACACTTTTGCAGAGAATATGTTCGAGAACGAACTGGCCGATTGCGTAAACGATGCCTGGGCCAACGTCAGGACACGCGAGAGGCTTAAAGAGCAACGGAAAACGCCAAGGAATGTTCCTGACGCCGATTCGCTCTACGCAAAAGTCTGCAACGCCCTTTCGAACTACGAGGAAATTCGGGAAGGCTGCACCGAGGAAATGTACATGGCCCTGGCCGACGTACATGACTGGATGGAAAGAAACGTCATCAACCAATAAAGAAAGGAGATACAGATGGATATTCAACAACTAACAGGATTGCAAGAGAGTTGCAGACGCAGACTCGAAAACGCCCTACTCCAATTCGTCAAAGAGCACGGCGTTGACCTGACAAGCTATGAAATCAACGAGTTCGGCCTTGACGAGGGACGCGAAGGCGAAGACAACATCACCATGGTGTGGAACTTCTTCGACAACGACGGCTGCTATTACATACACACCCAAATCAACAAGGAGTTTGACATCCAAGACATTCGCAACAAGCATCAAGGCGATGACTCCTGGGAAACAGACGATGCCATCGACGAAGAGATTTACAACTTTTTCGACTATTCCGCCTTCCAATGCCTCTACATCGTTGTGGATGACAATGGCAACGAGCGACTGAAATACTACCGTTTCTCCAACGGTGGATGCTCGTTCGATGACGACCAAGCCGAGCCCGACCACGATTACGTCAGCAAACTATCGCTCGTCGATTTGTCTTACATCATCGCGGCAATCGAACAAAACCCGGAACAACCATGAAAAAGGAAATCAAAACCATCAGCGATGTAGAGGAGTTTTTCCGCTACTTACACAGCGAGCGCAATGTGGCCTTCCATCCCGACGACGACTTCTGTTGCTATGTCAACAGGGACACCGGCGAGCCGACATTCACGGATGAGGAAGTCGCGACTTTCAACACCATGATGAATCAATGCTTCGACGTATGCGAGGCCAACGGCAAGGACATCTATGAAATCGGCTGCGCCGTGTTATTCGAAGTGACACAATAAAAACGAAACGGTATAAAAAACAGAAGGAGAAAAACAATGAGAACTATTAAATTCAAGGGAAAAGACATTGAAACCGGCAAATGGGTGTACGGATTTTATGTACGCCTTGAAGACAGTTCCAGAAAACCCATTGATGGCAAAGAACGCATAAGCCATAGGATTTATACAGGTTTTGCCGACAGTTGTGCTTCACAAGATGGATATGACTTTTCTGGAGATTGGCATGAGGTCGACCCTGGCACCATAGGCCAGTTCACTGGCTACTACGATTCCAAAGGCAACGAAATCTTTGAAGGCGATATCACCACCCGTATTCGCGAGCTATTGGATAGAACAGGGTCCATCGAGCAAGGGAAGATCGAATGGCGTCATGAAGAGGGCTGCTATCTGTTTGTGGATAGAATCTCAACAAGAGATAATCGAGAATTAGTTACACCATTGATTCGCTGTAAGAGAATAATGGTCATCGGCAACATATACGACAACCCCAAATTGATGGAAGGAGCCAAGCCATGAAATACAAAGTAGTGTTCCGAAAGTTCAACGACGGCCAGGTCATCGCCCTGTTCCCTGAGCTGCCATGCGACAACCGTGGCAACATCACCAGTTACATGCACATCGGCCAGCACGCACCAGCCAGCCGGTTTATCGTGCATGACACCAAACCCGCCAATCCAGAAGAATACGCGGATCTCCATGCCGAACTTCTGCGGATTGGCTACGACCTTGAAATCAGAAAGAAACTAAACATCAAATCGGCATGAGCGAAATCAGAAACATCAAGGGCAACGAGTTCCCCGTATTGGCGGAAGTGGTCCTTGAAGAGAACGACGGCGACATCGCCAAGTCAGCCCAAGACATCCGCAAGATCGACCTGATGCTGGGCGTGATGAAACAAAAGACCCTACTCCTATCCGGGAGAAGAACCAAAAAAGGCCGTCTGAGAAAGATACCAGGGCTTGACGAAATCCTTGAGAACATCATCGAACGCGACGACCTGTAACGACACGACTTAACTTTTTGCTGTATTTTTTTGACGGGAGCCCCTGCAACATGGGGCTCCCGCTTTTTTATCAAACAACACCAACAAAACAACAAGGAGGACAAGACAATGACACACTATTTCAGAACCGAAGAAGAAGTCAGAAACTTCTACGAGAAAAACGATATACCCTATTGCAACGAAGCGATAAGGAACGCAAACGATGAAAAGGACTATTTCGCCCAATTTGAAGAAATTGAAGGCTGCGAGGTACTTTATTGCACTGACGCAAAGGTGTGGCACAACCTGAAGCTCTGCATCAACTGGAAAGGTACTGCGATGAGGGTCAATCCACACTTCGACGAAAAGAACAAAATGTTTTTGCTTTGCGAGGATATGGATTGGATGGGTATCGAACGGATATACCACGAGTATAACGATTGCCCCAACAAGATAGGAAAGCCAACGGCTACGAAACTTGACCAATGGAGAGACTATCTGCTGAAGCAACGCAAAGAAGACGAGGATTACAGGGAAAGGAAATTCGCCTGCATCCTGGCGACTATTGACGACGTTTGCAAAGCATTCCCCGAAGCCAAGGAAGTGAAATGGGAAAAAGGCTATTGGACTTTTGAAAAGGACAGCAACGGTTTCGTTTACATCGTACAAATTGGAACCGACGGGCGTATCTTTGAGAAACTCGACAAGTCCTACTCCCTTCAAGATTACATCTGCACCAACGCTGAAAGAGCAGCAAGGCTGATGGATAACGGAATGAAATGGGTTGAAAAGAAAGAGACCAACGAAGCCCGCGAAGCCAATAGCGCAGCACGGGAAGAGAAAATAAACAGATTCATAGGACTCAGACCGAACTTTAACAATTAAAACACACAGATATGGGAAACTTCGACTTTATCAAAAACAATGTCAACGAGAATGAGCAAACCGAAATCGAACTGGTATGCAAAGCCATCGTCGACAGCATGAGCAGCAGCATCTACGACGGAAGCAACCACTACGCCCCGAAAGTCGGCGTGTGCTGCAAGGACGGAAAATACTACTGGGGCACCAGTGTAGACAACAAGCCTTACTTCCTGTTCTACCCCTCGACTGAGGTGATCAGGAAAGCGTTGGCCATCTTCAAGGAAAAGGGTTATCACCCATACTACGACAACGATGTCCGCTTCTACCGTGTCGCCAAGGACAGAGCGGAGGTCAAAGGCGAATGGGCCATCAAACACACCATCTGGCTATGAAAGCAGTGGAAATCAACTATTAAACAGGAGAGAAAAATATGGCTAAATTATTAAAGCATTTCGTAAGGGTTCACACTCTACATGAAGAAGGAATGAAATCATTCGCCCTTATTGCATTTGACAACGAAGAACATGATTCCTGCGTGACTTTAGTACGTTGCAAAGCCGACAATCTCACAAGGGAATTTAATGATTGGTGGGGCTATTTCCCAGATGATAAAATTGCAGAAATTGAAAAACTTGGATGTGGCGAACAATACTTGGCTGATGAAGAATCGCTGATTATTAGACTATCATAAAAAAAACAAGTTATGAAAACACCAAAAGAAATCAAATTAGGGAAAAGTTACCGTGCAAAGGAGACGATGAAAGCACCTGGGCAAGAGCCACGCTACATCAAAGGGCACGTCTACAAGTGCGAGGTTGAAAACAACGGTCACTATGGCTTCATCACCGACGAGCAAGGCGAGAAATACCATCCGTGGCCGCTTGCCGACATCGGGCTTGTATGCAACGACAACTGGGAAGACTATTTCGATGAAATCTAATTAAATTGATACCCATATCAAAAGACTGCTCCACTTTGGACAGGACGCTTGTAATCGACGAAAAACACATCAACTAAATCTTACAATCATGACTACAACAGAACAAGACATTCAAATCGGCGACCGCGTATTGTGCAAATTCCACGGAGTGCTGGCCACTGTCGACCACTTCGGAATCCACGAAGGCAAAAAGACTTACATCGTGAAGTATGACGAACAGCGAGTCAGACCATACGGATTAAAATATCAATTCGATGAATACCTCCGAGAGGGTATCACCAAGAACTACGACAAGAACGGTCGCGAGATAATCGGCAATGCGCAATACTACAGCGAAACGCTCACAGCCTCATTTTGGGACGATCAAGTTCCAATTAGCGTGTACGGCCTCGACATCTACCCACCAACGGAAAAACGCAAGACGTGGCTCATCGACACGCTTTTCGGTGTGGAGGAAACCACACTCGACGACATCTGCAACCGACTTTCAGCAATCTACCAACAGAAAACAAAGGAGGGAAAGCAATGAACGAACTATTATCAGAAAGAGACTTCAGGAAACAACTGCCTATCCTTTATGGGGCAATCAAAATGCCCAACGGACAAATCAAGACGGGATTTTTCAAGGCATTGTGGGACAAATGGACCAACAGCATGTGTTATTCCTATTTCACCTTCAAGGGAAACAAAGGTTCTGGGGGATTCACCCTCGGAAGAGCATACACAGGCTATCAAGGAGGATGGCTCAAAGCGGTAATCCCTGGTCAAAAACTACAATTCGTGGGCATGGAGGAAGTCACCGTGCCAGAGTTGAATTGAATTTTTCTGCGTGCAATGCGAAAATTTTTCATAATTTTGCAGCGCTTTTTGATACGTCTTGGTGTTTCCGCACCATTACGTTGTAATCATTTTCCGTCAGGGGTCGTCCGTGAATTGCGGCCCCTGACAATTTTTTTGGCAACACTTTTTCAACCCTATTCAATTATTCACTAATTTTGTAGCATCAAAAAGCAATAAAATTCACAATCATGGACGAATCAAGAAAGACAAAAAAACAGCTCGAAAAAGAAGCTGAGCAGCGTGAGCGAGCGAACCGCTCGTTCCTACGCGGCTCCGAGCGGTTGATACAATGGATGGCGTTCAAGGATTTCCTCTTGAACGATTTCTACCAAAGCCTCCTCGACCTTTCCTCAGCGAGGGAAGACCAAGGCGAACCCGACGACTTCGGCTTCAGTATTTACCTATACAACACTGACTTTGACCACCGACACCAACATTTCTTCTCCACGGGCAAAGGGTTGTACGGGTTTTCCGCCCTGGTCAGCCGTGCAATGGAATGGCTCGACGAGGAAATACGCCTGCAAGGGGGTGAGCACGAGAGCCGACGGCCCGACGACGTGCCGCCCGACTTCACCGTGGCATGGGAAATGCAGAACGGCTGTCTGCACGACGGGCTTTCCGACTTCGCCGACGACTGCGAAACACTCGGCAGCCTGGACAACGACGTATGGATCAACATGCACATCGCCTTCTATCCCACCAAAAGCGAAATACCAAAGGAAATGGACTTCGCCGACATCGTGACCGAGAGCCTGTGCCACCCTGACTCTCTGATGAAGAGGTTCGAAAGCATATCGAATGACATATTTGAAAATCAAAACCAAGAGCTATGAAGATCGTATTTGCATTGAACGGAGAGAAGAAGGAGATAGATGTACGACATGTGCTAATCGAAGACTCCTCCGAAAACCGTTACAGGATTTCATTGGATGTCGAGCATGGCATAGAGATTCTTGCAGAAGACGGGAAAGCCTACATCGAGCCTCACACATCAAACGAAATAGTTGTTTTCACACAAACATAACACCTATAATAATATGCAGTACGAAGGAAACAAATCTGACCTTGAAAAGACAAAGGAGTATGCCAAAAACGAGTGGCTGAAATACCATCCAGAGGACAAGGAAAAACTTGATAATACATACAAACCTCAGATGAAACAGTCTCAGTTCAAACAGAGAGACGACGAAAAAATAATTCCAGCCGTCATTGGGGTGATATCTTTTTTAGTTCTGGCAGGCTTGTGGACTGCATTGTTTTGCGGAGCGAAAATGGATTTTGGTTTTATCGTGCTCCCTATTTTTACCGCTTTATCATACGCTTTTGCAACGATGTATTTCAAGAAAAGCGAGAGTTTCGATAAAGTCTGCCTTGTTTTTGTGATATGTATCGCACTTAATGTCATTACCTCAATTATTGGATGGTTTAGTAGTGAAACCAACATTTCAGGAACGGCAATATTCAACATCATCTTGTCTGCCATTATATTTTGGTTCATGACAAAGAACTGGTAGCTGTTTCCAAAAAAAGACATAATTTGAGCGGGGCCGCGAATCAAAGCGGCTCCGCTTTTTTTATTATCCCATTGCAAAGACAAAAGAACTACATTTTTTTTCTTAACATATTAACATATTTAATTCGACGAGCGTAAACCAATAAAAACCAATGGTTTGCGCTCATTTTTTATATTCTCGTTTCTTAACATTAAAGCATTGATTATCAACAAATTAAATCAATAAAATCAATAGAATTTCAATTCTTTTGACATAACTTTGCACCGTCAAAAAGCTCCCCTAATAATGGAAGATTCCAACGCCAACAACGCCCTCATAGTGCGGACAAAGATGAAGTTCATAAAGTCCGCAAGCACCGGTTTTACCGTCGGGTTCGTGTCACGCAACCCCAAAACGGGGATGTGGCGTGGTGTGAGACAAGACAGCACCTTCCCGAAAAAGGTCTGCGTGCTCGACAAGAAACTGATTCCCTACACACTCCTCAACAGGCTCTACGACGTCGACATGATTCCAATGCGCAACGGCGACGGCTATGTGGTCATCAAGGCCGAACCCGTGGTGTTCGCCGTCAAGGTGAACAGCACCCATGTCCCTCGGCTGATCTACCGCGTCGAGGCCAAGTTCGGAGAAAAGACCATCATCTTCGACCCGATGGAAGGACAGCGGGCCTCCGTGAGAAACATGTGGGGAGCCGTGGAAGCGTTGAGCAAGCGCACCGACGTGAAAGACCTGCCGCAAGCGGTTGAAGAGTTCACCAACGCCGCCAAGGACATGCTCGACCTCTACGAAACCGAAATGCCTTCCCAGGCAACTACCAAACAATTATGCCATGCGTGAAACTGATCAAAAATGAAAAACTACATACAAAGGAACGAGATTAACCCCGGCGAATATACAGAAGCACCTGACGGACTGTATATAGCCGTCGAAAGAGACCGCAGGAAGCCATGTCTGGAACAATGCGACTGCAATCCTTCATTCGGAAGAAGATACTGCAATGGTTTCTGCTTCAGATGGGACAATGACAGCGACATTGTTTTCAAACTGGCAAAAGAACCCAAAGGCGACTACACGGTCGTGGTGACTCCCCTATCAAAAACCTAAAAACATTAACCATGCCTGATGAACTATTAAAAAACGGGTTAGCCCTTGTGGACCTCAACTTACTCAAGCCTCTGCTAACGGACATCGTTGAAGAGGCTATAGTGAAGCATTTCGAGAAGCCGAAAGAAGATAAAATGCTCACGATAACCCAAGTGTGCGCAATGCTCGATGTCGACAAGTCCACGCTTTGGCATTGGAACGAGGAAGGCTACTTGAAGAAGATCTACATCGGCGGCAAGCCCCGCTACAAGGAAAGCGAAGTGCTGGCCATCCTCGATGGAAGAACAGCATCAAACAGAAAACGACAAACCGCATAAACAAAAACGCAATGAACTTCTACGGACAATTGGACCTGACCAAAGCGGGCATCATAGCCCGCGAACATCCTGAGCTGGTAAAACACGCAAAATTCAAGGATGGAGAACACTTGCTCCTTAATGTGAGCCTATTCGACCTGCAAAAACCCGATGACTACGGGAACACCGCAACCCTTAAGGTAAGATGCAAAAAGGACGAACAGAGAAAGGGTGTCAACTACTATCTCGGCAACTTCAAGAACGGCGAAAATAGCGAACAGCCAACTCAACCCGTGCAGCCAACTCAACCCGTGGCCGAAGAGCCAGACTACTACCCTACCAATCCTCAAGACCTCCCCTTCTGAATGAACACAAAATGCTATTAAGCAGAAAATCAAAAATAACAACAAAATGAAAAGTATTATTCAAATCGGTAAAGGAACGAGGCTTGCCTTTACTTTGTTCGCAATGTTTGCACTCGCTTTGACAAGTGCGGCACAGAAGCCTTACAGGTATGACAGCGGCCACAAATACAGTTTGTGGTCAAACCTCGAAATCGGTGCCTCTGGCGTGTACTCCTACAGCCTTAAGCCCGAACACCACAGGAACTTCGGCGTTGATTTGCGAATGACGAAACGCATCGGCGACTTTTGGCGCATGAGAGGTATCGCAGAGGTGAACGGCATCCTTAACAACGGCTTCGACAGGTATGGAAAAGCACTTGTCGGTATCTCCTTTGACGCGCTGCCGTTCTACACTTTTTTCGACTACGGCGCCGCATTCAACCCTTCATCGGAAAGCAAGTTTGGCCTCGCAATGGATGGTGGAATCGGCTTGCAGTTCAAGGTAGGCAACGGTTCGTTTTACACAGAAGCCGCAGTAGACCGCGTGAACAACGGTACGGTATGGCAAAGCAATGCAAGTGTTAGGCTGGGTTATCTTGCAAGCCTCGGAATCACTCCACAAGACAAACAGAGTATCGACATCGACCGGAATGTTCGTGAGGGCTATGGTACTTTGAAGCAAGAAAACCAATTGCTCAAAGCCAACGAACAGAGGATAACACAAGCCAATGAACAGCTTCAAGCCACACTGGACCGTGCCACGGCAGCATTGGAACTGGCCACACAAAGGCTGAGTAATTGTCAGGCCGAAGTGCAGCAGGTTACTGATAACTGCGGGAAAGACGCGCTGATTCCGATACGTTTTGAGTATGCAAGTTCGCAAATCCCATACTGGGAAATTCCAAATGTGGAATGGATTGCCAATTACATCAAGACCAACGAAGGTAACTTCAAAATCGAGGGGTATTCGTCATCGGACGGCAATGACTATAACAACCAAAAGTTGTCTGGCGACCGAGCATTTTCCGTGTATCAAATGCTCACAGAAGTCTTTGGAATCTCTAAAGACCGACTCATACCGATGGCCAACGGTGTGACAACCCAATACGGCGAGGATTCCGAACTTAACCGATGTGTTATCGTCTCAAAATCCAAATACTGAAAGCAACAGCCGCCTGCGGATTTCAATGTCCTTTGGTCCTTGGAAACCCAATGGCGGCACTACGGAGACATGGCCGAGTGGCTGATGGCGGCGGTTTTGAAAACCGTTGAGCGCTTAATTGGGCTCCGGAGGTTCGAATCCTTCTGTCTCCGCAATGCAACAGTGCAGATTTCAAACACACACGGAAATGAAATTGTTCAAAAACTGGAAGTCGCGCAAGGTGATTGTAAACGAACGCGACCATTACAAGCAACTGCTGGAGAAGGAGCGGCAGGAAACCGCTCGCCTGAAACAGGAAAAGTCAGATGCCGAATTTGAAGCACAGAACCTCGAAGCCGACAAGGACAAACTCGCCAAGCAAATCGAGGCGCTAAGGCAAGAGAACGAGAGACTGAAATCCGAGAACCTTGCCAAGTTCAACATCATCAACGAGGAACGCCGCAAGTCGTCGAAGCGCATCGAACAGATGAAGAAACGAATCGAAAAAATGGAAAGGCAACAACCAAAAGACAGCGGCAAGAAGGAAGAAAACGACCTGCCCTTTGACAAACGATAACCCTAACCTATACAGTCATGGAAGAAAACAAATTGAACATTGACGAAATCGTCAGCAAAATCAACAAAGAAACCACCGCCGAAGAACTAATCAAAGAAGGCGTGCCTGAACAAACCGCGCAACTTCTCGTCAAAGTCTACGAGAAAGGAGTGGGCGAATACCGTTGGAAGCATTATACCCTCAACGAAAAACACAGAGACGTCTGTGTAAAGGTGTGTGAGAAGCTCCTGTAACCATCAAAAAACCTCAACTATGGAAAACATACTTGAAAAAGTCAACAAAGCCAAGCACGAGGAAATCCCCGACCTCGCCCACGACAAGTTCATCGAGGTCTACTCGCAGAAGTTCGGAAAAGACACTGCCGAGGCTTTCTTCGAGGAACAACGCGGATTCTTCCTTAACGAACTTACATCTGGGCCTTATAAAACCATGCTACAAGATGTCAAAGGCTCTTCTATCTATTTCGCTTTCCTTTTCCTGGCCATCAACAACCTTTCTCTTGAGAAGGGGTTGTCAACCGCTTGCTACCTCGAATGCAAACGCTACAAGATAGGCGAGAAGACGGATGAGAAGACAGGTAAGAAAACTAACATCTACGAGTCAATGGCCGTCATCAGCGTCACTGGTTACGGCGAAATCATCCTGCGCCAAAGAGCCAAGCAGATTAGAAGTGTTGATAACCCAAAGGTGGTTTACGACTGCGACTCGTTCAGGTTTGGCGAGCGCGACGGAAAGTCGTTCGTCGAGTACGAGAAGGCCATCCCAAGGCCATCAGGAGCCAAGATAATAGCATGTTATGTCCGCATCATCAAGAAAGACAACAGCGTTGACTACTTTGTTCTCGACACTGATGAGATTCTGCGCCTCAAACAATACTCAGGCAAGGCCAACCAATATTGGGACAACGACAGGCGAATGATGGTTCAGCGTCCGAATGCACTGTATGGAACGCAATCGGACGGTTCCGACATCGACACTGGTTTCCTTAAGTCAAAGACTGTCAAGCACGCTTTCAAAGGTTACCCGAAACTTTCCATCGGTTCTGGCGGAGCACTGGAAGCCGACAAAGACACGGATCCGCAGGAAGAAAACCAAACCCCTGTCGAAAAACCAACCAATGGCGTATCAATCAACACATCTGACGACGACCCATTCAACCAATGAGTTTTAACACATCTACAACTATAAACTAACACATTAAAAAAATGAAATTCGGAGAAGCAATCGAAGCCCTGAAAGAGGGCAAATTAGCAGCAAGAAAAGGATGGAACGGAAAAGGTATGTTCATCTTCATGCGTCCAGAAGCAGAACTCTCAACGGTAATGATTGTGAACAAGGTTCAGTCATTGCCGCAAGCATTCAAAGAATGGGTATCTGCCAACTACGGAGATTCACCCGCTGACACAATCAAATTCACGCCTTATCTCTGCATGAAAGCCGCAGACAATACGGTTGTCAATGGTTGGTTGGCCTCACAAACCGACATGTTGAGTGAAGATTGGGAAATCCTCTAAAACAAAATTTCATGGATAACCAAATTCAAATAATAACCAAGCAGGCCGCCGAGGTCACGATGAGCGCAGCATCCATCAAGACCGATATCACCCAGTCTATCGAAGAGAACAACCGGTCGTTGCAGAACTGCATCAACGCAGGAGAAGCCCTCCTTGCGCAGTCAGGAACGATGACCGACGAACTCGACGCACAGATTGCAGACTTCATCAAGAGGGCCAAAACCACGCAAAAGTCGATGAACGAGCGCCGCAAGGGTGTCACCCAGGTGTTCGACATGATCAAGTCCGGCTTCACCAGAATGGAAGGGTTCCTCGACCCCAAGTCGGAGGACAGCGTAGTATACAGATTGCAGAAGAAACGCGACGAGTATGCGGCCTACAAACTCGAACAGCAACGCAAGGCCGAAGAGGAACGCCAGCGCCTGGCCCGCATCGACGCGGCAAAGACCCAACTCCACAACGATGTAATCGCAATCTGCAACCAGATTGTGAGCGAAAAGACGCAAGAGGCTTTCAACGCCCTGTCCGAGAAGTACCGCCTTATGACGCTCGACAATGCCGAGACGGTCAAGAAGGGAATCACCGACTTCCCCACGGAAATCAAGATTGCCGAGTTCCTTTCCCAACGCAAGCCGTCGGTGCCGCAGGAAGTCGACCCAGAGGAAGCGCGTAAGATCATGAACGCCGCCTACCTGGAGGTCAACGCCCAACTCACGAAGTCCTATGCCGAATCCGTTGCATCCGACAAGCAGAGCCTGCTGGACATCTTCGATTCCAAGATTGCCGAACTCCAAGAGCAAAAGCGGCTTGAAGAAGAGCGCAAGCGCAAGGAAGATGAAGCCCGCAAAGCCGAGGAAGCCCGCAAAAAGAAAGAAGCAGAACTTCAAGCGGCCAAGGACGAAGAAGAACGCAAGCGCAAGGAAGCCGAACTGAAAGCGGCTGAGGAAGAGCGCAAGCGCAAGGAGGAAGAAACCCGCAAAGCCGAGGAAGAACGCAAACGCAAGGAGGCCGAACTGAAAGCGGCTGAGGAAGCAGCAAAGCGCGAACGCCAAGCCAAACTCGAAGAAGAACGCAAGAAGCGCGAAGAAGAGGAACGCCTCCGCAGGGCAAGCGCACAGTCGCAAACCCTGTTCGACATCGCACCCGCCGTATCGGAGCCTGTCAAGGCCAAGGTATCTCATCATATCGAGGTCGACAAGCCCGAAGGCTACCTGTCTATCATCCAGATGTGGTGGACCTACGAAGGCGTGAAACTCTCCGTCGATGAACTCGGCAAGAAGCTGGGATTCATGGTCAAGGCGTGCGAGAAGCTGAAGAACAAGGATGATGTCTCCATCGTCGACGAGAATGTCCGCTATGTTGAAGATGTAGTCGCCAAGTGACATGCCTCCGTTCGACCCATATTACCAGAGAAGTGAGGTCAGCAACTCCGACCTCACTTCCCTCAAATACCAACTGCACCCGCAACTGGATTTCGTGAAGGAAAAAGACCGCACGAAAGCGTTTCGGATGGGTACACTTGTCGATTGCCTTGTCACAGAACCTTCCAAGGCCAACCATTTCCGCAAGACCGTTGACGACGAGCAATACACCGACGAGGAATGGAAATGGGGCAAAGCTCAGTTGGAAAAACTGCGCAAGGCGGCAAAGAAAGACCCGTTCCTCGACCATGTGCTCAAAAACGCCGAAGGACAGAAGTGGTTCGTCAACCCTTGCCAGCACTTCGACATCGGATGCTATTCCTTCGATCTGGCGACAAGGTGTAAGTTCGACTGGTGGCTGGGCTTTTTCGGCGGCGACCTCAAAACGACAACCGCGACTTCGCAAGGGCAATTTGAGAACTGCATCGACTTTTTCGAGTGGGACCGTTCAAGGGCCTGGTATATGGATCTGACCCATGCCATCAATCCTCTCTATGGAAACCAAGATTTCATCTACGCCGTGTCAAAAACTGCCAACAAGGTTTTCTTCAAGAAGATAATCCGAGGCGACGAAATCTACGAGCGTGGACGCGAAAAGTATCTGGAATTAGCATTCAAGTATTGGTTATTCGTATGAGCGCATTACAGCTATCCTTCGACTTTTTGGATCTTTCTCCAATTGAGAATTGCGCCTGCTGCCATTGGGTGCGCGGTTGCCCAGATTGCTGCAAAGTCTGCAAGGACCAATGCTCTTGCCCTCATACTTGCGAACAGGGGATGCACAACACACAGACATGGCTAAACAATATCCTTGCTGTCACTGGTGGCATCAATGAATTTTTCCTGAATCCACAACCAGAAAACATCAAACGCTATTACGCAAAATGCCTAACTACAAGCCATACCCCTATCAAGAGGAGGGGATAAAAATGACCCTTTCCATGAAGCGTTGCATCAACGGTGATGAGATGGGCTTGGGAAAGACCGGCCAGGCCATCGTCAGCGTGGCCCGTGCAAATGCCACACCCTGCCTCGTCATCTGTCCCGCCTCGCTCAAAATCAACTGGCAGCGCGAAGTCGAGAACTTCACCGACCTCCGTCCTTTGATACTGACCGACTCCATCAAGTCGACCTTCCCCTACTTCATCGGCAAGATGAACCTCTTTGATGTGGTCATCGTCAACTACGAATCGTTAAGGAAGTATTTCGTGGTCAAGGCCGAGAAGGGCGCCAAGTTGAAGGACATCATCTTCCAGGACGTCATCAAACTGTTCAAGTCCGTCATCATAGACGAGTCGCACAGGTGCAAGAATCCGGCAACCGCTACAGCGCGTTATTGTATGGGCATCTGTCACGGCAAAGAATATGTCAACATGCTCACCGGCACGCCGGTCGTCAACGACACGATGGACCTTGCCACGCAGCTCTGCATCCTTGGCCGCATCGCCGACTTCGGAGGTTACTCCAACTTCATCAACACCTATGGCGACGGGAAGAACCTCGACCAACTCAACACCATCCTCCACGAATCATGCTACTTCCGTCGCGGAAAGAAGGAAGTGCTGCACGACCTACCTGACCTCACCCGCTCTAAAGTCATCACCGAGTTATCGAACCAAGAAGAGTACGACCTCCTTGAATCCGACCTCAAAGCCTGGCTTACGGAATACAAAGGTCTCGACGATGCCGAGGCAAAAAAGAAGCTGCGCATGAAAGCCTTGGTCACTTTCATGAACCTGCGCAAGCTATCCGGGCAAGGTAAGGTGGAAGCAGCGGTCTCTTTCATACAGGACACCTCTGAGCCTATTGTCGTCTTTGCAGAACATCACGACATTGTGGACGCCTTGCTTGAACAGATACCAGATGCCGTCTGCGTAACTGGCCGTCAGAACGCCGCACAGAAACAGGCTGCAATCGACGCTTTCCAAGCCGGACAGCGCCGTGTCATCATCTGCTCCATCAAAGCCGCCGGTGTCGGACTAACACTTACGGCATCTTCAAATGTATTGTTCGTGAACCTCCCGTGGACAATGGCTGACCTGTCGCAATGCGAATCCCGTTGCCATCGCAATGGGCAGAAGAACGCGGTCAACTCTTGGATCCTCATCGGCAACCGTGGCGACCGCAACACCATAGACACATACCTCTACCACCTCATCATGAAGAAAGGCTCGATGGCCAACAGCATCACCGGTGCCGTCGATGACGCAATCAAGGATGAGCGGTATTTCGACGAATTGGCCGACTTGTTCATCAACGGAATGAAATGACGACATGAAGCAGATTGAATTTGACAAAAAGGACAACGAAATAGCCAATATGAGCGCACTTCACGCCTGGCTCGACAAATCCGTCAAATGGATCAAGAACGGCCGCCACGAGCTTGTTTTGCGCGAGAAACGCAAAAAGCGCAGCATTGCCCAAAACAGGTTGATGTGGCTCTGGTTCACCTGCATCGAGGTCGAAACTGGACAACCCAAGCAAGACATCCATGATTTCTACTGCATGAAATTCTTGCGCAACGAAATTGCCAACCCTGCAACAGGCGAGGTGATAGCGGTGCCTGGCCACACATCCACGCTGACGACCACAGCCTTCACGAGATTCCTGAACCAGGTGCAATCTGACGCAGCAACCGAACTGGGCATCACCCTGCCCGTCCCGGAGGAAGAGGCTTGGGGCGAGTTTGAGGACACATATAAACCATACCTACAATTGCCAAATAATGGTTGAAAAAATTGCCGCTATGGAAGACGAGATTTTAGACTGGATAAAGAGCTATAGAAAAATGCTGAAATGGGAATGGGCCGACGATCCATATATGTTCGCTTTATGGAGCCGACTCCTGCTTGAAGCAAACTACGAACCCGAAAAATGGCATGGGAAAGTCATCGAGCGAGGCCAACTTGTAACTTCATTGAGCAGCCTTTCAGCAAGATCCGGAATCCCAGTCCAATCGCTTCGCACCTGTTTGCAGCGTCTCGTTGATAGCGAACAAATAACAAAGGAATCAACAAACAAATTCACCATAATAAGTATCTGTAATTACGACAGATACCAAGCAAAAAGCCCTACATGTCAACAAACGACTAACAATCAACTAACAATCAACCAACAAACGACTAACAATCAGCCAACAAACGGTCAACAAACGACTAACAACACTACAAGAAATAAAGAAAAAAAAGAACTTAAAGAAGAGAAGAAAGATACCCCCCCTTTATCCCCCAAAGGGGAAAAGCCAAAATTCGACTTTGAAAAGATTTTTGAAGGCTATGGCGCCGAATGGATAGAATTGTTCAAGCAGTGGCTCGACTACAAACGCGAGAAGAAAAACACATACAAAGGCGAGAAATCCATGAGGACGATGGCGAAGAAACTTTTCGAAATGGCTGGCGGCGACATCGTAACAGCCAGGGCAATCGTAGAACAGTCGATGGCCAACAACTGGCAAGGGCTGTTTGAATTGAAAACCGACGGCGGCGCGGGAGGCAAGACTGGCCGCTACAAAGGCGACAGCACAATAGGAACAAATTTCATTTACAGACCATAAGTCATGGAAACTAAGAAAAACTTGGATTTGAACGCGCTGGCGGCAGCCATCGCAAAGAAAAACGACAATGCGCAACCTCCGAAACGATTTTTCATGCCTTACAAAGCAGAACAAATCATGCAAATCGTAGGGGCGAACTACAAGGCGGAGGTATTGAAACGGATTACTGCCGACAAATACAAGAACGCCACTGACAAATTGAAAGAGAACATCAGCCGTGTTTCCACATGGCTCTGCGACCCGATGAAAAGGCCCGGACTCCTATTGTACGGAAATGTCGGGACCGGTAAGACCACCCTATTAAGAGCCATCTGTGCCACCATCAACAGTATTTGCACAAGAGAAGAGGATGAAAGAGGCATCAAAGAAGATGTACTCGACATCCCCAACCCAATCAGTATCGTCAAAGCGAAGCAAATCATCACGGAATACACTGTCAGGAACGGGCAAAACAACCGCTACGACCTGATGAACAAAGTGGCCTTGCTTGCCATTGACGAACTTGGTGTTGAAAGCACAGAGGCCAAGTTATACGGCAATGTAAGCGAACCTCTCATCGACCTCTTATGCGATCGATACGACAAACAACTCTGCACAATCATATCCACAAACATGGGACTCGAAGAGATCGAAGAACGCTACGGGCGGCGGGTTTCCGATCGGTTCTCAGAAATGTTTACCGCGATTCCATTTACAGAAAACTCCTTCAGGCAATGAGCATCGACGACACAAAAGAGTATTTCGGCAAGTCATACACCGCCGTGGAATACAAAGGGAGGCCATCCGACTTTTTACCGAGCGAGGACGATCCACAATGTAAGATATGCGCCATTGAGCCGAACTATTGCAAAATGATGGACGAATGCCACAGTGAAATTCCATTCATATTCGTCAAGACGGAATACGTCAAAATGATGGATATAGCAAGACAATTCTTAAACACATAAACACCAACAGTCATGAGCGAAACACAACAAATCCAGCCCTATCACAAAAAAAAGAACTTGTTTAAGTTCTTCAAGTCCGACGACTTCAACGAGGCAAGAATGAAGATGTGCGCCATCTACGTTCTCCTTTCCTACGCCAACGAGTTGCACGAGGATGTCGACCACCTGCTGCAAGGCTACGAGGGTATGATGATCGGGATGCTGAAGCACAAGTCTAAGCTCGCTTCCAAAGCCCTTGATGAATACGACAAGGAATATGCCTTGCACATCGAGGGCGGCATGGGAACCGTTGCCGACACCACCATCCTCGCAACCACCCAGATTGAAACCGCCATCAAGCAAAACCAGTTCTTCCTGCAAGAAGGATACAAGGCCGTGGTGAAGGAGATTAAGAGGCAGATGGAGGAGAACATCAACGACCCGGAGGAACTGAAACGCGAGGCATTCGCCGGTTTCGAGATATTCGACCCTGAGAGCAGAAAAACGACGCTTGAACACACATTGAAGCGCACAAAGACGGTGTACAAGGACCAGCCTCACCTCGATGTGTTCCTTAAAGGGGTTGAGAAAGGCTTTAACGTGGCCTGCGATTTCGTAAACGAAACTTACCTGAAATCATAAAACACAATACCATGACACCAAGAGAACACATCATCCACACCAATTTTCCGACCAAGAAGCAGTTCGACGCATTCTTGAAGAAAATCGGAATCCAACCACCCAAAAACGGTGGCTATCCGGCCCGCATCGAAGCGGTTGCCAAATACTCGAACAAAGAGCTTCAGACGCTTATCATCAACAACAAATGACACGATCATGACACAAATCGAAATACAGCAGCTAAGGCAAGCCTACGACAAAGCCTGCAATGACTATCTCGAAGCCTTCTGCAAGCAGTATGAACTCGACTACGACAACCAAGGGAACAAGATGTGGGTCGGTTGCGAGCCCGGCGGCATCGTCGACTTCGAGGACATGTGCTTCGGAATGCAGGAAATCGTCCTTTGTGTAGACAAGCAAGTGACATGGGACGAAGTGCTTGAATGGACAGACTACAACAGCGACGCATCCTATATCGGCCTCAACTACATCAACCTAAAATCATGGTTCATGGGCTATCGAGGCACGCCGAAGGAAAGACGCGAGGAACTGAAAGCCATGCGCCGCAACCTTGATGAATGTATCGAGAACGAAAACAAGAAGAACACAACACATTAAAACCACAACACCATGCTTACAAAGAAAAACGAACACATCGTAACGGTGACAAGCGCCGAAGAACTTGAACAAATTGACCGCGAACGTTTTTGCTATGCGGCTTCCAAAATCGTCCGCACCTATCCAGAAGACTTCATCGACGAAGACACTGGTGAGAAGGTTACAGTCGATAGAAACGAGTTATTGTACTCAAAAGGCGACCACATTTGCCCAGACGATTTCTCCGCACTGCTGTTCCACTTCCAAACCGAAGATTTGAAGGAAGTGTCATTAAGCGACCAATATCGTCCCGGATATGTTTACGGGTCGTCATGGAACCTTTGGCAGGTCAATGCCGCCGGACGAATCAAATTGAACATGCTGCTTCGGGCGCCCAATGCAAACATGGCATACGAGATTGCACAAGACTACATTGAACTGAATTACAGCGGAGGATTCAAAATCATCGGAATCAAACAGTTCAATGCCAACATAGTCATCGAAAAAGACACGGAAGATGACAAGCACGACGATAAAAAGGTTGAGAACAACTGGTATTCCATATCATCGGTGGTGAAAGAAGAAGATGATAATACCGAATTAGAAGACAGAACTTACGACTTCATCGTCTATGCTGACACCGTTGAAACCGCAAAAGAAATCATCGAGGACTGGATTGCGAAACGGAGAGTTCAAATCAACCAAACAGAGCCTTATGTGGTCAACACCCTCAGTGCAAAGACCATCAACTTCAACACCATAGTCCCAGAGGAGTTCTGTTTAGCCTACAAACAAGATCAGGAAGGATGAGACCCATGAAGAAAACTATCAAGATAGAATTTGCCGACAACGGAATGGTGATACGCGATAAATATTACATCGGTGTCGCCGAGTATGGTGGGGTGGATAAAAACGAAACAGATCCTGCCGCTCTCGAAATTGGCAAAAGCATCGTCTCGACGCTCTTCGATGACGACGATTTCTCAGAAGAAGAAGATGTCGTGAAAAACAAAACAGGAAAACCTATAATCGGCTGCGAAATTACAATGTACATCAAACCATTGACAAAGATTTGACTATGAACAAGAAGATAATTCCAACCGCCATGCTTGATGAACACAGCGTGAACATCGGTATCGACAAGATGACGGTGCGCTACACCCAACAACCCGACTGTAACGACCCTGACCAACAGCCCCAATTCCTCACGGTAGAAGCAGTAGGCTACGACGACGGCGACGAAGAAAGCGTGATGAAAGGCGAGCAAGGCTATTACCTCGTGCTCTCAACGGAACGCTGGGCAATCGACAGCCCGAAAGAAATGGAAATGGTGCTCAACGACTTCTTTGCCAGGCTTGGGGTCAACCAAGGTTTACCGCTGTTGAAGATAGCGGATGAACTTGTACAAGTGAGAATCGGAAATGAAGAGCCGGTGATTCAGCAACTCATTGAGGAAGAAAGCCAAGGCACGGACGCCGATCCAACCAAGAAAGGGCCGACAGCCCCAAAGCCCGTCGACGTGTTGATGGATGATGGTTGGGTGACTTTCGGCTCGACTGCAAAGGCAGCAAAAGCCATTGGCGTGACCACAGCATGGCTCAGCAAGTCGCTGCAACTCGACAAGACCTGCAACGGATTCCATGTGCGCTACAACAACCCTGAATTAGACGCATCCCTTGCCGAAATCAAAGAACGCAACAAACAACCTTACGAAATCAGCAGGCCATGAACACACTGACAGGAGAAAGCCAGATGCAACGCATCATCCGCAGGACGGGACGCAAGCCGATTCAATGCAAGTGTAAGCTATGCCAGCAGCAATGCCACACCAACTGTCTCGGCACACCGCAGGACATCCTTCGGCTCATCAAAGCCGGGTATGCCAACCGTCTGGCTCCTACCGAATGGTGGGCCGGTATGGTCATGGGTTGCACCGACCATCCCGTGGTGATGGTGCAACCCATCAACGACGGCGAATGGTGTACCTTCTTCCACGACGGCCTTTGCGAACTGCACGAGAAAGGCCTGAAACCGACCGAAGGCAGGCTATCCCATCATTCCATGAAGGTTGACAACTGGACTCCGAGAAAGTCCATCAGTTGGAACGTGGCAAAGGAATGGGAGAACGAGGACAACGCCCCTGTGATCGAGGAAATACTTGAAGAAATGTCTAAACGAAACAACGAATGACACCATGCTTTCGGAATGGGCAACATACGACGAACTGAACAAGGCATTGCTTGAGGCGAGGATGTACGGTTTCTTCAGCATCAACAGCAAGCAAGTGCGGAAAGAGTTCAAGAAAGGGGCAAAAAAGGTGTTCCATCGCGTCAACACGCCAAAACACAGGCTCCCTGTCCTCTACATGTTCATCAATGAAACAGGGGGACCGTTCGCAACAAACCTCGTGCTTCAAGGTAGTGAGGGCGAGTCGTTCGCCGTATGCCTGACCTTCAGCGAACAGATTCTTGTCATCCATAGCCATGCCATCAACCGCTACATCGAGAGACGCAAATTCGATGGCACCATTGAGCAGGCCCAACGCAAGCTGCTTGACGAACTTGAAATCCATAAAAGCGTGAAGGACAGCACCGACGAGACCCAATACATCTACTTCGACGGAGGCATATTCCTCTGCCAAGTCGTCGACAGGGTTTTCCGCCTGCGCACTTTCATCATGAACCGCCAATGCTCGCCAATGCAACGCATGAAATCACTCCAATCGGAGAAAGAGCTGGAACAAATCAAGAGAGAAATAGGAATCATATAAAAACAATAGACATGGATAAGTACGAAAACGACTACCACAACTGCACCAACGAAAGATTGGCACAACTACTCCGCGAAGTAGCTTTAAGAAACAACGGCGACGACAGAGAGATAATCTACCAGGCCGCCGCCCGCATCGAAGCACGAAAGTTCGAGCCTCGCATCCCATTTAATCACGAAGCATTTGGATAAGACTATGAACGACAAGAACAAAATCGACGAGAAACAGATGATGAGCGACGAATACGGCCGCGAGTTCGGAGGATGCCTCTGGCTCTGTATCGCCATTCTGATAGGCATTGCTATCGCAGGCTGCATAATCCTGTTCACCTGATCGAAAAACAAACATGAGCCATGATAGAGCTTGACACCATATACAACGAAGATTGCTTGGAGGGAATGAAGCGCATCCCGGATGGAAGCATTGATGCCATCATCTGCGATTTGCCGTATGAGGTGCTGCACAAAAACAACCCTCATGCCCAATGGGACAGACTGATTCCTTTTGAGCCGTTGTGGGAACAATACGAGCGTATCATCAAGGACAACGGCGCCATTCTGCTTTTCTGTCAAGGCATGTTTACGGCAAATCTGATGATGAGCAATCCAAAACTATGGCGCTACAATCTCGTATGGGATAAATGCCGCGTCACGGGCTTCCTCAACGCCAACCGTATGCCCATGCGTTGCCACGAAGACATTGCCGTGTTTTATAAATCGCTTCCAACCTATAATCCTCAATATACTGACGGCGAGCCAAACCATCCGCAATGCAATGGAAAGCATAAAGAAACCAACCAATGCTATGGAAATTATGGAAGAAACTATCAAGGTCGCACTTATGAGGAAGTGCCAAGGGTAGCCTCTACAGTTCCAGATGGGAAAAAACTGCCACGAAGCATTATCGCCATAAAGAAAGAGCACGAAAGTACGGTTTGTCATCCCACACAAAAGCCCGTCGAACTTCTGCGCTACCTCATCCGCACCTACACCAACGAAGGCGAGACCGTGCTTGACAACTGCATGGGCAGCGGCACCACAGCCGTGGCCGCCGTCAAGGAGAACAGGCATTACATCGGCTTCGAGTTGAGCAAGGAATATTTCGACAAAGCCTGCGAGAGAATAAAAAACGAACAAAGACAACTAAAACTTGACCTATGAAAACTTATGTTCTCACATTGTCACAGCACTTCCTGTCGAAGCACAGCCGTGCAGGACAACCAACCGACTTCGCCCATCTGTTCGAGAACGGGCAGCACCTGAAGCCAGCAGGTCTGGAAGTATGCCGACACAAGATCCATACCATCAGGGCCAATTACGCGCTATGGAAAAAACGTATTGACGAAGTTACGAATGGAGAAGCCGTACTCTCTGTCAGGCAATGGACCGAAAGGCCCTACTTCAGCCCACAGAAGAAACTTGCCGACCTTACGGCAGAAAACGGCGTTGGCATCCAAATGCTAAGGTTCCATCCCAACAGGGACGGCAATATTCTTTGGAAGTATTTCGACGTGAATGGCACATACCCAAACATCGAGGACTTAGCCAAGCACGACGGGCTTTCATTCGAGGATTGGCGCGAATGGTTCAGTGGTTACGACTTATCGGAACCGCTCGCCATTATTCATTTCACGAAATTCAGGTACTGACGGACTAATGACAAAGTTCTTTGAGACGATAGAAGAACGGCTCGACAGGCTTGAAAACGAGAACCGCAAACTTCGCAGCAAGGTCGAAAGCCAAGACAGCCTTCTCTTTGAGTTGCAGCGCAAGGTGTATTTCCTCCGCCAACGCGAATTGCAACGCCAAATCGACGACTATCTTGAGAACTTCACTCCCCTCTCTGAACGAAAGAAACAGCAAAAGAAATGAGACAAGGAAACCCCAACCCGCCAAAGAAGACCACATACAGCAATCCTGTAGTGTCCTACGACCTCGAAACGGGGAAATGGCACAACTACCGTAGCGTCAGCCTCGCCGCCCGCTCACTTGACATGTCAAACACCACCATCCTCATTGCACTGAGACAACAGAAACCTGCCAAGAAACGGTGGCTGTTCGCCTACAAAGGTGAAGAGCCGAAGATTTCTCAAGTGCTGGCCTACCACCAAGAGCATTACAACCGCCATGTGAGGCAGGTAGAAGGGACGAAGCAAAAAGGAAAGAAGGTTCCGTTACGCATCGACACGCACACGGTCATCTATGTGGACCCGAAAGACGCAACAGAGGAATACGCCGAACAATACAGGCAACGCCTGGCCGACAACAAGGCAAAGTTTGCAGACAACAGAAACAACCACAAATAACACCACCATGACACCATCGAAATTCAAATCCGAAATCAAACGACTTATCGAAACCTATGGTAGAAATGCCGTAGTGTTCGAGATTATCAGTCCGACGCAGCCGCTCCCGCAATTTGTGACGCTTTCACAATATGCAAGCGGTCTCAACACAAGCGACAAAAACGTGTGCAACCGGGCCTTCATCAAAAGCCTTGAAGAAGTGTTGCGCAAGAAGAAACCTATTGTCAAACGCATAAGATAAAAACACCATGAGCAAGACATCTATCGCCTGGACCGAAAGAACCTGGAATCCGATTACAGGATGCACCAAGTTATCAGCAGCCTGCACCCACTGTTACGCCGAGACAATGGCAAAACGGCTACAATACATGGGGCAAAAAAGGTATAAAAACGGATTCGCTCTCACGCTTCATCCCGAAGCACTTAACGAACCGAAAAGAATCAAACAACCGAGCATGTTCTTTGTCTGCTCGATGTCCGACATCTTCCACGAAGATGTGCCTGAAAGTTTCATCGACAAGATAATGGATGTGATCAAGGCCACACCAGAACACACCTACCAAATCCTCACAAAGCGCACCCAAAGGATGTACGATTATTTCACATACGGCATGTACCCTGTGCCCGACAACGCATGGATTGGGACAACCGTCGAAAGCGACAAATACGTCGGCCGCATCAGCCTGCTTTCGGCCATCAAACCGGCAAAAGTCAAGTTCCTATCCATCGAGCCGATGCTTGGCCCCTTTGGGTGTCTGAACCTGTCGGGCATCGACTGGGTGATTGTAGGCGGAGAGAGCGGACCGCAAGCAAGACCCATGAAGAAAGAATGGGTGCTCGACTTGCAAAAGCAATGCGAAGCGCAAGATGTCCCTTTCTTCTTCAAGCAATGGGGAACCTATGGAGAGGATGGCGTCAAGCGTAACAAGAAAGAAAACGGCTGCCTGCTTGACGGCAAGGTCTACCAGGAATGGCCAAAAGCACGGAAAGGAGATATGGAATGATTAAAGTTACTGTAAATCGGAATAACACCGACGAAACCGAAGATTTTTTCTACCATGAAAGATGGGAAATTGTCTTTCAATACATAATTGCAGCCTTAGAAATTGTCTTAATGGCCATTTCTTTATTCTCGTTCAAAGATATCCCTTTAGCGATGTTTTGCCTCCTATTTTCGTTCGAATCGGCCCAAAAAGCCAAGGAATTAAAAAGGGAGAATCTGTTAATTGATTTTGTCGTGGACTTATCACAAGCCTTGAACGAAAAAGAACAGAAAGGAAGCCAACAATGATTACGAATGATAAAACCAAAGAGGCAGAAGCCTTGATTGAAGAGTGTGTCAATTGCATCAATGAAGGTCATACCGACAGTTTCGCAAGTTACGAGGAAGGAGTCAAGGACACATTGGAATGGCTTCTTTATGATTGTGACAAACCAATTATCGGAAGGGAGGTATAAAATGAGCAAAAAAGTTATAAGGAAAAGATGGGTTAATTGGGGTGGCAATTTCCGAAACAACAGGGATATTATCGTAACAAAAGGAAAAGAAATGGGCATTGAGTTTATCACTTCAGCTATAGTTCCATTGTGCATGTATCTCCATTTCAAAATCAAGGGAGACCCAACCGTAATCAAAGAGTGGGAAAAATGGTTGGAAGACAACGACCACGAAGTAAATAATAGAATGCCACAAGGAGCATTCCCAATAGGATAGGAGACGCGAAATGAAATGCTACATCAGCCTTCCAATCACCGGCTACGATCTCGCCGAGCGCAGGGAAACCGCCGCCAAAATCGAGGCGAGACTCCAGCAACTTGGATTTGAAACCGTAAATCCAATGAGCAAAGGACTCCCCGACGATGCACCGTATTCCGAACACATGAAGCAGGACTTGAAGTTGCTTCTCGACTGCGACCATATTTACCCTGCCAAAGGCTGGGAAAACTCCGGCGGTTGCCGCCTCGAAGTGGAAGTCGCCATGAAATGCGGCCTTTTGATGATACTCAACGACCTTAATTGACCATCACAACACTTTCACCCACAACAGGTTATAAGCGGTTTGCCAAATAAGCACTCTCAATAGTGCTTAATTTTCCTCCATCATGGACAAGTTCAATCAGATAGATATAACCCATTGCATGGACAGCCTCGAAGGACTGAAGCAGATGCCTTCCGACTTCGTGGACTGCTGTGTGACCAGTCCGCCATACTATGGACTCCGTGACTATGGCGTTGACGGCCAGATTGGACTTGAGAAATCGCCTATGGACTACATCAACCGATTGACCGAGGTGTTTATGGAAGTTTTTAGGGTGCTGAAGCCCTACGGAACGCTTTGGCTTGTCATAGGCGACAGTTATGCCGGTGGCAACAAAGGCGCTGCACGTTATCCCGACAACGCCAAGAAGTGGAAGCAAGGCACCAACAAAGGAACCGTAGGCAACTGCACGGCATACAAGTATGTCACTGATTGCAAGGACAAAGACCTCATCGGAATACCGTGGATGATGGCCTTCGCCCTTCGCGAAAGAGGTTGGTATCTGCGCCAAGACATCATCTGGCACAAGCGGAACCCCATGCCCGAAAGCGTAACCGACCGTTGCACCAAGGCACACGAGTATATCTTCCTGATGAGCAAAAACGCACGGTATTATTTTAACAAAGACGCTATCTCCGAACCCGCTTCTTACCCCCCCCCGTTAAATAAATTAAACATCAATAAATCAACAAGATACGGAGGAAAAAAATATACCATGAACGAAGACATATTCAGCAGGACAAAAAGCGGCAACGCTTACGAATACACCGGAAAGAGAAACAAGCGTGATGTGTGGAGTGTTTCAGTCAGCAGAGAGCGAAACGCACACTTTGCCACTTTCCCAGAACAACTAATCACACCTTGCATCCTCGCGGGTTGCCCGCAAGACGGCATTGTCCTCGACCCGTTCATGGGCAGCGGAACCACGGCGATGGTGGCACGGAAATACCAAAGGCATTTTGTCGGCTTTGAACTCAATCCCGACTACATTGACATCATCAACAAGAAAACCCAAGTAACACCCTATCTGTTCGTATGAGAAGCGAAGTATTCAATGTCGATTGCATGGAATTTATGAAGGGCTTGCCCGACAAGTGCTTCACCATTGGGATTGCCGACCCGCCGTATGGCCTCGACAAGAAATCAACGCAAGGAGCCGGAAAACTGAAAAACAGGACGCTCAACAAACACGACATGACTTGGGACGTGAGGCCGCCGCAATCGTTCTTCGACGAGTTGCGTAGAGTGTGCCAGCATGTCATCATCTGGGGTGGCAACTATTTCGACCTCGGCCCATGCCGTTGTTTCGTCTGTTGGGACAAACAGCAGGTGTGGCCGAACTTCTCTCAATGCGAGTTTGCATGGACCGACTACGACAAACCCGCCAAGCATGTGACCGTATCGAACCGAGGAGGGCACATCGACTCCGTAAACTGGCATCCGACAGCAAAACCCGTCGAACTCTACACCTATCTGCTCCGCACTTTTGGAGAGCCAGGGATATCGGTTTTCGACCCGATGATTGGCAGCGGTTCATCCCGAATTGCCGCCTACAAGATGGGAGTTGACTACACGGGATGCGAGATCGACAAGCACTATTTCGAAAAAAGCGAAGAACGCTTCCAAAGCGAATGCTTGGGGATAACACATCTTCCCAACGGAATGACCGAAACACAAACCAAACTATTTGAACCATGAAAGACAAAATCATCCATGCAAAAGACTGCAAATGCGTAGTCTGCGGCAAGCAGGCAGAAGCGTTCTGGCCTTGTCTCGACCCGGACATTCCTTCTCATCCCTATTGCCGCGAATGTTTGGGCAAAGAACAAGCAAAACTGCTCATAGAACTGGACAAAATTGACGAAAAGTACAACAATAAAAACAAGCTAAAATGAAAGACAGATCCAAAGGGCAACTATTTGACAAAATGCCAAAATCGCAAGGCAATGAAGCCTTAATTGCTTCTCATCGTGGAACAACAAAATGCCCATCGTTCCAATGGTGCGGCATAGATTGGACCACCGCGATGGAGAATGGCAGACAAATCCACGAAGGACAGTCTTGGATGTGGTATGATGGAGGCCAAGTGTGGTACGACGACAACGAACTCTCCTTGCATATCGAGAAGAAACCAACGACTATTCATTATTGGAATGGAAAAATCTATAAGCCACAACTCGCAGTAGGGACGATACGTTCCGTGCAGGCTTTCGGGTATGGCAGATTCTCAGCAGAAATACAACTGCCAAAAGGCCGGAACCTTTGGCCTGCCTTCTGGGTTGTAGGAGAAGGCGCATGGCCTAATCATGGAGAAATAGACATCACAGAACAGTGGACGAATAAACGCGGTGGCTATTTCAAGATAGGAAAACCGCAACCGCCATACATCATCCCACTGACCTATTGGAACACAACGACAAACATACACTGGTTTGATGACTACTGTCAGTATTGGAATTATGACGGACATCGCTCTGTTGGCTCGCGTCGATTGCCTTTGCTATGCTCGCTGAAGAACCCAACAAACCACTTCGTCAAGTATGAGGTGGAATGGAAGCCCGACAAAATTACATTCTTCGTCAACGGACACGCCATTAGAAGTTATGGTAACGATGTCGCGAAATGGCTGAACGACACACTCCAGCATGTCATCATCGACCTTTGGACCACTGGTCTTGACTACACATTGGAAACACCGATGCTGATACGCAACTTCAAGTACACGCCACTTGTAACAAACTAATTCAAAGGAATAAAAACATGAACAAAGAAGAAGAAAACAATGTGCTGGCTGGAATCCAAGCAGCACTCGAAGAAATGAAAGGCAACGGCAACGACATCCTGTTTCTCGAAAGTAGAAACAACAGAGGTGTACTGTCAGGATCAATCGAAGGACTGGCGGCATTGTTCGCATGGAACATGGCCGCATATCCGGCATTTTTGCTTGTGTGCGAAATGTCACGAAACCTATACAATGTACATGAGAAGGAATTGAAACAGATGGTCGCATCCAGCAAGCCATCACACGAAATCGTTGACAACTACGGGCATGACTTTGAAGAAATGCTTAAAATCGTAAAAAAAATGCCATAACTATGAAAGCAGAAGAATTTATGATTGGAGATTTAGTCCATCCAATTGAAATGCCTGATATTGTTTGTCAAGTAAGGCCAGAGGACTATGTAAATCTTGTGGAATATGACCCAATCCATCTCACTCCAGAAATCCTCGAAAAGAATGGATTTGAATGGCATAATAAAGAAGCAAAATACTTTCCAAACACATGGTGCTATGGAGAGTTTATGCTTGAACCAATCGTAGATGGAAAACTGTTTTTAATTGTTTCACGCAGTGACTATGATGACGAGGAAACTAATTATACACCATTTACAATTAAGTATGTTCACGAACTTCAACACGCTCTAAGGCTTTGCAGAACAGAAAAGAAGATTGAAATGCTATGAATGAAAACGAAAAACCCGTGTTGCACCTGATGGTGAACAACACCTGCACAAACGACTGCCCGTTGTGCTGCAACAAACAATACGATGTCGACGACATACCTGTTGTAACCGTAAAAGAACTTCGCAGTATCGACACTATCTGTTTCACAGGAGGCCAGCCTTTGCTTGACTTGGATAGCTTCGGGAAGTTCTGCACCTGCCTTGAAAGGAACTTTCCGAACATAAAGACAGGATATGTCTACATGAACGGGGCCGAATTGTACAGTTACCTAAATCCAGATCTTCCAAGAACAATGAAACTGTTTGAGCACTTCCCTTGGAACAGCCGCGTAAACTACGGTCTTACAATGTCGCCAAAATGCAGAAGAGATTGGAACGCGATAAGAGAGTTTAGACCATTTCTCGATGCCTGGAAATCAAACAGGATTTACTGCTTCTCTGACAAGGACATCGCCAATGCCGAAAGCATATTTCGTCCTGGAGAAATCGAAATCGTCAGACGCGAGTGGCAAACCAATTTCGTTCCGGCCCCCAACACCTTTTTCAGAAGACTACCTATCTGGATTGCATAACGCTTAAACACAACAACTATGGGAATGAAGAACAAAATGGCCCAAATAGCCTCAATAGCCGCTATGATGGCTGTCGCCAACGGCGATGAAGTGTACGACTTACCGCGAAACAACTCGCCGAAAAACACGCTATCGAAAGGCGAAAAAAAGAAATGCAAGTCTTGCAGGCACTTTCCTTGCCCTGAAAGCAAAGAGCCGATGCGTGTTGCTTGCGGGAACCACGAAAGGAGAAAGAAGAAACACTAAAACCGATTATTATGAAAAGAGAACAGATTAAAGATAAAGCAAGGATGCTTGCAATAGAACTATCTGGAAACGACTATCTCACTATTGATGAAGCAGAAACATCTTTGCTCGAATTTGCTGACTGGATCCTCAATAACATGTGGGTTTCGGTGGATAAAGACTTGCCTCCTTACGACAAGGCAGTTATGGCAATGGATTACGATCCAGAACTGGATTGGGAAGACCAAAGGATTATCTTTGGCCACAGGAGTAACAATCCTAATGTCATAACAGATGAGAACAAATTCTGCGTCTATCCTCCAACTATCGGAAAAATCTCCCATTGGGCTGAAATCCCACCATTCAAGAAAGGAGAAGAATCATGATTCAAGCATTATACATTGACTTGTTTTGTGGCGCGGGCGGCACATCGACAGGAGTCGAGCGGGCCGTCATCGGAGGCGAGAAATGCGCGAAGGTAATCGCCTGTGTCAATCATGACCCCAACGCCATCAAAAGCCATGCGGCCAACCATCCGCACACGCTTCACTTCACTGAAGACATCCGTACACTCGACCTCACGCAACTCGTCGAGCACACCAAGCGCCAACGCGAAAAATATCCAGACGCGCAGCTTGTCCTATGGGCCAGCCTTGAGTGTACGAATTTTTCACGCGCCAAAGGTGGCCAACCGAGAGACGCAGACTCTCGCACCTTGGCCGACCACCTACCAAGATACGTCGAAGCGCTTGATCCCTCGTACATCTACATCGAAAATGTGGAGGAGTTTATGTCGTGGGGCGACCTCGACGAAAACGGGAAGCCTATCAGCAGAGACGAAGGCAGGCTATATCTGCGGTGGGTGAAGAACATGTGCAGTTATGGCTACGACTTTTCACACAAGATGCTCAACGCCGCCGACTTTGGCGCCCGCACTTCGCGCACCCGGTTCTTCGGCATCTTCGCAAAGCACGGCCTTCCCATCGTCTTCCCTGAGCCGACGCATTGCAAGGGAGGCAGACAAGACATGTTCGGAACGCTCGAACCTTGGAGAGCTGTTCGCGACGTTCTTGACCTTCAAGACGAAGGCAAGAGCATCTTCGAGCGGAAAAAGCCGCTTACCGAACGCACACTTGAGAGAATACTCGCCGGTTTAATCAAGTTCGTCGCAGGTGGAAAGGATGCGTTTCTTGTCAAATGGAACAGTTGGAGCAAATCAGGCAAGTACATCGCTCCAGACATCGACTCCCCCTGCCCTGTCGTTTCCACCCAAAACAGGCTCGGAATTGCCAAAGTACAGTTCCTCAGCAAGCAGTTCTCTGGCGACCCTTCAGGAAAGAACATCAGCATTGACGAGCCGAGCGGCGCCATCACTTGCAAAGACCATCACGCTCTTGTTGGAGCCGAATTTCTCGATGTGCATTACGGGAACGGTTATGCTTCTGGCATCGACGCACCAGCACCGACACTCACATGCAAGGACCGTCTTTCGCTCGTCACATCGCAGTTCCTTGATGCGTACTACGGCAAAGGTCATGAGCACTCCGTTGACCAGCCTGCTCCCGTCCTGCGCACCGTTGGCCACCTTGCCTTGGTGAGCAGCCAATTCATGGACATGCAATACGGCAACGGCACACCCGCCGACATCAACGAGCCTTCGCCAACGGTCACAGCGGTTCCGAAGATGAGGCTCATATCGGTTGAATCTATGCAATTCCTGTTCAACCCACAATACCAATCGTCTTGCAGCGACCTCAACAAGCCTTGTTTCGTACTGATCGCCCGCATGGACAAAAACCCGCCTTATCTCATCAGCGCCGACAAAGGTGAGCCTGCCATCATAATCTACGAAGACGACACGCCAGCCATGCGCAAAATCAAGGAGTTCATGGCCTGCTACAATATCACCGACATCAAGATGCGGATGCTCAACATCCCCGAACTGAAACGCATCATGGGCTTTGGTGATGACTACACGCTTATTGGAACACAAACCGAGCAGAAAAAGTACATCGGCAATGCCGTTGAAGTACACATGAGCAAAGCACTATGCGAAGCGCTTTGCCGCAATTTGGCTCTTGTGGCAAAATGTGCGTAAAAAAAATCAACTGATTGCAAACCAATGAAAAGAGCATGGTCTATTATAGGACATGCGGGGTAGAGCAGCGGCAGCTTGTCGGGCCCATTACCCGAAGGTCGGTGGTTCGAATCCACCCCCCGCTACCGTGTCTCATTTCATGCTGTATATATTCCTCCGCCCTGGTCATTGCTATGACTGGGGCGGTTTCTTTGTTTTAATCACATTCTTCTTTGTTTTAATCACATTCAAGTTACCATCAACCCTATACTCTTCTTGCCCAAAGGCATAGCACATCAACTTGAACTTGTCGGCCAATTCAAGTTTGGTATAGCGGTTGACGGCATCAGAGCCGATTCTATGCAGCCCTGCTGCATACATGTTTACCTGGGCCTTGTTCATTATGTCGACATGGGTCTTGCGGCACAACTTGCTGCTCGCGAGTTCGTGCAACGGGATATACTCGTTGTCTCTCTTTTCTTCGTTGAACACATTGCATTTCCTGTCGATGCCACAATGCTTCAGCAACTGCTTTATCTTCGCGTTGTAGCCCCATTCTCCACTTACATAATGCAGGATGGTAAACTGGAACCTGTACCGTTTGATGATGTCAAGGGCATAGCGCAATATCGGCGTTTCAATCTCGGTATTGTCCCGTTGTTCGTTCATTGTCTTGTTTGGCAGGTAATGGATGTACGGAATGCCGTTCTTATCCACGCCGACATTCTCCATCGTCATCTTCTGGTAGTCGGCCACACGGCATCCAAAGGCGCATTGAAGCAAGAAAGCGTCCTTGGTCTCGCGCAGGTTGTCCGGCACCTCCTTCTTCATCACCGCCTCAAACTCTTCGAAATACAGATACACTGGCTCGTCGTAGCGTTCCTTTGTGGCCAACTTCACACGCTCTTTGCCCAGTTTCCTGAACGGCGACTTCGCAATCTCATCGGCATCTTCAAGGCTGTTGAAGAAAGCCTTCAACTGTTTCACGCGGGTTGCGGCGGTATTGGAACTTCTCGGTTCCTTCGGTATGTTTCTCTCGCTCTCGTCGACATATAGAGCAGCCCACTTCTTCACATACTTGTATTCGTCGATGATGAACTGACGATACTCCAGCACATCGTTCGGTGTGAAGTCCGACGGCGTGAATGCAAGTTTCCCCTTTATCGTAAGAAACCTCTCCACTTCCTTATACACCAACTTGTAAAGCGAATACCGGTTCTCACCCCACATGCCCTGGCTGTATGAGTCCTCGACAAACTTGTCGAGCCTCGCAAGCAGTGTATTGTCCTCCGTGCGTACTCCACTTTCCGGGTTGAGTTCCAATTGTATCGCCTCCTCAAACAAGTCACTTCGCATTTCAATCCCATTCTTTTTCATTTTCGCGTATGCCTGTCTCATCAAGGCAATCTCATCGGTAATCGACATCTGCAAGTCAAGCAACGATATTGACCGCTTGCGTATGCCTGGGATAAAGTTCCCGGATTCATCAATTTTCTGAAGATCTTGCAAGTCTGCCTTGATATTGCTCCTATGATACATGTAGACATCCCTGCCGTCGACAAGCCGGAACCGAATCCTAACCGTTCCTTCCTTCTTGTTTGTCCTGTTTATTATACCTATCTTTTCCATGACATAAAAATCGGTTGCGCAAAAGTAGTAAATTTGCGCAACCAACTCTCAATCTTGCGCAACATTTTTTCAACACAAATCAATCACTATTTTCGTAATCAACTGAAATATATTGGATTGTGTTGATTTTATGTTGTACGAAAATGATATTTATAATTCCGCTATGGGCTACAAAAAATTTAAACAAACCCAATTGATAATCAATCAGTTGGGTTTTTTATTTTCTTCGCTGTGTCAACCGCGTGTCAACCAAATTCATTATTGTTGTCACTCCAGCTGTTAATAATTGACCAATTTTTTCATTTTTTTCATCACCGTTGACACGTATAAACAGGCGTTCGATTCCCGAAGAAATCATCACGATGATATTTATTGTGCATGATTATTCAACATAGTAAAAGCCGTTTTACTGCAATTGCCTCACCAAAAAAGCCTTCGTCCAATAGAAGAACGCCTCCGGATTCATTTTCTTAAGCTTGTTCAATTTATTGGGCCATTCTCCGATATTAGACATGTCGATCGTATCAACAGGATCACCTGCGTATTTTTCAACCCGCATTACCTCATGTTGCAGCAAGGTTGTCAGATAAGCGGCCTTAGCAGCATCCACGATGGCATTCTCAATATAATACGACGAGTTGTAAATGTATGGCTTAAACCTATTGATGCCGTCCTGAAGCATGGCGAACTTGTCATGGTCAAAAAAGCCTCTTGTACTGATGTTCAAAGCCGTGTTTCTAATGTCGTCATAGATGACGGAAACATCAATTGGCAAGCCTCTGTATCCCAACTCGATTTCTCCGATGTTTTTAAACGACTGGGCTGTCACGGCAAGGTCGTCGACTTTGTCAAATAGCCTGCCTATGTCATAAAGTTGCTTGACGATTTCCAAAGAACTCGATTTCCCGTTCTTGAAGTATGGCACGCCCGTAGTTTCCGGCGCAAATGCCGTCAGCTTGTCTCCCAAGATGTCTCCCTCTGAAGGCACACGCACTTGTCTCTTCCCTCCTTCTGTTTCGACGAAAGGGCTCACTATCTCTATTTCCTTGACTTGAACGTAATGGCAGTCTTCATAAAGGACATCCAGCAAAATGAACGATTCCTCATCCCTGGCTCCTTTGTACGCTACTTGATAGAAAAACTTGGAGTGACTCTTGGGAACATTCTTTCCCGCTTGCTGCCGTTCAACCATTTCATAGCGGATAAAACCATTTTGGCTTAAATCTTTTAGGTAGTCTTCTATCTGAGTGCCTGGCGGACACATGATGTCGATGTCAATGGAAAGACGGTTGGTGGCTTCACCGAGAATCAGCATAAGGCTCGTTCCACCTTTGAAATGGAAAGGACAGCCCGATTGAGCCAGCATATCAAGAAGCGAAAGGGCATGGATGACCTTTTCGATAAGGTTCTTGTCATGGCATCCAAGTTCTTGCGACTTTTTCTCAATCCATTCTTGTGTATAACATTTTGCAGAAATCATTGTAAATTAAAGTTTTGAGGGTCAACATTCCTTCTCTTTGCATATCTTTTCAGACGGCTTTCGTTGATGTCGTACAACGACCTGGCATTTTCCAGGATGTACGTTTCCTCAACGCCTTGGACAAAGTAATAATCTTCGTCTTTTCGCATATCAACCAATAGTTTCTCCAATGTTGGCACCATAACACCCTCTTTCAGTGTTAAAGGCGATTCGGTGACCAATGGCTTAACAATCACCACGGGTTTACCTAAATCAACATAGTCCCTAGTCATTTCCATAGTTGGGCTCATATACGCTTCATATCCATGTTCCTTACAGAGATGGAACACTGTTTCAACTGCTTCCCTTTCCACTTCCACATAACTGGCCCTGTCATAAAACACATGATGTTGAAGCGGAACCAATGTCTCTCCATTGTAAACACAATAATAAACCAATGGCAATGTCTTTTGGAGCAAATCGGCAATAGCCTTTTCTTGCTCCGTAAGAACGACTTCAAAAGGAGAAGAAAAAGACCGTTTGGAATAAACACCCTTTGCCTTTCTTTCCAATTCTCCTTGTTTAACCAGACGCGAAAGAATGCACAATACGGTAATGCGTTTTGTTCCATCATGTGCTTTCATGATTTCATCAACGCCAAAACCATTATGCCATTCCGCATACTCCAATATTTGTTTTGCTATAGACATCTTCACTCGTAGATTGATTGCGCTGCAAAGATAAATATAATTTCGGCAATAAATGCGCTTTTTTGCCAAAATTATACAAAATTGTACTTTCTAACGCTTCCACTCCACCGCCGTCCGCATCGATTTCATACCACTCAAGCCAGAAACATTTGTGATTTAGTAGAATCCCATTATACATCCGGATTATCCGGATGAAACAAATCAGTTTTCCACCCCCAAACAATAAACATAATTGCTGGCAATGCAATTCCTATAACTTTATAGCCAAAGCATCCTAATACAATTCCTATTATAATGCTGATAATAAACAAAATTGAATATATGTTTATACGTCTTGGTGTCATACTAATTAATCCCTTATTGTTGTTCTTTATTCACCATTCAGTCAATTTGACTTTTTCTTCCTTAATACCCAACCTTTTCAGTCTCTCTAACATTTTTTTGCCTTCATCATCAGAATACCAATATACTTCCCAGTCAGCGCTTTGTATATCGTTGTTTACTTTCACAATCTCTTCAATATATGGCATGTCTATATCGTTGAAGGAAAAGCCCATAACGACATAGCGTTTGATGCCGGAATAAAGAGAAGCAAAACGTCCATTTGATAATTGAATTCTGTTTTTGGCTTTTTTGGCTCCATTGGCAATTTCCTCATTCATCAGTTCAACAAAATAGTTCCTGATATGGGGATGTGTTTTCTCATATTCGGACAATTGTTTGGTTAATTGCCCAAAGTCAAAATCATGGCCAACTATTGGGTTTTCGCCATTATTATAGTCAATCAAAGAATTATGAATATGCCATACATTTACTTATGCTATATACATTTTCCAACACCAACGAATAATTGAAAGTAAAGAACAAAGCGTCTGGATCAAGAGACACTAACTTCTTTGGTTTAGCTGTTTTCTCTACTTCCTGAATCCACTCACCCATTGAAACAGGAATCTCATTCCCTAACAGTTTCTTTACTATGTTTGAACCAAGCGCCTCCCAATTTATGGAATCCTTTAAATGCTGATAGTCAACATTACCAAGCATTTCTTCAAAATTCCACCACCACATATCTTTGCTCAATTCATCGCCATAGACTTGATAAAGAAGATGCCAAAATTGTGTTTTTGATTTCGCATAATTGTCACGGAAATTTCCATAGGATGTCTTTAATCCGTGGTGAAGGTCGAAGCCGTTTCCAATAATGTATAGTTTATCAGCCATAGTTTAACACCTTGTAAAACCTTCCTAAAACACTTACAACTTGCCTTTATCCCATACCCAATTACCTTTCTTATCAATAAATCCCCATTTGTCTCCCAGTTGTACTCGCGCCAAACCTTCAAAAAAAGGAAGGACATAATCAAATTTCGGACTTATCACGAAAGAACCTTCTTTGTTAATAAACCCATATTTTTCACCAACTTTAACATAGGCCAAACCTTCGGTGAAACACTCCGCTTTATCAAATTGCGGATTAATCACAAATCGACCTGTGTTATCAATAAATCCCCATCTATCCCCCAACTCTACCGCAGCTAAACCTTCTGAAAAATACCCAACACTATTTTCAAACTGTGGATTAAAAATGTAGCGGCCTTGTTTATCAATATAACCCCATATCGCCTTGAACCAGGGTTTTGTCTCATCCCTTTCAACTCCCACACCTACACGAGCCACCCCATTAGAAAAGCCTTCTGCATACTGAAACATTGGCGCAATTATTATGTTTCCCTTAATGTCAATATAACCCCACTTATCACGAACCCTTACGCGAGCAATGCCATCTGATGAAAAACACATTGCATCATCAAATAACGGTGAAACAACAAAGTTTCCTTGCTTATCAACATACCCCCATTTTAAAAAAATACCGCTTGAATCAATATAACCGACGGGAGCTAAGCCTTGGGAGAAGGATTTTGCACCATCAAATTGTGGATTATAAAAATAATGCCCCGTCTTATCAATGAATCCCCATTTTTCCCCAATCCTTACACAAGCCAAACCTTCTTGGAAAGGCCCGGCTTCATCAAACTGTGGATTGGCAACATAGTTGCCTTGCTTGTCAATATAGCCCCATCTTCCTCCTATTTCAACGGCAGCTAAACCTTCAGAAAATTCATCTACTAAATCATATTGTATATCAACCACTCGATTGCCATTTTTATCGATGTATCCAAATTTCATATCATTATAATCACCTATACCTACTATTGCCAAACCTTCAAAAAAAGGATGCGCTTCATTATATTCTGCCTTTATTACAATTTCACCTTCTTTGTTCATGTATCCTAAATGGCCATCATAATCAATGACAGCCAAACCTTCATGAAAATCCCCATTTGCACCACCCCAAAGAAATTGTTTATTTTCTTTCAATACGCAAGAACACATTGTAAAAACTAATGTAATAAAAGCCAATGATAATAGTTTTTTCATGATTCGATTTATTTAATAATTAACTCCATAACAATTCGTCGTATACGCGAAATCACAAAAACTTCACGCTGTTTGTAAACTTATTAAACCTCTGTTCCAGTTGGTAATTGGTTATAACGGTTACGGCATAAGTATGCCCTTTCCTATAAAAAACCAGCCCCCTTTGCTTATATCCTTGGGTTTGAGTATCGCCGACATAGCCTACACATCCCTCGTCTCCAAAACGCACCTTTTTTACATTGGTAAAAGAACTCGTCATCGATTTGATCAATTCCCCCATTATCTCTTGAAGTTGACTTTCTGTATAATCCCTGTATCCAGCAGGCAGGTCTGAAACCATAAACTGATAAAACGCCACTGTAGGTTTGTTCTCATCCTCAACACCGCCATAATTCAAGGCAAAATCACCAGATGCTTGTTTTGATACATCTTGGAGTTGAACCGGTGCCTTCACGGCAACGTGTTGCTGATTGAATACTTGGTAACCTTTTGAACGATAATACGAAGCGTCTTTCGTTTGGGCAAACGCAGTACTTATTAGCATTAGGGAAAATAGTATAATGCTTGTTTTTTTCATTGTAAATTTTTAATTGATAATTACTATTTCAAAGACCCTAAAATTTTCATATTAGTATTGGTTATTAAACAATTCTACTTCTGATGGTTGAATAACCATGTCCATAGTTTCAAGAATGTTTCTATCAATGATAGACGTTTGTCTAACAACATCTTGTATATCTTTCTTTAGCCACGAAACATCCCATAGTATATCATTAGACTCTCCCGAAATAATTTTGCATAACCCTTCATCATACTGCTTCTTTGGAAGCCATTTGTATGTCAACCTTTGCATCCAAACATCAAGATGACCAACGTTTGGTGTTTCCGAAAACTTCGCCTGAATCTTGTTTACGTAATCTTCTATTTCTTTCTTGTCAGGCTCTAAAGAAAATATCTTACTCAATATTGACACAACAACAGGCCAAGATTTTGGATTATTTTGAGCGATGTCCACCAAAATGCTTATCAACACCCTTTCGTCTTGCTCTTTGAATAGGCTAAGAGGATAAATGCGACTATAAAATTGATCCAGTGCTTTGTTTACGCTGCCGCTATTTGGCCATTTTAGTGTTAAATCATGAATGAGTAACAAATGCTTCTGCAAAGTCGTTTCTTCTTGCTTTGCCAAATTCCAAAACACTTTATCGGGTTTGATTGAATCTCTTATTATATTAGATGAGATAAGCGTTTTTTGAGTATTAAGTTTAAAATTCAGTTCAGCGAGTTCTTCGGACAATAGTTTTAGGATTACAACGACATCTTCTTGTGATTTTGCGAAGATTCTATAATCATCTCTATATCGCAGAATCTTATAGTCAGATTCTATTCTGGAGTTTTTTTGAATCCGTTTTATAAGCTTCATGTCAACATAACCCAATACCATTTCAGCTATAAAATCCATCAACACACTGCCTTGTGGAATACCATTAGTTTGTCCATACGACATAGCTTGAATGATAGCATCAATTCTATCGCCCAAATAATCAATCTGATCACTTTTGGGCATCATCCTATTATTCTTTATATCCTCTTTATTGTAAAGACCAAGGAATAGCATGTGTGTATATCGTTCCATAACAATCTGAAATATCGGTAATAGCAAAGCAATTAAAATCAAGAGACAATTCAATTGATTTTTGCTCAATCTGGTGCCACCAATTTGTTACTGCCAACGCTTTATCTTTCGTGTTTGCTTTGAAAAGTAGAGGAAGACTATAGCAATCTATGTGATCATTTGAAAACAACTCAAATCTATCTTTAATAGTTTTCCAGTTTTCTTCTTTTGTCATATCATGAACGAGAAACACATAGAAAACAGGGTTTATGACCTGCAAAGGCCTCCATGAATAACGGCCGTCTTTGTTCTGATAAAATCTATGATTAATACCCTCTATATTTTTGGGCTCTTTTGCATTGTTCTGCTGCTTCTTTGGCAAACCATGATTAAATAATACTTCCGCAATTGCTTTGTCTTCAATCTTATTTGAAATGCTGTTCAATAACGGCTGAAAATCAAAATACAGAGGCAGATCGATGCTACAATAGGATCCCTTTCGTAGAAAGAATTTTCTGGCATCTTCAGCCGAGAGGGTCAATATGGTGTTACTTTGATACATTCGTCTGTATTATTACGGTTAGGCACACATGTTTATGCCTGCAAATATATAAATAAATGCTTCTCAAACAACATATTTTGAAAAAACGAAAACAATTGGATTTACTCTCCTAAACACGATTCTCTTTTCCTCTCCGCATAGCAGTCATCACACAATCTCATGAACTCTAATAATACAGCAAGCTCTGATTCCAATATAGCGATATGTATTCCAATGCTGCACTATTTCCGTATGGATACGGGTGATTGAGCCTGAGTATGTTGGTGTGCATCACCATGAAATAGTACTGCACACGGGCCAACTCATCCTCTGGATGAGCTTCAATATGCCGTAGAGTGATGTATGCAATCATCCTGCGGAAATGGTTATAGCGCAGGTTAGGACTATAGCAGTAAGTGGAAGGACACGAATAAGTGTCATTGTATTTTTGCCGATATGCCCGCCACAATATGTCAAGCAACGGCGAGTAGTTGCCAGAAGCGAACACCTCTTCAAACATCTGCAAAATACCTTCACAGGGCGCAAGGCGTTCAACTCCTATGGTCACAAATCCCCAAGCCAGTTTTTCATTGAAATTCTCAGAATTTTCAAAACGTTTGGAAATCTCCATCTTGTCCTCTAATGATGGTTTCGCATTCTGTCCAAGAAAACAATCAAACACGTCTGGTACCCAATCTGGAAGATAGTATTGTGGTGATGACCTCTCATCCCAATCGACATATCTCAACGAATCAGCAAAGATGTCAGGCAGCCAACTTTCGGTCAATTTGTCAAGACTAGAAGTAATATCCCAGATGTTTTCTTCACCTTGTTCCTCTTCTCTTCTTTCACTTGCCTTAATCTCTCTGACAAGCGTTTTGACTCTATTCTGCAACCCTTTATCAGGTATCGATTTCAAACTAATACGGTCAAGTTCGGCATAGAAATCTTTTCTGGTTTCTGCATACTCTGCTTTTCGGGCTTTCAGTTGTTCTTCGGTGAGATCAATGTCAGCAGCATCGTAGGTAAAACGCTCACATGCGTCGTAATCGGTCTCGATGGCATGTAATATCTCCATGAAGTTATAGAATGCGACCATATCGCTGAGTTCTTTCTTGCCTATCCATTCATTGGGTAGTTTTAATGGCTGAATGCGACTGGCGACAAAACAATATTGGTCTTCTATGCACGATTCCTCAAACGCATAAAAGCCAGTATCGGCAGCGTATGCCGCCATAGTCTTGTCGTAATAACACTCTTGCGAGACATCTGCCGGAATCGTCGCCAAGGTGTCGGACCACACAAAGCTAGTTGTTGTGTCGTTTTCAAAATTCGTCACGGTAGGTTCAAGCTGTTTCTCCGCTTGCGGGGTCGGAGCACAGCCGACCCCGGCAAGCATCAGCAACGTAAGTAAAAAGTGTTGCGTTTTCATAATCATTACATCGTTTTGCGTCATTATTATGATGCAAAATAAAGGAACCCCGAAAACCTGACCAAACGATTTTCAGGGTTCTGTATGAAATGACTTTTAGGTGTACGAATTACCGTTTGCTTAGTGATTTCATAAATTTATGACTTTCCTCTCATAACCAAATAATTGATATTCCTCCACTTCTTGCTGGCTTTGGGATTCGGGTCACCAAACTCATGGCGTTGGCCTTCGGCATCCGTTGCCCAGCCGTATGCATTGGCTCCGACCAGATAGATGGCGTTGTCCACACCCAAATCCACCAAAGCCTGGGCAAAGTCGTGGAACGACTCGATGCTAAGTGTTTCCACGGTGAAGATTTCTCCGCTGCGGTCGCACAAGGCTCGGCGTACCGCCTTGCCTTTCAGCTCATTTTCAACGAGATTTCCTTTATCCACCAAAGGGAACTGACGGAAGAAATAGCCGCCTTTTTCTGTCGCCTCTTCAAAAAGCGGAGAGTTATCCGCTACACCGACCGTCACCGAATCATCGATGATGGCACAATAGCCTCTTTTGGAAAGTCCCCAAGCCTTGGGCTCGCCTTCCAACACAAATGCTCCAACGATGCCACCATTGTCGGCTCTGATATCAGCAGCTTGTGCCGCGAAAACAATGCTTTGATCGTTGCGGTCAATGTTGCCCACATACAGGCTCATATTCACCGAATGAGGTATATACAACCTCATTGGGATGTCGTTGATGGTAGTGTCTGCTATTTCAACGAAACCTTGCCCCGTCTCTTCTGCTTTACCCAACGGCATTTTCACCGTGGTTGTTTCCACCACCTCATTTGAAGGCTCGAAAACGCCCTGTTCGGGGTCTTCAACAGGCGATGCCGGCTCTGATGGCCACGCCTGCCAAATAATGATTCCGATAATAACGCCAGCCAGCAAAAGCAGCAACCATTTCCACCCTTGCGGCTTAGGCGGCTTTTCCTCGCCAATAACGCGGATTTCATCGTCTCTTATTTCGTTGATTTCTTTCATTCCTTTGCCTCCTTCTCAATCAAATCCTTAAGCTGTTTCAAAGCCTCCTTCGATGCCGACACAGTATGCGTAAACCGCGACACATCCGATAGGATGAGCTTCTGGCTTTGGATATTGATATAATAGATATAGTTGCGATTGATGATAAGGCCCCTGCCTATACGGATAAACAGGTTGCCGTCGGTGCCAAGCTGTTCCCGAATCATATTCTCCACCTGCCCGAGTTGGAACGTGAGCATTCGCGTCTCGTTGTCGGTCTGAACCAGGTTGCAGTAATTCCCGTCCGACGAGATAAACACAATCTTGTCGGGCGCAATACGCACCAAGTCAGTCGTAGTGGATATGATCAGATACTTCTTCAGCATGATGAGGCAAAAATAGCAACTAGTTTGAAATGCAAAAATAAGTTATTTGTCGAAATGTACGAAATAGCCATAAAATTGTATGAAATGGTATTATTCATGTCAAGGCTTTTTCATTTTGCCCCAAATTTGCACCAAATGGTACGACTATTCCCTTTTTTTCCTACATTTGGCGCATGAAATCAACTAAAAATAATCACACTATGAAGAAAGCTTTTATTCTCTTTTTCGTATTGCTCTGTAGCATAGGCATCTATGCGCACCCCATTGGGGTCGACAGGGCAAAGGAACTGGGTTTGGCCTTCGTGAATGCCAACCTCAACCAAGCCTGCCAACTTACTGACCTACAGCTTGTGTACACAGGCACGACGTCACGAGGCGAAACCTCGTTCTATGTCTTCAACTTCGGGAACACCGGCTTCGTCATCCTCTCCGCCGATGACTGCTATCGTCCCATCGTTGGCTACTCCGACGAGGGCATCTTTGAAACCGAGAACATGTCGCCCGAGCTGGCCTATTACCTCAACTCCATCGCGGAAGGTCGCTGCCAAGCACGTAAAACCGTCCAAAACGCAGAAGTCGCCGTGGAATGGGAGATGCTCAAGGAAAGCGGACAACTGCCCTCCCGCAACCGTGGAAAAAAAGCCAGCTTTTTGGTGGAGACCCGTTGGAACCAAAGTGAGCCTTACAACTGGTTCTGTCCTCCTGCCCCTGGCGGTTCCGGTGGAAAAGCCTATGCAGGTTGTGTGGCTACAGCCATGTCGCAAGTGATGAAGTATTGGAACCATCCCGCCCATGGATCTGGAAGCCACTCCTACAACCACCAAGGTGAAACGCTGACGGCCAACTTCGGCGAAACGACCTACGATTGGGACAACATGCCCCTCTCCATCAATCTTTCCTCACCCCAAGAGCAAATCGACGCCATTGCCTATTTCATGTACCACTGCGGCATCGCAGTTGACATGATGTATTCCGGTTCGGGCAGTGGCGCCTATTCGGAAGACGTGCCTGATGCCATTCTCATGTATTTTGGCTACTCCAACAAAGCCCGACTCCGCAAACGTGACAGCTATTCGCTGGAAGAATGGCAAGCCATGCTGAAAGACAGTTTCGACCAAGGCTGGCCTGTCTATTACTCAGGCAACAGCTCTGACGCTGGCCACGCCTTCGTTTGCGACGGCTACGACGAAAAGGACCTCTTCCACTTCAACTGGGGCTGGGGCGGCAGCAGCAACGGCTGGTTTGTGGTCGACGAAATCGACTACAACAGCGGTGCTGACGCCATCTTCAACTATGTGCCTGCCGAGGTCTTCGACAACACGCCCAAACCTGTCACCAACTTTACCGCTATTCCCAACGGCGACGATGCCTTCACGGCCACGTTGAGTTGGGTCAACCCTACCCTAACCCTTAACGGAGACGTCATCGACACCTTGAGCCAAGTCATTATCATGCGTGACGAAACCATTGTGAAAGTGTTCGAAAACCTTACCCCTGGCGAAGCCATGACTTACGTCGACCCAGTGAGCGCCCCCATTTTGGTCAACTACACCATCTACCCTGTCTACAAAGGCAACAACGGCAAGAAAATCTATTTCAACGAAGTCAACCTCGGTCCGACCTGTCCCTGGACTGTCACCACCACGAGCCATGGAGAAGGTTGGAATGGTGGCACACTGACGATGTATAATTCCGCAGGCATCATATTCGCCAAGATTGCCCCCGAACGTGGCGAAGAAACCACACACGAAATCGACATGGCCATGGGACGAGTCAGGTTCGAATGGTCAGCGCCTTCTGACTCTGTAGACCTCAGTTTTGTCATCAAAGACAGCGAAAGCAATACCATCTTCAAATATGAAGGGTCATCCGCCGACATGCCCATTGGCACTTTCTTCATCGCCAACAATGCCTGTGGTGAGACCAGCGAAATCGTCAACCTCCCTTCCGACCTTGCTGCTGAAATCGACGGTGAGGACATCAAACTCAGCTGGAACGGTGTCGCTGACCCGGGTTACGGCTACAACATCTATCGCGACGGCCTATTGTACTCCATGGTCGCTGAAGGCACCTCATTCTTGGATAAGAATGCTGCCTTTGAAGGTCACTGTTATCACCTTACGTTGTTCACCGAAACGGGTGAATCGGATGCAACGGAAACCGTCTGCGCCATGGCTGAAGGCGAATGCTTGGCTCCAAAAAACTTCACCTACGAGCGACTTGAAAACGGCAGGTTCAAATTCTCATGGGATGCTGCCGAGGGCGAGAATCTCACAGGATATAGGATTTACAGGAGGGAGTTAGGTGACGAATACAAGTTAGCCAAATCGTTGACAGCCACCTCATTCACTGAATCAAGCAACAACTATTCCGGGAAGGTCTATTTTTATAAAGTCAAAGCCATCTATCAAAGCACCCAATGCGAATCCGCTTTCGCCACCGTGCTCGACCATCCCGAATGGCGTGAGCTTGAAATCAACAGGACTATGGTCCCGATGCATCTTAAATCCAACTACAACGACGCGGGTGTGCTGGTGCTGGAATGGCAACCAGCCTACGCTGCGGATTCCTATAACATATACTGCAACGGCGAAAAGATTGCCTCCAATGTAACCGAGACCAACTATGTTATCAACATGGAAACGGAAACCAGCGGAGCCATGTACTACGTCACTGGTGTTCAGGGCGAAGTGGAGTCGAGCCCTTCCAACAAAGTCTATTACGGTAACTATGGTGTCAATCATCATCTTGACGAGGTCATTGAAGTCTTCCCCAATCCGGCCAACGAAACCGCCACGGTGACCGCCCCTGGTTTGAACAGCATTGTCCTTTACAACATCTTAGGACAAGAAGTGTTGAAGGCCATAGCAAACAACGGTACATGCAACCTTGAACTATCCGGATTACAAAAAGGCGTCTACCTCATCAAGGCCTACACTTCCCTTGGCAACTGCATCCAAAAACTCATCATAAAATAATTTGCATTATGAAAAAAACAATCATCATCATAACCGCCCTTTGCATGGTCGTTTCCATGAAGGCACAGCAAAATGACCTTCCAAAGTTCTTCTGCAACACCTTGGAGAAATGCCTCTATGAAGCCGAGCATCCTGAAAGCATTGGCAATCCCAACAAGAAGCACCATTTCAATCGAGACTTCACTGCCCGCTTGGACAGTGTTGTTGGCAGCGACGACTTCGACTGGACCCAATGGAAAAGCGAATACACCTACATTAACGAAGGTTTATGGGACACTGAAATCTATTCCGTGATGGAAAACAATCGCTGGCTACCTTCCGACAAAAGCGAATTCAAATATGACGAGAACGAGAACCTCATACGTGAACAACACTTCAAATGGGAAGATGAGAATTGGATTCCTTATTACAATCTGGAGAACCATATCGGTGCGACAGGATTAATCGATTCCGTCATCACCTCCCGCTTCGATTCAGCCTGGCATAACGAATCCAGAAGGGTGTACACCTACAATGGCGAAAACATCACTGAGCTCTTGATTTCCAGATTCAACAACGAGCAATGGGAAAACAACAGCAAATTCGAATATGTCTACAACAGCGATGGGCAGCTGACCTCTGAAACTTACTCCACCATCCGCAACGGACAATGGCGTCTTAGTTCCAAGGACTCGTTGCGCTACGAAAATGGACATTGCACTGAGCTGCTGATTTACATGAGAACGATGTGGGGAGGCAACAACTGGATGCTCCGGGGTAAGACCACGTTTGAATACGAGGGCGACCGCGTCATTAGCCAGACCAACTACTCCGCTGGCTGGGGTGGCGGCGACATGTCATTCGACGGCAAGACCGAATTCCATTACAACTCCAACGGAGAGATGGTTTCAAAGACCACGAGCATCTATAATGAATCGGAATGGATTGTGCGTGACGAGTATGCTAACCGCTTCGACAGCGAGAAAAAAGCCGCTGAAATGATGGGCTGCGATGCCTATTGGGATCTTAACTCCAGCTATTTCAACAGCGACTTGGGCGAGTCACTCCCCATCACCTACCGTTGGCTCGATGCGAAAGTGGTATCCTCGACGGCCGACACCCAATTCACCCTCTATTACTCTGACATGCTAGACCTTGAAGAGAACACCAGCGAACTAAAGGTATTTACTGCCAATGGAAACCTCAAGGTGGAAAGCCCGATGCCGACCGACATCGTCATTTTTGACCTGCTTGGTCGCAGCGTTGCCCAGAAAAACCAAACGACAAGCTTCCTCATCAGACTGAATCCCGGTCTTTATGTGGTCAAGGCAGGAAGCACCACTGTCAAAGTCGTTCTGGATTGACCCACATAGCATTGACCCACATAAAACAAAGAAAGCCTCAACTTTGGTTGAGGCTTTCTTTGTTTTATCGTTTCATCACTTTTATCACCTTAAGACCTTCTTTCGTATGGATATTTACGAGGTACAAGCCATCGGGAAGTTTTTCCATGTTAACCTCTAAGTGGTCGCCAATGACATCACTGTCGTAGACCATCGAGCCAATGACTGAATAGATGCTTACATGACGCATCTCCTCACCCTGAATGGTCAGCCATCTATGGGCAGGATTCGGGAACGCAACATATTCCTGTGAATCAACGGCATTCTCTATCATGCCCACACTTGGGCCAAGATACACAGTATTGGAGAACTCAGTCTCTCGACCATCCCAAGTAGCAGTCACATTATATCTCATGTTCTCAGTGGTATTGTAAGCGGCCTCAGTCACCGTAAGTCCTTCATAACCCAGCACCAACTGCTCCACACCGCCTTCCTCAGGACCCCAATATACATTGTAAGAGAAACTACGGCCATCAGCAGGCGTGGTGTAGGCACGCAACAGCCAAGAGAAGTTCTGTCCGAAAGTGGTGACCGGCTTCCAAAATGCGCCCGATTTAATCATGCAACTGTTCGGTTCACCGACGTATTCACAGCAAGGAATAGGCTGGGTTGCGCCCGATGTGGCCACACAAACCCAAAGCGGCAAAGAGGCATCAAAACTGACACTCTCATCAAGAGGAAACCTCACCCATTCATGCGTGCCTTCCATATCGTGCTGCTGTGTGTAAATCAACGAGTTATTATTGACAGTTTCCCCATTATAAATAGAATAGGTGTATTGTCCTGCAGAGCAATCAAACATCTCTATGTGCGTCAATGGATGGCCTTCAAAGAGCGCCAAATGTCCTGGCGCTATCTTGATGCCCCATTTATGACTGTTCGAACCGATTTGCTCGGCAAACTGGTTGTTGTCGTAAGCCATCAAGCCACTGCCCACAAACTCAGGAGCCTCCCAAGTAAGGGCTACATGACCGTCGCCATCATAGGTGCCAGCGAGGTTCAGCGGTGGTTCACAATAGTAGTCCATAACGGTGGCATAGACCAAGTTGTCGGGATTCCAGGAGGAAATGTCACCAATGATGCTTTCCACATGGTAGTTGTGGGTTCCCGAGCGCATGATTTGGTCATCAAGGAAGGTATAGCCTTCACCGGAATGACACAATCTGCCGTCGCGATAGATATCGAAGCTTTTGTTTTCAGTAGGCACCGTCCACTTCAGCTGGATGTGCGGACCAGTGGAGACTGCAGTCACATTTTGGGGCGGAATCACACCCAAACCGCTGTCGGCTACGGTATAAGTGGCAATCACACCATCTTGAGGTCGGTCAAGGTCAAAGAGGGCGCCTTCGCCGTTTTCGTTGAGATGCTTGGCAAAGAGGTGAATGCCTTCGCTATCAAGGTCGAATCCTGGATTCCAACGGAAAATGACCTCGGTGTTGGCTGGCACATACAATTCGGCTTCGTTATGTGTACCTTCATAAATGGTGAGCCATTGCGGAGGCATATTCGGCTGGTTATAAGTAATCTCCAGCTCGCCGCCTTTGGTGCCATAGGGCGAATCAGAAGTCAAAGAGAGTTGGATGGTCTCATAATTGCCAATGATAGCCCATGTTTCAGAAGGGGCAGAATGGTACATCAATAAGTCACCGCTGACGGACATCAAGGCGTAATGACGATAGCCGATATCACTCTCAGAATAAGGAAGGACATAGGTGGTGTCGGTGATGTCTCTAGCAATTTCAATCAATCCACCTGAAGGAGCGAAGTGGAAAAGCTTATAAGTGTCAGCACCTTCTTTGTAACTCCAAGAAAATTCCAGTTGATGGTCGATGCTGTTCACATTGACGTTGAAGTTCTCCGGTCCGGGCATTGAATATTCAAAGTTCCAATTGGGGGCATAGACGAAACTCATTTTGTCGCCCCTCGTGCTGATATTACGGATCTGGTCCCATTCTGTATATCCATCGTCGTTGGTGAGGAAGATGTGCGGGTCAGATGATTCGCCGTTGAACTCGGTGCGTCCTCGTTCGGCACAGAAGTTGGCATGGTCAAGGTCGCCAGCTTCGTTGACGCTACCGCCTGGGCGGAACAGATACACCTCATCGAAAGTGTCGTAGCCGTTCCATCCTGCATTGCCATCGAAACGCGTGTCGATGCGGTAGATGAGCAGTCCCCCGTCAGGAACATGGCTGTCGAAGAGGTCGTTCCCATTACGGTATTCGATAACGATGTATTGGTTCGGGTCGCTGGTCCTGATACGGTAAGCATTGCGGCGGTTGCCTTCCCACGAGTCAGCCTCGATTTCATAGTAGCCATAATTCCCAGTAATGTCAGGAATGTCGTCCACCCAGTTGCCATATTTGTATTTCATGTACATGCCAATCTGTTGTGGAGGTTCGGTGGTGCCGCACATGAGGTCCCATGACCCTACTGGGTCGATACCGCCACTGTAATGATACAGGTCGGGTGCGCCCAAGGAGTGGTTCATCTCGTGGCAAAGCGTGCTGACGTTGAAATAGCCACCTTGTTCAAGTTGAAGGTTGAAGTCGTAGACTTGCAAGTCGTGCAAAGGCACATAGCGGTCGTAGATGCACCAACGATGGGGCCAGAGCAGCGAAGACCATTCGCCAGGTTGCCCTTTGATGACAAACACCACATTATCGACCAAACCATCGTCGTTATAGTCGAGGTCGAGGGTGTCGGGCACTTGGTCGGCAACATAATAAATGGCACGTTCCAACAGGGAGAACTCGCGGTCTGCACTCTCGTAATCGTGGTAGCCAAGAGGATTGCTCACTGGGTCGTAAGGCATATAGTATTCTTTCGGATAGTCGTCCTCGTATGAGAGGATGGTCTCGCCTTCGGGTATAGGATAGCAATAAGAGCGTAGGTCCAGTTGGTTGTAAGAAGCGTGATGGAAGAAGTTTCGCATTGAGATTGACTCATAGTTGTAAGCGTTGAACATAGAGTCAACGGTCGAAAAAGGCGTGGTATGGTAGGTGTCGCCTGCAAAACGGATAAAAACCACCAAGTTGTTGTAAACGCCATGATTCAGCTCGCGATTGGCCGACCGTTTGATTGGCCTGATATGTTGCAAGCGTTCCTGACGACGCTCCTGATAGGACTTTTCGGAGATTTTCACATAAGGTTGAAGTCCAACCTCAGCAGGGTCAACACTGTTGACGCGGTAAGAGGAAGCAACAACCTCACCTTGGCTCCCGCGCATGGCATAGCAGTAGTAACCGTCTTCATTCTTGACGATAGTGAAGCCGTTCGCATCGTGCAGGTAGTTGTAGAATTCATCACCCGAGGCATAACAATGGATTACCTGACCGTTGGGCTGGGTGAGTTGGACTTCGATATTCCTCAAAGGCGCTGACAGGGCGCATTGAATGGAAAAAGCAAAAATAGCAATAAAAACAGAAAGCAGTTTTTTCATTTTTAGAGAGATTATTTGTTTTTTATTGCGGCAAAAATAGTGATTTCCCTATATAAACAAGAAAATCCCGGCAAAAAAAACGCCAGGATTTTCAAGAACCAAAAACCAAAATTTATGAAACCTTTTTCTTGCAGAAATTATCATTCCTGCAAGGCTTCTTTATTCAAGAAGCGCTGCAAAAATACTATTTTTTTCTAAAATGCAAGTGTTTTTTCAAAAAAAAGTGATTTTTTATCTCATTGGTTATTATCAAACTAATTGACAAGAGAGAAATCTTAACAATGATAAAAGAGGATTTTTTCTCCCAAATCTTGACAAAAACAGTTTTTCTATCTAAATTTGCACCCCGAAAAACATAAAATCTATTACTATGGAAAGAGCAATGGACAAACTCACCGAAATGATCATGAATAATGATGGTCTGAATGAAACTGAAGCCAAGGCAAAACTCAACTTGATCTACATAAAGATGAACCAATCAGAAATCAAGAGTTTTGTTGACGAATACACCAACTGGCTGATGACAGAGAAAAAGATGAACTACAAGTCCATCCTTCAGACACCTGACCGTCAGCTGCACGACATTTTCGAGACTGAATTCAAAAAATAACGTTAATACGGAAACGTCCATAGATTCCCAAAGGAATGACATGGACTTTTCCGTACTCAGAACAGTTACTCTTTGATTCAATGCCGCATGTCATACAGCTCGTCAAGATGCTTCTTGAGCCGACGAGCCATAGGTCGGAATGTGTAGTATGTAATTGTGGCTGAGATAGGTGCACCTACAAGGGGAAGCACTTTTCCTACACCTTTGGCAAAGCCTTCCTTGGTCATGTTGATGCCAATCCATTGTGCGATTTTGATGGCATAATGTGCCATGACACCCTCTGAAATCTTTATTCCCGCATTCTTGGAAATCTGGCCTACCACCTTGGTCAAGGCCTCAACAGCAAGCTTGTTGCCCATCATTGCACCCACAAAGAGTGTCATGATGTTCAACGACTCGTCGTCGAGTTGCTTGTTGACATTGGTCAGTGCTGGCCAGCCGTATAAGTAAATGAGTTTCTGCATCAACGCAAGGATGTGGCCATAAAACTGGGTAATGTCGGCAGGAATGGCTCCTGCCATCCACCAGCCACCTGGCAAGCCCATCAAAGCCGATGTCCCGCACACCATGGTCAAGTGGTAGTTGATACACTGGTTGGCCAGCTTGTCGATCTCTTTCTTGCTGAGCACCTTCACTGGCGAGTCGTCCAATGCGGTCATTACCTCCATGGGTGTACAGAACTTGGTCAGTTCCTTGGTCAGGAACTCATCGCGGTCCACCTTTACGAAAGGCAGACGCAGGCTGGTTTCCAGCACCCTGTTCCACAGGCTAATGCTTTTTTCTTTGTTTTCTTCGCTCATGTCTTTTTTTTGTTTCGGCTGCCACAGTGTGACAGCCCTACAACCCTAAACTCTAAACCCTAAACCCTAAACTAATACCCATATTTCTCTTTCCACTTCTCGCGTAGGTTCTTGCGCAACTCACGCTCACGGGGGTTATCCTGAGGCTCATACAAAACCGTGCCAGAAATTTCGGTTGGCAAAAATTCTTGTTCCACAAAATTGCCTTGATAGGCATGCGCATACTTGTAACCGTCAGCATAGCCGAGGTCTTTCATCAGTTTTGTCGGAGCGTTACGCAAATGCAAAGGCACTGACAAATCGCCAGTTTGCCGCACCAAGGCCTGAGCTGCATCGATGGCAGCCACCGCAGCGTTGCTCTTCGGCGAAGAGGCCAAATAAGTGACCGTTTGCGCCAAGATGATACGACTCTCGGGCCAGCCGATTTTATTCACCGCATCAAAACAGGCATTGGCCAAAAGCAAGGCGTTCGGATTGGCGTTGCCGATGTCTTCCGATGAAAGGATGAGCATACGTCGAGCGATGAAAAGCGGGTCCTCCCCTGCTTCAATCATGCGAGCGAGGTAATAGAGCGCCGCGTTGGGGTCGCTGCCGCGCATGCTCTTGATAAAAGCCGAGATGATGTCGTAGTGCATCTCGCCTTGCTTGTCATATTTCACCAAGTTGCTTTGTATGCAATCGGTGGTGAACTGGTTGGTGATGACCAACTCTTGGGCAGTTTCATCCAAGTCGTTCAGCGAAGTAACAACCAATTCTATAGCATTCAACAACTTGCGTCCATCGCCACCACTGATTTGCATCAAGGCTTCAGGCTCCTTCACGGTGATTTTCTTGCCGAAATCATATTCCAATGCTTTCACCGCCTTGGCCAACAGGATTTCCAGATCTTCCTTTTCCAACGACTTGAGCACATACACCTGACAGCGCGAAAGCAAGGGCGAAATGACCTCAAAACTGGGGTTCTCAGTCGTCGCGCCAATCAAGGTGACCAGACCACGCTCCACCGCACCGAGCAAGGAATCCTGCTGCGACTTGCTGAAACGGTGTATTTCATCTATAAATAAAATAGGTGCCTCGGGCAGCATCCTTGCACGGTCAATGACTTCGCGCACTTCCTTCACGCCACTGCTGACTGCACTCAGCTGAAAGAACTGACGTTTCACCTGCTTTGAGATGATGTAGGCCAAAGTCGTCTTGCCCACGCCTGGTGGTCCCCAGAAAATCATGGACGGAACGCGCCCTGTTTCGATGGCGCGACGCAGCACGGCATGTTCGCCGATGATGTGCTTCTGACCGATGTAGTCGTCGAGCGAGGTCGGGCGCAGGCGTTCCGCTAATGGGATGGTGGATTGCATTGCTGAATTTTTTGGCAAAGATAACAATTCTCAGGAAATGATGAAACACATACTCGTGGCTATTTGCAATTTAATTGTATCTTTGCCCCGCAAACCATCAAACAACCATCACTATCATGCAGAAATTCAAAGACCTGATTCGCGATGAGTTTTCCGGATGGAAACCATTCGACATCATTTGGCTGGTTACAGTGAGCGTCGTCATCACAGTAATGTCCATCCTGTTCAAATACGACAAAGCCAACGACCAGTTCTATTGGATCCACATCGTGGCGGC
>CAMHRP010000004.1:0-113333 GCA_946187645.1 uncultured Bacteroidales bacterium | reverse complement strand
GACGGCGAATTGCTTTATCACGAAGGCGATTATGATTGCGATTATGTGCCAGGCAGCCAGCCACAACAACCCCAATTCGAGTGGTACTACGAAATCCAAAACGAGGACGGTAGCATCACCTATCAATACATATATCAGGCTGGCGACACCATCATCAACGATGAGCCGACGCATATCCTTGTGAAAATCAACACGCTTTACGACAAGGGATTGCGTGATGAGGTGACACATGAATACGTCTATGAGCGCGATGGCAAGGTGTATTGGTGGAACAAGACTTTAGAAGTGTTTACCGTGCTGTATGACTACGAAGCAGAGGTGGGCGACTATTGGGAAATCGTTGTCGGAACAAGAACCATCGACATGCATGTGGATGCGGTGGAAGAAATTGAATATGAGGGCAGGGTTTGGCGGATGCTGCGTGTGAGCGACCCCGAAGACCTCTTCAGCGGCAATATCGTATGCGGCATCGGTCACCTCACCAGTTTCTTCCCCGAAAAACTGATGGGCGACAGCGACCGAATGCGCGTGGAAGGTATGCGCTGCTATTGGAGCGAAGGCGAATTGGAGTTCAAATACGGTGACGAGGACTGCGATGCGATTTATTCGGAGGTACACGGTGTGGAGGAATCTGCTGAAAACCAATTCGATGTTTATCCTAATCCGACCAATGGCGTTTTGTTTGTAGAGACGCGATTAATCGCGTCTCTACCAGACCAAACATACCATATCACCAACCTGATGGGTCAAAACCTATTGACAGGCCAAATCACGGCTGAAAACCAACAAATTAATGTTTCGTCATTGCCTCAAGGCATGTATTTCATTACCTTTGCAGGTGAGACGCGGAAATTTGTGGTGCGTTAATCGTGGTAAAAGATAACAATCAAAAACATACAACCATGAAAAGATTAGTATTAACTTTAGCGTTTTTGGCCGCCTTCACTTTTGGTGGCGTTGCACAAAATGTTTGGAAACCCTTGAACTGCAACACCTACTTTCTTGGTGCAGACGCTGATGGCAGCCTTTTTGCCATGGCTGGCTATGGTGGTCTCATACGCTCCCAAGATGAAGGCGAGACTTGGACGCAAGTCCTTGATTATTACATGCGTAACTTTATGACCATCAGTCCTGATGGGCGCATCTTCATGTTTCCTGACGACTATGCCTTCGTCTGCTATTCCGATGATCATGGCGACACTTGGCAACAATCCGCTCCAAACTCGACCTCCAACTACAATATGATCGGTGCATACGCCGTCAACAACGACACTTTGTTGCTGTGGGGCGAAAGACAATTGTTTTACACCCTCGATGCTGGTGCCACATGGAACACTGCCGATATGAGTTTTATCGGCGACGAATACCATGCTATTGGCGATGTGATTGCCAACGAGGCGGGTGATGTGTATGTCAGCAAATGGTACTATTCCGGCGTGGATAGCGGCATCTTCCACTCTACCCTCTCTGATATGCAAAACTGGGAGTTGGCCGCCTTCGACGGTGCGGTGGTGCTCCACATGGAGTTTGACCCCGAAGGCAATGTGTTGGCTGGCTCCTCATGGGGCGGCATTGTGGGATTCCAACATGAGCCAGGTTTTTACCTCTTGAATGGAGACAAATTTGTTGTCGTCGACAATGGCATCGTCTACAGCCTTCACAATGTGAGCTATGATTATAACCTCTATATGGTGCTGAGCTATTCGGGGGATCATGGTGAAATTTTCTATGACTACGGAGAAGCCTTGTCCATTCAGCAAAATGCGCCTGGAGGCGAAGGCGACGGCTATCTTTGGAAAGGCCGTGATGGACATTTGTATTTCTATGGTCATGGTGCGTACAAGAAAAGCGTATTCAACGCCAATGACATCCATTACATCGAAGGCGAAGTCGTTGTTTCACCATCCGCTTTTGCCTTTGGGAATTGGTATTACACTTCAGGGCAGGCCATCAAGGTTGATGAGGAGCATATCTATCCCGTTACGGTGGATGGTTTCCGTCCTGATCCCACTGATTTGAGCCGGCTCATCGTACGCTATGATACCGTCCCTGTGGGTGCAACCATCGGTGCGTTTGGAACTATTACAGAGATGCACGACAATGCTGGTCATTCGGAAAATGTGCTTGATATCCAACAGACTACGGCGCATTATTACGATGCCATCACCGCGATGCTTTCCACGTCGGTGGAGGATGACATGGTGGTTATCACACTTTGCAAAGCGCCTTATACGACTTATTATCTGACTATCGATGGGGAGAAGCAAACCTGGCCATTAGTCTTCAACGGTGTGGCGTATGAGGACTATAACCTTCGCACTGTCATCGGGCATTGTGGCGTCATGTTGGATCAATATGCAAATCAATTCAACGGGATGGAATTGGTAGACATCCAGCCATTTAGAGATTACACTTTCCAATTAGACAGTGGTACACTTACCACAGATTATTGGAATCCGCTCTGTTTCACCTATCCTTGTGAGGATGAACATTTTCTGACCTTCATAGGTCCTGGCGATTTCATCATTCCCTATTATCCAACACACAATGGCCGGCTTTACAAAGAGACGTATATCAACAACGACATTTTCAGGGAAGGCACACACGTTGACCTCAAAGGCATAGAGCATATTCGTTATGATATTACTGGCGATGAGGTGCATGCCGTTGAATTGGTGGAGATGGGTTCTAGAGACGAAACCACTTTGACTGGAACCGTTGAAATGGCTCCCATGCCTTATACCTCCTATATACCAGTGCCTGGACTAGTGCTAGCCTTCATATCGAACGGAAAGACATATTATCTCGACAATCAACATGATTATTATGACAATTATTTCATATTGGACAACGACACCATCTATGAAGGTCAGGAAATCACGGCGACATTTACTTCAAAAATGCTGATTGATAACGGTTTGAATTTCTATTATCGAATCAATATCACCGATGCCGAAGTTTTGAATCCAATCCTTCCTCCTGGTGCCGAATGGTACTACGAAATCCAGAATGACAACGGCAGCATCACCTACCAATACCTCTATCAGGCGGGCGACACTATCGTACAAGACGAGCCAACGCATATCCTCGTGAAAATCAACACGCTTTACGACAAGGATTTGCATCAAGACGTGACACACGAATATGTCTATGAACGCGATGGCAAATTGTATTGGTGGAACAAGACCTTGGAAGAATTTACCGTGCTATATGACTTTGGTGCCGAAGTGGGCGACAGTTGGAACATTTTTGTCGGCACGGAAATCCTTACCATGCATGTGGATGGCGTGGATTTCATCGAATACGGGGACAGATACTATCAGATGCTGCATGTCAGCGACCCTGACGACATTTTCAGCGGCGACATCGTGTGCGGCATCGGCCACCTCACCAGTTTCTTCCCCGAAAGGCTGATGGACAACGGCGATGGCATCCGTGTGGAAGGCCTGCGCTGCTATTGGGTTGAGGACGAATTGGTCTTTAAACCTGGCGACGAGGACTGCGATGCAGTTTATGAGGAATTACATGGCATTGATGAGGACGGCCCTTCGATGGGCTCAGGGACCTTTACGGTTTATCCTAATCCTACCAACGGCATTCTCACCATTCACCATTCATCATTCCGAATTCAGAATTCAGAATTCAGAATTACCAACCTCATGGGCCAAACCCTGTTGACAGGCCAAATCACGGATGAAACCCAACAGATTGATGTTTCAACATTGCCTCAAGGCATGTATTTCATTTCCGTAGGCGATGTGACACGGAAATTTGTGGTGCGTTAATCGCCTTCTCGTAGGGCTGTCACACCGTGGCAGCCGCACGCTGAAACGGCACAGCGGCTGCCGTGGTACGACAGTCCTACAGACCAAAACAAAAGAAATTCCCCCAAGCTTCCGACACGCGGTTTCTTGGGGGAATCTCTATGTCTACAATACTGTGATTACAGCAAGTGGCAAGTGACAGTCAGACCGGCCATTACAATGCTCACCATGCTCATCAGCTTGATGAGGATGTTCAGCGAAGGACCTGACGTATCCTTGAACGGGTCACCGACGGTGTCGCCAACGACGGTAGCCTTGTGGTTTTCGGAGCCTTTACCACCGAAGTTGCCTTCCTCGACATACTTCTTGGCATTGTCCCAAGCACCGCCCGAGTTGGCCATGAAGACAGCCAGCACGAAGCCCGTGCTCAAACCACCGATCAACAGACCGAGAACACCAGGAACACCCAAAATGACACCCGTCAGGATCGGGACGAGGATGGCGAGGATGGAAGGCACCAACATTTCGTGCTGGGCACCCTTCGTGGAGATAGCCACACAACGCTCGTAATCGGGTTCGGCCTTGCCTTCAAGGATACCCTTGATGGTGCTGAACTGACGGCGGACTTCCTCCACCATCTTTTGTGCTGCACGGCCCACGGCGTTCATCGTCATGCCGCAGAACACGAAGGCCATCATGGCACCAATGAACACACCCACCAAAACGACGGGATTCATCAGGTTGACGTTATAGGCATTCATGAAGTCGACCAAAGTGGCCTTGGCAGCATCAATGCCATTCGGCAAGGCTTGACCCACACGGATGAGGGCCAACTTGATTTCCTCAACGTAGGAAGCCAACAGAGCAAGAGCCGTCAAAGCGGCAGAACCGATAGCGAAGCCCTTACCTGTAGCAGCGGTAGTGTTGCCGAGGGCATCCAAAGCATCGGTGCGGTGACGCACTTCAGGATCGAGGCCGCTCATTTCGGCGTTACCACCGGCATTGTCGGCGATAGGACCGTAAGCGTCGGTAGCCAGCGTGATACCCAGCGTGGAGAGCATACCCACGGCAGCGATACCGATACCATAAAGGCCTAATGAAAGATTTTCAGGAGTCAAAGCGACATGGAAACCATTGGCGCAGAGATAAGCCAAAATGATTGCGAAGCCCACAGTCACCACAGGGATTGCGGTGGAGAGCATACCGAGACCCAGACCAGAGATAATCACTGTGGCAGGACCCGTCTTCGAGCTCTCGGCCACCTTTTGGGTGGGCTTGTAGCTCTGAGAAGTATAATATTCCGTTGATTTACCGATAATCACACCAGCCAGAAGACCGACGACCACCGACAAAGAGACTTGCCACCATTGGTTGGTGTCGGTGCCAAACAGCCAAGCAAAAATGCCAAACGTGGCAGCTGCGATCAAGATGGCTGCGGTGTTGGTACCACGGCTCAATGCACCAAGCAACTGTTTCATGCCAGCACCTTCATTGGTCTTCACAAGGAAGATACCGATGATAGACAGCAAGACACCCACAGCGGCAATCAGCATAGGAGCGAACACGGCTCTGTACTGCATGCCTTCGACAGCGGAAGTGGCGAATGCGGAAGCGCCCAAGGCCATGGTAGCCAAGATGGAACCAGCGTAAGATTCATAAAGGTCGGCACCCATACCAGCCACGTCACCGACATTGTCACCAACATTATCAGCGATGGTAGCAGGGTTACGCGGGTCGTCCTCAGGGATATTGTACTCGGTCTTACCAACAAGGTCGGCACCCACGTCAGCAGCCTTCGTGTAGATACCGCCACCCACACGGGCGAACAGAGCCTGCGTGGAAGCACCCATACCGAAGGTCAGCATGGTCGTAGTGATGATGACCAAGTGATCTTCGACACCGATGAAGTGGTCGAGCACGAGGAACCACACGGACACGTCGAGCAGGGCAAGACCCACCACGACGAGACCCATGACGGCACCCGAACGGAAAGCCACTTTCAAGCCGCTGTTCAATGACTTACGGGCGGCATTAGCGGTACGAGCCGAGGCGTAAGTGGCCGTCTTCATGCCGAAGAAGCCCGCCAAGCCCGAGAAGAAACCGCCAGTCAGGAAGGCGAACCACACCCAACCATTTTGCAAGTCGAACAGACTCATCACATAGAAAAGAACCGCCAAGACGATGAACACGATAATCACCACCTTGTACTGCTGCTTCAGGTAAGCCATGGCTCCCTTACGGACATGCGCAGCGATTTTCTTCATCAAGTCCGTACCTTCGTCTTCTTTCATCATCTGTTTGAAGAAGATGAAAGCGAATGTCAGCGCCAACACTGAGGCGACCAACACAATGTAAGGAATACTGTTAATCATAAGATTGTTATTTAGTTAAACTTGTTTTGATTCGATAAACAATGCCATTATGATATGATTTCAGCACTTTTGACGGGACAAAAATAAGGACAAAATAAATTGAAATGAAAGTTTTTTGGATAGTTTTTTTCCTAAAACCAACTTTTTTTGCGCATTTCACAAAAAGTCCCTACTTTTGACGATTGAAGATAGAAGGTTTTGTTTTCAAAAACAGTCTTAATAATCAGTGCTTTAGAACAAAAACGCTTTCACATCCTTCCCAAAACGAGCAAAAATGAATAAAGTCAGTTTGGAAATCATCGGCTTGACCTACAGCGAATCCTCGACAGGGGCATACGTCTTGATTTTGGGCGACAAGAACTCGCAGCGTCGTCTGCCCATCGTCATCGGGAGTGCCGAGGCCGAGTCCATTGCCGTGGGCATTGAAAAACACAAAAACGGTCGCCCCCACACCCACGACCTTTTCATCCGATTCGCCCATGAGTTCGGCATCGAAATCATGGAGGTGGTCATCAACCGCTTCCGCGACGGCGTCTATTATGCCATGCTGGTGTGCAAACAAGGCGACGACCTCACCATGGTGGATGCACGACCTTCGGACGCCATCGCCATCGCCGTGCGCAAAGGTTGTGAAATCTATGCCTACGAGAGCGTGATGGAAGAGGCGGGCATCATTATGGAAGACATGGACAAAGAAAAACCTGACGAAAACGAAGAAAGTACCATTAATAAAGGTGTAACCAAAACCAGCCTCGACCTGCTTGATCTTGAGACTCTTGAAGACCTGCTTCAAGAAGCCATCGACAATGAAGACTACCAAAAAGCGGCGCAGATAAGGGATGAGATTAACAGGAGGAAATGAGGAATGTGGAATGCTGAATGCAGAATGTAGAATGTAGAATGTAGAATGTAGAATGTAGAATGTAGAATGCAGAATGCAGAATGTGGAATGAGGAATGAGGAGTGTGTGGCTCATCTGTATTAATCCGCAGCGAAGCTGCGAAATTTCGACTCGAAAACATCTGTAAAATCTGTAGTTAAATAAAATCTTGAATCTTGAATTTTGAATCTTAAATCTTTAAATCAACTTATATGAAAGCAATCAAATTCAGACTTATCGTGATGAACTTCCTCATCTTTGCGGTGTGGGGAGCTTATCTTTGCTCATTGGGCATCTATCTCGGCCGTATCGGCATGGGTGCCAACATCGGCAAATTCTTCGCCATCCAGGGCATTGTTTCCCTTTTCATGCCTGCCTTGATGGGCATCGTGGCCGACCGCTGGATTCCAGCGCAAAAGCTGTTGGGCATCTGCCATTTCCTTGCCGCCATTTTCATGGCCTTGGCGGGTTACATGGGCTACAAATACGGCAGTGCGGTCAGTTTCGGACAATTGTTCCCGTATTATGCCATCAGCGTGGCCTTCTTCATGCCGACCATCGCCTTGGGCAACTCCGTATCCTACAATGCCTTGAACCAAGCTGGCCTCGACACGGTGAAGGCCTTCCCTCCTATCCGTGTGTTCGGCACCATCGGCTTCATCCTTTCCATGTGGATTGTGAACTTCACGGGTTATAAGAATGGTTACGAGCAACTGTTTGTGTCGGCCGCATGGGGTATCATTTTGGCCATTTATTCGTTCACGTTGCCGAATTGTCCCGTCAACAAGAACGTGGAAAGCAAGTCGTTTGTTGACACCTTCGGTCTGCGCGCCTTCTCCTTGTTTAAAGACACGAGGATGTGCGTGTTTTTCATCTTCTCCTTCCTGTTGGGTATGTGCCTCCAAGTGACCAACGGCTTCGCCACCCCATTCTTGGATGCCTTTGGCCAGTCGCCGGAATACGCCAACGCCTTTGCGGTAAAACATAACGTATTCTTGTCATCCATCTCACAAGTTTCTGAAACGCTGTGCATCCTGCTCATCCCCTTCTTCCTGAAGAAGTTCGGCATCAAGAAGGTGATGCTCATTGCTTTCGGTGCTTGGGCTTTGCGTTTCTTCTTCCTCGGCGCAGGCAGCCCGACGGGCTTTGGCCTCGTACTCTTCATCCTTTCGATGATCGTTTACGGCGTAGCCTTCGACTTCTTCAACATCAGCGGTTCGCTCTTCGTCGACCAAAACACGGACGAGAAGATCCGCAGCAGTGCGCAAGGTGTATTCATGATGATGACCAACGGCCTCGGTGCCACCATCGGTTCGTTCTGCGCCCAAGCCGTCGTCAACCACTTCACCCTAGGCAAGACCAATTTCAATGAGTTGATGGCTGGCTGGTCATCGGCTTGGTATGTGTTTGCAGCGTTCGCTTTGGTGGTGGGCATTTTATTTGCCTTCTTGTTTAAATATAAGCACGAGCCGGAAAGCAAATAATATACTGGAAAACAAATGATAAACCCTGCTGATAACCGATACTATCAGCAGGGTTTTTGATTTGGGTTAATTCAAATCTCAATTATCCTTTAGTTGTTCATCGGTAGAGCCCAATTCTTCGATATACTCTTCTATTTGCTGTTTAAGAGGCACAAGGTCGCCTTGTATCACCGGCCAAACCTCGTTTTTGTCCACTACATTATAGCCGTGAACAATGAAATTCCTCATACTGACGATTTCGCGCCATGGTGTTTGAGGACGTGCTTCACGGAATTCTTTTGTGAGCATATTTGCAGCTTCGCCAATGATGACCAACTGATAGACAATGGCAAAATAGCACATCTTATCACCCTCGATTTGTTCAAAAGTTTTACCTTCTACAAATTCGAAGATGTTGTTGATGCATTCAAGAATGTGATCAAGTCTTCCTTTATCTTTAGCTGGCTCTCTCATAAATCAGCACTTTGTCTTTATCAGCTGTTTCCTTTGCAAAAGGTAATAATGTGCCCTCGGTGATTAAATCCACTTTCTTTCCCAACAAATCTTCCAAACCTAATGCGATGCCGATATGCCTTAGCAAGCTCACTTTCCTACCATTCTCTTCATCAAACACAACCAAAATGTCAACATCACTGTCAGGCGTTTGCTCGCCTCTGGCATACGAGCCAAACAACCATGCCTTCAAAACAGGCTGGGTGGCAAAATATGCTCGAATGACATTGATCAACTGATTATTCATCGTTTAGTTTATTTTCCGCAAAATTACACATTATTTTCAATTCGCACAAAATATCCGAAAATTCCCTTATTTTTGCACCATTAATTAAACCCCAAATGAAGCAATACTTAGATTTACTCCAATATATCCTCGACCACGGCCATCAGAAAGGCGACCGCACGGGCACGGGCACCATCAGCGTGTTCGGCTACCAGATGCGTTTCGACCTCAACGAGGGCTTCCCTCTGGTCACGACGAAGAAGGTACACCTGAAAAGCATCATCCACGAGCTGTTGTGGCTGCTCAGCGGCGACACCAACATCAAGTATCTGCACGACAACAAGGTCACCATCTGGGACGAATGGGCCGACCCGAATGGCGACCTCGGCCCCGTCTATGGTGCCCAATGGCGCAACTGGAACAACGAGGGCATCGACCAGATTGCCGAGGTGGTGAAGAGCATCAAGGAGAACCCCAACAGCCGCAGGCATATCGTCACGGCATGGAACCCCAGCGTCTTACCCGATGAGCATGAGAAGAATTTCGCAGCCAACGTGGCTGCAGGCAAGGCCGCTCTCCCCCCCTGCCATGCTTTCTTCCAGTTCTATGTGGCCGACGGCAAACTGTCGTGCCAGCTCTACCAACGCAGTGCGGACGTGTTTCTCGGCGTACCGTTCAACATCGCCTCCTACGCCCTTCTCACTATGATGATGGCGCAAGTATGCAACCTAAAGCTGGGCGATTTTGTCCACACCTTCGGTGACGTTCACATCTACAACAACCACATCGAACAGGTGAAGCTGCAACTGACGAGATTCCCTCGCCCACTGCCTACAATGCGTCTGAATCCTGAAATCAAAGACATCTTCGGGTTCAAGTATGAGGACTTCACCTTGGAGAACTATGACCCTTGGCCTGCAATCAAAGGAGAAGTATCGGTATAGTTTTTGAGACGCAATAAATCGCGTCTCTACAACAATTAAACAGTTCAACAATCAACATTCCAACATAATGATCCTTTCCATCATCGTGGCTATGGCCGAAAACCGCGCTATCGGCAAAAACGGCGACCTCATCTGGCACAACTCCCGCGACTTGAAGCAATTCAAGAAGATTACTTCTGGACATACCGTTATCATGGGTTACAAGACCTATATGTCGCTGCCTAGCCAGAAAGCCTTGCCTAACCGTCGAAACATCATTCTTTCCACCCGGCTCGACGAAGCTCCTGAAGGCTTCGAGGTGGTTTCGTCCATCGCGCAGGCTTTGGATGCGGTGAAAGACGAGGAAGAAGTGTTCATCATGGGCGGCGGAATGGTTTACGAGCAATTCCTTCCCTATGCCGACCGCCTCTACCTCACCCGCATCGGCAAGCGTTTTGAGGCCGACACCTATTTCCCCTACATCAATTTTGAGGAATGGGACTTGGTGGATTTGGAAGTGATTGACGATGACCCACAGGTTGACTATTCCTACCGGTTCGAGGTTTGGGAGCGATCGTTGAATTGTTGAACTGTTGATTTGTTGAATGGTTGTAGGCAACAGTTAAACAATTCAACAATTAACAATCAACAACAATCTACTTCTCAAAATGTTGATAGTCTTTTCCACTAAGCCAGTCACCGCCCCAACGGAAGCCATGCTGTCTGAATAATCGATAACACAGGTCGCCTTTTTCGATTTTGTAAGGGAAGATTTCACTCCTATTAATATAATACTCGCTCCCCTTAGGTTGAATGCGAGTCATCCCGTTTCTCATTTTGTAATAGGGATTGTATTTAGGGTTGATGTCGACAGCCATTCCATAACTGTGTTTCGAAACCTTTCCACCCGCAGTAATATCGCGTTGGTTGAAGCATGAAGTATTGTTGTCGCGCATAGAGGCTTCGTCATCCCCGCCATAAAGGTCGATAAGGCGCATTTTCTCAATAGGATAGCCCGACCGATACAAGGTCTTGAAAATCTCCAACAAATCGGATGCTATGGCCGTATTGCAAACCATCTCTCCAATGATGGCGTTGCCATCAAGGTCACAATGTAACACTTTAAGATAGCTTAAATCATCCCAACATGCCCCCGTCTTTCCCTTATAAGAGCAGGCATTCATCCGCGCCATCACCTGCTCAGGAAGAGAAGACACCTTGAAAAACTGCTCATAACCAAACACTTTCAGGTAAGGCTTCGGAACCACATCGCCAGGCTTGAATTGAGGTTGAGCACAAGCAACTATGGAAAGCAGTAACCCTAACAGGGTCATATATATTGTGCGTTTCATCAGGTCGCAAAAATACATAAAAAACGGTTGTCCCATGACGAGACAACCGTTTTAGTAATTCCCTAAAGGAATTGATTCTTATCTGATGATAGTGACACGCTGTGTGTACTCACCATTGACGGTGGACACGCGCACCATGTAGACGCCAGTCTCAACATTCAAGAAGAGGTCGACCGACTCGCCTTGGCAGTTCATCTCATACACTTTCTGACCCACAATGTTGTAGACTTCAATGTGGTTGAGGCCAGCAGCTTCAACGGTGAAGCGGTTGGTGGTGGGATTCGGGAAGATGGAAACGCTACCAGGTTCCAGTTCTTCGACACCGTCAAATGAATACGGAGCGTGCAGATAGAACTGGTTGTGGTCGTTAATCCAATAGGCAGGAGCTGAAGTGCAATCCAGATCGCCATAATAAGCGTAAAGTTTGTAGTAGTAGTCGCCTTCTTGGTTGACAGTGTTGTCGGTATAGCTTGTAGCGGAGGCACTCAGCAGCTTGATTCTCTCATACGTGCCCTCATCGCCGAACTTTCTGAACAGATAGTAGCCAGAGAGGCCGTCGTGCGGCTCAGGTTTTTCCCATTTCAGCTTGATCTTGTAGCTGCTGCCCGTGTACTCGAAGTCGATGTCGGTAGGTGCATAGCAAGCACCAGCAGAAGCACAAGACTCATTGGAATACTGACCATTCTCACCACCATCAAAGAGGTAACCTACATAATAGCAGTGGCCACCGTCCGGCACATTCTCGTCAACGAAGGAAGTGCCTTCAGGAATCAAACGATAGAGCATACCGTCACGATAAACGACATAGCCGTAACCTTCGCCTGCGACAGGATCCCAAGAAACCTTGATGTTGTTGGGGTTTTCATCATCAATGAGTGCCACTAAATTGGAAGGAACTGCATCACCAATGGAGTTGCCACAGCTGTTGTTACCCTCATAGAACACACCAGCAGGAAGGTCTTCCGAGCTGCCGCTATAGCTATAAACAGCGTTGTTCTGAGCATCCTTGATGGTGAAAGCCATCGTGAAGCTACCCGACTGAGTGGGAGCTGACCAACCAAAGGAAACGTGACCCAAAGGCACGTCAACCGGGATATTCTGGACAGCTGAGGTGGTGGTTGTCACTTGTAAAACATCAGTACCAGCAGCGTTGTAGACGTGAATCTTACCGCCACGGAAACCAGTGAACGAAGCTTGTGTGATGCTAATTGTCCAACCGCAAGTAGGACCAAAAGGCACATTATTGAAGTAAGCAATCTTACCATGAGCATTATTGCAAACAGCATAGACCGAATACTTGAAAGAATCAAAGCGCGGAACACTATTGTCAGTGATGGTCATATTAGCGCCAGGAGTCACATTGTCCTGCGTGTAGATGACTTCACCATTACGGCAAACCACGATTTGATCAATGGTGGAAAGGTTGCTATTGTTCAAAGTCTTGGAAGGATTGGTCCAAGAAACTGTGGCTGACAAAACATTGTTGGCGGCAGGTGTCACATTAAGGTTGGAAGGAGCCTGAGCTGTGTTATTGTAAACCTCAGTGGGAACGAAGTTAAAGATAGCTCCATCCGACGAATTGTATTCAATCTGATCGAAATCAAAGTAATCGTCACCGCTGCCACTCCAGCCCCAGTTGTAGTGGAAAAAGCCGTTGTCATCGTAACCGTCACACACGAAAGCGTGACCGCCATCAGGACCTTGTCCCGAATAATAAACTGGCCAACCCATGTCGTGTGATTCCATCAACATCGCAGACCAAGCATCATAGTTATAACTGTCTCTGCTTCTATACACTGCCTGATTGGTATAGTCAAAGTATTGGGAAATACTTGAAGGAACATCTTGGGAAAAGGCGCCACTACCATCAGGAGCATACATCATATTCACGGAAACACCGCAATGATACATCAATGTGGCAACAGCTTCAATCTGCACTTGTGGAGAACTGGCATTGAGCTGCAAAGGCATATTCTCCCAGTCGTAATTGGTTTCACCAAAGTTGGCTGAAAGCCCAGGGAAAGAAGGATATCCTGGCCCTCCCGAATTGTAGGTATGAGAACCATTTCCTTTCAAAGGATGATTCCAATATTTCATCACTTGGCTCATGGCTGTGGCTACACAACCTGCATAGCAACGGCCATTAGGACCGCCAGCAGATTGGGGGCAATAATAGTTGTAAGGGTTGCCCTGATCCCATTTGGTTTGCACGAGATAGAATTTCTCGCGGCCACCATTGCGCGAAATCAGTTTGCCCGAATTCATCACACTCTGCCATTCGGCAGCAACTGTAGGAGTAGCTTTGCCTGCAAGTCTTCCAGTACGACCGGCGATCAACTCGTTGAGCATGTATCCCAACTCGGGGTTGATGTTTTCAGCGTCAAAGCTGCGTTCTTCAGAATAACCGATGATTGGACGGTAAAAGTCATCGGCTGAAACCATGACGAACCCGCCATTGCCGACATTGAACACATAGAAGCAAGCCTCGCCACGGTTTGAAGTGCCCGTGTAGACCAAGGTAAGGTCATCCATTTGGCGTGACTGCTGGAAGTTGGCTTGGACAAATTGTTGTCCAACATACTTGGCTTGGCTCACATCGACCGGATGGGCTTGAACCATACCGATGCCCAAAACCAAGGCAAGCAGACTCATTAAATACTTTTTCATTGTAGTTGGATTTAATATTTTAAATTAGATTCTGTTTAAGCGTGCAAATATAGAGATTTTCCCGAAACATAATGCTTTGTTTGCACATATTGACAAAAAAACTCCATTTAATGAACGACGGCGACACGATGTGAAACCCATCCGTTACCCGTCATCACTTTGACATGATAAACACCTTCATTCCAATCCGACACATTGATATTCAAAGAATTAGAATCACATTCCGATGCATAGACTAATTGTCCAAGCTGGTTGTAAACCGTCACGTGAGTCATGCCATCAGCTTCAATCTTTAAACTATGGTTGACGGGATTCGGGTATAGGTTCATCTCAGGTTTTTCTGTTTCCTCAATATCGGTGGGTGAATAATACACTTTCAGATAGAACTTGTTAGGATCATCTTTGATAGAGGCTGGTGCCGAAGTACAATCAGTGGCGGAATAATAGGCGTAAAGGCGGTAATAGTAATCGCCCTGTTGGTTGGCGGTATTATCGGTGAAATTGGTTGCCGAAGCGCTGAGCAACTTGATTCGCTCATACGTGCCGTCTTCACCTTGTTTGCGGAACAGATAATAGCCCGACAATCCATCACCAGGTTCTGGTTTATCCCATAACAGCTTGATTTTATAGTTGTTGCCCACATATTCGTAATCGAAGTTGGTAGCTCCTTTGCAGTCACCCGCCGAAGCGCAGGTCTCATTGGAATGGTCCGACTCGCCGCCATAATTCAGTGCGGTAACCGTGTAGCAATGTCCTACGGTGATGTTTTCATCAACAAAACTCAGTTCCGATGTAAAACCATAGATTTGTTCATCCTTGTAAACAATATAGCCATAGTCGGGAACGACGCCACCATTCTCCCATGTCAAGACGGCATCACTTTCACTCATTTCAGCCATCAGATGGTAAGGTGCCGTAGTCACCAATGCATTGCCACAACCATTATTGACGGCATAAAAAACGCCCTCTTCCATACCAGAGGAGCTGCCCTGATAGGTGTATGCCGTATTGCCTTCTGAATCCTTGATAATCAAAGACATATTGCTTACATTATTATTCGGTGCAGTCCAGCCGAAGCACACGTTGCCTACTGGAACGGGAAAATTGAACGTAGATGGCACTGAACTGGTAATGGTGAAGCGCTGGATTTCTTTTCCCGTAGCGCTATAAAGTGAAACATATCCCCCGTTCCAGCCCTGGAAGGCCGAACTCTGCATGATGATCTTCCAATCGCAGGTCGGGGCTACCAGCACTTTCTCCGCTCTTGCAGATGCGCCATGCTGTCCGTTAATGATGGCATAAACAGCATAGTCGAAAACATCAAAATAAGGAACGCTTTCATCCACAAAACTCATTTCGGCGCCTGGGGTGACATTGTCTTCGGTAAAAATCACCTCCCCGTTGCGAGCCACGACGATTTGGTCGATAACAGTCAGCGGCACGTTGGTCAATGTAACTGAAGGGTTCTTCCAACTGATGGAAGCTGTCAGTGTTCCGTCATTTGCGGGAACCACATTCATATCCGTGGGCGCATTGGCGGTGGCAGAATAAATCTCAGCAGGTACATAGTTGTAGATGATACTCTCACCATCAGCGTAGCCATGTTCGTCGATATTGAACCAGCCGTCACTGCTGCCGCTCCAGCCCCAATTGAAATGCACCATATCGTTATCGTTGTAGCCATCGAGAACATAGGCATGACCGCCACCACGTTGCACCATAGGCCAATTCATATCAATTGAATTAATTACCAGTTGCATGTAACCCTCATGGGTATAGTTCTCGCGATATAGATTGTCCATCTGGTCGGTGTAGAAGAAGTAGGCTGGCATGGTTTGGCAAAGCTTACCAGTGACAGCACCACTACTCGTAGGACGATAATTCATATCCACGCTCACGCCGACATGGTAGATGAGTTGTGCCACCGCCTCAATTTGCTCTATGGGAGAGTTATTTGAAATGGCGTTGGGCATATTATCCCAGTCGTAGGTCGTCTCACCGAAATTGGCTGTCAGCGGGCCGTATTCCGGATGGTCTTCTGGGATATAGGTATAACTGCCCTGTCCCTGAATAGGATGGTTCCAGAACTTCATCAGCTGGGCTGCTGCTGTAGCCACACAGCCTGCATAACAATGCCCGCCGGGGCCGCCTTCGCCTTCAGGGCAGAAATAGTTGTAGGGATAGTTTTGATTCCAGGTAGTCTGAACAATGAATTCGTCTTCCCTACCCCCATGACGCGAGACAAGGCGACCGCATCTCTCAAGCATGGTCCAGTCAGCTGCCACTGCAACCGATGCCGAAGAAGCCAGAGAGGCTCTCATCACACCTTGTCGTACGACTTCCAGGTATTCGGCCAAAGCGGGAGCCATGTCGTCAGGGTTGAATGCTCCTCTATCCGAATAACCGATGACAGGACGATAGTTGTCGTCAGCGGCAAGGATAACGAAGCCTGTGTCACCCACATTAAAAATATAATAGCAGGCCTCTCCCCTTTCGGAATAAGCGGTTTGAACCAAATTCAGTTGGTCACTCTGGCGGGTGAACTCGAAATTGGCCTTTACAAAGGACTGTCCCAAGCGTTTTGCGGTCTCTTGGTCAACCGGGCGGGCCTGAAGCGCGACACATGTCAACGCCAGTACCAGCATAGTAAAGATGCGCTTTCTCATATTAAATTGTCTTTCAAGTTTAAGCGGCAAATATAACAAAAAAGGAAACATGCGCGCATGTTTCCTTTTCATTTTGACTCGTTTTTTGGAAAAAAGCCATCAATGCATCACGGCAAAACGTTTGGTCACGGTGCCATTGGCAGCTTTGATGCTGATAGTGTAGACGCCAGAAGCCAAGTTAGATGTGTTGATGACCACGCCATCTTCGTTGCAATGCTGCATCAAAACGGTTTGACCCATGGTGTTGCAGATTGTGACCAGTTGCAGGCCATCGGCCTCAACACTCATCAAGGCATTGGCCGGGTTAGGATACACCTTGAAGCCTTCTTCGGCATCTTCGTTGACTGATGTCACTTCGATGTAGACATAATCAGTGTCATCATCGACCCAAGCGGGCGTCGACTCGCAATAGCTGCGGAAGGCCGTCACCTTGTAATAGTACCCACCGGCATCAGTAATGTCGAAATACTCGCGCAATGTCTTATCAACTGTTGCTATTTCAGCATATTCTACGCCGTCTTCACTACGATAGACTTTGAAAGACTGAGGCTCGCCCTCATAGTCCCAAGTGAGCAGTGTGCCAAAGCCTTCGTTGGTCCATTGGTACTCGCCGTGGAAATTGGTAGGAGGCAGACAGCCACCGCAATCATTGTCGCCCGTATAAAGCGTGGCAGGCACTTGGTTCGAGTTGCCCGTGAAGGTATAGACCGTGCTATTGGACGAGTTCTTGATGTTGATGGTTAAGCTTTGGACAGCCGTTGATGGAGCCACCCAGCTGAAAGTGACATTGCCTTCGGGCATAACAATTTGCTGGCTGATAGGCGATGAAGAAGTCATCGTGATCTCCTCAATAAGCGTGTTGAACGAATTCTTCACTTGAATCTTGCCACCATTCCAGCCTTGGAAATTAGTGGTTTGACCAACCACTTTCCAAGTACAGGTGGGACCATATTGGTACTTAAACTCTGTAAAACGACCTTTAACATTATTGGAAAGGAAGTACAAGGTATAGGTGTAGCAATCGTAATCAGGAACATTGTCTTCGAAATACATGACCTCACCAGGAGTCAAATTGCTTTGAGTGAAAATCTGCTCTTCATTACGGAGCAACACCACTTGATCAATGTTCTCCAAAGCACTGCCGTCCAAAGACATGGTGGGGTTGGTCCAGCTGACGATACCCGTCTTGGAGTGGGCGTTTTCTGACGAGACACTGAGGTCTTCAACAGCAGGAATCAATTCGTTGTAAACATAGTCAGGGATGTAATCGAAGATGGCGGCCTGACCCTGATTGAAGCTACCATTCCAGCCGGTGTTCAGTGCGTCGATAGCGAAATAGTTATTTAACGAGCCGCTCCAGCCCCAGTTGAAATAGAACTTACGGTCGCTCTCACGATAGCCACAGCATGCAAAAGCATGTCCGCCTGAATCGTCACTTCCTGAATAATACATCGGGAAGCCTTCTTTCAAGCTGGCAATCAACATCTCCTCCCAATCGTATTTGGTATAAAGATCACGGTCTTTACGACTGGCTTTGTCGGTGTAACGGAAATAGTTGGCAATCGCAGGAGGAACATCTTGTGAATAGGCACCCGAAGAGCCTCCACCATACATCATATCGACCGAAACACCACAATGATACATCAGCGTAGCAACAGCTTGGTAATTGGAGCTATTGCAGGAGTTGGGCATATTGGCCCAGTCGTATGTCGTGGCACCGAAATCGACCGTCTGCATAGGATAACCTTCAGGCGTATAGCTGTGCTCGCCATTGCCTTGGATAGGCCAATTCCAGTACTTCATCACCATCGACATGGCCGTAGCCACACAACCGGCATAGGCATGACCGCCAGGACCACCATGACCGGTTGGGCAATAGGCGTTGTAAGGGCTGTCCTGGTTCCAGAGGGTGGTCAACAAGGGGGCAACGTCGCCACGGGTGCTGCGGTTGTCGTTCTCGAAGCCGTCCTTAGCCACATGCATCCATTCGGAAGCCACCTCCATCTCAGGCTCAAAGTTGTTGGCCTGAGCGTAGGCGATCTGACGTGCATAGAAACCCAGGTAATAGGCGAAGCCGTCAGGCATGTTGTTCGGGTCTACGCTCTCCTCGTCTGAGTAAGCCAGGATGGGACGTGCCACATCGTCAGCCGAAACGAGGACGAAACCGTTGTCGAAATTGAAGACATAGACAGCAGGATTGCCACTTTCAGTCATCTCAGTATAGGCCAAATTGAGTTCGGAGACCTGTCTGGCAGAGTGGCTCTGCACATACTTCATGCCCAAATGACGGGCTTGCTCCACGTCGACGGGCGAAGCGATGAGTTGGCTAACGAACAGCGCCAAGCTCATCATCAGAAATAAAGTTTTTCTCATTGGTTTAATTACTTTTAGATTATTGATTTTAAATTATTTACATCTTAATAACACGCTGCATCGACGTACCATTGGCCGTGCTCACCTTAATAAGGTAGATGCCTTCTTGCAGTTGGCTCATGTCGATGGTAGCTTGACCGTCTTCAACAGTCATTTGCATCACGCACTGGCCTAAGAGGTCAAAAACGCTTATCGAAGTCATCTTTTCAGCCTCGATGCTCAGTTGGCCCGATGTGGGATTGGGATAGAGTTTGACTAAATTCGCCATCTCATTGACAGACAAGCTGGTAAACCTCACAAAATCCTTTCCGTCAATAGACAATGCGAAATCGGATTCACATTCAGGATAAACCGCTTTCACTTGGAAGATGATGTCCGTACCATCAACAGAGTAACCTGATTCATACACCATCTCGGTCAAGTCTGTCAAAATGGTTGTATCATTTCGTATCAAATCATAAATGTACAAAGTGTAGGAGTCGGGAACGCGGTCTTCGGGAGATTGCCACTCAACATGAATGGCAGTGGAAAAGCCTAATGCAGGTCTTTCGTCGCATAACAGATTCGTCGGTGCCGAGCAAGGCAAAACAGGTGGTTCGGGCGCATCGGGCATGGTAACACAAGCCTCGTTGGAGCCCTCTTCAGATTCTGAACCATGGGCAATAATTTGATAGCAGTATGTCTCGCCTAAGGCCAAATCCTCGTCATCAAACGCCATCTCTGTAGTCTCGCCAATCTTCACGCCGTTGCGCATGATATCGTACGAGGAAGCTTGATAGGCAGGTCTCCAGCGCAAACTGACCATCGTGCTATCTTCATTTAAGAAAGCTTGCAAGTCCTTAGGCGCGTTCGTCCAATCCACCGAGATGAAGAACTTATCGGCATCAAAGAGGTCATTGGCGTAGGCAGAGTTGCAGTCAGTGTCACGATAATAGGCAGTCACGACATACTGATAAGGTACGCCCGAAGACACGCTGGTATCCTTGCAGTTGGTCGTATTTGCCCCCACATTCTTGATACGCTTATAAGGCGTGTCTTCCGTCTTGCGGTAGACGACATAACCCGTCACGTTCTCGTTTTCAGGTGCTGTCCAAAACAGTTGCACTTTGGTACCATTGAAATATTCGAAATACAAGTCTTGGGGAGGTTCGCATCCCGTTCCGGAAGTGACACAATACTCATTGGAATTGGCCGTCTCACCTCCACTGCACAAAGCCGTGATATAGTAGCAATGTCCACCGATGTCAGTATTCTCATCGACATAACTCGTTTCGTGCGCCATATTGAAAAGGAAGCCATCACGATAGATGTTATAACCGAATTCAGGAGTATGATCGGAGTCCCAAGTAAGGATAATGTTTCTGTCATTATCGGGGTCAACGGTAGCCTTCAGGTTATAAGGAGCCTCGCAGGTGTTCTCATTGCCACAAGTGTTGTTCAATGTGCGCAAAAGGCCCGCTTCCAAGCCTGATGAAGGGCCTTCGTATTGGTAAACAATCTGGTTTTCAGCATCTCTAATCTTAAACGAGAGGTTTGAGACAGGAGAATTAGGCTCCACCCAATAGAGGTTGTTGTTGCCCAAAGCCATTTGGAAGACTTGCATCTGTGCACTTGAAGTGGTGGTAGTCAAAAAGTCGATGTATGACCCTGCTGCATTCTGCACAGTGATGCCACCGCCGTCCCAACCTTGGAAGCTAGCCGAGGTCATGATGACTTTCCAGTCGCAATAAGGGCCGAAGACAGCCTTGGCATGGGTGGTACGACCGTAGTTGTTACCATTGACAGCCAAAACCGTGTATTCAAACTGGTCGAAGAACGGCACTTCGTCGTCGCAGGTCATGGCCTCACCAGGAGTAACATTGGTAATTTCCTTAACAATAAAGCCATTGCGTTTGACAAGGATCTTGTCGATGCTTGTCAAAGGCTCACCAGCCTCAGTCTCAGTGGGGTTAGTCCAACTGAGATGGGCAACGCGTGACACATCGCTGTCGATGCTTACGCTAAGATTTCCGGGAGCCTGAGGCATCTGGTTGTAAACATAATCGGGAACGAAGTCGTAGACAATGGCTTGGCTACCCGTATAGTCGAAGTGTTCGCCATCGATGAGGATAAAGCCATTGCTTGCGCCACCCCAGCCCCAGTTGAAATGGAAGAAATCGTCGGCATCGTAGCCATCACAAACAAATGCATGGCCTCCCTCCGGGCTCTGGCCAGAATAATACAACGGAATATGCTGGTCGATATAGGTCTTCAACAAGGCAATCCAGTCATTATAGGAGCCACTTCTGCCGTAATGTGTAGCGTGTTCGGAATAGGAGAAATAATTGTTGATGGCGATAGGCACATCCCCAGAAAAGGCACCGCTGCCATCGGGCTCATAATTCATGTTGACCGACACGCCGCAATGCCACATCAGGGTGGCGACAGCCTGTCTCTGTTCGGGTGTACCAGCACCGTTGCCATAAAAGTCAATCATATTATCCCATTCATAGGTAGTCTCTCCAAAGTTGGCGCTCAAGGTCTGACCGTTCCATTGGTAGGAATGTTCGCCCGTGCCTTGCAAAGGCCATTCCCAATATTTCATTAACTGGGCCATAGCTGTAGCCACGCAACCCGTGGGACAGCCAGCAGGCACATACATGTTGTAAGGAGCATCTTGGTTCCAGCGTTGTTGCACCAGTGGCTCGACTACAACCTGACCTCTCTCAGGATGCAACATGCCGTAGTCTTCCAGATTCTTCCAGCGGCAAAGGACATCACTCGAAACAGGTTGGTTCAGTTGGATGCACTTCTCAATGTCGTTCGACAGCTCACCCAACATGTAACGCAAGCCATCGGGAGCATTCTCAGAGTCAAAACTGCCTTGGCAGGAATAACCGAGGATGGGCGAATAGCAGTCGTCAGCAGCCACAATGACAAAGCCACCTTCGAAGTTGAAAACGTAGGCCGTGGCCACACCATTGCTGGCGCGATAAGTGTAGGCCAATTCAAGGTCATTCACCGCGTTTTTGGCGAACATGGCCTTGTGTTGGATGAAATTCAGTCCCAAGCGTTGTGCCTTACCCACCTCAACGGGCTTGGCTTGTAGGGAAAAGATGCCCAATATCAGGGCAAGAATGACGAGTAGATTTCTTCTCATAGTCTATGATTTTTGTGAATTAATGCATTTTAAAGCGGCAAATATAAACATTTTCAAGTTTTCTGCTCTTTTTTCTTTGCCGCAGGAAACAAAATATTGTTCAAAATGAGCCGATAGCCCGGCGAATTGGGGTACATGTCGAGTTCGGTGGGCGGGTCGCCAACGATATGTTGGTAGTCCTCAGGGTCGTGGCCACCAAGGAAGGTCCAAAAGCCGTTGCCGAAGTTACCATGGATGTAACGGTCCTCGTTCAAGGCGGCATTGTCGCCCAAAACTACAACCGATGGCTTCACATAGTTCTTGTTGAAAGCCGTGGTCTGCCCCATAAACCCTTTTACGAGACGCTCATGACATTGGGTAAGCATGGTCGGCACCGGGTCCCATTTGGCTGAAAAATCGAAAAGCAGGAAATAGTCGTTTTGTTCTTTCACTTTCTGCATCCGGCCTTGGGTGACGTCGATGTTGGAGATTTCGTATTCCTGTGGGTTGACCGAAACCGAGAAGTCGGTGAAAGCGAAGCAGTTGTCGTAATTGAGCCGTTGCGGGTCGCCGTTGCGAATGGGGTCGCCGTCGAACATATAGTCGCAGATGTCGAGGCCGTCAGCAGCCAGAGCCACATCAAAGCTATCGGGGGCCGAGCACATGGAGAACATGTAGCCGCCTCCAGCCACAAACTCACGTATTTTCTTCACTACTGCAAGCTTCAACTGAGAAACCTTGCTGAAGCCCCAGCGTTGAGCCGTGGCTTCCTGTGCGCGCACATCCTCCTGATACCAAGGATAGTTGCGGTAGCGTGCCCAGAACTTGCCATACTGTCCCGTGAAATCCTCGTGGTGTAGGTGGAGCCAGTCATAGGTGGGCAACACGCCTTGCAGCACTTCGTCGTCGTAGACCACATCGTATGGAATCTCGGCATAGGTCAGCACGAGGGTGACGGCATCGTCCCAAGGCAGGTTGTTTTTGGGCGCATAGACTGCTATGCGGGGCACCTTTTGGAGTTTCATCTCGTCCATGTTCACGCCCGGGTCGGCGATTTCGGCGAGGATGGCATCGGCTTGGGCGTCGGCGATGACGTTGTACGACACGTTGCGCATCTTGCACTCGCGCTCAAACATCTCGTGGTAAGGAATCAGGTAACTTCCTCCCCTATAGTTGAGCAGCCAGCTGATCTCCACCTCGCGTTGAAGCACCCAATAGGCCACTCCGTAGGCTTTCAGGTGGTTGGTCTGGGTGTTGTCCATCGGGATAAGAAGGTAAGCTGCCTTTAAGGGCAAGGCTAATACCAAAAGAATAAGGAATAGATATATTTTGCGCATGACGGGATAATCCTATAATTTATAGGGCGCAAAAATAAGAAAAAAGTGGGATTTTCGTCCCACTTTTAAAACATTCATTAAACAATATGTATTATTGCGCAAAAGTTGTCCATGTTGGTCGACTAACTTCTACATATCCTCTATGGACAGGCCTTGAAGCGAGAGTTGGAATCGTCCGAATTCAGACGGCAAAACCTTGACTTTTTCCCCAAGTTCAACAAGGTTGATTTTTCGAGGATTACGCTTGATTTCGGCCACAACGCCAGTGTGGTTGAACTCATTCAAGGCTATCATGTCAATCTCGTTGCCACCTTTGCGATCCCACCAATTGCCTACTATCGTGCATTGTCCCGACTCCATCGCTTTGGTTTGGAAATACTGCTCTAAAGTCCTACCAGAGAATTGATCATATCCCTGCCCCATGTTTTGGCGAAGTGCCGTCATCTGCTGCCGTTCAATAAGCGACTGATAAGGCCAGATGAATCTGAACCAGAATCTCAAGAACTGGTCAGATATTTCATAAGCCGTAGTTTTGCTGTTTGGTTTGGACAACAGAGGCTTCAGTCGCGTCACGATGCGATAATTTTTCTCCAAGTTTTGAAGATATACGCCCATATCCTTCTGCATGGCTCCGTCAATTTCACTACGTTTTGTCAAACCACATGCAATCAGTTGAAGCACAGAAAAATAAGTATTGCTCTCATCTCCAAACTCTTGGTTCATCAAGTCACGTCCTTCCGAAAGGAAATACGAATCGGGGCGGCAAATATAGTTGAGCATTTTTTCCTTGGTATAGCATTGTGCATCCATCAGAAGCTCTACATATTTAGCCACGCCTCCGGTAATCATGTATAGGCACAACAGGTCTTCGTTCTTATAATTAGGGCAATGGTCTTGGAAAATTTGTTTCAAGACGTCAATCCTGAATGGTAGAAGCGTATATTTTGAGGTAGGCCTGCCATATAGCGGTTCGTTCTCGTCCTCAAAGATGCGTTTCATCAACGACTGTATGCTGCCTGACGCGACCAGATGGAGGTGTGAATCGCGATGATAGCGATCCCAAAGGTCCTGGATCTCACTAAAAATAGCGGGATTCACCTTATATAAGTTCTGGAACTCGTCGAAAAACACTGTGAAGTGCCTGTCAACAGAGGTTTTCATGATGATTTCGAACAGGTCGCGGAAGTGTGCGATTTGCCCAAAAACTTGAATACCCAACTGTTCTTCGATAGCCCTCTGAAACTTCTGGCACAAAACGGCTTCACCATCTTTTGAGACAAACAGGTAGGCGACATCCTTGCCTTCGAGGGCTTTGGTAATCAACGAAGTCTTTCCAACACGTCGACGGCCTGTCAGAACAGTAAAGACCGCTGAACGTTCGGCTTGTCGTTCGTTCAAGACAAGCATTTCCAATTCTGTTTCCCTGTCGTAAAACTTCATAATATTAATCGTTATTTATATTAATTGTCATTTATATTTCACGGTGCAAAGATAGGAATTGTTTTCAATAATACAAATTTACGTGACTTTTTTATCATCTCAAAACTCAATCAGCAAGAGCCAAAGGCTCTTGCGGCTGGACATTGATGGCGTAAAGGTTTAAAAACGGCATCCCAAGACCTTTCTACTACAGGATGAGAAGGATACCTGCCCGCCTCCGGCCTCATGAAGGGGCTATCTACAGCTGGTTCTGTTGTTGAGTCTTGGAATTATTCGTCTACTGCAATTTCCGCTTCTCCAAAACCATTGACATCAATCAAGCAATTTGCCTCTATTTGTGGATAGTACTGCTTAAGAGCATAAAGCAAAGGCTCACTCGCACTACTCTCGGCATGAAGTAAAAGGTTATTAGCAGCCACACGTCTCATTTTTGTGATGTTGCCCTCATAATAGGACGATCCGACCAACTTCTTGAAAAGGATGTCGTAAGGCACGTACATCCCACCCAGACCATTATCAAGAACGCCGAATTTTTCGGCCAAAACCCGTATGTCGTGTTCCACTTTGTCGAGTTCGGCAGGATCTCCTTGAAGACAATAATCACTCTCAACGACCTCACATTCATCATCGCTTTCTTCATTGGGGTCGTAATCATCCCATTCCGCGAGGTCGTATAGTTCTTTCGCCTGTTTTTTGTCGATGAAGACGCCATGCTCCTCGTTGCCGTAAGCATAATGGTGAGCCAAGTACAAGGCTGCATCTTTATCGCCTTTTTGAACCATTTCCCAAAGACGGTCAATGTTGTTCAATGCATCAGTAGCATGCACATCGCCTCGGTCGCTGAGCTCTTGAAGGACAGGAAGGAGGTCGCCGTCAGAAAAGCCACTCGTTTCGTGCCAAAAAGCATTCAGGTCTTCAATGTTGGCTTCTTTTGCCCCATTGCAGATTTGTTTAAGGATTTCTTTTTCCTCGTCGGCGGGTTCTGCAACTAACAATTCGCTTCGTTCCTCAGACACTATTTCGCCAGTGTCCTCATTTTCAAAATCATCCATCCAGAAACGGAATCTCTTTCTTTGGAGTTCGGCGAATTGCTCGACAAGCTTGTGGATTTGTTCTTTTACGGCTTCTTCCAAACACTGCCGCATCATCGAAACAGCATGTTTTTTGAAGTCAATGTTGCTATCAAGGTCATAGGTCAGTGCTGCATTTTTCAAACCATCAACACCAATGGAAATCAGTTCTTCCAGCTTCAGTCCGCGATTCTGATATTGTGCGGCCAAGGCAGCCACAAACCTCATGTTCGATTGGCAAAGTTGTTCCATCTCTTCGCAGTCAGAACCTTTTTCACGAATGGCTTTGAGCAGTTCCAATTCCTGGTCTGCGCTCAATAGAGGTGCGTGGCCAATCTCTTGTAGAAATTTGTCTAAGTTTTCAATTTTCATGGTTTTTCAGTTTTATCATTGTTTTTGAAAAGTTGATTATTGATGCGTTCCAAAGGACGTTGTTTTAATTATCTATAGAAAGGTTTATACAATATTTAAACCTCAGACGAAACAAAAACTCAGGCAGCAAGAGCCAAAGGCTCCTGCTGCTGGACTTTGGTGAGGTGGTTGGTCTTGATGAAGTCCTTGATGAACTTTTCCAGTTCTTTAGGTTTGAGTCCAAAGAGTGTGATGATGTAAAGACCTTTTTCTTCGGTAATGGTGTTGTAAATCTTGTTTCTCTTGACGAAACGACGAATTTGGGTGAATTGTTTCTCTGAGGCGGTTTTGATGGTTGTGTTCATAAGGATGTTGTCTTAAGGGGTTAGGCCTTAAGATAGTTCTTTTTTGCCGAAATTTTAAAGATTGGGGCAAAAATATTTTTCAAAACCACTTATTTCGCCACTTCTTTCAGTTTCTCCCAAACCTTCACCATAGCCCAAGTGTCAAGCTCGCAGTAACGAAGCAGGGCTTCACGGGCGGCCTGGGCTTCATCGGGTTGCATGTGCTGGATTTTTGGGAAAATGGTCATCGCATCACCACCATTCTGGACACCGCCTGTGAGGTTGTGGTAGTCAAGGCTCGGGTCGTCGGGAAACAGTGCCGGTAACACGCTCTTGATGCTGAACGAGCCGCCCATGGCGGGAACGTAATAACATCCGCTCTGGAAAGGTGTGAGCAGGTCTTGGATATGCTCTTGGATGTTCATCAAGTGAACGGCGAGGTCGGGAAACAGCGCAGCCAGTTCCTTAATGCGACCGCACTCGAAGCCTTTGTTGTAGGCCAAGGTGCAGACGTTCATCGGGATGTCCTTGCAAAGCTGCTCGGCCAAGGCTCGACGCGGGTCCTTGCCGTCGCTGAGTGCTAGAAACTCCCTGTGTTGGTAGGGTGCAGTGGCACTCTCCTTAATGTGGAGCGAGTACTGGAAGGTAATCTGTTGGTATGGTTTCTGTCCGTCAAATTGGGGAACGGCCTGCTGTAGGGTCTCAAAGTCAAGGAAATAGAGTGGATAGCTTAGATTGGAAAGGAACTCGCGGATGCCATCGACATTGATGTGTTCCTTTGGGTTCAGCGTACACTCCACCTGCATCTGCTGCTTGTCGTTCAGTTTCTCCGAACGCAATGCATTGAAAGTAATGCGTCCGGCATGATAGTGTTCCAGTTTCTTCGAGAAGTTCATCCGATATAGGTCGAAGACGGTAGGCTCGTCCTCGGGCACGCCATGCTGACGCTTGCAGTAGTCAAGGAAAGCACAGGCGTATGGTTTCATGCAGCATTCGGAGAGGTCGCAGTCGGGTTCGTCCTTCATGCCCAAAACCTTCAAGGCTTGGCTGCTCTGTGCAGGCACTTTCAGGTATTCGTTATCGACCAAGTCGTGCATGTCGATGATGACAAACAGGCTCTTGATATCCAAATCGCCATGCCTTACATAGCTGCTGTTGAGGCACACCAAATAAGTATTGACGACCTTGACACCGCATTGTGTAAGCACCCATTTCTGATAGGCGATGTCGGGCGCATATTTCTCCAACTTCGTTTCCTCGCCGTCGCATTCTGGGAAACTGCTGCTCTTCACCTCGTAGAGGTCCCATCCGTCGCCGTTGCGGCGCAGGATGTCGACAGCGCAGCAATGACCTTCAAGGGCAAAAGAGGCTTCGCAAATGTTGTCCACGCCTTGTTCCATATACTGTTGCGTCAGAGCGCACATCGTGGTCAGGTCGAGGCTACCATCGGGATTTTTCGTGGTCACCTCCTTATAGGGGCCGAAGAGTCCCATGGCGAGGTCGCCCACCTCATTGCCTTGCTCGAAGCGGGCTTCCAAAGACGGGTCGTCTTTGGCTTCTTCGGGTTTGTATACCTTCAGCCAAAGGTTCTTTGGACATTGGCAGAAGGCTGTGTAGCGGGATTTGGAGAGTCCTTTTGGCATCTTATTTTATTTCAGTTTAGTATTACTTTCTAATATAGTCACTTTTAGCGGGAAATTCAAAAACGAGGCACTATTTCGTTACCACCCAAACATTTCAATTTCAAAACCTGATTTCTTTGCATTGTCGACAAACGCAGGCATTGAATTGGGATGCCAATAATCACAGATAACCAAATCACCATCTAAACATGCCAAAAAATGGCCTTCATATATTGAACGTTGGGAATTACTTTTTTTGGCTTCAAAATGCTTTAATTCCGGATAATCAATGAAAACATTATAATCCTCGTTGATTGAATCTGGAAATACATCCTTCATGTCTTGACGTGACAACTTCCCTTTTTTAGTTTTAAAATAATCCTTGATTACTTTTACTGCCACGCCATCATCGGAATACATGTTTGATTTATATCTATAAACACCTTTAGGCCACACCAAGCCTTCCTCATACAACTCCAATTGTTGCCCATCATAAGCCTTCTTCTCAAATAGGTAATGCAGCCAATACATTAGCACGTTTTTGTCGACCTCCCCAGTTTCTTTTATTCTTAGCCAAGAATGCAACGCTTCCTCCACAGTCCTTTCTCCTGCCATAGCATAATCCAAGCCCAACTTATAGGCAAATGGTTGCGTTTTCACAAAATCAGTCACGAACTTCCATTGGCCTTTATCAAAACATGGCTTTAACATCAACAAGGATAAAGCATTGGCCAAACATTCCTCTTTCAAAGTGTAAAGCTTCTGCTTGATTCTAAATCCTCTAAAATGGTCGCAACCTAACAAATCGATGTCCATAAAGGCATGCATGAGTTCATGAGCAATGACTTGAGACAATAAAGCGGTGAAATGGTTGTAATTATCGCCTGTAATAGAGAAAATCTTATCAACCCAAATAAAAATCTGCGGCCATGATTCTGTCATATCATAGGTGCGAAAAGCAGGATATTGTCTAATATACGCACCTAATAAATCAAAAACCGACCAATGTTTTTTAGGACCGTGATTGCAACTAGGCTGTCTCTCAATGCCGTCATAGGGCAAGTCTAGGTCTGGATCCACCTCGTCATTGCAAGGGACATCTTCACAAATGCCATCCTCCATATCTTTAAACATATCATCCATATCCACTGATTCCGCTATAAACTCATCATTAGGCACTGTAATTTCCATACCATGACCGATAAAACCAATCCTAAACGATTTTCTGCATAGACTTTGATCTACTAGGAAAATCGGGATTTGTTCCATAATACTGAACAACAGATTATGGTCATGTTCAGAAAAGCAAGGGGTGATGCTACTTCCGCCTCTCCATACTCTATAACATCCATAATCATGAAAGAAGAAACTCACTTCTCTCATCGCTTTGATGAGCGTGTCTTCAGTTGGGCGCCAATAATAATAGTCTTTTGTTAGGTTGATGATTTGCATGGCGGCTATATCCTTTTTCTTTATTAAGCTATTACTAATAGATTCAAAGGGAGCAACGTGTTTGAGAAATCCTTTAAGTCTCCATCATATTCAATTTTTTCAAGCAGGAAAGAAAAAATCTGTTTGCCCCTTTTCATTATTTCTGTTTGAGTCCATTGATTTCTCTCTTTTGCAACACCCCCTGGAGTAATTTCCTCTGCAATATCAATTTCACTGAATGAAGATCCCTTGTAGGCTTCCTGTTTATCTTTCCATGAATCATTGCTAACATGGGCATTCTTGCCACCGCGAAGAATGGTAAGGTTGCCAAGGGAATTGATCAATAGCTTACGGCTCTTCTCTATATCAAAACTTTTTCCTTTCAAGAAATCATATTGTTGCAGACTAGAATCATAATCCTTTATAGTTTCTTGCCAATGCTCTTCCCAATGCTGTGGCAAAACATGTTCAATCTGTGTGTCAGCATACTCATCAAGCTGAATTCTTGGAGGCTGACTGTCTTTCTTTTGTTTATTATGCTCTATACGTAACTTTTCTTCGTATTCAAACAACAAATATTTCAATCCATTCCACCGATGGAATCCTACACCACCTCGAACGTAGTTAAACAAATCAACGAATCGATTGCAAACTGCCATAAGATCATATCCTTTAGCCGCCGTTTCGAGTTCACTGGTAACAGAATCTATAGTGACGTCTGTGATATTGTTATACAAGTTCTTGGCATTTGTAACAAAACCACGAATATCCATCACGCTTGTACCTGGAAGAGTGTTACGGAAAAGAATTTTTTCTGTTGCAATTAGCATGTTTTCAATACTTTTCCCTTGGTTACGCAGTAAATACGCCACGGCAAGAAAGATTTTAACTTCCTTCGTATTACTTAGGATGAGCGATTTTTTGACATAGATTTCACTTGTATCATGAATTTCACGCCAATAATGAGAAAAATCAGCAAGTTGATTTGAGTATTTTTCTATTGACTCCATAGTGATGGGAGACTCTTCCCATTTATCTGGATGTAAACAAAACATTGTAAATACTTTCTCACCAGCTTCGTCATCAGGAAATGCTCCATTATATTTTGGCGTTTTAATTAATGACAGATGTGCTGAAAGGAACTCATCTTCTGATAAAGGAGCATCTTTTCTACCCAAATTCTTATAAATAATCCCCCAAGCTGTATTAATAGTACGACGCAAATTGATTCGCTGTTCATTATCAACACTAGTAAGATTGGCGGACAAATACATTAGCCTGTTTTTTAGTTTTTCCAAGTTTGTGAGAGGCTTGCCACGATTGTTCATTGTTTCAAAAACAGCTTGTACATCGAACTCTTTTTCGATTGGATTAAAATCCATCGGCATACAAAAAAGTAACTTTACAAAAACAGCTTCGCGTCCTTTACTGTCAAGTTGTGCAATTTTGTCTTGGAAAAACAACTTCGCATTAAATAAATTTTGTTTGTAACAAGAATTTATCTCTTCATATTCTTTTCGTATTATAGCTTTATCTTCAAAAATGACATGTTCCAAAAAGGATTTGTATTCCGAATCTTCGTATGAGAATTTATATACGGGGCAACTACCATCATCTTTTGTAAAACACAAAAGAGACCTTTTCCAGAAAGAGGCTTTTTGGTGCTGATAATGCTCATCGTGAATTTGCCCATATTTGAGTAATTCAAAAAGTATAATAGCTAAAGTTGTCATTCGCTGCTGTCCATCTACTAAATAATAGTAATCAGAAATGACATACGCCTCTTCTTTTGGTATACTTTCATCTGGTATTTTGTCTGCATACAAACAGCCTGTATAATGTGGTTTGAAAAGATTTCCTTTTGGCATCATATTTTCCATGTCTTCCCACAAATCGGTTCTTTGCCTATCGCCCCATGCATATCCTCGCTGATAATCAGGTATGCGGAAACAATTCTGACTTAATAAGTCAAACAACTTTTTTTGTTCCATAGTTTTATAACGATTAGCCTATACATCGCAAGGTTTTTATATTAATTCTGTTTCTTTTCTATAAGTCCTCCCCCACCTCCATCAGCAGCTCCGGATTCTCAGGATCCAGCGGATTGACGCGGTAGGCGTTAATTATCTTGTTGCAAGTTCGATAGGTGACCACACCACCACGGCGAAGGATGGTTGAATCATCGTCGAGGATGACAATCTTGGTGGCTTCGTCCACATGGCTCTTATACCAAACGGTGAAATCCATGTCGAAATAGGTGATGCTCGTATTGGTGCTGGTCTTGATGACAGGCTCAGGACTCACGCAAAGGTCGTAAAACTCCTCGTCGTTGTCGAAATAGATGATGCTGTTTTCTTTGTCAGTACGCATAGGTTTGCTGCTTTTTTTTGACGCTACAAATATAGAATCTTTTGTCAGAAAATTCAAAACACTAACACTATTCCTTAAACACGATTCTATCCGCCAGTTGCAGGAAGTAATCGTTCGACCAGATGTCGAGTTCGTGGGGATTATCAACAAAACCAATCACGTCTTCCTTCACTTGTTCAATATTCGTTGTAGCCAGTTTCTCGCGAAGCTGATTCATAAAGGCCTCCTTACTGATTTCCTTGCCACTAAACTCACGGATGCGTTCCTGATAATGGGCAAAGTTGAGAGGAACATTCCAGCGCACAAACCATTCAAAGTCATACCAGTCACGGCCCTTCACCCTATGTTGCCAAGCCCGATAGATTAACGCATTCATCTTACCCGCATACAGGTCAGGAAGCGTGATACAACGAGTCATAAACGAATAAGGCTGTTGCATTGCCAATTGCTCTGTCGCGAATCCCAAAGGCGGGTCGGTGTCCAGTTCAATCTTCACCTTCACGTTCTTTTTCGTCTGGAACTTGATGTCGTATGCCTCCGTATTCTCTTTTAGGAACGCCGATTCCACACGGCCGAAGTTTTTCTTGTCCTTTTTGACGATTGTCACTTCGTGTCCAGCAAAGCGAAACTCCTCGATAATGGCAGGGAAATAATTCTCTAAATGGATATCATCACGTTTCTCTGTCTGGGAAAAGTCCATGTCCTCAGAATATCTTGGAAGATTATGAAACAGTCTCAAACAGGTGCCTCCATAAAAGGCCGCATGTTGGAAGAATCCTCCCCTATGCAGACCTGCAAGGGCAATCCGCTGCATCACTTCCTGTTCTACGTTCGGCGTGGCCGTCCCTCGCTTTTCTGCATACGCGGCCACCATCTGGTCATAAATTGTCATCGCTTCAAAATCTTTATAAGGTTGTTCAATATGTTCTCCTTTCGCCCAAGCTTAGCGCAAGCCTCGATGATATCGACATCAAAAGTAGCCAGTTCATCCACATCGAAGCGGATGTCTTCTTCCAAATAACGCCATAAGCCCTTGACCGACTGTTGGGGTAAATATGTGTCATGAAGAATCAAATCACACAACGCCTTCTCTCGGCTAGCCATCATGAAAGTTACACCGTCTTCCTCTACGCTATTGACGCCGATGGCGAAATAATCAGGCTTCACTTGTTCGTACGTGAATCGTCCAAGTGAGTTCTCAAACATGCGGGTGCGCTTGGTGGTGGCGGAGGTCATCGTATAAACCCGCTCGGGTATCAGCCCATACCAACGAAGTGCCCATTGTTGCGACACATACGAAGGGCCATAAATGTGGTTGGCACAAAGGCAAGCATTGATCGGCATGCCGCTCACCTCGCTGCTCACCACATATAGGCCACGCTTCAGCCGAATCAATTGTCCGTCTTTCTCCAATGTCCTAATCTTCTCGCTCGGCGATGCAAGATAATCGAAACAGGCAGCGATGGCACCAGTCTGCACCGGTACATTCCTCAACTTTACCAATGGATTTGTCTTCATAACACTTGTATCATGCCGCAAAATTATATATTTTTGCACACTTATCCAATTTTTTCTTTGTTTTCCATGCAGTTTTTTAAAAAATCACATCAATTTTCATTTTCCTGCTGCTGTGCGATTTGGCTGCGGCTAGCAGGGCTTCCTGGGTGGTGTATTGCTCGTAAAACCTGCATTGTGTGACGAGGCCTTGCGTCGAGCATCGCTCACCGTCAACCAAAACCAGCGCCCAGCCTTTGTTGTGGTCGGCAAACTCCTCTCCCACCAACGCGACACCTTCTGCCGTCTCCACAAGCTCACTTGTCTTCACCTTCCTGAATTTGAACTTCACTCTCGGCAAACCATCCTCCCCATGTTGCTCGGCCGTGTAAAGCAACAACACCATACCTTGGCGGATATGTTTTTTCTCCAGATTGGCGATGAGCGCCGCGACACCATCCACCTCGCCAAGATGCTGCCTTACCGTAAGCAGTTTGCCCTCGCTCACCGGAATATCGGGCATCAGAAACGAAGCATGACGATCCGCAAGGCTCTTGTCGACAAAAACCGCAGGCAGCCTATTGGCAAGCGCCACAAAACCGCTGTAGGCCGATTGATGTTCAGTGAACATCGGATCACAACACAACAGCTCATGCCACAATGCAATGGAATGCCTCATCCGCTGTCGTTGTACAAATTGTTTTAGGGTGCACCGACGCGGTCTTGAACTGTTGTGCGCAGACCGTACATAGTTTCCCTTGTTTCTCATAGATGGTCACTCCCGATTGTGGCATTCTCCCAATCAGCAAAATACCTTTGGCGTTTCTTTTTCCCATGGCAGTTTCGTTTTAGTCAAGTGGCAGCCTCGGAGTAACCTCGTAGCTGCGCCCTATTTTACTCTATTCTTTCAGTTCTGTTATTCGTCGAGGGTGTGTCAAAACTAAGAAAATTGCCATTTATTAATCCGTAACTTACTGATTATCAAATGTAGATTTTCTTCAAAAAAGACTTTTGACACACCCTCATCGAACAACAATATAATAACAATAGAGCATTTAATATGTTTGATAAGTCGCAACTCCGAGGCAAATCCTTACCTGCCTCTATGTTGTCGGATTGCAAATATAGAAACTTTTATCAGAAAATTCAAAACACTAGCATTATTCCTTAAACACGATTCTATCCGCCAGTTGCAGAAAGTAATCGTTCGACCAGATGTCGAGTTCATGAGGGTCGTTCTTAAGAAAAGGTCGCACATCAGTCTTGACATCCTCAATATTCGTGATAGCCAAACGCTCTTTTAAGGCCGTCTTAAAATCCCCGATTGACATTTCCTCACCATTGAACTCACGGATACGTTCTTGCAGATGCTTGAAATCAAGAGGTACTTGCCAACGCACATACCACTCGAAGTCGTACCAGTCGCGCCCCTTCACACGTGTCTTCCAATTACGAAACACCAAGGCGTGCATCTTTCCTGCATAAAGGTCAGGCAGCTGGAAACAACGCACCATAAAGGTATAAGGCAGCGTCAGTGCCTTTTGTTCTGTTTGGAATAACAGAGGCGGTTGGGTATCGACTTCTATCTTCACCTTCACCGTTTTCTCTGTTTGGAATGCCACATTATAAACATTCGAATTGTCCTTCAAGAAAGCGGAATCCACCCTATCGAAAACTTTCTTGTCCTTCTTCTTAATTTCCACCTTGCGTCCCAAACTATCGAACTCTTCAATAATAGGCTGGAAATAGTTCTCAAACTCAAACCTTTCATCTGGGGTTAGCAGAGAGAAGTCCATGTCTTCGGAGAAACGAGGCAACTGATGGAACAGTCGCAGGCAAGTGCCGCCATAGAAAGCGGCCTTGTCAAAGAACCCTCCACGATGCAGTCCTGCCTATACCACCTGCTGGGTGATTTCATAGATGGCGTTCTGCTTGTCTTTGGCAGTATTGATCTGATAGCGCTGCAACGCCCTCTCAAAAAAAATCATTCATCTTTCCAAAATCTTTATCAGGTTGTTGATGGCTTGTCGTTTCTTGCTTACTGCAGCACACTGCCGGAATAGGTCCACGTTCATTTCCATAAAAGCATCCATATCCAATCGCAGGTCCTCTTCAAGAAAGACATAGGTGTCTTTGAGAAAACGCAATGGAAGCCTTGGTGTGGTGATGATATAGTCGCACAAAGCCTTTTCAGGGGTGGCTATCAAGTAGGTCACACCCTCCTCTTCGCGCTGGGTAATGCCAATGGGATAATAGTCCTTGGCACAATGATGATACTCAAACCGTCCGGCGCCATTCTGAAAAGAAACCGTCAGATGCGTCGTCATCGACTCCACCACATCCACCCGCTCTGGTATCAGCCCATATTCACGCAGTGCCGTCAACATTGACACATACGATGGGCCATAAAGCACATTGCCTATCAGGTTCAGCGACAGCAAAAGGCCGCTTTCTTGGGGAGACACGACATAAAGACCTCGCTTCAGACGTATTATCCTACCCGCCTTCTCAAGACTAGCCACCTTTCTGTTCGCCGACTTCACACCAGGGTACAGCGAAGCGACAGCAGCGGTATTTACAGGGATGTTCTTTAAGACGGCCAACTCGTTCATACGTTATCTTTTTTTCGATGGCAAAATTAGTAAATTTTTCAAGAGAAAATAACAATTTTTGTAATTTTCTCTCAAAAAACCTACTATTTCATAGGGCGCGAAAATAAGAAAAAACAAAAAAAAACGTGAAAAAGCAATACTTTTTCAGATAAGCCCTCACAACTTAAAATTCACCCCAAGACCCAGCAAATGCATGGAATGCTTGATGTCGTATTTGTATTCAGCGGTAACCAAAAGATTACGCACGATTTCGTATCCGGTTTCGGCACCGACCATCACATTATATGTGGATCCGACATCTGTAAGAATCGTTCTTCGGATTTGGTACTGCCCCGTTGGACCGCTGATACTGAAATCCGATTTTCTATGGTTGGTAAACTGATAGCCCCCGCTGGCACTGAGCGCAAGCAGGAAACCACCACGGTTGACCACATTAAACCGCACCACAGCATCCGCATAATACCTCTTATACATGTCGTTGATGATAGTGAAATTATCATTAATGGTAATGATGTATCCGTCCAAATCCACTTGAGCATTATCTTCGCAAACACGAATTGCTTCATTGTAGCCCAAAACCACGCCAACCGAAAGGCGGTCTTGCCAAACCTAGTAAAGTCCTCTGGCGGAAACGCCTCTTGGCGAAGATCTGAAAACCTCACAGTCGGCTTTGGCGGCTTTACGAAATACGGGCTGCTCATAGCCAAGTCTCAATTCCCATTTCTTTGAAGATTCCTATGCGTTTACGCCCAATACGAAGATAATGCACAGCAGCAATAATGCTATTTTTATCATTTTTACAATTCCCTTCTTTTGATTTGATTATAATTAGTTTGTTTGTCCTATTAGTCAGGTCTGTTTCTTTCCCCTATTAAGGAGCCAGGGGGATTCCAACCATTTTTCACTTATCGCTCTCCCACCTGCTCATCCCCCATGCAGCACATGCCATCGCCACATTTGCTCATCGAAGGCCTCCACCGAATCCTTTTTCAGGCTGTAGGCAAGTTCCTTACCGCTTTGGATAGGGGTTTTGGCAGGCTCCTTTTGGTAACTTCGCTTGCATCCCGCCAGCAGCAGAGCGGCCAAGGCTGCCACTGTTGCCGCAAGAATGATAGTTTTTGCTATACTTCTCATTTCTTAGTTGCGTTTTCTGAAGTCAACAATAAAGCATCAATCATACAACACCATATTATGTTTTTCCTTGTCATAATAAAACCCAACGGCAAGGACTTCGTTCTTAACAAGACACAATCCTGAGATTTCCACCTGATGTGCCTCTATTGTGTTCGGAACAAGAATCTCACTTTTCAGATTTCCATTCTTGTCGAATGTCTTTTTGAAGTAGCAGCCTCCCTCAATTGACAATGTATAAATGCTCGTTTCATCTATTAAGATGTCAACAATCATGTCCTGGAAGTTGTCCTGAAACTGATAGGCATATTCATCGGTGCCATATAGTGTGCTGTCAATCGTAAAATCATCGGCAGAAACATGGAACACTTCTATAGTCGACAATGGTTTTCCCCAATCGATATTATCGTATATTGATAGAATCCCTGATGTGCCGTCTGTTATTGCTATTGTGCTTCCATGGCTTGTTATCTTTGGGCTACAGTAGGCATAGCCCAGATGCAAGTCCTTGTGGATTTGTCCCAACTGCCCAATGCGTCCGACAGGTTTCTTATTGGTATCATAAACAGTGTATAAAGGCGTCTCCTCATAAAAGCGTTCTTCAAAAGGATTTTGGCGCTCATCGGTCAATCCAAAATACGGATAGCCTTTGAACGAGGCGAGAAACAACAAGTCAAGTTCCTCTGAATAATAAAAACTATCATGCGCTATAAATGTGATGCTGTCAATACTTCCGAACAGTTCCATTGGAACGAACTCTCTCTCCTGTTCGTTGTGAATATTTTGGAAAACAACGGCAGGAGCGTTGCAGTAGGCCATGTTGTTTCCTTCTTTGTATTTAAGATTGGGTACAGAGACGGAAAACGCCAGCGTATCCCGGTTAATCATGGAACCCGTAAGACACATGGCAAGTACCATGTTATTGGCTCGCAACTGGAAATACTTTTCATGCTCGATGGAGACGAACGATAATTCCTCACTTTCATTCGGAGCGAATCTTCCGACAAACGAAAGATTATCAGCGTTTTCGGATAGTGAATACAGATAAATGCTGTTGTCCAGTTCGTCGGCAAATGTGAGGTAGCCATTGCTTATTTTGGGGAAAGTTATGTTTGATACTAGGGTGTTGCTGTCGGAAGGCACTGCCATTCGGCTGAAGATTTCGGCTTGTTCCCAATCATTGCCTTCACAATTTGAAGCGGCAGGCTGGAACGAGACGATTCCTTCCCATAATTCGCCGTAATAGGGCATCGGCTCTGTATGTCGAATTAAGGCATCTGCAAATTCATCGTTGATGACGATATAATCGCCGCCCGTAAGCAAACGCCCTGTTTTTCTGTCGATTTTCATGATGAAAGGTATGCGCGGTTCTTCCGTCCTAAAAGCAAGAAACGACCTGAAAGACATATCGGTATCATAAATCACATCATCGAAATTGAATTTCTTTGCCACGTATTTTTGTGCCGCTTGTTTGTTGGGAGAAGAGGCTATCAAAACCATGGGGTTGTTGGGATTGCGAGCATAAAGCAATTCCTGAACGACGTTGATTTCGGCTTCGCAGCGCGGACAGAACATCAACGGGCAGAGAACGACATAAAGCGTGTCGTTTTCGTTCGATATTCCCGAGAAATAATCTCTTAGAAGGCTTTCTGTGCCTTTAATCTGCGCAACCTTATTAAACGGTTCAGCATTGGCAATCTCATTAAGGTCAATACTTTTTTCTTGCCCTTGCATCGTCACCCCTCCCGCCATCAGCAGGAGCGCAAGCAGGGCGTAAAGTCTTGTTGTTTTCATTGTTCTATTGGTTTTTATTAGTCTTATCAGTCCTATTAGTCCCCTTCGTAAGTACGTAAGCACGTTAGCACATATAACGATAGCACGAAAAAAACACTACCTCACCATCACCTTCTCCAAAAAGATTCTCCCTTCCTTATCCCTAATCCTCAACATATAAACCCCATCCACCAATCCGCTCAAATCAATTTCATTCGTCCCCCGCACGGTCTTCACCAACTGCCCAAGCGCATTATAAACCTCCACCTCAGCCGCCTCAATACCTTCAACAATTACCCTATCCTTTGCCGGATTGGGGTAAATGAATATTTCAGAATCTTTGGTTTCCTCAACAGCTGTATAGGTACAAAAACCGTATTCAGGATTCTCCCAAACGAGTTCCCCGTATTGATGGAAGCACAGCAAGCAATGCCACCCGTCATAAACACCGTAATATCCGCTCCATAGCAATCCAAAATCGCTGCCGATGCCCTCAACCCATGTTTCCTTGGCGCGAGGGTTTCCCAAACCGTCATATTCCAATCCGAACCAAAACTTTCTCCTGTCAACATCGCCAATCTGCACCATGCTAATGGAATCAAGGACAAAAGAAGCTCCTGGCTCACCAAAACACAAAGTGTCGCCAACACTGGCAGTGAAGTCATAAAGTATTGTTTCCTCTGAAGTATTCAAATGGCGTTTCCATACTTTTCCGTCCTCTTCCCTAAGCACCGTGAACAGATGAGGGTAGCCGTCATTCAAGGTTCCCATGATTTTCATATATCTGACATCTCCAATGATTGTGTCTCCCGAGCACCAATTGACATAGTTTGAATAACCAAACAACGTAGTAGAAAGGGTATGCCATTCATTTCCTTTCTGGGCGATAGGTAAATACTCTTGCGCTTGCATCGTCACCCTTCCCGCTGTCAGCAGGAGCGCAAGCAGGGTGTAAATCCTTGTTGTTTTCATCGTATTATTGTTTTATCCATTTTCCGGTTAATAGTTCTTTTTCAGCATTGTAAACTCGATAGAAATACACCCCCGCCTTCAATCCCGAAACACCCACAGTAAGCACATTCCCCTCGCCACGGATAAACCTGTCTACGCAAGGACGGCCAAGGGCATCCGTAATGCTGATGCGGCAACCGTCAATGTTTTCCACTCTGCTAAGGTCAATGTTCAGAACATCCTTTGCCGGATTAGGATACGCCTTGCCTTGAATTTCCGTTACAGGCATTTCCTTGACCGAGGTGGGTATGGGGTTCATCTCTTCGCGGGTCAGTTTCATAACCTTACTTGCAGAATATGAACTCATACAATTTGCACCTCCATTCATGGCCAAGAGACAACTACCATCGTTGTAGGGTAAAACGAATATGGGGAAATAGTCATAGTACTGATCCTCGTCAAAGAAACGGCCGCCAAGGATTTCCATGTCGCGGTCAAAAAGGCACAATCCTGTTTGCAAGTCGCCTCCAAGGTCATACCAAGTCATGTAACAGCCGTACATGGTCGTGTCGTTCACCGTGGCCATACATCTACCACGGCCAGAAGGTTCTTCATTTCTTCTCCCCTCGTGAAGGAAACCAACTTCATAATGATTAACCCGACCACAGTCCAAATTGTAATCATGTTGGCCTGGCCCTACGGTCCAACTAAGATCAAGGTCACCAATCGTCAACAGATAGTTGTCAATGCCTTGCTTCCAAGGGTATCTTGCACCAAAGAACAGCAGTCTGTCATCCGAAAGGAAATAGTCGGAATAACCTTCGACACCCACAGCATAGCTCTCCATGTCTTCCATGCCTGGAGAACCCAATATATAACAGTAGGCCTTCACATACTGAAAGATTTCGTCATAAAATGCCGTGCCTATACCACCCCCAGGGCCATTGCAGAGAAAGATATAGCCGTTTCCTGAAGGATTCTTGAAAATGTTATGGCACATAAACCCTTGCAGCCGAAACTCGGGGTCATCGGCATTGTAGTACTTAGGCACCACATAGCGGCACGCCAAGGTGTCGGCGTTTTGGTCAAACCTGTACATGTAAGGGAATACCCTATTTGAGCTTTCATAATAATAACCGCAGGCAATCACCTGGCCGTTATCATGAAGAAGAGATGGCCAACTTTTCAACTCTGGAGAGTTATGGGTATAAACCTTTGACTCGACTATTTCAAGATTGCCATCAAAAACAATCGCCCAAAGTTCACTGCCTCCATAATTGATCAATGTTGAGTCTGGTTGAAGTTGTGCCACTGTGAAGTAATTGCCATTGTCAAGCTGAACGATATCATGTGTCAGCAACATTTTCGGCAAATCCTCACAAATGCGGTGCTCGTAGCTGCCGTCAGGATGCACTTTGAAGAGCTGTGTGTTCCAATCGTGACGACGGCCGAATCGCCCTATCAAAACGGCATTGCCATCCGTATCCATCACGCCCGCATCAATGCGCGAATACTGGTTGCTGTCGTTCTGGTCGCCAAAATCAAGCTCCCATTGCTGGGCGTGCATTGTAACTCCCGTCATCAGCAGGAGCGCAAGCAGGGTGTAAATTTTCGTTGCTTTCATTGTGTTTCGGTTTTGAAATTTTCGCAAAGTTAATGATATAGATTACTTGTCAAGAGCTTTTCGGGGTCAACTCCTTCCTTGTCCATACTTTTTTTGTCGCCAACTTTTCAAAATATTGTTTTTCAATGATTTGAAAAATAACAGCAAAACGGCTTGTCCCTATTTTTTTGATAATATGCAATCTGTTTTCATCCCTCCAAAGGTATTTTCATTCCTTAATCCACTTCCCACTCTCCACTTCCTTGCCATCAGCCACCACCTTCCAAAGATATGTCCCCTCACTCCAATTCATCGTATTAATGGCGGTGACATTCTCAGTAATATCCTGTCTATGAACCAATCTCCCATTCAAATCATACACCTCCACCCAAGCATCCTTTAACCCCGTCCTAATATTCAGCACATCCTTTCCTGGATTAGGATAAACCGCAAATGTGTTTTCTTCGGTTTCGCCGACACTTTCAAAATCGAAATGGGCTTTCAAAGCGGTAGAGTGTTCAAGATTAAATGTATAGGTGGGGTCGTAGGAAACGATGTAGCCATTGACTGTCCAAAAAGCGAACTCATGGCCGTTGTTTGGAGTGGCTTGGACGATGCTTTCGGGATTGTCGCAGTCGCCATGTTTGACGATGGAACAGGTGCCATGGTCGGGATGGTCAATGCTGACCGTGAGCTTGAAAGGCACTTCGCTGATGTTGGTGAAAGCGCTCCATTGTGAATTGTTCTGGTAGGCTTCCATAGTGCCACAAGGCACCTTAAGCGGGATGTCGGTGTTTACATCGTAGAACGAGTATTTTACCAAAGGTGGCGTTTCTGCCCACGAAGTGATGCTTTCCAAACCAGTACAATAATCGAACGCAAAATAGTCGAGGGTTTCAACCGACGGTGCCAGTTCAAGGTTTTTTATCTTTGAGCAACACTCGAAAGCACTCTGTCCTATTGTTTTAATGCCATTGGGAATTGTTAACAGCCCTGCGAGTTTGCTGCAACCGTAGAAAGCGGAATCGCTTATTTTGGTCATGGGACAGTCGTCGGGTATGGAGAGGGATTTTATGTTGGTATTACCATTGAAAGCGCAGTCGGCAATGCCTCTCGTGGTTTCGGGCAGTTGCAAGGCAAGGTTTGAGGCGTTGCCTTTGTAGCCAAGGCACCAGCCGAGTAGCATCAGAACACCATTGGGTTGGTCGTCTTCCCACCCTGTTTCGGCAAAGGCATTGCTGCCGATGTGAGACACTTTTTCGGTGAATTCAATGTCGTGCATTCCAGTGCAGCCATAGAAGGCCTTGCGCATAATGTTTACATTACTAACGGCATTTTTAATCTGAAGGCTACAGAAACCGCTGCAACCTCTAAAGGCATCGGGTTCGATGATACTCACCGAGGCAGGAAGAATGAGGTTGCCTGTCAAACCGCTGCAGCCCTTGAACGCTTCGGCGTCAATTCTTTGCAGCGAGGCAGGAAGCACAAGTTCGCCCGTTAAGCCAGTACAATCCTTGAAGGCCATTCCTCCTATGCGTATCAGGTTTTCAGGCAACTGCAGCGACCCTGTCAAGCCGGTGCATCCCTCAAATGCGCCTTCCTTGTTGAAACAATCAGGTGGTAATTGCCCAATCTTTGTAACGGTATTGGGAATGACAACCGAAGTAAGCCCGACACACTCTTTGAATGCACCGTGTGGGATTTCATTGATGGATTCGGGAATGACCAATTCGCCAGTGAAACCGTAACAATAGGCAAAGGCACTTGCCCCGATTTCCACCACACTTGAAGGGATGTTCAATGTGCCTGTAAGACTCTCGCAGTCGTAAAATGCCATCACATCAATGAGGTTGACCGATTCGGGAATGACAAGCTCCCCGGTAAGCCCGCTACAATAGCGGAACGTTCCGTTTCCGATGTTTTCAATGTTGTCGTGAAGAACAATGGTGCCATCAAAACCAGTACAATGGGCGAAGATGCCGTTTTCGAGGTGCGTAATGGAGATTGGTATGACAATGTCTCCGGTGAAACCACTACATTCACGAAATGCCTCTGCGCCAATAAACGAACATTGAGGCAAAGCCAACGGTCCTGTGAATCCACTACAGCCAATAAAGGCTTTTCTGTCAATTATGTCAAGGCTTTCGGGAAGTGTTAGGGTACCCTGAAGGTTATAACAGTTATGGAAAGCCAAATATCCAACGTAAACCAGTTGGTTAGAGAGCGTCAGGGTGCCGTGGAAGCCCGAACAACACTCAAAAGCCTCGGTTTCAATCCGACGCACCGTGTTTGGGATGACCAAGTCGCCCGAAAGTGACTCGCAGTTTTGGAACGCCCTTTCGCCGATTTCAGTAACGGTGTAGGTGACACCCTCGTGCGAAACGGTTTCGGGAATGGTAAGAGAACCTTGCGCCGAGGTGCCGTTGGCATGTCCGCTCACGCTAACCTCTGGCGGATTGGCATTGATGATAGTGTAACGAAGATCGCCTTCCTGGAAGTCGTAGGCGAAAACTTGTAAGGCTGCAAATGTCAGTAAGAATGACAGCATCAATGTGTTGAGTGTTTTCATTGGATTATATTTTAAACTTTTTTTATTCTTTGATCCATTTCCCACTTTCCGCTTCTTGGCCATAGGCGATGACTTTCCAAATGTAGGTGCCTGAAGGCCAAGAGGTCGTATTTATTGGGGTGATATTGTCAGTGATTTCTTGATTGTAAATGAGTTTGCCTGATAAGTCGTAAATTTCGACGTGGGCGTTTTGGAGGGCGGTGCGGATATTCAGCACATCCTTCCCCGGATTAGGATAAGCCACCGCGACGGCGAAGCCTTGGGTATGAGCTTCCTCAATGTTGTCAAAAGCCTCCTTTGGCACCTTGAAAACCGCATCCCATCCCGTGATGTTATCATAATCGAGATGATCCACGCTAAACACACAATCGTTTGTGTTTGCACAAATTCCTGTTGGCATCCTTCCGATCATCCTCCCGACTTCGTCAAATTGATGGTATATCTCGCCTATTTTGTTCAGGTTCTCATCAAATTGAACTATATAGAGGTTTCTGCCAATAGACCCGTGGGGGATTAATGGATCCATCGTGCCTATCATATACACATCGCCCTCAGGCCCAAAGCCTATTGACCCATCAAGGTATTGAGCGGCGAAACTTCTGTCTTCTGTGTGAATGCCCCAAGTATAGTTGAATTGGTTAAAATCCTCGTCGAAAGCACTCATGAATATGTCTTCGTAAGTGGCAGGATTTCCGTTCATCGCGGGGCAGGTAAAGGTGCTGATGGAATAGGCTTTGCCCGTGATGGGATTATAACGCAAGTTGGCTGGAAAGTAACAACTCAAAACGGGGGGATAGGCAAGATTGTCGATGTTATGCTTCTGGGCAATGACGTTCAACTCGGCATCGAGGGTAAGGCAATCATATATGACTTCATTGGTTGATTCAGGGCATCGCATAATCACCCTACAGCCCACCGAGTCTATTGAGGACATCATAAATGCGTAGTAGCTACAAGGCCCTTCAAGCGTCGTTTCCGCACAGATATTACCTGAAACATCAAATCTCATGACGCGCAGCGAAAGAGGAAAGGAAGTCGGGTCCTCAAGCGGGAAGGAGAACACGACGCTCCCATCCTTGTTCAACACCGCATTGGTGCTGGCCCAGGAGCCAGAGTGCTCCCAGTAATTCATCGATTCCCATTTCCCATATTCCTTGCGGCTGACTGAAAAGTCGTCATGAATTGTCGCGAGATACAGGCAAACAGAGTCGTTCGTATAGGTCAGGAAAAACATACATGGCTCCCCTTCGTCGTTCCTGTCAAAAGAAAAAGAATGAACCCAAACCACTTCATCTATTTTATCTTTCGGCCAAAAATACAGTGTGTCAATATAATGACCTTCATCATCAATCTTGAGGATTGACCCATAAGTGCCAGGAGTTTCATAATAACGAAAGAGTATTTCGTTACCCGTGGCGTTTTGAAAGATGGGGGTGTACAATCCACCGCTCTCGTGTTCGATAATCGGTTGAAGTTCTTGCGCTTGCATCGTCACCCCTCCCGCCATCAGCAGGAGCGCAAGCAGGATGTAAAGTCTTGTTGCTTTCATCATATTATAGTTTTGTCGCAAAACTATAACAAAAAACCAAGAAAAAATCAACCCCTATACCCAAGGTAAGGTTTTTTTGGCGCGAGTCTTCTATAAGAAACTGGAAAATAACGGATTACAATATTTCGAATACAGATTTTTCTCAACTTATCCAGGTGGAAATCAGGCCAAAATCCACCTTTTTGTTCAGTTGCGAGCGGTATTTCAGCACTGTATTTTCCGTCAAATTCAAGAGAGCGGCTTCCTCCTTGGCGCGGAAGTGGAGCAGGTTGAGCACCACGAGATGACGCTCAGTTTCCGTCAAATCGGGATAAGTCGCATTGAGTCTTTCGGCAAACTGCGGATAGGCTGTTTCAAAGGTTGCGATGATACGATGGCGAAAGTCGCCTTCCTTGTCGTTGAATATGGCCCTCGCTTTGGTCATCAAGGCCTCCCACTCCTTTTCCTTCAAGGCATCATGCGCATCCGCCAGTTGCCGCTGAATGGCTTCCTGCATACGGTCAGCCTCTTGGCGTTGCTGCTCCATGCGCTTGAGATAGCCACGCCGCGCCACAAAATAGGCCACAGCCACCATCATGATCAGGGCGAGAACCAACGCCCCAACCCAACGGTCACGCTTTGCCCGCTGCCGTTCTTGCTGCTGTCGCTCCTGCTCAAGCGTCCTCTGCTGTTGCCATTGCAAGTGGACTTGAAACAACTCGTTGAGTGTTGAAACACATGACTGGCTTTCGTAAGCCGAGGCAGCAACTTCGGCCAAAGCTGGGGCGAATAGGTTGGCCTTCACCGAGTCGCCTCGGCGTTGGCAGATGTCGAGCAAACGATGTGCGGCAACTTTGCGCTCCAAGGCATCGTCAGTAGACTCGTACACTGGCATCAGATAGGCCCATGCCGAGTCATATTGACCTTCGGCATGATAAATGCAGCCAATGGTCATATATCGATTCAGCCTTTCCTTTTCATCCATGGCTTGCGCCGCTATGCGTTTGAGTTCGTCCAACGAAGGATCGACATCCTTGCCCATGTTATAGTCAAGTAGCGCTTTCTGGACAACTATATCCCTGTAAACCAAATTGTTCGTGTCGGGCAATACCCGTGTGGCCTCATCGAAATAACATACAGCACTATCATATTGGTTCAGTTTGTGATACTGCTTCCCCAATAAAAGCAGCAGCGAGGAATGATTGTCAGGTGTAGACGGCTCCATGCTGTTGAAGGCAATGGCTTTCTTGAAACAGGCGATGGCCGGCTCCTGCATGAACTGTCCGGAGAACAATTCCGCAAGGCGGCTGTAGATGAGGCACAGAAAACGCGGGATGTGGTTAGGTTGTATAGACGCGCCATAGCGCATCTCTACATCCGGGAAAAGCGTCTCCATAATCTCCAATGCCTTCAGATATTCGCTGCATGCCGCCACAACGCTGTCCCGCTCATAATACCCCACACCATTAATATAATGTGCCCGCGCATCCAAAAACGCATCCTTTTGTGCGGACACACCGCGTGTGTCCGCTCCATCCATCCCCACAACCGAATCAAAATAATGAACCGCCTTCAGCACCTCTCCGCGGTTGCTCTGCCCATAATCATTCTTATAAAGCAACTCCGCAATCAGCACCTGGCAGTAATGCCCCTCAAACACATCCATGCTGTCCGCAGCCACACTCCCCGCAAACTCCATCATCACCGCCAAGGCACTGTCGGGCTGGTGCCACATCAGGGTGTCGATTTGAGATAATGCTAGGGGCGGTCCTTCGACGCTCCGGCAAGGCTCAGCGACCTCAACTTTAGTAGGTTTGGAGCAAGCCACCAGCATGGCCAGCCCAACCAAAAAGCTCACTATGTGCAAACACCATTTCACGCGGCAAAAATACTCAAAATCCATCTAAACATCCAAAATCTTTGGGTTAAACAAGAATTCATAAATTCCAGTCATGACAATGTTTATTAGCTATTTCTATTGTTTTCATTACGGATTTATGGCAATTTTTCCAAAAATCCGTATTAATACTTCACATACTGCTCCAAAAGTGGGTTCACCTCCCCTTCTTCCTTGAGCAATGCCTCCAGCTGCGCCCAGTTCTTAATCATGCCGCGCTTCTCGCGCTGGTTAACGATGCGCTTCACCTGCTCGTAGCTGAGGTAAGGATGATGCACCAAGGTCTTGAAATCAGCACGATTGACATCGACTTTCCGAATCTCAACGGCACCTAAATTAATATAAGGTTGTATGGCTGCAAAACGCGCATCGTCCATGCCTTTCACGTCGCGGAGTTGCTCCTTGTCGACGAAGCCACCCAACTTCTCGCGGAACTCGATGATACGCACCGCTGTGTAAGGGCCTATCTGCGGCAACTCCACCAAGGTGGTCGAGTCCACGGTGTTCAAGTCGACGATGGGAATGGCTTTCTTTTCTGGCTTGGGTTTCTCTTCATAAGACGGTGTCTCCTGCTTTTTGGATGAAGGTTTGCTGCTTGCACCACGCGACACTTCAGGCAACACAATAAAAGGCTCCAGCTGGGCAAACTCTTCCTCACTGATGGTGTATAGCTTCCCCAAGTCGTTTTTCGAGTAGAACTTGCCGCCTTTGGCCTTGTAGTTCATGATGTTGCGCACCTGACGGTCGGTGAGACCCATTTGTAGCCACTCTTCTTCCGTGATGGTATTGGGGTTGAAGAGAAAAGGATGCAGTTCCGCAACCTCTTGATGCTTCTCGGCTTGTTGCTGTTGTTGCTGTTCGATGGCGGCTTGACGCAATGCCAACAAAGAGTCCAGGTTGTGCAAGGAGGCATCACTCAGCGACTTGCGCGACGGACGAAATAGGCAGGCCAGAATCAATAGCAGTATCAATGCCAGTATCGTGATGATGGCAACGCGCTCGCCTTTGCTGAAGGAAAACCATTTGCGCAAGGAATCCATGTTATTTAATCAATCCACTGATGAACACAATCGTGATGGCTATGGGAGCCAGATAACGAATAATGAAGAAGATAATCTTTTTCAACGATGCCTTGATGGTACCCTCGTTGGTCACCTCCTCGAAGAATTTGGCCTTGCCCAATTTCCAACCCACGAAGATGACAATCAACACGCCACCGAGGGGCAAGAGTATGTTGGACGAGACGAAGTCCATGAGGTCGAAGACAGTCCTGCCACCAATGGCAAAGGGCGTGTTCTCCATCAGACTCAACGAGGCAAAGCTACCGATGAACAGTGTGGCCACACAAGCCCATACCGTCGACCATTTGCGGTTGATGTGTCGCTCCTCGGAGAGGTAGGCCACCACGACTTCAAGCAGTGAAATCGTGGAGGTCAATGCAGCGATGGCCAACAGCACAAAGAAGATGATGCAGAAGATATAGCCTCCTGTCATCTGGTTGAAAATCATCGGTATCGTGTTGAACACTAGTCCCATGCCTGCTGTCGGGCGAATGCCAAACGAGAAAGCTGCAGGGAAGATGACAAGACCCGCCAAAACGGCAATCAAGGTGTCGGCAAGCACCACGGAAAAGGCGGTGGAAGTCAGGTTGTCTTTTTTCTTGATGTATGAACCGTATGTGATGAGCGCTCCCATGCCGAGACTCAGCGAAAAGAAGCCCTGCCCCAATGCACTAATCAAGACATCACCATTGATTTTAGAGAAATCAGGAGTGAAAAGGAAGGACAATCCTTCGTTGGCACCAGGCAAAGTCGCCGAGCGTATGCCCAAGACGATAAGGATGACCAAAAGCAGTGGCATCAGGATTTTTGCATATCTCTCAATGCCGTTTTGCACTCCTTTGAAGACCACAAAGCCGGTTAGGAAAATGAAGATGGCCTGCCACATCACATTGCGCCAACCCATATTATGGAAGTCGGAAAAGTCTTGCTCCATGGCAGCCAAGTCCTTGCCTTGGAACGAGTTGGTCACTGCCTTGATGATATACTCCAACGTCCAGCCCGACACGGTGGAATAGAAAGCGAAGATGATGAAACCACACAACACACCCATATAGCCAACAATCGACCACGCCGACTTAGGCGCGAGTTTCTTGAAGGCCCCGACGGCGTTGCTTTGTGAACGGCGACCGATGACTAGTTCCGACAACATCACAGGAATGCCGAGGAAGATGACCACGGCGAGATAAACCAATAGGAATGCCGCGCCGCCGTTGTTGCCCAATTCGCATGGGAAACGGTAGATATTGCCCAATCCGATGGCCGAGCCCGCAGCGGCAGCAATGATGCCTATCTTCGAGCCAAAGCCATCGCGTTTTTTCTTTTCTTCTGACATATTATTCAGTTAAATCGGGCCCTTCGACAGGCTCAGGGACCCTGGCGGTCGTTGAGCCCGTCGAAACGCCGCATTATAGTTTAACGCTTTTCACCGTATGCCAAGTCGCCCACATCACCAATGCCTGGGACAACGTAGGCACGCGCCGTCAGTTCCTCATCAATGCTGCCCACCCAGATGGTGACAGGCAGGCGCGACATGGTGCGCTCCACATAGTCAAGACCATCTTGCGAAGCCACAGCCACTGCAATAAAAATCTCCTTCGGCATCATATCCTCCATCAAGCCATTCAGGGTCTTCACGATGGACTCACCTGTGGCCAATAGCGGGTCGCAAACGATAAGAACACGATCCTCGATGTCGGGCGAAGAGAAATACTCCACGCGAATCTCAGAGTCTTCCTCGTTCTTGTCGTATTTGCGGTAGGCCGCGATAAAAGCGCTGTCCGCTTGGTCGAACATGCTGAGCATGCCGTTGTGGAACGGCAAGCCTGCACGCAAGATGGTGGCAATGACAGGTTGCTCATGCATCGTACGAATCTGTTTGATGCCCAAAGGAGTGGTCACCTCTTCATCGTCATATTCGAAAGACTTACTGATTTCGTAGGCCATAATCTGACCAATGCGTTCGAGGTTACGGCGAAAGCGCATTCTGTCTTGTTGGATGACGGCGTCGCGGAGTTCAGCCATGTATTGGTTGAAGACACTGTCGGTTTTTTCAAGATTGTTGATTTTAATCATAGTGCTGGTATTTGCCACAAAAATAGGAGTAATTCTGATACAAGGCAAGAAAAATTTAAGAATGGGTATCGAAAAGTAGATTTTTTGTCTTTCGCTTGGATGGTGTAGTTTTTATCCATACCTTTGCACCCCTAATTTTAACCTTCCATGAAGTTATTCAAATACTTGATAATCTTAGCATTACTTTCAGCGGTAAATATTTCAAACGCCTGTACCAACTTTCTCATCACGAAGGGTGCCTCTGTGGATGGCTCCAGTTTTATCAGCTATTGCGCAGACTCCCATATCCGTTATGGTGAGCTGTATTATACCCCTGCTGCAGATTGGCCAAAGGGTTGCATGAGGATGTGTTATGACCGCGGCACCAACCGTCCAAGAGGCATGGTACCCCAGCCTGCTCACACCTATCAGGTGGTAGGCTATATCAACGAGAACCAAGTGGCCATGGGCGAAACAACCTTTGGTGGCCGCGAGGAGCTCCTCGACCCCACGGGCATCGTCGACTACGGCAGCCTGATGTTCATCGCCCTCGAACGCAGCCGGTCGGCACGCGAAGCCATCAAAATCATGGCTGACTTGGTGGAAGAATACGGCTACGGCAGCGATGGAGAATCGTTTTCCATCAGTGACCCCAACGAGGTTTGGTACATGGAGATCATGCCTAAGGGCTACACTGAGGTGATTACCAAGAAAGGCGATACCATCAATGCCGACCGTGGTGCGGTTTGGGTGGCCATCCGCATCCCTGACGGCTGTGTGAGCGGTCACGCTAACGCGGCCCGCATCACCACCTTCCCGCTCCGCAACGGCAGGACTTCCATCACCGACAAGGAATGGGGAAGACTTTATAACCCTGCTGTCGAGGTCATTTACAAGCACGACATAATCAAATTCGCCCGTAGGAAAGGTTATTTCACGGCCAAGAAAGACACCGATTTTGACTTCAGTGCGGCCTTCGCCCCCGTCGACTTCTCGGCTGCCCGCATCTGCGACTTCCGCGTTTGGACCATGTTCAACGAGGTGTGTGACGACATGGACCAATACTGGGATTACGTCACTGGCAAGGACCTAAGCAACCGCATGCCGCTTTATGTCAAACCCAACCGCAAAATCAGCCTTGACGACATGATGGCTTTCCAACGCAACCATTTCCAAGGCACTGAACTGGACAAGACACAAGACATCGGCGCCGGCAACTTCCAATCGCCTTTCCGTTGCAACCCGCTTTATTGGGAATATAACGGTCAACCTTATTTCAACGAACGCAGCATCGAGACCGTACAAACCGGTTTCTCCTTCATCGCCCAAAGTCGTTCGTGGCTGCCCAATCCCGTCGGTGGCATCATCTGGTTTGGAGTTGACGACACCAATTCAACAGTTTACACACCTTTCTATTGCTCCATCAGCGAGGTGCCCATCGAGTACCGCCACGGCAACGGCGACATGCTCACCTATAGCGAAAACGCTGCCTTCTGGGTCTTCAACCGATTGGCTCACTTCAAGTATCTCTTCTACAACCGCGTCATCGACGACATCAAAGCCGTACAACATGAATTGGAAACCAGCTATCAGGAGCAGGTCAAACACGTGGACGAGCAAGCCCACACCCTTTATCTGCAAGACCCCAAGAAAGCCATCGAATACCTGACCTATTTCTCTGGCAAGGCGGGCCACAACACCGTGGTCCGTTGGAAAGAATTGGACAACTACCTGTTGGTGAAATACATGGACAGTAACATCAAGCAGGAAGAGAACGGCCAGTTCAAGCGCAACGGCTACGGCTACCCTGCCAAACCCATGCAGCCCGGCTATCCCGATTCATGGAAGAAAGCTGTGATTGAGCAGACGGGCGACAGGTTCAGGAGACCGGAATAAAGGAAACAAATCTTACACAAATCAATCGTAAATAGTAGGTTCAGCCCGACAAAGCGAGCTGAACCTTCTTTTCATACATCTCAACGAAAAATGCGCCTTATTTGTCGATGACAATCTTTTGTGTCTTCACATCATCGCCATTGATCAGGCGCAGGACATACACGCCTGGGGTCATCCCGTTTGTGGAGATGCAAGATTTTGCGTCTGTAGTCAATGTCAGACGGTACAGAAAACCGCCCAGACATACTACGAATACGACTCGATATCTTCACTTTGCGAGGTTTGGCCGAGAGCAACTTCTTTCGATTTCGGGCACGAAGCGCTAATCAACGCACATACTTTGAAACATACTCAAGCGTTTCAATTCCTAATGTGTCCAGATCTTCATTGATAGAAGTCCTCAATTCAACGGCTGTCATATTATTGTTATTTATGATTCGACTGCAATAATACAACTTATTCAATAAATAGCAAGGCTTTGATGTAGTTTTACTATCTGCATCTAAATGACCATAAACGCCTGAATCTCCGCCTCATTCATATTCCGAAAACCATATTCATGAACCACTTCCCCATCCTCCAATAACACAACGACGGGGAAGTTTCCGTTAATGGCTTTCAACATACGCGCCACATCGGGATAGAGCACATCGCGATACTGCGCCGACCCCGATTCCTCGTAAAACTTCGCAATGCTTTCCTCGTTACCCATAAATAGATAGGTGATGTTTTCTTTCGGGAAACCATAGAACTGCTGCATCAAAGAAAGTTTGTGCGCCGCCATTTGGCAATAGTCGCAGGAAGTCGAGAAAAAGCAAACCACCTGCTTGCCCTCACGCAGGTTCAATGCATCCAAAGGGGCATCATCCAACATTTCATTGAAAAGCTCTAATTGCAGGTTTTGCTCCGGATCAGCATTTGAAGTCAGGTTGTCAGGAGGTGAGATGACGAAAACCGCAATTGTTGAAACCATCACCGTTATGCACAATATCAACCAGCGGAAAGGTGTCTTCCAGCTTTCCATCCTGTAAATCGGCAGGAAAAGCAGCATCAAAACTCCATTTTTCACAAGGCTTTGCTTTGGGTCGAGTTGGAGGAAGTCGCCAAAACAATGGCAGCTGTCGGTGCGACCGAGATACATGGCATAAATTAATAATAAGGAGTAGCCCGCAAGCATGGCTATGCTCCCCCACCACATCAGTTTGTGCAGACAATGGGAAATCAAGCCGATGCCCAGCACTAACTCAATGATGATGGCCAAACGCGCCACCATGAAGGAGGCGTTAAGACTAAAGAAATGGTAACTGTAGATGTAAATCTCGAACTTGTCCATGTCGAATAGCTTCAACACTGCCGACACAACAAAGACAAGCCCGAGCAAGACTTTCAATGCCGATTTACCGAGCGGATTGGTCAAAACCCATTATTTCGGATTGTTGTTATTGAACAGATTCTCCCACCAACTGGGCTTCTCGCCCGTCACTTCCTCCTCGGAGACTTCGTTGCAGATTACCTGACCCCATCCGACGATTTCCTTCGACTTGTCGGAACAAGATGAGCCATCCTCGATGGTATAATAATCTGCGCCCAAATCCACGACTTCCTCATTCTGTATGGTGGTACACTTGCAATACCTCGTCTTCTTGCAGGCGGGCAAAACCAGCACTGCCATGGCGAGTATCAAAATCAGAATCCTTTTCATCTTCAGCAATTTTTCACGGCAAAAGTACAAATTTTTGCCTTTTTGGTGCAATAACGGAAAAAAATAAGTAATATTGCAGTTCCATCAACAATTAAACAATCAACAATTAAACAATCAACAATTAAACAATCAACAATTAAACAATCAACAATTAAACAATCAACATTATGAAAAAGCCTCTATTATTCACCCTCATCCTGACCGTGATGGCTGCAGGCAGCCTCTTTGCCCAGCATCGCGCCGTAAGAACCACGACTGAGCCCAACAAGGGCTCGCTCCTTGAATACGGCATCAGTAACCCATTGGCCGACAGAGCCATAACCGAAGACCCAAACATCCTTTGGGAGAAATACGAGAGTGGCGCCGTACCCGAAGACGTGTTCTACATCGAAGCCACCGGCGACTACCTCGTGTATTACGGCCTCAACCAGAAACGCGTCACCCTCTTCGACGCCAACGGTAACGTGAAATGGGAAAAACCTATTGTGGAAGGTGGTCGGGCGGCCGTTTCCCACTCAGGCAACGCCATTGCCTACTCCGACGCCTATGACCTTTACGTCGTCGACATTGAAGGCAACGAAGTCTTCCATGAGACCTTCGACTACCCCGTCTCCCACTTCAAACTCACCGCTGATGGCTTGAGGATTTATGTTTCCTACGGCCGTTATGAGGACAACTACTACGCCGTCGCATGCTATGACTTCGGCTCCTACAAAAGCGACCCGGTGTGGATAATCGGCGACCTCACCGTCAACCCTGTCGGAATCAGTCTTTCGAAAGACGACAAACGCCTTGTCGTCGCCTTCGCGCAAGGCTACAAGCAGATTTGGGTCATCGACCCGCTGACGGGCGACGTCCTGCAAAACGACCTCTATTACTACGACAACTCACCCAGCCAAGACCCTGCCCTGAGCGCCAACGGCGACTACCTCGCCTACACCGACTTCAGTGGCATGGCCTACCTCTACCACTGGAACGGCGAGCGCTATGAGAGCGTGTGGACGGCCAACATCGCTGGTCCCGGCGCCTCCTCCACCTGGGGTTGCGCCAACGCCATCTCCGACGACGGCAGCATCATCGCCATCGGCACCCTCGACTTCGTCAGTTCTGGCTACGACGGCTGCTGCTATCTCTTCAACAACTACTCCAACGAGCCTATCTGGAGCTATACGGGCTGCGGCGACGAGGTGACCCAAGCCGCCGTAAGCGACGACGGTTGCATCATCGGCTTTGCCACTTGGGGCCCCATCAACCACTCCGCGCCCGACTTCTTCCTCTTCCGCAAGCAGAGCAACGTGCCCATCGCCGAACTCAACACCCCTGGCTCGATGGAACACATCGACATCTCCAGTACCGGCGACCGCTTCATCGTAGCTGGAAAGGCCGTCCACTGCCGTGAGATGGGCAGCGGCAGCCGCGCCTACGCCATCGAGACCTTTTCCGGCGAAATCGGCTCACTGGAGGGTAGCGTCAACTTGGGAGCCAGCGCCAACAACAGCGGTGTCAACATCAACATTAACGAGCTCGAAGACTACTTTGAAACCACCGACGAAAACGGCGACTTCGCATTCCGCTTCGTCCCAGCAGGCAATTATACCGTCACCGCCAGCATCCCGGGCTACCTCCCCGAGACCAAAGAAGTCAGCATTAGCCAAGGTTTGACAACGAACGTCGAATTCGATTTACAAGCCGTCGGCATACCCATCAGCGACCTCTATGCCTCGCAAGGCGCCTACGACTATGTGGAACTCACCTGGACCAAAGATGATGCAGCCATAGGTTACAACATCTACCGCAAAAACGCACTCAATGCACCTTTTGGCGAGCCTATGACCACCGTCGGTGCCGATGAAGGCTATTTCGAGGACCACACCGCCATCCCCACACAGCATTACTACTATTGCGTCACCTCACAACTCGACGAAGAGTTGCAGACACCTTATTCAAATGTCTGCCTCGGTTATGCCACCACAGCCTACATCACCCATACCATCGACGTCTATGACGGTACCGCTCCCACCATCGATGGCATCATGGGCGAAGGCGAATGGGACGATGCCTTCCGCGTGGACGTGAGCAACTACCTCCTCCCCGTTGATATGGGCAGCGTCACCCTGCACCTCAAGATGGATGACAACTATCTCTATGTCTGCTCCGAGAACCGCATGGACAACGAATGGACCAACAACGACGGCGTGGCTTTCTATATCGATGACAACAACGACGGCACCTACCCGCCCGCTGAAGACAACAGCGAAGGCAACTACTGGATGTACTACGGCGACCCCAACACCGTGCGCTACCGTCCCATCTACGAGACCGGCGGAGTGGGCACCGTCATGAACCTGCCTGAGGAAATCATCGGCTGCGACATGAGCCAAGGCTATGAGACCATTGAGTTCGCCCTGCCTTTGGGTAACGACGAAGACTGGAAGATCAACACCGACAACGGCAGCAGCGGTCTCTACCTCTTTGTGCGCGACGCCGCCACGGCCACCATGTTCGGCAAATGGCCTGCCGAGAACAACGAGACCTTCGCCCCGACCTACTACGGCGTGATGAACTACCATGCGGAGAACGCTGTGCCCGAGCCGCCCACCAACCTTCGTATCGACGAGGAAGTGAACGCACAAGGTCTCTACACGCCCATCTTATGGGACATGCCCGTGATGAACGACTTCGACCACTTCAACCTCTATTTCGTGGATTATCCTGACCAACACGTGGAAGTCTTCGGCACCCAATGGATCTTCGAGGTGGATGACGAAGAGGAAGTGAGCATCTATGTCACCACTGTCGACCAAGCGGGACAAGAGTCCGTTCCTTCCGAGACTTTGACTTTCCGTCCAGGCACCGAGAACGTGGCCGAGAACGGACAAGCCCTGCTCAGCCTCTACCCCAACCCGACGCAAAACGTGCTTAACCTCAGTGCCGACCTGCAAGGCCGCACCGAAGTGAAGGTTCTCGACCTGCAAGGCCGCACCGTGAAGCATTATGTTGTGAATGGCTTGAGCGCCTTGCGCCTCAACGTCAGCGACCTGCAGAGTGGCGTGTATTTCCTCTCCGTGAGCCATGAGGGAAGCACTATGGTGAACAAGTTTGTGGTAGAATAACACCCATATTCAACATCTAAAACATTGAGGAGGCGGCACATGTCGCCTCCTCAAGATTTATTCGGACAAGGTGGTGAAAGAGTAGGCATTTGCGTGGAAAAATAATACAAATTCACAGGTTCGGCACCAGCGGATTTGTCATCCGCTGGAATTGGAAATCAGAGCATATTATGCATTGTTCCCTATCCTATTAAACTCATAATCAAATTATTATTTGCAATTTATTGATATTTGTTGAGAAATTGGAGACGGCTTTTGGGGAAAGAATATTTTGAAACATCTAGTTTTTGTTTTGTAATATATTTTGTTAACAATCAACTTGTTATTGCAAATGTATTGAAATTTGTTGAGAAATTGGAGACGGTTTTTCTTGGAAGTAGCGTTTGGAGCATCTTAGTTTTGCATCGTCTTTTAATTAAAAGCGAAACAAAATAGTTATCATTACCATTAAAAATTAAAAACTATGAAATAAGTATTATCAATCATTTGCCTTTTGGCCTTGGCCATGACCGCTTGCCAAAAGCAAGAAGAAACAGCGCAAAGCGGTTCCAACACTACCAACGACAACAATGTCGCAAACGGCACAAACACCTTTGATATGCCGGTGAAGAAATATCTCGTGAAGGAGTATTTCGCGGGAGACCCGAGCCATCCTATAAGGGTTATCGAATGGAACGAGGATTTCACTCGAATAACGCACATCACCACACAAGAAAACACCATTTGGCAACTTGACTATGATTTCGAGTATTACGAAAACGACAGTATGCGAGTAGTCTTTTCACAACCCGATGATCCTCTTTCCAGTGCCTTGGCGCTTTTCTCAGACTACACTTGCCATTTCGACGAGGAAGGAAGGATTTCAAGCATTGATTACTTCAACAATACCGGCTTTCAGTCCACGCAGAAGTACAACTATGACCAATCGGGGAAACTTATTAGCGTAGTGGACGAACAGCACAACATTGGCCTCCGTTATGTGTGGGAAGGCGACAACGTGTGTGAGGCTCGTAGAATTCCTTCTGATGAATTAGAGTACAGTTTCAGCGGGTTCACCGAACACTTCCATCCCGACTGCACCTTGCCCTACCTTCTTACAGACGGAAACGGCTATGCCTTTAGAAACTTGACGGAACCGTTATGGAAAAACTGGTACAGCTATGGTCCTGACTGGCACTATGAGTATGATGAGGACGGCTACGTGACCTGTTCATATCGTATCAATGAGGAAGGAGAAAGAACGGCTATTACAAATTATGAATACGCACAAAAACGGAACTGACATGGAAAACTATGCCGGAAAAGCTGAATGGTAGCCAAGTGCAGAAGGTGATTGCCCAAAAATGAACGGTTAACATCTCCTAAACTTAAACCTAACACTATAAGGAGGTGCCACACGGTGCCTCCTTTTTTAAGTACGTGTTCAAAATCTTTGATTTCTGGATACAGGACAATGATTGAAATAAATTCCTAATTTTGCAGGCATGAAAAGAAGGCATTTAATTTTCGCGTTGTTGTTGGCCATGTCTGCTTGTGCCAAGCAATCTACCATACCGCCGTTTCAGGAAGATATTCTCTATCAAATGGAAGATAATTATCTTCTTAAGCCCGACAGTGCCTTCAGTCACCCAATTTGAAAAATCCATCTCAAAAAGAATCATAAAGAATTAGCCATTCAGTAACCTTGCTCCGTACTCACCTGGGCAATGCGTATCCAACTATTTGAACTCCGGATGCAATTCCAGGAACTTCCTGTCGTATTGCCTAATCCGGCTCAGTGAACGTCGGGTCCAAACAAGGCGCAAGGCGTTGCGCTCCTCTTCCGTGAGGTGCCAATTGATGTCGGAGGAGGCATGCAGGCGGTTGGTAAGGGTGTACATCAACAAGGCCGCCGACACACTGATGTTGTAACTCTCCGTGAAGCCGTACATCGGGATGCGGACATGCATGTCGGCGTTTTCCACAGCATAATCCGAAAGGCCCAGTTTCTCCGTGCCGAAGACCAAGGCGATGGGCTGGTCGAGCGGTAAGGTATCAGGCGTGAAATCATCGCGGTGCGGACAAGTGGCCACAATCTTGTAACCCTTCTCGTGCAGCTGCTGATAGGCCGCAGGCGTATTGAACTCACCTTGCTCATAATAATATATATTGAGCCATTTCGTGCTGCCCAACACCACATCGGGATTCACATCGTAACGGTTGTTGTTCTCCACGATATGCACATCCTGGATACCGCGCAACTCACAACTGCGCAAAACGGCACTCGCATTATGAGGCTGAAAAATATCCTCCAAAACTACTGTGATATGCCGTGTGCGGAAGTCGAGCACCTCCTCGAAACGCTGCTTGCGCTCATCGGTGATAAACTGGGTCAGGAACTCAAGCATGGCCGCGTCACGGGCTGCATTCAGTTGAGGTTCAACGTACTGCAATTCTCTTCCGTCATACACAATGGGTTTCTTCATGTGCTTTTTATTATTAAAAAGGGGTGCAAAAATACGAAAAAAGAAAAAATTACAAAAAAATGAACGAGGGTATGACGAAAAAGCGTACTTTTGCACGCAAAATTTTGAATCGCTATGGCAAAACAAAACACAAAACAAGGAGACGAGAGACTTGAAAACGTCGAAGAAGCTTTAAGTAAGACCGAACTTTGGATTGAAAACAACCAGAAGACCCTGTGGATTATCCTCATTGCCTTGTTGGTAGCGGCCTTCGCCATCTATGGCATCACCAACTACAACAAGAAACGCAACGAGAAAGCCATGAACCTGAGCTATCCCCAGGAAATCAGCTTCGAGCAGAAAGCCACCCAAGCTGTTGACTTCGCCTCATACTACATGGAGAATGAAGATTATGCCACCGCTTTGAACGGCGACGGCGAGAAGATCGGTTTCATCGATATCGTCAAAGATTATGGTTCCACCAAGGCTGGCAAGCTCGCCGCCTACTACGCAGGTCTCTGCTACCTGAAGCAAGGCGACTACAACAACGCCATCGAATACCTCAAGAAATACACCAACGACGACAAGGTGTTGGCTCCTTTGGCCTTGGGTCTTATCGGCGACTGCTACCTCGAGCTCGGCAACCAACAGGAAGCTGTGAGTTACTACGAGAAGGCCGCCAAGAAGAACGCCAATGACTTCTCTTCACCGATGCACCTCGTCAAGTTGGGCATGACCTACGAGATCATGGGCAACTACGCCAAGGCTTTGGAAACCTACCAAACTTTGAAGAAGGATTATCCTATGAGCAACGAGGCCTTCGAAATCAGCAAGAACATTGCCTATCTTGAACAGAAGATGAAATAACTTTTTTTATAATGTTTTAGAGTTTTACATTTTTGGACTGGCCTGTAACAGGGCCAGTTTTTTTGTCCTTACGAGTACATGGAAAAGATAAGAATTGCCTATTTCGGTACGCCAGAGTTCGCCGCTTCGCAATTGGAGGCCATCATCGGTGCCGGCTATGAAGTTGCCGTCGTCGTCACCATGCCCGACAAACCTGCCGGACGTGGACGCAAGATTCAGTATTCCGACGTGAAGATGACCGCCATGGAGCACAACCTGCCCCTGCTCCAGCCCGAGAAGCTGAAAGATCCCGACTTCTTGGAACAACTGGCTTCCTACCAAGCCAACCTCTTCATCGTGGTGGCTTTCAGGATGTTGCCTGCCCTGGTGTGGCAGATGCCTGCGCTCGGCACCTTCAACCTCCATGCCTCACTCCTACCCCAATACCGAGGTGCAGCCCCTATCAACTTCGCCATCATCAACGGAGAGGCGGAAACCGGCCTCACCACCTTCTTCCTAAACGAGGAAATCGACAAAGGTGCTGTCATCATGCGCGAGAAAGTCAGCATCCGCCCCGATGAGAACGCTGGCGAGCTCCACGACGAGCTGATGCTGTTGGGCAACAAAGTCGTTGTAGAGACTATCAAAAAGATTGAAAGCGGACAAGTCAGTGCACTGGCCCAAGATGAGCTCACTGAGGGCCAAGTCTTGAAACCCGCACCGAAAATCACCAAGGAATTCTGCAACATCGACTGGAGCCAAGACTGCCAAACCGTCTATAACCATATTCGAGGCCTGTCGCCCTATCCCGCCGCCCATACCCAGCTCGTTTCCGAAAACGGAGAAGCTATCGATTTGAAGGTCTTCTCTTCCGAAATCGAACGCTGTCAGCACAGACTTCCTATAGGGAGCGTTGTCACCGACAACAAGAAACACCTCAAAATCGCCCTTTCCGATGGTTACATCTGCCTGACCAACATCCAACAATCCGGCAAAAAATCCATGCCGATTGACGATTTTTTACGTGGCACACAGCTGAATGGCGTATGGAAAACCGCTTTTAAATGAGGAAAATAGTCACTTTTTGAAAAAATTTACCTTTTTTTTGACAAAAATTGTACATTTTTTCTCAAAAACGCTTGCATATTAGAAAAATAAACTACTTTTGTCGGGTAAAAGTTTAACCACTAATTAAATCTAACTATGAATAAAGTAGAATTAATCAATGCTGTAGCCGAAAAGGCCGACATGACTAAAGTCGATGCAAGAAAGGCTGTTGACGCTGTTGTTGACGCCATCAAAGAAGAACTTAAGAAAGATGGTAAAGTCGCCCTCGTTGGTTTTGGTACCATGCTTGTTACCAAACGCGACGCCAGACAAGGTCGCAACCCAAGAACGGGTAAGGACATCAAGATTCCGGCAAAGAAAGTCGTGAAGTTCAAGCCAGCCCTGAACATTCTGAAATAAGAGAATTCGAAAAAACTACGAAGGCCGTCTTAATGACGGCTTTTTTTATGCCCTCTTTGTCGTACGGAACCACCAGCCTCTAGCTGCAACACACCATTGTCGGCAAGGAAACGAATGGCTTCCAGCACCTCACCCTCCTCATACTCATTACAACTTGAGAGCACCGATTTGATAGGCACCGCATCCTCACTCACCAAACTCTTCAGTTTCTCCTCAATTGAGTTATAGGCAACAACAGAGCAACTATCGTTTTTCCTGCAAACATCACAACGACCACAACGCTTCGAGGTTTTCTCATTGAAATAACGCAACAGCTGCACACTACGGCATTCCTCGTCGTTGTTCACGAACTCGACTACCGCTTTCACACGTGCCTCAGCCTCCCTTTTACGGTCATGATAGTTCTCCTTGGAAAGATTAAAATGCTTGGTGTCAACAAATTCCGAAAGCAAAAGCACTTGAGGCTTATCATTGCGCGGCGCATAGGAAAGGAAATGATATGCTTCCAATTTCTTCAATTGTTCCTGCACCTTTTCAGCAGTCAGACCCGTCTTTTTCGCCAAGACCTCTTCATTGATTTTCACAAAATCAGTGAGCACCCCTGGCAAACTTCGCAACATGCACTTAATCAATTCACCATATTGGGGATTATTGACTTGAAAACCATAGAGCTCGTCGCGCGAGGCCTTGATCATCACGTTGGAAGGCTCGTCAAAGCTGTCGGAGAGCATGAGAAAACCTTCCTTTTCGAGGATTTTCAGCGTATGGAACACTTCCAAAACCGAGAAACCGTAGCGATTGGCAAAATCAGTGATTATTAGGGGATACGAGACATTCTCTCCAGCCCCGACTGGAATATTGAAATAGTTACCCAAAGCATTATAAATCAACTTGATCCGTTCCAATTCCGGGAACGACTGTGCCAAATCATCCTGCAACTTCCTAATGTCGGCAGGCGAAACGAGCAGAAAAGCCTCGGCAGGTTTCAGGTCACGTCCGGCCCGGCCAGCCTCCTGGAAATAGGCCTCGATGCTGTCAGGCAAATCCATGTGGATGACTAGACGAACATCAGGCTTGTCGATACCCATGCCGAAAGCATTGGTCGCCGCAATGACTTTGACCTTACCTTTCATCCAGAGGTCCTGACGGTCGTCACGCGTCTTGGCATCCAGTCCGGCATGATAAAAAGTCGCAGGGATACCTACCGAGTTGAGCCAGTCGGCGATGACTTGCGTGCGTTTGCGGTTGCGCACATACACGATGGCACTCCCTTCGGCCATGGCCTCCAACTTGCGCCGCAACACGCCGTATTTGTCGGCTTCGTGATACACATTGTAGGTCACATTTTTGCGTTCGAAGCTGCTTTGAAAGACGTTCTTCTCCTTAAATCCAAGTCGAAATTGAATGTCATCCACCACTTTAGCCGTCGCCGTCGCGGTCAATGCCAGGACGGGAGTCTTAGGCATATAAGGCCTGATCTCCGCAATTTTCAGGTAAGGCGGACGGAAGTCGTAGCCCCATTGTGAGATACAATGCGACTCGTCGACAGCCAACAGGCAGACTTTCATCAGCTTTACAGCTTCAATAAACGCTTGGGTTTGGAGACGTTCGGGCGAAACATAAAGAAACTTCAGCCGACCGTAAGCCGCCTGATTATATGCCAGTTCCTGCTCGTCGGGGTGCATCCCCGAATAGATGGCTGCCGCCGCCATGCCTTTCTCAACAAGATGCGCCACCTGGTCTTTCATAAGCGCAATAAGGGGTGTGATGACAAGACAAACGCCCTCCATCGCCATGGCTGGCACCTGAAAACAGATGCTCTTGCCACCACCCGTAGGCAACAAAGCCAAAGTGTCCTTCCCCGCCATCACCGAGTCGACAATATCTTCCTGAAGCGGGCGAAAACTAGGATAGCCCCAATATTTTGTTAGAATAGCTCTTGTAGTAGTGCTCATAACACATCGTCACTCGTATCACATCATGCTGCCTTTATCTTCCCTCCTTGCCGCATTATGGCATCCCACCAACGGGCTGGTAAAAGAGCATGCACAATTCTGCCGGTAATCGAAAAACGTCCGCGGGAATAACGTGCTTTGGGGTGACGGCTGTTGACAGCGCGACTGATAGCCTTAGTAATGACGGATGGCTTCGTCAGGAAATTGGTCTTATAGAACCAATCCATGTTTTTGGCCCATTGTGTGCCAACTTCTTCGTAAGCTGTACCCGCCGACGATTCCTTCAGGTGTTTCGCCGCGATAAGTCCCCAGTCGGTTTTGATGGCACCTGGCTCAATCATCACCACATCGATACCAAAGGGTTTCGTCTCCATACGCAAGGCATCGCTAAAAGCTTCCACGGAATACTTGGTTACATTGTACCAGCCGCCCATATAAAACGTCATCTTGCCAGCGATGGACGAGGTGTTGATGATGCGGCCGCTTTTCTGTTTGCGCATATAAGGCAGCACCAACTGGGTCAGACGCGCCAAGCCGAACACATTCACCTCCAACTGCCGACGCGCCTCGGCCAGAGGAACCGTCTCGATGGCACCGAAAAAACCGTAGCCCGCGTTGTTGACCAAAACATCAATACGTCCTTCCGCTTGGACAACGGCCTCAACGCCTTGCCGCATCGAATCCTCATCGGTGACATCCATCCTAATAACCTGCACGCCATCAACCTTCAAAGGTTCCATCAACTCCATCCTGCGGGCGGCTGCATACACACGATGCCCTTGTCGAGCTAAGGTTTGAGCCGCGTCAAAACCAATGCCACTGCTGGCACCAGTAATAAGAATTACCTTTTTAGTCCTCATAATGCTTGCAAAATTACAAAATCCAAAGGTAAACGCCAAAGGATTCATGTTTTTTCACTAATTTTGCAGCTTCTTTTTCTCAATGTTTTTTTAATGAACGTTTATAAACACGAAGTAAAATACTACGAATGCGACCGCATGGGTGTAACGCACCATTCCAATTACATCCGTTTCATGGAAGAGGCGCGCGTTGACTGGCTCGACCAATTAGGTTTCGGCTTCGAGAAGATTGAGGCGGAAAATGTTTTCTCCCCAGTCATCTCGATTTCATGCGAATACAAACATCCGACCACCTTTAAGGACATTATCGATATTGAAGTGAATATCAGCAAGATGAGTGAAATGAAATTTGACTTCACCTACACGATGCGGGTGGAAGGCAAGATTGTATGCCTTGGGCACAGTTCACATTGCTTCATCGAAAACGGCCGTCCCGTAGCCATCTCCAAACGTCTCCCCGAGTTTTACAATTCATTGAAAGAAAGACTTTAAGAATAATAATTTACCATGCACAAGATATTTGTTCCCATATACAACTTTTTCAAAGGCCACAAAATGCTGATGTACCTCATTATGGGTATCTCAGCCGTGGTTTTCATCGTTTACGGACTGAAGCTCCACTTTGAGGAAGACATCACAAGGCTCCTACCCTCTTCAAGTGTTGAGAGCCAATTGGCTTTCAGTTCCATCCAACTCAAGGACAAGATTTACATTCAGGTGACCTCTGCCGACGAGCCGCTATCCACCGACATCCTTGCCGAGAGGGCCGATGAATTCATCGAGTTGCTCTATGAAAAAGACTCATCGAACCATTTCATCTCCAATGTGTTATACAAACTTGAGCCAGAGGTGGCCATCAATGCCTTGGATTTCGTGTTGGAGCATATTCCTTCGTTTATCGACACCTCGGCATATCACGACTTTGAGAAAGCACTTGAGCCCGAAGCCATCGAGAAACAGATGTGGGTCAACTACGAACAGATGATGGAAGATGAGACGGGCGACCTCACGCAAGCCATTATGTACGACCCGCTCAACTTGCGCAATGTGGTGCTCGGCGATGTACTGCAAAGTGCCGTCGGCAACTTCAACATCATCGATGGACAGCTCTTCTGCCCCGACAGTACTGCGGCTATGGCCTTCCTTGCTCCTGCCTTCCGTTCGTTGGACTCGAAAGCCTCCACCCAGTTCTCCCGTATGCTTTCACACGCAAGAAAAGAGTTTGAGGCCACACATCCCGACGTTAAGGTTTACACCCACGGCGACCCCATCGGAAGTGTGTCGAATGCAGGCCGTATTCGCACCGATCTTGTGATTACTGTAGGCATTTCGTTGGTTCTGATTCTACTGCTTATCGGCTTGTGTTTCAGAAGCTTTCCATTCATCTGGAAGCTCCTGTTACCCATATTTTACGGCACCGCTTTCTCTTTGGCATGCATCTATTGGATCAAAGGAGGCATGTCGCTCATGGCCTTGGGATTAGGCGCCATTGTGTTAGGTGTCGCCATCAGCTACACCCTCCATGTGCTCATCCACCATTTCTTTGTCGGCGACCCTGAAAAACTGCTGAGGGACGAGTCCACACCCGTGTTTTTGGGCTGCATCACCACAGTGGGTGCTTTCTGTAGCCTGCTCTTCACCGACAGCGACCTGCTCCGTGACTTCGGCTTGTTTGCTTCCTTCGCCCTGTTGGGCAGCACGCTGTTCGCCCTTATCTTTTTGCCGCATTTTCTGCCCTCCATCAAGGCCGACAGCCATGGCAAGACCTTCCGCCGCATTTCGCGCATCAACAACTTGCCTTTCGACAAAAAGAAATGGTTTTTGGTGCTGATAACGGTCATCGTGGTAATAGGCATCCTTTTCTCACCCAAGGTGAAATTCGACAGCGACCTTCGCAACCTCGACTACAACTCACCTGATGAAGTGGCTGCAGAAGGTCTTTACAACGAAAAGAACAACGACGGTTTCTTCCACTTGTATTTTGCCACCGTCTCCACCGACATCGACGAGGCTTTGGAAGCCGACAAGTCTTTGATGCGCACTCTTGACACCCTTTCTCAGAAAGGCCTCGTTCACAGCTACACAGGCTTCATTCCCAAACTGTTTGTGACCCAATCCGACCAGGAACAACGCATTGCCGCTTGGAACAACTTCTGGACTGAGGAAAGGAAGGCTTATGCCATTGCACAAGTCGACAAAGGCGCACATAACTTCGGCCTCGACCCGATGATGTTTTACGATTTCAAGGAATTGCTGAATGCAGATTACGAACCTGCCTCACTGATGGAAAGCGGCGTGGTGCCTGACAATTTGCTCGGCAACTTCATCGAATGCAACGCTGACAACCAGTACATGGTCTTCACCGATGTTTCCATGCTCTTTGACGAAAAGGACATCGTCACCGACGCGTTGGTCGCCAACCCGAAGACCTTTGTTCTGGAGCCTTTCTACTACTGCAAGAGCATGGTGGAGGTCATCAATGACGACTTCAACATCGCAGTGTGGATTTCCTCATTGTTCGTGCTGTTGATTCTGTTGGTCTCGTTCCGCAACATCATCACCGCTTTGTTGTCGTTCCTCCCAATGGTGCTCAGCTGGTTCATGGTTCAGGGCTACATGGCCATCATCGGCTTGGAGTTCAACCTCATCAACATCATTATCTCCACCTTCATCTTCGGTGTGGGCGTCGACTATAGTATCTTCATCACTGAAGGTCTGCTCAAACAAGCAAGGACGGGCGACAGCGATGTGCTGACCTGGCACAAGGTGGCTATCTTCTTCTCAGCGATCATCTTGGTCATTGTGGTGACCTCGCTGTTGTTTGCTGTGCATCCTGCCATCCGATCCATCGGTCTCAGCACCCTCATCGGAATGGCTTCAACGATAATGATTTCCTACGCACTTCAGCCCTTTGCCTTCTGGCAGTTGATGAAGTGGCCTTGGTACAAGAAGAGTGTGATGAAGAAGGCTCTGAAGAAATGAGCTATTCTTCCTCTTTTTCCACCTTCATGTTTTCGTGAAAAGCCGCTGTGCTGATTTTTCTTGGGTCGCCTTTTTTTGAGATTTTTCCTTCAGAAATCAGCGAAATCTGTCTTTTTTTCGACATTTTGCTGGTTTCTGGCGGGAAAATGGTGCCAAATCACACCACCACAACGTTTCTTTCTGCCTGGCTTGTGGATAAGAAACCTGTAGGTATAAAACAAATCGACCCATACATTTTTTTCCATTCTTCAATCACTTCAACGAATTTTTCCCTACCTTTGACCCCGAATTTCAAAACAAAGAACAAAGGAAAGAAAGTATAGCAACAACATAGATATTACAATTTGAGCTTTTGCTCTTATTCCTTCCATGGTAAATCTGGAAAATTTGTCGTATGGGAATAAGCAAGCAAAGGTTCACGTGTTTAGCGTGAATCTTTATTACTTGTGATACGACAGGCATTCCAGAGCCTACCATGGACATAAAGTGATGATAGCTTCACGCTTTTTCATTGCCAAAGTGGAAAAAAGCCGAAGCCCAAGCAAAGATGCAAGGCGATGGAAACTGAAGAAAGCATTATCCACATTGGACATCTTATCCGCGAACAGCTGCGCAAAGACCAGCGCAGTGCAAGCTGGCTCGCACGCGAAATCCATTGCACCCGCAACCATGTCTATAAAATCTTCAACAAGTCTTCTCTTGACAGCAACCTCATCCTGAAAATCTCAAAGGCCATGCACTTCAATTTCTTCCGGTATTATTCTGCGGAATTGGCGGCGGATATGAAAGAGCGGATGGGGGAAGCTTGATTACACTTTGAGCCAAAAACCAGCGAAATCAAGCTTTTTTTCGGGACTTCGCTGGTTTCTGACAGGAAGGTAAAGTCACAAACTAATCTCCTAATAACTTTTTATCGGGCTTGGGAGGATTAGGATTAATGATTGGCTTTTCCGGTTTTGGCTGAGGCATAGGCCTTGGAGTAGGTTCTACATTGTTGCCTTTTCTTTCAATTTGTTCGTTCATTATTCAAATTGTTACAGTTTAGTTTTGTTTTTTATAAGATTATTCAAGTTCAGTTATCAATATCATTAAGGTGTGCCAAAACAAATTCCCTTTGGCACATTCTCGTTATGCATTACAAATTAACGCAAAATCATTTTATAGTTGTTTGAGATAGTAATCCATTTCCTCAACCAGAAAATGCACTCTTTCGTCATCTTCTTTATGCTCATTTTTCAAAGGAAGCAAACACGAATATGCCATTCTGATCGTTTCGATAATGTTCCTTACCAAACTTGGATTGTATTGTTCATTGTTGTTTTTCAGAAGTTCTTGAATGCTTTTCAGCCTGTCAACAACTTGTGCCCGATAATAGGTTAATTCTTCTTGAGACATTTGTGTAAAACTATATTTATGCCTACTCTTTTCAGGTTTTTCGGCTTCCTCCGTTTTTTTTGTTTGAAATAATTGTTTCTTTTCCCAACCATTCAATAGTGGTTTTAATACATTTCCTCTGAAAACTTGACAGTTGCAGTCCTATGTCCTGACAGATGATTGGAGTAGTCAAAAACATAGAACACATATTGTCCTGGATAAAAAACTTCTGCATTATTAACTAGATTGTTACCATAGCCATTTGGAACATAATAGTGTAATTCTGGAGGACGATAGTAGCCAGAATAAGAAAAACGTTTAAAAACCCATACTTTGTTTTTAGGAACCGTTATCACATATGATTCTACAAACCTCGAATCAACACCGACTGCTCTAATCGTAGAAATATGATCAATAACAGGTTTGTGCTGCTGGACGGTATAATCAAATTTTATCACTCTTTCTATATCACGCGTCCTCCATTCTTCCGCCAAACGCTCTTCTTTTCTTTTTTGTTCCCAGCGATTATCTGCATAGGCTTCATCGCTTAATGATGTTGAAAGAGTGTATTGCTCTTCCTTGGTTTTTCTCCATCCATCTTCTTCACCTAGATAGTAAACCTTGTTTATAACAATATCACCATTTTCGAGAAATTCGGCCCCACCACATGATTCAATGTAATGTAAGGTGTTGTCCCGAACATTGATATAAAAAATCCCAGTTGATTCTATGTGTTCCATACATGATGAAACCGTTTTTAAAAACAACCTATCTTTTACCACCTTGGTTTCTATTTTCCATATGCATTGATCTTCGTAATCTTCAACACGATGTGAATCAGGCAAGATCATTTTCGTTTCACCAGTTGCATAATCATGCACCATAATGCCTTTGGGGTATGTAATAGAGTCTAAAACTACGGTATAAAACACCTTTTGAGCTACAGAGTCTATTTGTTCTGCTATAATTCGGTTATTTGGCCCCAATGTAGCCTTAAATTCGTCGGCTACTTTTTCAAATCGAGCCATTTTATGCTCGTATGAATCGCACGACAATAACGCCATGAAAATTGTAATGGCTGCACTAAATAGCAGCAACAATGTCTTCAGTGTGTTTTTCATTTTTTGTTGTTGGGTGTTATAATTGCTAATCATACAATTATCAAATAATTAATTATTTGTATATTATATTGGTTTTTTGTTGAAAATTGCCAAAACATTTATCATATGACAAATCCCGCAAATAAGGACTTTCAATAAATGCAGAAGCTAGTTTATTGCAATAGAAAAAGGCTCCTATTCCTATGAAACGCATAGAACTAGGGATGAATACTGAGGTTAATTCTTTACAACCCAAAAAAGCGCAAGCTGCTATAAGTCTCGTCCCGTTCTTGATTTTTAATTCACCTATAGGTTCTTTTCCTTTCCATCCCAGGCAACAGTTGTCAAGGTATATAATCCCATCTGGCTGCCGATTGTACCAGCCTGTATTATAAAAAGGGTTACCATCAGTTATATCACTACCCAAAGATACTACAGAAGAAGGAATGTTAATTGAAATCAAGTTTATGCAACCCTTAAATGCGCCTGAACCAATTGAAGTGACGGAGTTGGGAATGTTCACAGAGGTCAACTGTGCACAACCATAAAAAGCATAGGGGTTTATTTCTGTCACGCTGTTAGGAATGACTGTGTTTTTGCAGCCCAAGATCAACTTGTTGGTGCTTGTCTCTATGATGGCGTTGCAATTGTCTCTTGAATCGTAATTCTTATTGCCAGATTCCACTATGATTTGCTCAAATCCACCGCATCCCCAAAAAGCATTAGGATCAATAAAACTCACAGAACTGGGTATAATTAAGCTGCCTGTTATGCCATAACAATAAGCGAAGGCTTCGCCTCTTATCTCTGTCACAGAATTTGGAATAACAACAGAGGTTAATCCTTCGCACCTTGTAAACGCATAATAGCCTATGGAAGTAATTGTATTAGGTATGGTGACAGAAGTTAATCCAATACAGTCTATAAAAGCCTGGAATCCAATTGAACATACGGAATAGGAGTGAGCATTATAGTTTACAGAACCAGGAATTACTAGTATCCCTTTGGCATTTTCGCCATCAACATGACCGGTTACTGACACGCTTTTTCCATCAATGATAGAGTATTTCAGTTTTCCAACAGTAAACTCTTGTGCAAAAGCGTTTGTCATTCCGACCAAGGTCAGCATCAGAACAAATAATATTGCTCTTTTTAATTGTAGGTTTCTTGTTCTCATTTTATTTCATTTTTGATATAATTATTCTACGAATCCGATTTTGTCTTTATAACCATTGAGATAATCAAGGGTTTTGTCTTGGCGTTCTATTTTATCGAGCAATATCTTCCCACGCTCCGTATGATACAGCCTGTCAAGATAATAATTGAAGAATATCTCCACATCTTTAGAATTCAAATTGTCGTGGCGCAAGTATACATTCAGTTCTTCAAAAAAACGGAGAAACACCTCTACTTGGTAAGCTGACGGAGCTTTGTTGTCAGGCTCAATCTCTCGAAGATACCTGACCACCGTTTGCATGTCATCGTTGGCCAAGTAGCGTTCATTCAATTGTGACATAAGATTATTACTTTCCTTTTGTTTGTAATTTCGCAATTCAACAATTGACAGAATGAATGCCGAAAGAGCTACTATCAATATCAATAATTCTATGATGTCTGCGGCTGCCATATTGCTTTGGTTATGTTTTAGATGATTCTCGTTTGCTTGATGTAACGTTCTTCTCCAGACTCTTTTTTATAAGTGGGCCAATAAAGAGTTACAAAATCATCTTTACCAAAAATCCCGTCAGTGTCTTTCTCTGCTTTTCCACAAACGCATTTCAACTTTTCTATAGTATCATTTCGAAGCATTCCTTGTATAGGTACTCCATATGTGGAATCATCCAAATACTCTGCATTTATATCAATAAGAGCTTCACGAAATTTGTTTCTCAAAATATCATCATGAATTGTATAGACCACAATCCCAGAAAGTTTGTCTGTATTCATACCTTAATTCATCATTGTGTTTTGTGTTGTTTATCCGTTGCAAAAATACGACAATTTTCTATACAATTAAATTAATTATTTGATAATCAATATTTTAATTATCCAAATAGGATACAAATATTATATCCAAAATGGATAATTCTTGTTGGAAATGGATGAAGTGGATGGATTTTAAGAAACAAACGCTTTGCATTGGCTCCGCCGAATCTTCGATTTCAACGTAGTTAAATCTTATAAAAATCCACCAAAATCCTTTTTCGGGTCATCCTTTTTATGGCTGGTATGAAGTGTCCATTGAAAATTGCGCTCAGGGAACATTTTTTTGATTTTTCTTGCATAATTCAAAGATTTACAGTCTTTTTGCAGAAATTTAAAAATCATAAATATGATTGAGCATATTTTCAAGCGCAAAGCATATCAAAAAATGTTGCAATGGAAACAAGAATCACATGGAGAAACGGCTCTCCTAATTGAGGGTGCGAGACGTGTAGGCAAATCAACTCTTGTACGCCAATTTGCAAAAAATGAGTATGATTGATTTCCTGTTGTCAGACAAGACGAAAATATGCCCTATCGAAGTGAAGTCAGAAGGCTACAGCACACATCGCTCGCTTGACGAATTTTGCACGAAGTTCTCGTCACGAGCGGGCAACCGCTACCTTGTTTATACCAAAGACCTTCGCAAAGATGGCAACACTATATTAGTGCCGATATATATATGGCGGGTGCGCTATGAATCGAACGACACATTCATGTCTAAAATGACAAGAATGCCACTTAAATACGTTTCAAAAAAATCCGTATTTTTGCAGACTTTTTGAAAAACATTCGCATGCAGAAAACCACTGAACTCGATAGCCTGACTTTCGCCGCAATGCTGCGCCAGGGCGCGGTGCAACTGGGCAGGGACAAAAAGGTCATCAACGACCTCAACGTCTTCCCTATCCCCGACGGCGACACGGGCGACAACATGCTGATGACCCTCAAGGCGGGGTGTACTGCCTTGAACGACCAACTTGGTACCCTTTCCGAAATAGCCTCAGCCGCTTCTTCGGGTATGCTGCTCGGCGCAAGAGGCAACTCCGGCGTTATACTCTCACGCATTTTTGCAGGCCTCGCCAAAGGGCTGCAAGGCATCATCGAAGCCGACACAAAGGCCTTCGCCAAAGCCATGCAATCCGCTGTGGAAGAGGCTTATAAATCTGTTCCCGTTCCCGTGGAAGGCACCATCATCACCGTACTGCGCGAAGGCATGGCAGGCGCAGATAGCAGTGCCGACTTGAACCACTATTTTGAGACTTTATTGGAGGCCATGCAAGTCTCCCTTGACCATACGCCCGAACTGCTCCAAGTGTTGAAAGACGCAGGCGTGGTCGACAGTGGCGGCGCTGGACTAGTAAGCATTTTCCATGGCATGAACGATGCTTTGAATGGCATCATTTCGGATGAGGAAATCGCGCCTACTTCGACCGCTACACCTACAGTAGAACTCGACAAATTCACCGAAAACAGCACTTTGGAGTTTGGCTATTGCACCGAATTCCTGCTCCGTTTGATGCGTTCCAAAGTCAATTTGGACACCTTTGATGAGAGCGTGATCTTTGACTATCTAAATAAAGTAGGCGAATCGGTGGTGGCTTTCCGCGAAGGCACCATCGTGAAAGTGCATGTCCATACCTTCACACCTGGAGTAATCCTCAATGAAATGCAGAAATACGGAGAGTTCCTGACCATCAAGATCGAAAACATGGCACTGCAACACCACCAATCAACCAACCAAAACAATGCCTCGTTCAAGCTGCCGCCTAATCCTTACGGCATCGTGACCGTAGCCTCAGGCGACGGGCTCATCCAGGCCTTCCATGAGATTGGCGCTGATGAAGTGATTGCTGGCGGTCAGACCATGAATCCGTCGACACAAGACTTCCTGGATGCCTTTGCGAGAATCAATGCGCAACACATCCTCGTGTTCCCCAACAACAAGAACATCAAGATGGCCGCCGACCAGGCTGCCGAACTCTATAAAGACGCTGACATCCATGTAATTCCGTCGACCACCATTGGTGAAGGCTACTATGGCATCGGCTCCATCGACCGCGACAATCCCAACGTTGACGAGGTCATCGCGAGCGTCACGGAAACAATGCAATCTGTAGTGACAGGCATGGTCTCCACTGCCATCCGCGATGCCGAAGGCGAGCAAGTGAGCGTCCATACGGGTGATTATGTGGGCTACTGCGGCAAGCAAATCCTTTCCGACAGCCCCGACCGCGAAACGGCAGTCCAAGCCCTCACTGAACGTCTTGGTGCAGCTTCTCGCGATGTGATGCTAATCTTTTTTGGCGAGGACGTCCCTACAGAAGAAGCGGAACGCCTCGTAGCCGACCTGCAAACCCGATACAAGAACCTTGAAATTATGTTGAACAACGGCGCACAGCCGGTTTACGATTATATAATTGTTTGTATATGAATGAATTTTCGACAATGACTTGTGACAATGACTATGACCGCTCCAACGTAAGTGAAAGCTGTCATAGTCATAGTCACTGGTCATAGTCCAATAAAAAAAAACACAAAATGCTGACTTTTTTTAGCGACACCGATTGCGACATCACTCCCAAGGAGTGTGCCGCCTATGGCATCAAACTCATCAGTATGCCTTATACCGTGGGTGAACAAGTGATTTACCCCTATATCGACTTCGACGAATTCGACTTCCACAAGTTCTACGACATGCTCCGCGCTGGCACCATGCCGACCACCAGTGCCATGGGTGAAGAGGCTTACATCCAATACTTCGAGCCTGAGTTTGCCGCTGGCAACGACATCCTCTACGTGCATTTCTCGTCGGGCACCTCCAACACCTTCACCATTATGAGACAGGCTTTGGAGAAACTGAAGCAAAAATACCCTGAGCGCAAGTTCTATGAAATCGACACTTTGGGTATTACAGCTTTGTCATATAATGTGGTGCTTGAATGCGCTGAGATGTACAAGGTAGGCAAGACCGCCGAGGAAATCGTGGAATGGGCCAAAGTGGAAGTGCCGAAGTTCCCGATGTATTTCTTCGCCGACGACCTGAAGTTCTTCCGTCGCAGCGGTCGCGTGAGCGGCTTGGCAGCTACCATGGGCGGCTTCATCGGCATCCGCCCGATTATCTATTTGGACAACGAAGGAAAGATGGTTAGCATCGGCAAGGAAACGGGTCGCGCCAAAGCCATTGCCCGCTTGGTGAAATATGTTGAAGAATTGGGTGAAGAAGTGAAGACCCACCGCGTGGTCATCGGCCACTCAGACGCCCTCGACATCGCCGCTGAGGCCGAACGCCAACTGAAAGAGAAGTTTGGCGACGACCTGAACGTCATCATCACCCCCGTCAACCCGACTATCGGCAGCCACTGCGGCCCCAACGCCATCGGCATTTGTTTCCATGCCAAACATAGGTGATTTTTAGATTCAAAACTCAAAATTTAAAGATTCTATTCGGTGATAACTATAACTAAAGTAGCGACAAAAAAACAACAAAAGGAATTCCTTGATTTTCCTTTGAAGCACTACAAGGGCAACCCTTATTTCACGCCGCCCTTGTACATGGACGAGAAGAAGATCTTCCGCAAGGATTATGTTTACAACGACATGTGCGAAGCCGTCTATTTCAATGCCTACAAAGATGGCAAGATGGCGGGACGCATCTCAGGCATCATCCAACGTGCCGCCAATGAGAAAACGGGCAAGAAACAAGTTCGTTTCACCCGTTTCGATGTCGTTGATGACGAAGAAGTGGCAAAAGAACTCTTCAAAACCTTGGAAGAATGGGCGCTACAAAAAGGCATGAACGAGGTGGTTGGCCCGTTGAGTTTCTCCGACCTCGAGCGCGAAGGCCTATTGATTGATGGTTTCGACTATCCAGCCACCTTCGAGGAGACCTATAACTTCCCTTATTATCAGACCTTTATTGAGAACTTTGGCTATCAAAAAGACGTTGACTGGACGGGCAGCCGTATCCGCATTCCCAAGGACTATGACGGCGAGGTCGACAAGCTTGCTGCTTTCGTGATGAAACGCTATAACCTGCATTTGGGTACGGCACGCAACACCAACGATTTCCTGAAGAAATACGCCGATGGCATCTTCGAATTGCTTGATAAGTCATACGAATTGCTTTACGGCACTGTGCCTTTTACCGAGGGCATGAAAAAGATGATGATCGACAACTTCCGCTTGGTCATCGACGTGAAGAATGTGGCTGTCATTTTGGACGAAAACGATAAGATGATTTGCTTCGGACTGGCTTTCCCTGCCATCGCCAATGCCGTGCGTCCTTCGGGTGGCCGACTAACACCAGCCGCCTTGGTTCGTCTGCTTAAAGCCTTGAAAAAGCCTAATGTCATTGACCTCTGCCTCATCGGTGTCGACCCCGAGTGGCTCAACCGAGGCGTGAGCATCATCGTCTCTGCGGGTTTGATGAACATGCTGAAGAATGTGGAATACGCTGAGACCAACATGAACCTGGAAGACAATTACGCCATACAGAATCAATGGAAACGCTTTGACGAACAGAAGATCAAGCGTCACCGTTGCTATGTAAAAAAACTTCTTTGACTATGATAAAAATCCTGATAGACTGTTTCGGCGGCGACCACAGCCCCGAGGCCAATGTAGACGGTGCCTTAGCTGCTTTGGCTAAAATGCCCGAACTGTATCTCATTCTCACGGGCGACGAGGCCACGCTCCAGAACTGCCTGAAAGGCAAGACCTACGACAATTCGCATCTCGAGATTGTCCACGCGCCCGAGGTCATCGGTTGCGAGGAGCGCCCCATCGACGTCATCCGATTGAAAAAGGAAAGCTCGATGATCAAGGCTGTCCGTATGTTACGCGACTGCGACGACATTAATGCCATGGTGAGCATCGGTTCCACGGGCGCGCTCGTTGCCGCTGCCTTGACCCGCATCGGCCGCGTGAAGGGGGTCATCCGTCCTGCCTTCTGCCCTATCCTGCCCACCATGAATGGAGGTATCGTCGGTATCTGCGACAGCGGAGCCAACGTAGAGGTCACACCTGAGCATCTGAGGCAGTTCGCCATCATGTCGAGCCTGTACATGGAGAAGGTCTACAATATTGAAAAACCACGCATTGCCTTGCTCAATGTGGGAAAAGAAGCGGAAAAAGGCGATGAAATCAGACAAAAGGCATACTTTTTGCTGAGTGAGACCCCCGAAATCCATTTTGTGGGCAACATGGAGAGCCGCGACTTGCTTTCGGGCAACTACGATGTGGTGGTTTGTGACGGTTTCTCGGGCAATGTGTTGGTGAAGACCACTGAAGGCACGGCCTTGGAACTGCTGAAGAAGTTGAAGAAAGACATCTATTCGAGACCCATATATAAATTAGGTGCGCTCTTGATGAAACGGATGTTTATGGAGGAGAAGGAGTTCATGAACTATCAGAACTACGGCGGCAGCGTGTTGTTGGGCACTTCAAAGACCGTAGTGAAAGGCCATGGCTCAAGCAAGGCGACTGCAGTGGAGAAATGCATCGAGCAAGCCTACAAGATGGAAGTTAGTTCCTTGTCATCCAAGATGGAAGAGATTATTATGAGGTATGAACACTATGAGTATTGAATGATGAATATAGAATGCTGAATGATGAATGCAGAATGAGATATGAGGTATGAGGTATGAAGTATGAAGTATGTTGAATCTTATATTTTGAATCTTGAATATTAAATCTTGAATATTAAATCCTTGAATATTAAATCCTTGAATTTGAATAATATGTACGAAGTAGTAAAATCCACCTTAGCGCGTCAGTTGCGCATTGACCCGGAGCGGGTTACACTGGATGCCCAAATCAAGAAAGACCTCGGCGCCGATTCCGTCGACATCCTCCAGTTGCTCATGCGTCTTGAAGACGACTATGGCATTGTCATCCCCGACCAGGCTTTGGCCAAATTTGAAACCGTCAACGATGTAGTCACCTATTTAGATAATTTAAAATAATGAAACACATTACATTAATCATCGCAATGCTGTTCTCCTTAACGGCATTTGCGCAACAGACTTTCGACACCGACTTCACCCAAACCAAGGTAATGAAGGTATCGGGTAAGACCACCGAAAAAGCCGGTCACCTCACTTTCGACGGCATCGACCAACTCAGCATGATTTACTCCGAGCCTGAAGGTGATTACTTCAAAGTTGAAGGCAACATAGTGAAAATCAACATGGATGGCAAGAAGGTTGAACTTGATTCCGAGAAAGTGAAGATGGTCGGGCTGCAACGTTCCACCTTGCTGAATTGCCTGTCAGGCAACTGGGAACAAGCCGCCACCGACAACAACGCTGAGTTGATTGTCACCGAGGAGAAAGGACTGAAAAACATCTCCATCGTCGCCAAAGGCAAGGTGCCAAAGGGTGGTTACAAATCTGTCGAATTGACCTATCGTGTGTCAGATAACACTTTGGTCAAGATGGTACTTGAAGAAGCCATCGGCATCATCAACACTTATGAAATCCATTAAATGCTCTTCTTGTAGGCCCTGCGGCGCATGAAGGGTTCGGTCTTGTAGTCGCCAAACAGCGACTGCACCTTGTAGTTTTCCTCCAATTGGGGGTTCATGATGATGGTGTCGATACCGCGTTTGATGCAGTTTTCGTGCAGGTACTTAAACATCAGCACGGGTATTCCACATTGCTGATACTCAGGCATGACACCCATAATCAAGGCCTCAAGCGTGTCGTTTTTCTTCAAGGCTTTCAAGATGTTCAGGAAACCGAAGGGGAACAAACGCCCGTTGGATTTCTTCACAGCCTTTGAGAGCGAAGGCACACAGAAGAGGAAGCCTATCGGCTTGTCTTGGTCATTGACGGCAACCGCCACGAAATCCTTGTCCAAAATAGGAACGTAAGTCTTCAGATAAGCCTCTATCTGCTTGTCAGTCAAAGGTGAGAAACCATGCAAAGGAGCAAAAGCCTCATTGTACATGTGGAATATCTCCATTCCATAGCGGTTGGCCATGTCTTTCATGCTGCGGGGATTGACCACATGGACTTTAAACCTATCCTCAATCAGATTGGTGAACTGGAACATGGAGGGCAATTCTTTGCTCACCAAGAGGGTTCTTTGCGTCCAGTCCACATCTTTCTTGAAACCGAGTCGCTCCAACATCGTGCCATAATAGGGGAAATTGTAGAGACAGGTGAAGGGACTCAGATGCTCGAAACCGTCCACCAGCAGACCTTCCTTGTCCATGTCGGTGAAGCCCCAAGGGCCTCTCATCTCGGTGCGACCACGTTGTTTACCCCATTCGGCAACAGTGTTGATGAGTGCGCGAAGCACTTCTTCGTCTTCGATGAAATCAAGCCAACCGAAACGGACGAGGTGCTGCTCGTCGTCAGCTTTATGGTTGATGATGGCCGCAACGCGACCCACTATCTCATCGCCACGATAAGCTAAGAAGCAATTGGCTTCGCAGAAGTCGTAGGCGCCGTTCTTCTCCAGGTTGAACGTGTCATATTCATCGCCTTCCAAGGCCGGCACCCAGTTCTCACAGTCTTTGTATAGTTTGAGGGGGAAAGTCACAAACTTTTTCAGTTGCTTGTGACTTTCCACCTTTATAATTTGGATTGACATAGGCTAACGCGTTGTGTTTGAACTGATATAGTCGATCACCTCTCCTACTGTGGTAAACTTCGGGTTGCCATCAAACTTGAAACCGAACTTGTTCTCGATAGCCAGGCTCAGCAGCAAAATAGTCAGTGAGTCGAGCCCAACATCACGCACGAGTTGTGATTCCTCTGTGACTTTCGCCAAATCCATTGAAGGCTTGATGAGTATCAAGATTTCCTTCAGTTCGTTCAAAATGGTTTCTCTTTCCATGGCGTAAGTTAATTGCGTGAGACTTTCATGGCACCCGTACGCTTGAAGTCTTCCTTGCGCACAGTGATTTTGCCGACCTGGTGGGTCGTGGGCAACGTGGCATTGACTTTGCCGACAAGATCCTTGAAGTAGGCTTCAACTGCTTCCCAAGGCTCATTGCCAAACTCTTCCATGCGCGGCAGAATCTCGATAGCAATCACCTGACGGCCATCCACTTCGTCTTCCTTGACGAGGCAGTCACGCAGTTTGCTGTCCTTGTAGAACGGCTCTTCGATGCTTTCAGGACTGACATTCTCGCCATTTGAAAGGATGATGAGGTTCTTGATACGGCCCACGATGTACATATAGCCTTCGTCGTCGAAACGAACGAGGTCACCCGTCTTTACCCAACCATCGGGAGTGAGGGTCTCAGCGGTCTTTTCCGGGTCACCATAGTAGCCGAGGAACACATTGTCGCCACGATACCACAACTCGCCGTCGACCACCTTGGCTTCTTGCTCGGGATAGAGCTTACCGACTGAGGTGGGTTTGGCCACGACATCGATGTTACCCGTGGTAAGGTTGGCACCTTCCGTCATGCCATAACCAGCAAACAGACTGATACCCAGTTTGTCGAACTCACCGATGAGTTTCGGAGGCACATTGGCTGCACCAGAGATGATGAATTTCAGGTTCCCGCCGAGGAAAGGCGCGCCATACATCTTGACGAGACCCAGCAAGATTTCACAAATGCCTGGAACGGCAACGAGGCAAGTCGGCTTGATCATCGGGAACTTGGTGATGGTCTCCTTGGTGTTGGCAGCTGCGTACCATGCTCCACCTTCAAACAGTACCGACAAAGTGCTGCGAATCAAGCCAAACACATGGCTGAGCGGCAACACACAAGCGTAACGATGGCAGCCCAACTGATGTCCAGGAGCGTAAACGCCGTTCAAAGCGCCACGCATCAAAGCCCTGTGAGGCAGAACGGCACCCTTGGGAGCGCCCGTCGTGCCACCCGTGAAGAAAATGGCGGCTGGATCGTTCTTGTCGACCGTAGCGACAGGAGCCGTATGGTCGGCACAATCCGTGATGGCAACCACTTTGCAAGGTGCATCTTTCACGGCATCCATGAAGTCTTTGCCAGCGGCAAGCACCTTCACACCAAACTTCATGCAGCATCCAACGATGGCCTGAGGGGGCAGTTGCGAAGGCAGATTGATGGCCACGAAGCCCGCCGATGTGACGGCAAGAAACATTTCCACGGCTTCCACAGTGGTATTGTCGATAATGGCTACTTTATCACCTTTTTGCAAGCCCATGTCGCACAGCAAGGCGCGTTTGCGTGCCACAATATCGCACACTTGACCGTAGTTCAATGTATTAACGGTATCGGATAAGCAAGGCAGGTCGGTCCATTTCTGCTCAATCCATGTTACAAATTCGGGAAGGGTTGGGATGTACTTCAACTGCGCAAGTTCTTCGGCAGGAAGCATACTGGGAAAATAAGTGTCATTCTTCATATTAAAAAATATTTGTCGTTTTCGAAATTAAGGCACAAAGGTAGTGAAAAAAACCATTACCTTAAAAAAAAGTCCTCAATTTCTCCCACGACATTCATTCTGACAAGGGATAAGCCTCATACAGAATGTCATGCAAAGCTGTTCTGGTGCCCTGCCGCACCAATTTATTAGGCTCGGCATCGGGATAAACACGATTGGAAAGGAACACGATAACAGTCTTGTTTTCGGGGTCAGCCCATACGAAAGTACCCGTAAAGCCAGTATGTCCATAACCTTTCATAGAGCCTAACTTAGATGCCGTACAAGTGCCTTTCTTGTTGATGGGAAGCTTGTCGAAACCAATGCCGCGACGGTTGTCGTTGCTTGCAGCAAAAGGAGCCTTGGTAAAATAACGCACCGTCTCAGGTTTCAAATACTGTACGCCTTGATAGGTGCCTTCATCGAGAAACATCTGCATGAGAACGGCCAAGTCACGGGCATTGGAAAACAACCCTGCATGACCCGAGACGCCACCAAACATGGCCGCAGCTTGGTCGTGAACATCACCCCAAATCAACTGACGGCGAAACACGGTGTCGTTTTCCGTCGGGGCAATCTGATCGCGAGTGAAGTGCTGCAACGGCTGGTAACAGATATGGGACAGGTTCATTGGAAAGTAAAACTTCTCGTTCAGATAATCCTGGATGCTTTGGTTGGTGATCAGTTTCACTATTTTAGGCATATAATAAAAGCCCATATCACTGTACAAGTATTTCTTTTTCCCCAAAGGCGTCTTTGCCACAGAATCGAAAATCTGGTCCACATAGTCATTGACAAGGAAAAGGTTTTCAGCCACTCTGATGGTATGGCTTTCGTCCATTTCATCACTGTAAAACTCAGGCATCGGACCATTCTCGTCGACTGTCACTTTGTAGAATGGCACCCATGCCTTCAACCCAGCCTGATGCGTCATAATGTCGATGAGTTTGAGTTTGCCGTGCGCCTTACCTTTTAAATAGGGGAAAAAATCGGCTAAAGTCTTGTTCAGGTCGATCAGTCCGTCATCGTACAACTTCATGACGGCCAGCGTGGAAGCGAAAATTTTGGTGCATGAGGCAATGTCGTAGAGGTCATCGGCCTGCACCTTATGGCCGCCTCCGTAGGTAAAATTTCCAAAACACTTGTCATAAACCACATTTCCATCTTTCATAACGACAATCTGGCAACCCGGATAAGCCCCATTCCTGATACCTGACTTGGCGACAGAATCAAGACGATGTTCATATTTCGGATCCATTTCAGTCGTCGGCAACGGCATAGGCTGCACATTCTGAATCTGTTGTCCTACCGAAGGTAAGGCCTTGCCAGGCATTTCTTTTGAGGGAAGTACATGCGTTTTCTTTACGGGTGCATTGACCACGATGCCATCACCACACTTGAATTTGTTGACCGAAACAGGCAGTGTTCCATGAGGTTCCAATTCGCCCACAAGCAGACGCACCACTGCATCAACTGCCGGCACCTCGTCTTGATAACCTACCACTACCCCCTTAACGCTGTTGTTGATACGGAACATATCCAAAGCGTACGGACAAGCGAACAAATTGAGAATCACGTCGTTTTGTGCCACCAAACGGTTGAAGAACTTCACAGTTGCCTCGTTGATGCCGTAGTTGCTGTTGGCAAACATCGATGTCTTCTCGATGCTGACCACCACCAAGTCATACTTTTCCAGTTTCTTCAGCCAGTCTGCCGACTTGTTCGCGATTTCATCCTTGCTCGTGACAAAAGAGGTCGTGCTATAGCCGCGTTCCACAAGTCTGTTATTCACATCATTTTTGGCATTTCCTATCGTCACAACCGCGATTTTCTTGTTGTTGGCCAGCGGAATCACCTGATTGTCATTGCGCAACAACGTGACGGCCTCATCATATAGTTGCTGACGCAGCTCGGTGTACGATTTCTTTTTCAAGTCCGTCATCAGGTTTTCTGTCGACACGGCTTTATAATGATTGAGTCCGGCACGATACTTATAGCGCAGGATTTTCTTGCAGCTCTCCTCCACTCTTGCCGCCGCATTAGGGTCGCGTTCCGCCGCTGCCTTAATTGTCTTGATGGCGAAAGGCACGTTAGAAGGCAGAATCAAGACATCATTGCCTGCCATGAAGGCCACATACGGCACACTATCGTTGCGCACCTTCTCCGACACACCCTTCATGTCGAGGCCGTCAGTGAAAATCAGGCCCTCAAAACCCATATCCTGCTTAAGCAGCTCGGTGACCACGCCATACGACAGCGAGGATGAAGTGTTTTTCACCTTCTCAATGGCCGGAAAATAGAGATGGCCTACCATCGCTCCATTCGCACCTTGTTCTATCATATAACGGAAAGGCGCCAACTCGATGTCGTGCACCTCTTCCATCGTACGGGTTACAGTGGGCAAGGTCAGGTGCGAGTCAGTAGACGTGTTGCCGTGACCCGGGAAGTGTTTCATCGTGGTAATCAAGCCCTTGCTCTGCATGCCGAGAGCGTATGCAGTGGCTTTCTCACCCACAGCCTGCGGATTCTCGCCAAAGCTACGCATTCCGATAATCGGATTAGCCGCATTGGAGTTGACATCGGCCACTGGAGCAAAGTTGACATGAATGCCCATGCGTTGGCATTGTTCAGCCACCTGTTGCCCCATCTCATAAATCAGTTCATCGTCGGCGATGGCGCCCAAGGTCATCTGATAGGGATAGGCCAAGGTCTTGTTCACGCGCATGGCCAAACCCCATTCCGCATCAATAGACACCATCAGCGGGGTCTTTGCCATAGCCTGCCATTCATTGGTCTTTCGCACCTGAGCATCCGCATCCGCACGGAAGAAACATACGCCACCGATGTTGTACTTCTTGATGTATTTTGCTACATCCTCATAAAAAGGCTTGCTCGGCTGGTTGGCGCGCATACAAATCAGCTGCCCAACCCTTTGCTCTAAAGTCAAGCTGTTATACACCGAATCCACCCAACGGCTTTCGGCATCTTGGGCGAAAACAGAACTTAAGCCCAAAGCCATAAAAGCCATCAACAAACAAAATCTACATTTCATAACACTATAATTTTTAATTATTTATTCGATTTAATATAAAGTTTTAGTTCATCCCAATCATAAGGCTTACAAACAATGTTTTTCTCGGCATCCAACAGGAAAACCGTAGGTGTAGAAGTGATGTGATAGTCCAAAAAAGCCTTGCTTTCCCATCGCAACGGATCATAAAAATGATGGCCTTGCAAACGCAGTTGCCTTACCGATACGGCCACCTCCTCCTGACTATCGGCCAACGCAAAGGTAACCAGCTCGTAATCAGACTTCAAATCAAGGTTTCTTCGTATTTTTGTCAAGAAATCGTGACAATACTCACAGTCTGTCGACCAAAACACGAGAAGAATACGCTTTGCTTCCGACCGATACAACTGATAGGCCTCGCCTTCGATGCCAACTCCCATAAAATCAGGAGCCTTGGCACCAACTTTCACCAACTGATACGGCTCAGTGATGGAATCCAATCTATGGCCTTCCTCAACTGAAACCTCTCCTTCAGATAGCATTGGATAATTCAAAAGATAATCAATCACTTGCGTCCTTCCCATATTGGTATATCCATTCAACATGAATTCCAAAACATACTCGTAAACCCGCATATTAACCTTAGCTCTTTCAAGGATATTGGAGATGCTTATCATTGACAGGCTGTCAAAACGCTTCATGTCGCCATCGGTTGTCGTGCGAAACAAATAATCCACCATCTTTGCGCTAAAAGCTTGCGATGAAATCAATGTCGTATCCTTAAAATCGACCTCACTCCATTCCTCATCGGGCCGAGCGACTTGTGCCCTTAAACTGACCACAGGACAAAGAAAAGCCAGAAGAAAAAGAATAATATGTAAATACTTAATTTTCAAATTATTTCCTTTTATTCATTTCAAGTCTAACTTTAACTGAATGGCCATGTTGAAAGTCATGCGATGCAGGGGTGTGGTTCCATAGTCAGCTATGGCTTGCTTGTGTTGTTGTGTGGGATAACCTTTGTTCTTTTTCCAGTTGTAAACGGGATATTGTTCACCATATTGTTCCATCAACATGTCCCTCGTGGTCTTGGCCAAGATGGAAGCCGCTGCAATGGATTGGTATTTGGCGTCGCCACCCACGATGCAAACATGCTTCACCTTCTTATACGGATTAAAACGATTGCCGTCAATCAGCAACAACTCAGGTTCAAGTGATAGTTCATCCAACGCCCTATGCATCGCTAAAAATGAAGCATTTAGAATATTGATTTCATCTATCTCTTGAGCAGAAACAATGCCTATCCCATAGGACAAAGCCTCCTGCATAATCAGTTCACGGAGCTGCATCCTTTTCTTTTCCGTCAGCTGTTTGGAATCATTCAGTTCGGGGTAATCCGCATCTTGTTTCAAGATTACTGCCGCTGCCACAACGGGACCCGCCAAACAACCACGTCCAGCCTCATCGCATCCCGCCTCAAACTTATCGGAATAATGTGTCATCAGTCCCATAACTTACAAAAATCTAAAGTAGTAGTGATTGGCAAAGACCATTAGGAGGAACAAGGTCAGGAACAGATTGGCCCAACCCGTATTCCCCATGTAAGAGAAAGCATAGGAAATCAGAATAGACAAGACGATGAAAATCAAACCATTCATCAGCACATTGCCTGTCACAAAAAGGAGCAGCGCGCCAAAGAAAACCATAATCGTGGTCATTGAAATCTTGATTCTCACTGCAATAGTCTTCTCGAAACCAGAATTATTGCCGCCAAAGAAAAGGAATACCGTAGCTATCAACAAAAGTGACAACAAGATGATAGTCTTCAAGTTAAAGCCACCAACAGAGAAGTGCAGCACGGAGAGATACTCCTTATACCCTAACCACATGCTTGGGAAATCGCCAAACAAGAAGACACCGACGAAATAAAAGAAATAGACAAACAGAAATCCGACAATTGGAATCAGTTGCAAGCGAAGGGAACCTTTTTTAGCGATAGGCAGAACGATCATTACCCAAAACATCAAAACAATGGATGGGAAGTAACACATGGAGGCCAAAGCAAGATACGCCCCTGCCTTCAAAAGGTTCATTTCGGCGTTAGGCATCAAATAGGAGTCAAACAGGTTGCTGATTACCAACAATATGAAAAACACAGACAAGGCAAAAGGATAGAAATTCGTTTGTGTTTCGGTCATACTCATCAGCAGGACAAACACAAAAGCGCCCATGGTGCTTACCTTGCCCACAATTTGGTTCTTCACCATTATCGCGTTGAAGAGCAGGGTCTCAAACACCAACAAGACAAAGGCAAAGATATGTTGGACAAAAGGAGAAAAGTCTAGAAGTCGGTCCACCAGATTAAAAATCGGGGTCACAGGCTCGCCCAAACCCATGGTCGACTTCCCTGACACAAAAGCCGGTATCCATAGGGCAATGGCCATCAAGGCAATCACCACATACTGAATGGCATAGCTCTGTCTGAAAAACTTAATCATTGCATCCTCATCAAGTCAAGCCCAATGTCGTGGCGATAGTTAACACCTTCAAAATGAATCTTCTCTACTTCCCGATATGCGATGCTCCTCGCTTCTTCAATCGAACCTCCGTGAGCCGTCACCGCGATGACACGGCCACCTGCCGTGACCACGTTCTTTTCGGCATCAAATGCTGTGCCAGCATGGAAGGCAACGACATCCTTCACGTTGTCCAACCCACTCATTATCATGCCTTTCTTATAGGCTTCAGGATAGCCGCCAGAGACCATCATCACCGTGACCGCCGTTTTGTCGCACTTGGCGTAATGCACCTCGTCAAGACGACCGTCGGCACAAGCCATGAGCAGGTCGGCGAAGTCGCCATCGATGCGGGTCATCACGGCCTCGGTCTCAGGGTCGCCCATGCGCACGTTGTACTCAATCACATACGGATTGCCGCCATCGTTCATCAAACCCAAGAAAATGAAGCCTTTATAGTCGATGCCTTCGGCTTTCAAGCCCTTGAGGGTCGGCTTCACAATGCGATCCTCCACCCTGTTCAAGAACTCAGGTGTGCAGAATGGGACCGGCGAGACGGCACCCATGCCGCCCGTGTTCAGACCTTGGTCGCCGTCGCCGATGCGCTTGTAGTCCTTGGCCTCGGGCAACAACACATAATGTTCGCCATCAGTCAGCACAAACACCGACACTTCGATGCCTTTCAGGAACTCCTCGATGACCACTGTGGCTGAAGCCGCACCAAACTTGCCGTCAAGCATCTTGCCGAGTTCGTCTTTGGCTTCTTGCAAGTCGTTGAGAATCAACACGCCCTTGCCTGCCGCCAGACCATCAGCTTTCAACACGTAAGGCGCTTTCACGCTTTCAAGGAACTTAAAGCCTTCGTTGAGGTTGTCCTTGTTGACTTTGAAGCACTTGGCCGTCGGCACACCATATTTCTCCATGAAGTCCTTGGCGTATGCCTTGCTGCCTTCCAGTTGAGCACCTTGCTTGTCGGGACCGATAATCTTCACCCCTTTCAGCTCGGCATCACCCTTGAAGAAGTCGACGATGCCATCCACCAAAGGCTGCTCTGGACCTACCACGACAAGGTTAATCTCTTGCTTTAAGCAGAAGTCTTTTACAGCTTCAAAATCAGATGGTTTTATATTCACATTCACGCCAACTTGAGCTGTTCCGGCATTACCTGGAGCAATGAAGACATGGGCACCTTCGCTTTGGGCCAGCTTCCATGCCAAAGCGTGTTCGCGGCCTCCTGAGCCGAGCACCAATATGTTGCGTTTTACTGCAGTAATATGTTGTCCTTGTATAGCTTTCCAGTCCACAGCTTCCTTTTCGTTGTCGGCCGGATACATGATGATGTTTTCCATATCTGTTATTTTTCTATAGCTTTCATTAATGAATTCCAAATAGCATTCGCTGCTTTATCCCACGAGAAAACCTTGACACGTTCCCTGCCTTTCTCAATAAGCGACTCACGCACGTTCTCGTCAAGCATTTCCGTCATGCCTTCGGCAATGGAGGCCTCGCTGAAGGGATCGACGAACAAAGCCGCATCATCCGCCACCTCGGGCATGGAAGTCACATTGGAGGTGATGACGGGCGTCTCACACTTGAACGCCTCCAGAATCGGGATGCCAAAGCCTTCGAAATACGACACATACACCGAAGCGAGAGCCGCAGCCGTCACCAGATGCAAGTCCTCGGCACTCAAGCGACCGGCAAAGACCACTTCATCCTTGAAACGCATCTGGCTGTAAGCCTGCTCGATAGGCTCCGACCACCAACGCTTCTCCCCTACAATCAACAACTTGACATTAGAAGGCGTCTGGCTCTTGAACAAGTCGAAAGCCGTGAACAGTCGTGCCAAGTTCTTGCGTGGATGCAACGAGCCAACGAACATGAAATAAGGATTCCTGTTGGTATAATGGGCTCTGATCCTTTCCTGCTCCTCTTCAGAAATCGGCGCAAACCTCTCATTCACACCGTTATAGGCCACATCAATCTTATCAGGTTCAATGCCATAGCATTCCACGATGTCCTGCTTCGAGAACTCCGACACCGTCACGATGCGTTTGGCTTTACGGGCAAAACGAGGGAAGAAAGTCTTGTAGTGCCAAAGATGGATCTTCGGCATGTCCTTTGGGAAATGCTCGAAGTTAAGGTCATGGAACTGAGCTACTTGTGGCACATCGGAGCGAAGGCTAAGATAGCCGTCAGGCGAGAAGAACAGGTCGGGCTGGATTTGCTTCAGGGCTTTCTTCACCGAGAACTCGAAGAACCAGATGAAGAGAAAGGGATGCCGTGCCTGAGGAAACAACACTATGGGTTTCACATTGTCGCCGAAGACAAACATTGGGTCAGGCTCACGGTCGAAGAGGAAGTAGAACTCCACCTCAGGATGGTCCTTCACCATGCGGCGCAAGGTTTCGTATGCCACCCAACCGATACCTTCCAACTTGTTTTTCAGCAACAAGCGTGTATTGACTGCAATTTTCATTGTTCTGTTTTGACACTCGTTTTCATGCAGTCATCACACTGCAATTTTGTTCGCAAAGATACAAATTTTACCCACATCAAAACCTTGCTGAAAAGAATTGATTAGGATTTTTATTACTTTTGCTCCGAAATAATACCTAACGCCATGAGGAAAACTTTTTTCGTCTCCTTGATTACACTTTGGTGTGCCTTCGTTTACGCCCAACCGGCCATCACCAACCTTTCATTCCCAAGCTCCGTGGATGTCTTTAGTTTATTCGAGATGTCGTTCAAATTGGGACAATACGACAATCCTTACAACCCCGAAGTCATCGACGTGTACGCAGAATTCATGGCGCCTGACGGCAAAACATTCAAGGTCAATGGGTTCTATTACGAAGGTTATACCTTCCAACAGAAAGACGACTATGAAGTGGCCTCGGCCAGTCGCGACAAGGGTTGGAGGGTGAGATTCACGCCCAACCAGGCAGGAAAATGGAGTTTCAGCCTCCATGCCATCGACCGCAAAGGCAAGACCACCCTTTCGGCAAGCGACAACTACCCTACCACTTTTGAATGCAGGTCGGTCGGTAGCGCACCAGGTTTCATCAGAATGGCCAACACGAGATACCTGAAACGCGAGGTGATGCAAAATGGCAAGTCGAAGTATCAAGCATTCTACCCCATCGGACCCAATGTGGCATGGTACGAATACAAAGGTTCAAGTGCTTATCCCAAAGGCATTTATGACTACAATCATTATATCGATAAAATGGCTGGAAGTGCCAACTATATGCGCATTTGGCTCACCCGCTACCAATACCTTTCGCTTTATGGGCCGGAATTCACGCAGATGAACGGCAAAAAGCCTACTGTTTATTTCGACTCGTCACTCAACCAAAAAGACGCTGCCGAACTCGACCATATCATTGCCTACGCAGCTGAGAAAGGCATCAACGTCATGCCCTGCTTGTTCTCATTTGGTGACTTTGGCAACATGCACCAGAGTTCATGCCGGTGGGACAACAACCCCTACAACACCGTGCTCGGATTGAAGTCGCCCACGATGTTCTTCACCGACAAAGAGGCCAAAAGGATTGCCAAAAACCTGGTCCGCTACATCGTTGCTCGTTGGGGGTATGCCACCAATATCGTTTGTTGGGAGTTATGGAACGAGGTCAACAACATCCCAGCCGACGGCCAACCAGAAGCGACGTTCCACGCCAACATCGTCAAGTGGCACGAGGAGATGGCCGACTATGTCCGCTCCATCGACCCCTTCAAACACCTTGTCAGCACCTCGCTTGGCCCTTTTTCCGAAAAAGACTACATCGGGGGAGCGCTCTACAAAAGCCTCGACATCGTGCAATACCACAACTACGGCAACATCCAAAAGGCCAAGTCCGCAGAGCAACGCACCAAGCAATTATTCGACAAATTCGCAACCTATCGTCCTCTTTACCCTGACAAACCCATCTTCTGCGGAGAATTCGGTTTCGGGCAATCCGCTCCCCCGAAATACAAAGACAAAGATCCGTTTGGATTCGACACGCACAACTGCATTTGGGCATCGCTCTTTTCGGGCACGATGGGTCCCGGCTCCATCTGGTTATGGAGCTACCTGCGCGACAGGGACTTGCTTCGCATCTATGCACCCGTGTTGGCTTACAGCAAAAACCTCCCGCTCCTCCCCGACTCTTTCACCCCTCATACCACCGTCTCGACAAACAAGAGCTCTTTGGTATGCCCCAACGGCATTGAGACCTATTATCTTTCCAGTGCCGACGAAGACACGCTCTACGGCTGGTGCCAAGACACTGCCTTCAGCTACCAAGCCTTGCGCCGCTTCACCGACAAATCAATTTCGAAAGGACATTTCAACACCGATGCCAAAGTCGACACGAAGGGCTACGTCTACACTTTGGACGAAGACAAGAAGCCTCGACCTTGCTCAAAGAGCAACGCCATCATCTTGCCCATTAGCAAACAAGATGTTGGGACGCAATACGTTGTGAGGTGGTTCGATGGAGAAACCGGACTCGAAATCACCCAAGAGAAAACACAAGCCACAGTGACACACGACAGAAAGAACAACCGATTCATCGAGATACAGTTCCCATCGACCATTCGCGACCTGAAGAAACGCCAAATCTACAACACCTACGGCGACGCCGCCTTCATCATCATCGCTGAGAAGGATAAAACAGAAGGGAGCAACACCCAAGGTATCGCTCCCAAAAAACGTTTGAAAGTCACAAAGACTTCAAAAGACAAATCACTTTAATAACGGTAGATGTCCGACTTGTAAGGACCCTCAACGGGCACACCGATGTAGTCGGCCTGCTTCTGCGTGAGCTTGGTCAGCTTCACGCCAATCTTCTCAAGGTGCAGGCGGGCGACTTCCTCGTCCAAGTACTTCGGCAGGCAGTACACACCTACTTTATATTGTCCGCGCTTCTCCCAGAGGTCCATCTGGGCCAAGGTCTGGTTGGTGAACGAGTTGCTCATCACGAAGCTGGCGTGACCCGTGGCGCAACCGAGGTTGACCAAACGGCCCGAAGCCAACAGGAAGATGCAGTGACCGTCGTCGAAGACGTACTTGTCGACTTGCGGTTTGATGTTGATTTTCTCCTTCAGATGCTCGGTCTTTTCGAGGCGGTCCACTTGGATTTCGTTGTCGAAATGGCCGATGTTGCACACGATGGCTTGGTCTTTCATTTGCAGGATGTGCTCCAGCGTGATGACGTCACAATTACCTGTGGTGGTCACAAAGATATTGCCTTCCTTGACGGCCTCCTCCATCGTCGTGACCTCGAAGCCTTCCATGGCGGCTTGCAGGGCGCAGATGGGGTCGATTTCGGTGACCAAAACGCGGGCGCCGTAGCTCTTCATAGAGTGAGAGCAGCCTTTGCCCACTTCGCCGTAACCACAAACGACCACAACCTTACCGGCAATCATCACGTCGGTGGCGCGCTTGATGCCGTCGGCCAACGACTCGCGGCAGCCGTAGAGGTTGTCGAACTTCGACTTGGTCACCGAGTCGTTCACGTTGATGGCAGGCACCAGCAACTCGCCGCGCTCGTGCATCTGATACAAACGGTGTACGCCCGTGGTGGTCTCTTCCGAAACGCCTTTCCAGCCAGCCACAACCGTGTGCCAGAAGGTCGGATTCTCTTTATAGGTGGCCTTGATAACGCTCATCAGCGCGGCTTCCTCAGCACTGCCCGTGGGCGCATCAAGGAGCTTGGGGTCATTCTCGCAGGCATAGCCTTTGTGGATCAGCAAGGTGGCATCGCCACCATCATCAACAATCAAGTCCGGGCCTGTGCCGTCGGGGAAGGTGATGGCGCGTTTGGTGCACCACCAGTAGTCTTCGAGGGTCTCGCCTTTCCAAGCGAAGACGGCAGTACCCGTTTCGGCGATGGCTGCCGCAGCGTGGTCTTGCGTGGAATAGATGTTGCACGAACACCAGCGCACCGTGGCACCCAACTTCACCAAAGTCTCAATCAGGCAAGCGGTTTGGATGGTCATGTGCAGCGAGCCCATGATTTTCGCGCCTTTCAGCGGCTTCTTGTCGCCGTATTTCTTGCGCAGCGACATCAGGCCGGGCATCTCGTGTTCAGATACTTCAATTTCCTTGCGTCCCCAAGCGGCCAGGTTCATGTCGGCCACCAAATACGGGAGTTTGTTATCTAATAGTCTGTTATCCATTGATTTAAGTATTTTGTATTCGTTTTAATATGAAGAGGCAAAGATAAACAAAATTCCGACACAAATAGAAAAAGACCGTGATTTCAAAATATTGTGTACTTTTGCCCAAAAATCAACAATTCAAAACAGTACTACCATGAATCAGCCTTACAACATCAACATCAACCCCAACAAAAAGAAAATCGGACGCTACATCCTTTGGGGCTTCTTGGCTTTTTTAGCCATCTTGATCTTTTTCTCTTCGTTTTACACCATCCGCTCGTCGGAGCGCGGCGTGCTGTCCACCTTCGGCAAGATGAGCGACGAGGTCATCGGTGACGGCCTGCACATGAAGATTCCCTTCATCCAGACCATCAAGCGCGTGAACGTGCAGCAGAAGAAATTCGACGGTAAGGAGAACAGCTACACCAAGGACGTGCAGACCTCGGAGGTGGAATACACCATCAACTACGACCTGGTGCGCGAGAACGTCAGCAAACTGATGAAAAACGTCGGCGACGACTACCACAACCGCATCGTGGTGCCGTTTATCCGCTCGTCCATGAAACAAAGCTTCGGCAACTTTGCGGCCACCGAAATCGTTGAGAACCGTGATGCTGTGCGCCGCGAGATTGAACAGACACTGCGCCAGACCTTGGACAGCAACTACTTTATGAACATCCAGTTTCAGATTACAAACATCGACTTCGACGACGACTTCGAGACCGCCATCAAGGAGAAACAGGTGGCCGAGCAGAACGCCCTGAAAGCCAAGAACGTCACCATTCAGGTGGAGGAACAGGCCAAGCAGACCAAAATCAAGGCTCAAGCCGAAGCTGAGGCCATGAGCATCAAGGCGGCTGCTTTGGAGAGCAACCCCAAGTTGGTGAATTATGAAGCCGTGCAGAAATGGGATGGCAAGATGCCCCAATATATGCTTGGCAACTCGGTGCCGTTTATTGACTTGAAGTAAGATGTGACACCAGCAGCCATGTCATGCCGACGCTGGAATGCGCGGTGGCGGGCATCTATGGCTGCGGCTTATCATTATCATTCGTCTTATTATGAAAAACCCGACATTGCATATCGGGGTGAGATAGGGTCCAGCAGCCATGTCATGCCGACGCTGGAATGCGCGATGGCGGGCATCTATGGCTGCGGCTTATCATTAATCCGTCTTATTATAAAACCCGACATTGCATATCGGGGTGAGATAGGGTCGTCCTTTCAGGACTTGCAAGCACTTCTATGCCTGCAAATAATCCAAGTCGCCCAACATCCTGGTGATGACACTTCGGAAGTCGGCCTTAAAGCCTTCGTTTTGTTGATATTCCTTGTACAACGAATTGTCGCCTTTGCGTTTCTTCCTCATGATCCTGTCAATGATGGTTACCATAAGGGCATCCACGGCCTGCTGGTCGGGATTGCCTACCACCAAGGTCTGGTAATCCTCATCGGCGGCTACCGCTTGCGCAACACTTATCAACTTCATCTTCTGGTCGTCAGGGGTGGCCTCCCAACCGTTAAACCACCGTTGGTTGAACTCTTTCAATATCTCATCCAATGGGTCTTTGACTTCCTCCTCCGAACCCGCGTTGACCATCGTTGGTTTCAACGGGTCGATGGTGGTCTCGCCGGCATCCAAGGTAACGGCCTCGTTCAAAGCGGTGCGGCGCAGACCGTAAGTGTTCAAATCCACCGAATCCAACAAGTCCTTCAGCCCGTCATCGCCGTTGTTGGTCACATGTAGGCCTGGAATGAGATAGCGCAGGAACCAAAACAGCTTTTCCCAATCCTTCATCTCGAAGGGCATGATGGCAGCCACCCGCGAATAAATCTTCACAAACTGTTTGCACTTCATCTTGAAATCAGCCTTGCCGTTTTCGGGCCAATCAATCTCAAGGTTGAAACGGTCGGCTGCTTCGTCAATGATGGGTGCCCATTGGTCGGCATTGGCACCATGGATGTATAAACTGATGAATGCGTCAACCTCGTCCATGTCGAATACGCCAAACGAGAGCAAAGTGTTCTTCAACTCATGCAGGATATTAACATCCGTGGCTTCCGACAAGGTCGTGGAAGTGTAGAACGGGTCAAAGGCTTCCTTGATGTCGTCCTGAGTGTTGTAGAAGTCAAGGATAAACAAGTCTTCACTCAACTTGCCCAAGTCGGGAGCGGAACGGTTGAGTCGCGAAAGGGCCTGCACGGCCAACACGCCAGCCAAAGGCTTGTCGACATACATGGCGCAGAGCTTCGGTTGGTCGAAGCCGGTAAGGTATTTGTTGGCTACCACCAAAATGCGGTAATCATCGGAGTCGAATTTCTCGGCCGTCTGACTATCGGGGAAGCCATTCATGCCCGCTTCGGTGTAGTCAGACCAAGCAGTCCCGCTTTCCTCGGCAGCGATTGAGCCATACAGGTTATCCGTGATGGGATATATCGAGGCCTCTTGGTGCTGAAGGCGTTTCTCTCCACTGAAGGCGATCAGAATCTTGTACGGCAGCTCTTTGTCCACCACAATTCGATTCAGCGCCTGATAATACTTGATGGCGCATTCAATGTCCTTGGTCACCACCATGGCCTTGGCCTTGCCTTTCAGCTTGTGGCTGCGGAACACCTTGGCGTCGAAATGGGTCAACATCACGTCGGCCTTGGCCGCGATGGTCTTCGGGTCGCGTTCCACGGCCCCTCGCAACTTCTTCTGCGCCCGCTCGTTGTTGTATTCCGGATTATCCTCGATGCTCTTGGTGAGTTCGTAATAGCTACGATAAGTGGTGTAGTTGGTCAGCACATCGAGGATGAAGCCTTCCTCGATGGCTTGTTTCATGCTGTAGAGATGGTAAGGATGGAATTTGCCTTCGGCGTCCTCGCTACCAAAACGCTCCAGTGTTTCTCGTTTCGGCGTTGCCGTGAACGCAAAATAAGAGCAGTTGGTGCTCATCTTGCGGTCTTTCATCAGTTTCTCCAACAAGGCATCGGTGTCGCTGCCGTCGGTGTCGGGGTCTTTTTGCACCGTGGCGTTGAGCTTGTCGGCGGCGATGCCGCTCTGCGAGCTATGTGCCTCGTCGATGATGACGGCAAAGTTGTGGTCGCTCACGTCGCTGATAGCGTCGCAGATGAAGGGGAACTTCTGTATCGTGGTGATGATGATACGCTTGTTGTTTTCAATGGCTTCCTTCAAATCCTTCGAGGTGTCGGCATGTGCCACGATTTTGGCGCTTTGTCCGAACATCTTGATGTTGTCGGAAATCTGCTTGTCGAGCAGGCGTCGGTCGGTGACCACAATGACAGAGTTGAACAAAGGCGAATCCACGGCTTTGGCTCTCACCGCATCCATCGTATTAGGGCAGGTCTTGATGAGCTTGTAGGCCAACCAAGTGAGCGAGTTGGATTTCCCCGACCCAGCTGAATGTTGGATGAGATAGGTCTTCCCCACTCCCTTTTCAGCCACGTCATTCACCAACTTGCTCACCACGTCCAACTGATGATAGCGCGGGAAAATGAGTTTCTTGGCGTTCTTCATGATGTGCGGCACCTTCTTCTGGGTCTTGGCTTCGTCGTAGTCAAAGCACACGTAGTTCATGATGATGTCGGCCACGGTGTCCTTTTGCAGGATTTGTTCCCACATATACGCGGTCTTGTAGCCACCTTCGGCATTCACGGGATTGCCTGCGCCCTGGCCGTTGGGCAGACCTTTGTTGAAAGGCATGAAATAGGTCTTATCCAAGTTGAGTCTCGTGGTAAAAAACACCTCGTCCTTGTCCATGGTGAAGTGCGCAAGGCAACGTCCGAAGTTGAGCAAGGTCTCTTTGGGGTTGCGTTCCGTGGACTTGTATTGCTTCTGACCGTCGTATTTGGCGGTTTGGTGAGTCCAGGGGTTCTTCAGCTCGAAGGTAAAGATTGGCAAACCGTTGACAAACAGCACCATGTCGATCTCCAAACCAGGGTTGGTGACCGAGAATGTCTGCTGGCGCGTAAGCGAGAACTGGTTTTGGGCGTATTTCAGTTTGGAAAGCTCGCTATCGGCAGCCGAAGGTTTGGGATAGAACAGCGAAAGATGGATGTTGTCAACATCCACGCCTTCACGCAGCACCTTGATGACACCGAAGGTCTCGATGTCCTTCGAGATGCGCTTGGGCAGTTCGGTTTTCAGGTCTTTTCCCTTGTATTCGTTCAGCGCGTCGTGTTGTGTGCTCTCAAGAAAAGCCCACAGCCGCCGCAGGTCGATGGCCAGTTTCTTGTCCATGTCCTTGGGCTGGCCCCAATAGTATTGTTGCGCATCGGGCGACTGGGTGTCCACGTCGTTCTGCCCATTGGCCGAGCGTTCCTCGTGGGTGCTGCCCACCAAAGCTCCTTCTATGAGCGCCTCGAAGGCTTGTTCGTTGGTTTTGGATAAGTTCATCATTAGCTTCAAATTCACCTGCAATAAACAACAGGACGAAATTCAGAATGACATTTGTGAAGATTCACGGCATCCAAATCAAAGTTTTCCACATCATTGTCCTTGGTCATTCTCTTATTACTTCTCTCTTCTTTGATGATAATTCTACGAAACTGAACTTTACTCGAATCAAAATCAGGAAGTCCATTTTCCTCTTTTATACGCTCCGCCGATTGCAAAATGAAATCAAAAAAAGTACATGATGCCTCTATTTGTTTATCTGCACCATCAGTATCACCACGCTTCATTTCTAGAAAGAACACAAACAATCCTTTAATGTGTTGTACTAGTAAAATATAATCACAAAAGCTGTTTAATCCTTCTGGTGCCTTAGGCTCAACGCTTCTCTGATTGAAAAAAGGGAATAGATTATTCACATTTTTGTCCGGGGTATTGAAACAATAAAGTTTCATATCCAAAATAGACCGAGTATCATTTTTAATGTCCACCCGTTGCTCATCATGCAACAAATCGGAAGGCTCGACCATTGTAAATGCGCCATCCCCCTTTTGCAAGAAGTCCGAATTAAGAATCCTTTCTATATAAACAATCTCTTGCATAATTCAATTATTCAATCGGGTGGTCGTATTTCAAAACTTCATAGAAGGTATTGGTCACATCGTTTTGGCTATTGATGGCCTCGTCAATGGAAGGCATATTGAATCCGTACCTGTCTACTTCAAGCGGCTCCACTTTCACTTTGCCGTTTTCGCTCTTCTGGAACAGATAAGGAGCGAACTTGTCTTGCGACAAGCAAAGGCTTTCATCATATCCCTTGTTTGTAAAAATCTTATCGCCAGCCTTGTTCAGTCCATCAGCCATAATCATATTGTTGATTTCGCGAATGATATAATCGCTGTGGGTGCTGATAACCAAACGCAACCCTGCATTAATCATCTTGACAAAGATTTTCGCCAAAAGAATCTGATTTTTCGGGTGAAGGTTCAATTCAGGCTCATCCACAAACAAAATATTGTATTGACCAGCAGAATGACGAAGATAAAACACCAATGGAGCCAAGGTCTTGACAGTTGATGATGACTCATTGAAGCCGAGTTGGGTATTATCAGAAACACGATATAAGACCTCTCCTTCGTCAGAAACAGTGAGATTGCCATGCAAAATCATTTGTTCTATTTCATCAGCAAATTTATGATATTCCGACTCTTTTTTCCTTTGATTTACCACATCAGCCGCATCCGCCAATCCATCAGCAATAGGTTTGGGATAACGGGCATTATATCGCTCTTCTGGATTTCTAAGCCGTCCAACAGATAATTCTTTATTAAATGTATAGATTCCACTACGTTCTGCAGTAAACATCTTAGCTCCCATTATTCCATCAAATAATAATGAAATTGTCAAAATGCCTTGCAGGTAAGGTATTTCTTCTTCATTTGGCCAGCGCAATTTGTAATCAAATGATTTTACCTTTTTTATGATAAATCTTGACCAAACAGACACCGACTTATTCCACAACTCTTCTTTCCATTCTTCCCTTGTAGTTGCAATCTCACACCTGAATGCCTCTGCCTGTATGTTCAAATTCATAGAAACAAGAATCTCTTTTTGACGCTTTTTTAGAAATTCTTCTAAAAGGTTATACAACTCTTCTGCCTTAACCTTTCCATCAACACCACTTTTCAATCTTTTAGTAATAGGTAGTTCCTTCTTCTCTAAAGTATTAATAAAAGTTGGTGAGAAGAGCATAATTCGCAATTCCCAAATCAAAGTATAAAGAAATGTTGCCGCATACGTTTTCCCCGTTCCATTGTCGCCAGCAAAAAGAATAAACGGCTTCGACATATCGATTACCATCGAATCAATAGAGCCGAGATTTGAGATTTTCAATTTCATAACTATTCAATTTTATCCTAGAATTTGCAAAATTAGTAATTTTTTCATTTAATCCGCTCTCACATTGCATATCAGCACAATTAAAATTCTAAATCAGCAATTGAAGCCTCTACATCCTGATTTCCTGCCTCTCTATTATATTCCCCAATTAAATCATCAAATATCTTGGTCATTCTTGGGTATAAAAGTTTCGGCTTTTGTTTGTATTTCTCAAGCCGAGCCACGATTGAGCGTTCACGATCTCCTCCTTCATTATATGATCGGCTAATAATTCCTCTACTATTAACGATTCGCATTCGGATATGTTGATCAACAACATCGCTTTGTAATTCTTCAACAACTTCACATAGTTCTTTTGGAGGGTAGTTTTCACCTCTTGGAATATCGCCCAATAAATTGCCGACCACATAGTCAATGACCCCTAATCTTTTTCTCTCTTTTGCCAAATCATAAAGTTTATCAATGTATTGTTTCATGAAAGCACCATCCAATTCACCTTTGTCATTCATAAATGATACCAAATTCCGACCAAAAAGAAGAATATGCGAAGCACATTCTCCATATACTTTTCTGTTTTTAGCTGCGACACCTTCCAATTGCTCTTGGGAACCATCGTCAGAGATGTATGCCAACTCTACAAGTTGAATCATCAATTCTGGATTATGAGATAATTCTTTGACAAATCTCGTACTAGACATGTCCATTTGATGCTCGAGAACTCTATACAAAAGAAACTCAACCATGATCAACACTTTTATAACTTCAGGATCATCGGACTTGTCCAGCCTTTTCAATAAGGTTTTTATATGATATATGTCCAACTGAGACCTTGACGATGCACTTTTGAAAAGATATGAATAGAGTATATTCACAATTTCCAAATCACTTATTTGAACAGGTCCACGAGCATAACAAATAACATCAATGGCCGAAGAATACCTGTTTACATTCACTAATTCCCGAACGATGTTCTCAACATCCTCTCCAGTAAAACAAACATTCACTGACTCCCAATAACGACGCTTGACGTCCTCGCCACAATCAGATGCTATCTTTGCTAATCCTTCAACATATCTTGGCGCGTATAACATTATTGCCATGTCATTGTCCATTGGCACTATTTGTGCAGCCAATTCTTGGTATCTTTCCACATCATGTTGACACAATACGCCTAAAAAACACCTTGTGAAACTCTCACTTATTTCATGAGACTTATACTTTTGACAAACGGCATCAAGACATTGTTCACCTGAGATGGATACAATACTTTCAGCAACACTTTCGGGGCATTTGACTATTTTGATAAAGTCCCAAATACAATCACATCCATTAGTGTCAATTATTTCTTGAATTACCTTATTACGCATTTCTTTCAGTCTCAGCATCTCCTTATCATACTCATAATCACCTTCGCTTTCTCGTGGTAATTGGACAAAAAAATCCTCAAACAGCCATGCGTTTTTATGCATTATATCTTTTGGTTCTATTTCATTAAGCAAATCCTGATACGGTTGCAATTCCGTATCATTTAATGACCAATCCGCATCTGGATAAGATAAATGATGAATGATTTCTTTTCTCAATGCATCTACTACAACTTGAATATCATTCAGTTGTGACAAATGTCCTCGAATTGCATCTAATATCAACACCCTGACACTAAACATACTGACATGTGAAGATAGCACAACAAGTTCTGCCATCGTTTCCGGTGAATAATCGCAGCACTGCAACATTAGCACGACATTCTCTTTCAGTTGTTCAAGGGTCACTTTTTGTACATTCTTTGCCATCCCAAACTTTCCAAAAAACCTCCATCTATAATAATGATTCAATTCAAGAACCGCTCCACTCAAAGATTCACAATTGTTTTTACAAATCTTGTAAATAACATTTCCATATTCTGAAGAATACGCTTTCAAAACAGACATTCGTTCTTCAAACGTAGCAAACGTTTGTGGCAAATAAAACCGATAAACATGATACAACGAGTTTTCTGGCTTATTTGCATAATTGCTATCGTTTTTGTATTCTGAATAGTTAAGAAGAAGCTTAGTCACCCTATTCAAATAATCCACATCCCAAGCAAGCATTTCCAATGCGAACAACACTTCCGTATAGGAAATCTCCCAACCAAATAATGAATATTTTGGTTGGCGTGGCGTAAAAACAACATCAAGAATCTCTTTTGGCAGTATTTCAATAAAGTCCAAGAACACTTTAGGTGAAGCCTCTGCCAATGTCGTGAAGTAATGCCTATTAGAAAGAAATCTCGACAAGTTCCAATCTTTCAACATGCCTTTCACTGTTTCATCGACCCACCGAGTTAATCTTTTATCTTTAGTTTTATCCACTATAGACAATAAACACAGGTTTTGATAAATGCCTTCTTTTATAGTGTTGGAGTATTGCTGTTTGAATTGTCTAAATGGAAGATGATCTGGACTTAATCCATCAACAGCCTCTGGGTCGTCATCTTGAATCAAGATTTGACAAACTTCTTTGTATTTGTCCAAAAGCGAAGATGTCAGGCAATGCTGGACATACCCCATTGCTTCGTAAGGCGAGAGGATACGCCACATATTTCCAATATGAATCAATGGAGTCTCTTCTTCCGACAAACGAGCACTTAGTATCATCTCCAATTGGTCATATTTCTTGCCCGACAAGGTTTCTAATATGGATTTATCCCCTTCATTATCATTCATCCACTTTCCAACAAGAATGGCAGGCAACAAATCGTTTAATGATTCGACCCATTGGGGTTTGTTGATCATTATACCCACTCTCCTACGAAAAACATTGATGTCGCGAGCCGTATCCTTAGCAATCGCTCTCGCATTCGTATCATCAATTCCAATCTTAGCCAATGCTTTTAAAAACCCTTCTCTCTCTATAATTGGCAAAATAACAGCATCATCAATTTGATCTGCCGGAGTAGAAGCAACAATAACCGTGTGGCCTCGATTTGTTGCATAATTAATTCCTTCCGTAATCGTAGTGAGTAAAATAAGGTTGTCATAATGCTCAACCAAATCATTGAAGGCATTCTTTTCTGACACAACAATCATCCTGTCTTTCAATTTGTCAGCATCAGCACACGTATAGATACTTGCTATTGCGAAAGCGATTCCTTCGCTTTGTGTCAAAGCCTGAAGAATTAGCGATTTCGAATTCTTGCATGCATCTACCACTTTTGTTTCAACTACTTCCCTTCCCGGCAAAACAATTTCGAATGGCAAACTATACTCTTTCCCCTGTGCCCATCTGTTCCAATATGTCTCAGGCAATTCACATCCACCCGAAGGAAGAATCCTTCGCTTTTCAGCCAACCACATACCCACTGACGGGTGTTGTTCAATCCAATTTTCAAGTTCCACAGCAGTATAAATGACAACCTTTTTCCATCCCTCACCATGAGTCTGCAGCCACTCATCAGCTCCTTCCCATATTCGTGGCGTAACGAAGACAAACGTGGAGTCGCTTTTGTCATATCCCAAGGGATTTTTCGTTCTTTTGTCGTAATCGCCATCTATTTTGCCTTTAACATCTTTTGTGGCACCACACTCCCAAAGGGAGACCCCAGCAGAAACCATATCAATACGTTCATCACACGAAACCACTCCGTCCCATCCGGGAAGATACACCGTATCACCCGACGGAAAACTAATTCTGTCAACATTGGATACAGATGCGTCTATCAACCTTTTAATCAGTTCTGGCAACAACTGTTGGCATTCTTTCGTATCTGCCCATTGATTCAAATGTGTCGATGTGATGAATTTCATACTTGCTTCAATTCTCCTATTCTCAATTACTATTAAAATGCCTCAAAATAAAGATTAAAGGTATTGAACACTATTTCATTTTTTGGCGTAAATCTTTATTTTTTTCCTCCCTTCCATCTTATCAACATCAAAAAGAATCAATGGAATCTCATCACTCCTTTTACGACCTCTTTTCTTAGGATCATGAATTTTTATGTGAGCATGTTCGCAAACATATTTTATAGTCTCCAATTCAGCCTGAGAGCAGTTTTTGTCTATCCGAATTTCTTCTATAATGTCTTTCCAATTTACTTTTGCATTCTTCACTTCCCCTTTCCCAGAATGGACGCTTCTGTCTATTGCCTGAAAATCCTTAGGTACAAAAAACAATCTAGTCTCCTTTTCATATTCATACGCTTTTCGTTTTATCAACAACAATTTCAAAAAACTATCAACATTAAAAGAATCAAAAAAAGTATCATAATAGGCACCAACAGTCTCGTTTAGTTTATCTATCTCTTGATCACTCAAATCATAAAAAACCGTTCCTTCATATAATACACCCTCTAAACCAAAACAATTTCTCGCTATTCCATTTGACAGTTCCTCTCTCAGTTTATTCATATTAATTTTAATCTGAATGCACTTTGAACCTAATCCTTGACCATGAGCATAAACTTTCCATGCTGCCTCACTTGCTTTTTCTCCTGTAATGCAAGTGGCATACAATTTCGGAGGGCAATTTGGTACTTTTAAATCACCATAATCTGCACGATAGAACCTTCCTTCGTACTCATCATTCCACTTTGTGGGTTCCGCAAATTGCCAAGTACCATAAAGCAATGACAATGTGAACGCTTCCAAAGTCATGTATTTGTATGCATGATCCAATGGGGTCTGAATATTTATCAGATTGTAATTCACATAGTCAGGGTGCGCTTTAATAGGTTTCAATATCTTGTATTTTACCCTCTTCCTTATAACACTCATATTCATATTGGAAGGAGCTAATCTGACTGTTCTCCCAAACTCCCTGACAAAAACCACATTTGAAATCTTACTAGACCAATTGATTTCATACATGGTTTTATCAAAACCCATGACATATATAACCAAATAATCACCACTATGAAATGAATAATCCCACCCAATATCAATCATTTCAATCGGAAAACCTTTCACATGATTCGGAATTACACCTAAACAATCTCTCATGGAGTTTTCATATTCTTGTTTCAAATCTTCTGGGATGCCTCCATTATTGTTTTTTGACTTACGGCCAATGAAAATCCTTCCACCATCAGTATTAGCCAAAGCAACAACAGCTTCCATCAAAGGATATATTTGTTCACTCAGTTTCGTTCTCTCAACATAACGAACAATATCTTTGTCCGATGGTCTTGGATATAACTTCTTTTTAATTAGAACCATATCAATTCTTTTTTAGTAAATAATTCAAATTATTCATCCCACTTTCACCTTTCCCGTCACCACTTCATTGATGATGATCTGCTTCCGCTCCTGAAGAAGGGAAATCATATTATTAGATTCTTTAATTGCCTCATCTATCTTACTTGTGCGTTTGCTCAAATAATCCACAATTGCCTTTTGCTCTTCTAATGGTGGTATCGGCAGTTTTACACAATTCAAATTGGCCTGACTTAACTTTGGTTGAGCCGAACCTGTTATGAACAATGTATAGTCAGCCGCCTCCATCACATAAGCCAAATAGTCATAATCATCTCTAATGGGTTTGAGAATATGAGCATGATTATTGACCCAAAACTTACCTTCTGCTTTATAAATTAGTGGCAAGTTTCTCATAAGCAGATTTGCTCCATCCTCGCCAATCAACAAAACCTTATCATCAACATTATAATAGTCAATTTTGTCAATAACTCCAGATGCTCCGTAATAATCGTATTGTGGATTATTTCTAGAGCGTTGGTCTGCCGTTATTGGCATTCTCAATTTATCCAAGTTATAAAACAAATACCTATATGGCAATAATTGCCAATGTTCCGGAACCTCCCCGATCCATTCCACGCCGCTGTCCTTCATGCGGGCATTGGGGTTGAGGCCACGGGTTACGGCGCGGTTGATGATGATTTGCTTGCGCTCGTTCAAGAGGTCGATCATCTTCTGCTGCTGCGCTATGGCGGCGTCTATCTTCTCCATTTTTTCATCAAGATATTCTACAATCGCATCTTGTTCTTTGCGTGGCGGCAGCAACGAAACGACTTGGCCAAAATCATCCGTGTACATACGCCATCTCGAAGGTATCACTCCCGATGAGCGTCTGGCAAACTCAGCCAAATAAAGAGGTGTCTTGTACAAATAGTGAAGATATTTAGGATTGGAATCGTTCGTAAGTTTATATACACAATATGCTGGACTGACTATTCCATCATATTTTGAAACTCCTAAACCACCCATCCAAGCAAGCATTATATTTATGACAAGATCATTCTCTGAAACGATTTTGTATCCTTTCAAAGATTCACTTCTTGAATCTCCTTTTGCAGGCGTAATGCCATCGTATTGCGAAACAGACAATAATTCTTCATTTCCATTCTCCGAGACAGAAAACGACTCTTTCCACAGGTACTTGGCTTTATTCACTTCCCAATGACTCGGAATCTCGCCGAGCCATTTCACGCCGCTGGGTTTGTATGAATCGTATCGTTGCATAAGACTAAATCATTTGTAAAACTTCCCAATATCCGCCTTTTGCTCCCCCTACACGCCGTATGATGCCGTCCGCCTGAAGTAGGCGTATGTTTTTCTTTACCCCGCTTTCCGAAAGCCCCGTGATGCCTTGCAACTCCCTAATGGTAACAGATGGATTCTGCCGCATGACTGCAACAATTTTCTGGTTACTTTTCTGGTTGCTTTTCTGGTTACTTTCCATCATTTCATCCAACGCTTCCTTCAGACAACCCAGCATGAAAACGATGAACGGTGTACTTGATGCCTCATGGTCGCTTTTCATAATGGCGGCATAATATTCCTGTTGGTGTTCCTTGACAATGGTTTCCACCGGTATCCATGCGAAGATGGGTTTCCATTGCATCAGAAGCAAGGTTTGCCACATTCGCCCCAAGCGTCCATTGCCGTCGGCAAATGGATGGATAAACTCAAATTCATAATGGAACACACACGAACTGATGAGCGGGTGAGTTTTTGTGGTTTTCACCCAGTCAAGCAATTCGCCAATAAGCAGTGGTACTCGTTGGGCAGGTGGTGCCATGTGGATGCACACCTCGCCGTTAAACACGCCAACGCCTCCAGTGCGAAAGCGTCCACATTCACGAACAAGGTCCGTCATCATCAGCTTATGTGCCTTCAGCATATCTTTCTCCTTATACGGATCCAGTTCCAGCATCAATTCGTAGGCATCAATGGCGTTTTTCACCTCCTGTATTTCGTTGGGCGCACCAAGCACTCGCTTGCCTTCCACGATGGCTGTCACTTGATCCACCGATAACGAATTGTTCTCGATAGCCAGCGACGACTGAATGGTCTTAATACGGTTTTCCCTACGTAACTGTGGTGTCGGCAGTTGCTCGGCTGAGGCAGTAAGATGCCCTACTTTTTCGGCAATCTCCGCAACAAGTGTCGTGATTTCGTCAGTTATCGTAAACGGCGGGACGTATGTTGGTTCTGTGTTTTTGGCCATATTACATCAGATTAAACAGTGACTGGATGAAGCCTTGGCTCTGACGGTCGAGTTCGAGGATGTCGCGCTCGTTCTCTTCAAGGGTGCGCAGCGGCACGGGCTTGTAGAAATACTTGTTGAACGAGATTTCGCAGCCTGTCTTGGTCGGTGGAAGGTTGATCCAAGCATCGGCCACGTATGGACGCACCTCGCGCTGGAAGTATTCGTAGATGTCTTCCTTCACGGGAATCTTCTCCGTGTCGCGCAGGTCGCTGTCGCTTTCGTATTCAACATATTGGCACACATAACTTCCCTTCTCGCCAGGGTAATAGCCGTAGTCCGACAGACGCTTTTCGTCCACACCGAAAGTGGCTATCAGTTTCTCCACCTCCTTGCTGCCAACCTTGTGTTGCTTCTTGACAACGGGAGCGGCTTCGGGGTCGGTCACCGACATGGCCCGGGCTATGGCATTCAACTTGTTGCCTTTCACGTCCATCTTCAACGCCTTGGCCGCAGCCTCAATCTTGGCGACAAACAGATTAAAGTCCATGAAGACTTCCGTGCCGACGGTATGCATGAGTTGTTTGGCGGCCTCCATCAACTCGCGGCGGCTCTGCCATTCCTTGACGCTGATGAGTTTTGCCAACTTCTTGTCGGTCAACTTTATCTCGTTGTCGTTCAAATACTCCTTGATGTTCTGGATTTCAGCATCCAAGCCTTCAAACACCTGGTTGCCGTAAGTCTGATACAGCCATTTTGAAAGTTCGAGTTCGCCATTGTCGTAAAGCAACTCATCAATTTTCAGGGCATTGAACTGGCTCTTCAAGCGCAAAGGCCGCTCGATGGTGACGTTGTAGAAGCGGAAGTCGTCGCCATCGAAAATCTTGGAGGCCACCTTGTCGCCATCGGCTTCCTTTTCCACGAAGTCCATGTAGGTTTTCAGGATGGCATTGCGATGTTCGGGCGTGATGGTGCAGTTGCGCGAACCTTGGTTTTTCCTCAGTTTCTCAAAGGCCTGGGAAGCATCGATCAGCTGCACCTTGCCTTTGCGGTTGTCGGCCTTCTTGTTGGTCAAAAGCCAAACGTAGGTAGTGATGCCTGTGTTATAGAAGATGTTGTTTGGCAATTGGATGATGGCATCCACCAAGTCATTCTCAATCAGATAGCGACGGATGTTGCTCTCGCCACTACCCGCATCGCCCGTAAACAGCGACGACCCATTGTGAATGGAAGCCACGCGACTGCCCTGAGGCTGGAACTCCAAAGGCTTCATCTTGTCGACTTCTTCGAGCATAAACAGCAGTTGCCCGTCGGAAGTGCGCGGTGTGCTGTCGAGCACTTCTTCTTCACCTGCGAAATTGGTCAACGACAGTTCAAAACGATGGTCAAGCAAGGTCTTTTCGTGGTAAATCTTCTCCTTGTCGGTCTTCCACGACTTGCCGTATGGCGGATTGGTGATCATATAGCCAAACGACTTGTCGGAAAAGGCGTTATCGGTAATGGTGTTGCCCAGGTGCATTCCACTTGGATCGACGCCCTTGATAATCAAGTCGGACTTACAAATGGCGTAGGTTTCCGGGTTGATTTCGGTTCCCGACAGTTGGATAGCCGCACTCCTGACACCGATATCCATAAGGTATTCACGGCTTTCCGTCAACATTCCACCAGAGCCACATGCCGGATCATACAATGAGATGATCTTGGGGAGGTTGTCCTTCACGGGTTCAAAAACGAGATGCGCCAACAGCGAGATGGCATCGCGGGGTGTAAAGTGTTCGCCTGCTTCCTCGTTGTTCTCCTCGTTGAAGCGACGCAGCAGCTCCTCAAACACGGTGCCCATGCCGATGTTGGTCATGGCGGGCAGCATGATGCCATCGGGGTCCTTCACCTCCTTGTCCGTCAAGTTGATGCGCGGGTCGGTGATTTTCTCGATGATGGACAAGAGTCTATCGTTGTCGGCCAGTTTGCGTGCCTTGTTGTAATACTCGAAGTTCTTCAGCACATCGCGCACGTTCTCGCTGAAGCCGTTGAGGTATTCGATGAAATTATCGTAAAGGATGTCGTTGTTGTCCGAAGCCTGTGATTTCAGTCGGTTCAGCGTCCATTTGCTGGTATTGAAGAAACTCAAGCCCGTGATGTCTTTTAGAACGCCCTCGTCCAGATTCTCAAGCCCACTTTCCTTGATTTCCTGTTCCACTTCTTCCTTGGTAGGCTCAAGCAAGGCGTCCAAACGGCGCAATACCACCATGGGCAAAATCACATCACGGTATTGGCCACGCAAAAACACATCGCGCAGCACATCGTCGGCAATTGACCAAATAAAAGATACTATTTGATTATGAGAGGTTTCCATAGAGAAAACAATTCAAACTGATTAATTTTACAAAGATACGAATAATTCTGAAATGTGCCGTTAATAGTGATGGTACAATAATAAAAAATCCTCCCCACAAGCCTTTCAACTCATGTGGATACGACAACTGAACAACTGCTAACTAAAACCTAAACTCCCCCATCACCTCAAAGCTCCTTCCGGGCATGGCCCTCCAAATCACGTTCTGGTAGTCCTTGTCAGTGAGGTTGTTGCAACGCAACTCGATGCGGAACTTCTTAATCTGTTTGCCGAGGGCGACATGATGCAGCACATACGAAGGCAGGTCGTAGGCAAAAAAGTCTTGTTCATTATAAGAGGTGCTGCGGCGACCCGTCATCTCAACGGTGTAACTCAGGTTCCAGGTCTTCCACTGGGTGTTGAGGAAGAAATTGGCGTGGTGACGTGGGATGTAGATGAGCTGTTTGCCGTTGGTGCCTTGGGCGTAGGCTTTCTCGCTCTCGTCGGTGGTGACGGTGAAGACGTAGTTGCCCGACAACGTGACCTTCCAGTTTTCCTTAACAAAGGCCGCGTCAATGTGGTTCTCGATGCCGCGTGCATAGACCTTGGCCACGTTTTCAGGCACCCAGAAACGATACGAGGTCGGCATCCATTGGATCCAGTTTTTCACGTTGGAGAAGTAGCCACCTGTGCGCAGGTCAAGCTTGAAAGGCCCTTTTTGTAGACCGTATTTCACAGCCAAGTCGACGGTGCGGCCATTCTCGGGCAGGAGGTCGGGGTTGCCGCCAGGATACCAATAGAGGTCGTTCAAGGTGGGGTTGCGGTAGTTGTGGCTGTAGCCCAAGGTGAAGCTCACGGCCTTGTAGAAAGGCAGTTGGTATGAGAAAGTGGCCGTCGGGAACAAGCCCATGGCCTTGCCATCGGTCCAGTCGAAACGGGCAGTGAGGTTGAGGTTGGCACAATTGAAGGGCTCGCCGTTGAGGGCAGCATAGGCCGACACCACGTTACGCCGTTTCTCGCCTTCGTAATTGTTGCTCCTCACCTGTTCGTTGTCCCACTGCAGCTTGGCTTTCAGGTTCCAGCTCTTGTAGAGCTGTTGGTCCAGGTTGGCAATCTGATGCAGTACCAAGGCGTGGTTCTCGGAATTAATAAAGGTGACGGTGTCGTCGGTGACAGGGTTGCGAGTCAACAAAAAATACCGCTGGTTCTCCACGAAAGCCGCCGACTTCAGCTGCAGGCTACCTGTTTCCCAATAAGTCTTGAACGAGACGAAGTTGCGCGAGAAGTTGTCGCGTGTCCATTCCTCCGAGTTGACGTTGAACACATTGGGCATGATGGGTGGCAGGTTGCGGTTGTTCCACTGGTTCCACGATGACACGGAAATCACATTGTTGCCCAACATCACGCTCATCTCGGGCATCACACCATAGTCAACAAAATCGGCGTTGCGTTGTTTCATCTTTTGGTGCGGTATCGTGGCCAGGTTCTCGTATTCAAAGTCGTTGTCCGACGAGTTGCGGTAGGCCTTCACACGGAAGGAGATCTTCCTGCCATAGTTGCCCACCGTGACGAAACTCCCCAAAGTGTTGAAGCTGCCGTAGGTCTGTTTCAAATCGAGCAGGAAACCGTCGCCAAAGTGGTGGGTGTTGTCAATGTTGACGGTACCGCCCAAGCCACCGCTGTTGTTGGAAGTGCCGCTTCCCCAGTTGAGGCTGACATCGTCGGCCAAAAACACGGGGATGGTGCTGAAATCAACCTGTCCAAGACTCGGCGCATTGAGCTGAAAGCCGTTCCAAAGCACGAGGGTGTGGCTGGCTGTCGTGCCACGAAACGAAGCCGTGGAAGTGCCTCCCGGGCCGTAAGTCTTGATGAACACCGGACTGTGCTGGATGAGTAAATCCGAGAGGCTGGAAGTGCTCTTTGACTGCAGCACAAGGGTATCGAGTTTCCTCGCCACCAAGGGTTTCAACGCCTCGATATTATACTTATCCGCCGTCACCTCAACGGATTGCAACACGATGGTGTCCTGCGCGCAGAGCTCAGAAAACACCATACTCAGCAGAAAAACGACTATATTTCTGACGACATGCTTCATTGCCATAAAACCGCGGCAAAATTACGGAAAAAAAGGGCATAAAAAACATCCGAAAACCCAACAAGTCTTCGGATGTCCTGCCTTTAAAGATTATGGCTGTGTTATAGTAGGAATTATTTGGTTAGCCTTTTTTTTCCTTGGCCCTTCCCGCTGGCATTTCCATCGGCTTCCCTTTTACAGGGGTCTTTTCTTTCGGCATGTCCTTCTCTTTGACCTCCTGCATAGGTTTCTCTTTCTCGGCGTATGTCTTCTTCTTGCCTTGCAACTCACCATTCTTATAGACCGCCTCACTCTTCAAGGAGCCATCGGGATAGAAGCTCTCCTGACGACCGTTGAACTGACCCTTTGTGTACTGGATGGTCATCTTCTTCTGACCGTCTTCATAGAACCAGGTGGTCAAGCCATCGCGGAGGTCATCCTTATACTCCGACACTTCCAAGTTGCCGCCCTTCTCGTAGCAGAGAATCTGGTTGCCATCGAGTTTGCCGTTCTTGTAGGTGTTCAATTTGGAGAGACGTCCGCCACGATACCATTCGCTCACCTGTCCGTTCAGTTCGCCGTTCTTATACTCAGCCTTTTTCGTGAGCGAACCCGTCTTGTCGATTTCCACATAGACGCCTTCCATCTTACCGTTCACGTAGTTCACGATTTTCTTGGGAAGGTAGGTGTTGCTGTTGAAATACTCTATCCATGTGCCAACCTTCTGGCCATTCAAGACTGTGCCCTCAATGGTGCATTCGTATGAGGAAGCCGTGAACTTGCCGTCCTTGGCTTTCGAAACGTCCACTGTTTCGATAGTTTGTGAGAACATAGGCATGGAAAACAATGCCATTGCAATGATAATTAAAGTCTTACGCATTTCTTTATTCTTTTATTGGTTGAGCAAAATTATAAAATTTGGGGCAAACGGCTACAATTTTCGTGCAAAATCTTTAAAATTCAGTTTTTTTTCGGAATTTCGCAGCGATTAATTGCCGATGGCCAATGGCAGATGGCAGATGGCTTGCTTCCACTAGAAGTAGAATCATTATTATTTTCGTGGAAGCAAGTCATAGGCTAAAGGCCAAAAGCCATAGGCCAAAAACACTAAAATGAAAAAGATAGAAGTCAAAAACTTTAAGCTCTACACCACAGCGGTCATCAGCATCGAATGGAAGCAAGAGCTGCTCAACGTCAACCTCGACCTCGCCATGATGCTCAAGATGATGCGTATGGAAGGTCTCACCGAAGCCGACATCGAACGTTACAGCAAAAACGGCCAGCCCATCCCCTTCAAGAAAGTGACGCTCATCCTCTTCCAAGACGACAACAAACCCGGACAATACTATACGGATGAGTCGTTCTGCGAAGACGACGATCCTACGGTGTTTTACGTGGAAATTAAAGAGTAAGACTGAATGTAGAATGTAGAATGTAGAATGTAGAATGTAGAATGCAGAATGTAGAATGCAGAATGTAGAATGCAGAATG
>CAMHRP010000003.1:0-124946 GCA_946187645.1 uncultured Bacteroidales bacterium | reverse complement strand
CGTGGCCTAATTCAATGAAAATCGTGTTTTTCCAAAAAAATCAAAACTCCGAAGTAAAGTGGAACTCGATGTCAGGGTATTTCTCCATTGCCATTTGCAGGGCGTAGGGCGACTCGGCAAGGAACACATCTCGGCCGTCCTTGTCTTCGGCGAGATTCAAGGCCTTACGCATCTTGAAATCAGCGAGTTGCGCGTCATTGTCGCTGGTAATCCACGCGGTTTTGAAGAGCGAAATCGGCTCATAGCGGCAGGAAGCATTATACTCGTGCAGCAGGCGGTATTGGATCACCTCAAACTGCAATTCGCCCACCGTGCCGATGATTTTCCGACCTGTCATCTTGCCCGTAAAGAGTTGGGCCACACCCTCATCCGTCAGTTGCTCCAAGCCCTTGGCCAATTGCTTCGACTTCATTGGGTCTGCGTTCTCCACATAGCGGAACTGCTCGGGCGAGAAACTCGGGATGCCTTTGTAGTTCAGGATTTCACCCTCGGTCAAGGTGTCGCCAATCTTGAAGTTACCGGCATCGTAGAGACCCACGATGTCGCCAGGATAGGCATCATCAAGGACCGACTTCTTCTGTGCCATAAAGGCTGTAGGATTAGAGAACTTCAACTCACGGCGTTGGCGCACATGAAAGTAATTCTTATTACGCTCGAAGCGTCCCGACACCACACGCACAAAAGCAATACGGTCGCGATGGTTGGGGTCCATGTTGGCGTGAATCTTGAAGACGAAGCCCGTAAACTTCTCCTCCGTTGGCTCAATGCGGCGTTCCACCGTGTCACGACCGATGGGCGTAGGCGCAATCTCGATAAAGCAATCAAGCAATTCCTTGACGCCGAAATTGTTCAAGGCAGAACCGAAAAACACAGGGCAGATGTCACCATTTAGATATGCGTCACGCGAAAAGTCATCGTAAACACCTTGCACCAGTTCGGTCTCGTTGCGCAAGGTCTCGGCATCTTCGCCAATCATCTTGTCGAGTTCGGGGTTGTTGAGGTCTTCGAAAGCGACACCTTCGGTGATATGTTGCTTGTCGGAGTTGAAGAGATAGAGGCTCTTATCGTAAATGCTGTAGACACCTTTGAACTTCGGTCCCATATTGATAGGCCAACTCAACGGTGTGAGACGGATGTTCAGCTTCTGCTCGATTTCATCCAGCAGCTCAAACGGATCCTTACCTGGTCGGTCCATCTTGTTGATGAAAACGATGATAGGTGTGTTCCTCATGCGGCACACCTCAACTAGTTTTTCCGTCTGCGACTCCACGCCTTTCGCTGCGTCGATGACTACGATAACACTATCGACGGCAGTCAAAGTACGGAAGGTGTCTTCGGCGAAGTCCTTGTGGCCTGGCGTATCCAAGATATTGATCTTAATCCCTTTATAATCAAAGCCCATAACAGAAGTAGCCACCGAAATACCACGTTGCCGCTCGATTTCCATCCAGTCGGAAGTGGCTGTCTTGCGGATTTTGTTCGACTTCACAGCACCGGCTACCTGGATGGCGCCGCCGTAAAGCAACAATTTCTCAGTCAAAGTAGTCTTACCTGCATCGGGGTGGCTGACGATGGCGAAGGTCCGCCGACGGTTGATTTCATCAAGAAAAGACATTTGTTTTTCTTTTTATCAAGAATTTGAAAATTTCAGATTTCGCCGCCAATGCCTCCCGCATTGAAACCCATTGGGATGGGAGAAGACAATCGCAGGCGATTGTACCTTAAACAAAAGAGCGCAGGTGATTTCTCACTTGCGCTCTTGCGGTCCGGACGAGACTCGAACTCGCGACCTCCTGCGTGACAGGCAGGCATTCTAACCAAGCTGAACTACCGGACCAGCCTGAAAAAGAACTCTATTGCTTTGCTTTGCGGGTGCAAAAGTACAACCTTTTTCAATACTGACAAGCTTTTTTTTACTTTTTTTTGAAAAATTTTCGATAAAAAGCAATAATAGCTTGATTTATAATATTTTATTTTTTCGCCTGAGCATAGCCAGCACGCACGGCCTGAATGTTGAGGTCGACGACTTCTTGGCCTTTCTTGCCGAAAATGTGAGCAATGGCCTCTTCAACCTTCTCCATGGAGATGCCAAGATAAGGCACTGTGGCACCCAACAACACCATGTTGGAACGAGCCTTCAGCTGCTTGGCAATCTCGTTAGCATTGAAGGAAACGACATGCTCCAGCTTGCCCAACTCAGCGTTGATCTTCTCCATGTCGGGGTAATTGCTGATGTTGACAAAGGGATCGTTGTTGGTGATGACCCAGCCCTCCTTGCTCAGCCAAGGCAGATAACGCAAGGCTTCCATAGGCTCTGACGACAAAATGATGTCGGCCTGACCTTCGGGAATGACATCAGCGAAAATCTCATCGTCGGAGATGCGGAGGTGCGAGAACACCGAGCCGCCGCGCTGCGACATGCCATGGATTTCGGACTGTTTCAAGTTCATGCCCATATTCAAGGCAGCGTCAGAGATGATCTTGGCCACCGAAACGATGCCGTCGCCGCCTACGCCGCATAATACTATATCTTTTTTCATGATTTCAGGATTTAAGATTCAATATTTAAAATTCAAAACTTGCCGATGGCTTATGGCCTATGGCTTGCCTTTACGTTGTGGCAGCCATAGGCCATAGTTACTTCTTCATGTGCTTTTTGAGTTCGACAATGCAGGTGCGGTGAGGTATAATAACAGAAACACCATTATAATTCACCTCTTCTTCGATGATCTTCACATTCTCCTCGTGGTTCTTGGGCAGCGGGATAATGTCGCGGATATGCTCAGGTTCAACACCGAGGCCTTCGCAGATGCGGCGGATCTTGTTATGTGCCGACGAAGGCTGACCACCCGTCATAGCGGTGATATCGTTGTCGAGAATCATGACTACGACGTTGGCCTTCTCGTTGACGCAGTCCATGAGGCCAGTCAGGCCGCTGTGACCGAAGGTACCGTCGCCGATGACAGCCACGCTCGGGAACATACCCACCTCGCTTGCGCCTTTGGCCATGGTGATAGAGGCACCCATGCACACTGTGGTATTGATGGCGCCCATGTTGAAGCCCAAAGTGTAACAGCCAATGTCGCCAAACACTTTGCCACCTTTATGGTTAGCCATAACAGCGTTCAGAGCATTGTAACTATCGACGTGCGGGCAGCCTTGGCAGAGCGCGGGAGGACGATTGGTGACCACCTCTGGCACCTTATACATTACAGGCACATCCATACCGAGGGCCTTGGCGACCTTCTCAGCATTCAGCTCACCATCGCGGCGGATAGTCTCATCGAGACGACCCATGACATTCTTACCTTTGCCAAGGAAGCCCTTGATGTGTTCCTCAACGAAAGGCTGACCGTCTTCGAGGACGAGGATTTCGTCGCACTCGTCGTAAAGCTTGTTGATCATATCATAAGGCAGCGGATACTGCGTCACCTTGACAACGGGATACGGGCACTTGCCATCAGGGAAGTTTTCCATGAGGTAGTTGTAGGCGATACCTGTTGTGATAATACCAATGTTTTTCTTCGGGCCATCGATGTATTTGTTGAAGCCCGAGGTCTCCGAAGCCTCAGTGAAAGCGGGCTGCTTGTCGATGAGGTTGCGGTAGAGACGTTTAGCGTTGGCGGGCAGCAACACAAACGATTTGGCATCAGCTGGCTCGGTGAGCTCATTCTGCGGGCGGACGGGCTTGCGCACCACGCCAGCACGGCTGTGAGCCAGACGGGTTGGGATACGATAGAGCACTGGGGTGCCGAGTTTCTCACTCAGGTCGTAGCCGTAGTGCACCATGTCGTAGGCCTCCTGTTGGTTGGAAGGCTCCAGCATGGGAATCATGGCCCAGTGACCGTAGAAACGGCTGTCCTGCTCGTCCTGCGACGAGAACATGCTCGGGTCATCGGCCACCACGACAAGGACGCCCTTTGTGCCGATGATGGCGGCGTTCATAAAGGGGTCGCCACACACGTTAAGACCAACGTGTTTCATACAGGTCATGGCACGCTTGCCGGCGTATGCCACGCCGATGGAAGCCTCAAGGGCTGTCTTCTCGTTGGCGCACCAGTTGGCAATCACACCAAGTTCCTTGGCCTGTTTTGAGTTGATGACATACTCTGTGATTTGGGTTGAAGGCGTACCCGGATAACTGTTGATGGCCGAGCCGCCAGCATCGATGAAGCCCTGTGCAATGGCCTCATCGCCTAAAAGCAATACTTTCTCCATATCAATATTCTAAATTTCAAATTTAATATTCAAAATTCAAAGATTATGTTTCTTCGTAACCGAAGATTTACAGATTTGGGACAAAGATACGGAAAAATTCAATAAGTCAAGAAAAAACTTTACCATCATTGTGGATTTAGCCCGCAAAACTCATGTACGCGCATGATTTGCTCCATCAGGGCCTCGTCTTCGTCGTCATTTTCGTGCCAGATAACGTAATCGGCCAACAGGCGTTTGCCTTCTTCGGGCCACTGTTTAGCCATTCGAGCACGAATCGTCGCCTCGTCGCAATGGTCGCGCAACATGGCACGGCGCAAACGGGTAGCTTCCGATGCCGAAACCATGATGATGGCGTCAAATTGTTTCTCCAAACGCTTTTCGAAAACCAGCGCCGATTCAAACAAGACGTATGGCGCATTTTGTTTTGCCATCCATTGTTCAAAATCGAGGAACAAAGCTGGATAGAGTATACCCTCCAAGTCGCGCTGGGCGGTTTCATCGTGGAAAACCAAGTCAGCCAGATGCTTCCTATCAATTTCAGTATCTGAGAGGTATATGGCATTACTGAAATGTTCAACCAACTTCTTGCGCACCTCAGGCACGAAATACATTTGCTTGGCAGCAGTGTCACTATTGTAAACAGGGATACCAAGTCGTTGCGACCAAAGTTCACACACCCACGACTTACCGCTGCCGATATTGCCTGTGATGGCGATTTTTTTCATTGGACAATCAAGTATTCCACCTTATCGGGGCGAGTGCTCAAGATTTGAACGGTTGGAGGCCAGGAAGCAAGATGCACGTCCAGCAAGGGTTGCATGGCTTCCATCTGGTGCTTGTCGACGGTCACCGTGAAACTCTCAGGAGTGATGGAAGCATAGTTACGTATGGCGACAAGGCATTTCACCGACATCGTTTCAGGGAAAAAACGCACTCTTTGGTTGGAGGTTACATGAATAGGCACTTCGACATCCATCTCTGTGAACCGCTCCACCTGCACATCGGCTTTCACCTCCTTAATATTCGAACGGATTTGGCCGTCGAGTAGGTCAAGTGGCAAGGTTGCGCTAAAGCTTTGGTTCACATTGGTTTTGGTAAGCAATTCCGTCTTTACCGCTTTTATTGAATCAACGACCTCTTGGGGGCCATAAATGGTCACCGACGAAGGATCCAACACAGGAATGCCATAAAGGTCGTATTGCCGCTGGGTTTTGATATCCGATTGCAAGACGACAGGAACGACCTTCATCTTCAGCGCATCCATAGAGAAATAAATCTTCGCATCATTCATCGTGATGTCGGAAGCGTTAATACCTAACCTCTCAGCCACCTTTTCCGCCACATATTGGCTGCTGAAGGAATAGGTGTTGCCGCTCTCAAAGCGGTAAGGCACCTCGTCCAACGGAATGGTGACGAAACGGTTAGGCTCGCGAATCATCTTGCAACGCAATGTGTGAAAGCCATCAATCATCAACGACATCTTCACCGATTGGTCATCCGACGAAACCCATTTGTCGGTAGGCACCTCCACAAATTGAAGCTTGAAAGTTGTCTGAGTCGTATAATTCTCCGACAACTTAATCAAAAACCACAATGCGGTGGAAATGGCCAAAAAGACAAGAAAAGTAAGGACAGAACGCTTGTCTTTGCGTTCTGCCTTCTGTCTGATGTTATCAAACGGGTTCATCATTAAGCCTGTCCGACGCGGGCACCATTTTGGACAAGAGCGGTCTTCTCAACCTCGACTTCAATATTCGGAGCCAGTGAAATCATGACTGTGGTATCTTTCACCTCAGTCACCTTGCCGTGGAAACCGCCTATAGTAACCACCTTGTCTCCCTTTTGCAGACCATCGCGGAATTTCTGTTCTTCCTTGGCCTTCTTCGACTGCGGTCGAATGAAGAACAACCAAAACACGACGATGAGAAGAACAATAAAGATAAGGCTCGAATACATGGAGCCGCCCTGAGGTTGGGCTTGATCTTGGAGTAAGATAAATAAACTGTTCATTTTGTATGATTTAAAGAATTTAATACTGATCAGGGGTAAGAACTTTACCTTTAATGCGAAGGGTGGTCTTGGCAGGGTTTGTGTTCGACATGACGGTCAAAGTGCGGCTTTGGAAACCATGATGGCCTGTGCTATTATAGGTCACTTTGATGTCACCTTTCTTGCCCGGAGCAATTGGTTCGCGAGGATAATCCCCTACAGTACAGCCACAACTTGAGCCCACTTCACTAATAATCAGCGGCATGTTACCTGTATTAGTGAAATGGAAGGAATAACTCACCACCTCACCTTGCAACAATGAACCAAAATCATGTTCCTCTTTTTCAAACTTGATGGCCGCCTGTTTGTTAGAGGTTTCTGTAGCCGACTTAGGGCTGGTCACCAAGTCAGTGGAAAGTTTACCTCCACTTTTCTCCTTGCAAGCCGGCATCAAGCACAAACCAAAAACAAAAACTAGAAACAGTTGTCTGATATTCAATAAGTTTTTCATTGTCTTTGGGATTTGATAATCATTACTGAGCCTTGGTAGGTGGCATCATTCTTCAATCCGTGGCATTTCAGCACATAGAAATAGGTGGCATCGGGTAGTCCGCCTCCATCCCAATTATTCTGATAGTCGGTGGAATGATACACGACACGTCCCCAGCGGTTGAAAATGGTCAACTCCGAAGACTCATAATACCGATTCAGTGGCTCATAGTTCTCATATTCAAGAGCCGAACCACCATTTTCATCTCCGTCTCTGGTTTCGCCTCCCGATGGCATGTCGTTACCACCATCAAGCGAGATGATGAAATAGTCGTTAGTGCCATCGCCATTGGGAGTAAACACATTCGGTATCTTCAGTTTCACTGGCTCCACCCTAATGGAATGGAAATAAGTAGTGTCGCAACCCTGAGGATTGTAGACCTTCAGTTCGGCGGAGTAATCGCCCGTTTCCACATAGGTAAAACGAGGTTCAAGCTCCGTTGATGTGAGGTTGTACTGCTGATTCAAAATCCAATAGAAATTACTGATATCCAACGAGTCAGCCGTAAGATTTTCGAATGAATAGGTTACATGAGGATTTTGCAGATAGACGGTATCGCCTGGGTCAGCACTGATTTCTGCCACAGGATTGGGGTATGCTTTCAGCGTGACGCTGTCTTTTTGGGTGCAGCCACGACCATCCGTCACCTTAATATAATAATACTTGTAGGCCTCCAAACCAATGGCCCATGTAGGGTCGTTGGGAGCAATATGCAGCGGGCTGACCTGCCATTCGTATACGAAAGGTGGTTCATACACACTTGAAAGGCTGTCAACCATAGCCAACACTTGTGCATTCCTTCCATTCTCTTCCTCACGGTTGCTGCAAGTCAGTTTCACTTGCCGGAAATTGACCTCGAAACGCGGCTTCACCTCAACAGTGATTTCGTTTTGGCAAATCACATCACCACTTTCAACGTCACGGACTTCGACACTATAAGTCGTGGTCACAAACGGATGCACAGTGATGCTACTTGTGGTCTGGCCACCAGGCGACCAGGAAAAGGAATGCTGATAATTATTTGGTACGCTAAGAGTCACAGCTGACTCACTGCACACAGGCATTTCGGCGCTGCAAGTGATTTCGCATGGGTCCTGTGCCATCGCGAAAGTCGTCAGCAGCAAGGTCGAAAGCAGTATCCATGCTTTTCTTAAGATGATTGTTTTTCTCATTCCAAAACAAAATAGGGTGCAAAGATAGGAATTTTCCATAAGAGAACGCAATCTCTGGCTGATTATTGTATCATCCGACAGTTTACAGCTTCACCAACTTGACCACCTTGCCCATTGTAACAGGGGCACCATAGTTGACAATATAAACCCCAGAAGGCCATGTGCTTGCATCAATTTCAACCGATTTTACAAAACGGAGGTTCTGCACCATCTGATTGCCATACAAATCGTAAACCGACACATCGGTGTAGCCCTCACTTTCAGAATAAATCGTAAATTTTCCATTAGTCGGGTTGGGATAGAGCCCCTTTGGAGCCTCCACCTCAGGAATCGGCACACTGGGCTTCAAAGCTTGCCACGAGGCCTCCCAGCCTGAATCCGTGGTGGCGCAATCGGATCGGAACTCCACACACATCACGTTGCCAGATGACTGCACTGTTCCAGGACTATGCGTGTTCCATCGGCCTATTTTTGGGGCAAAAACATTATCACCATCATAAATCCAAAGGAAGTCGAAATCCGTCTCCAAACTAAAGCTACTGAAGTTCAGTTCAATAGTTGACTCTTCTGGGCCACGAATCACCCAAATCTTGCGTTCATCGTCGCCATAATTCAGATGGTCGAGGCGGCCTTCCTCACCTTCCATGACGGTGACTGGCGCACCCTCGTTGATGAGTTTGTAATAGTAGTTCCAGTCCCAATACGGTCCCGGGTCGGTGTGGCTTTGGTCAGGATAGTGCTGATGCCCGCGAATTTGGATGCAAGCCCCTTCACCGCCGAGGTTATAAAGGCCGTTATTGATGCAAAAGCCGTTGTCCAAAGTGTCGCGGTCATGCGTGCGGTAGCCTTTGATAGTGTCGTAGCGCGAACAAATACTCCGCACCAGATTAGCCGACGACCGGTACATCGCTTCGGTGAAAAACTCCCAGACATTGCCGTAGGCTTCATGCTCGATGCCGATGGTATAGCCGTTGGCTGTGCGGGCGTGCCAAGCCTTGTCTTTTTCGCGCACCATTTGGGTGACCTGGCCATCGACGGAGCGAATAACATAATGCGCCGACACCTGCGCATCGCAGTTTTTGAACCAGCTGATGCAGCCAGCGTAGGAGCCTTCAGTATAATGGATGACGACGGCACTCACCTCTTTGGTGCGGGGTTCCCAATTGCATTCTGGTGCCGGGTCCCAAATGGCCGGAGGATAGTCAGGGCTGCGCGAAATGCCCAATTCGGAAGCGGTGAGCATATCATAATGCTCGGCAAAAACGGCTTTTAAGTTGATGTCATATTTCCGAAAACCAAACTGTTCAGCTTTTTCCTCATCATTGAGGAACAGGCACACCGAATACAACATGCTCTGCATGGGATAGATGTCCTTCTCCTCCACTATCGGCAGTTCCGAAAGTTGCTGGATGACAGAAAGATAGCCTTTTATTTCTTTTGCATTACGCTCTTTGGATAGTCGCTCAAAAGCCTTGGCGTAGGCCAAAACGTTTGCAGCTGGGCTTTCTAGTATTTCCATTTCCGAAATGCCAGACAATTCCGAAACCAAATGAAGGTTCTCACGAAAATAGTCCTTGCCATCTTTCACCAAGCCCATCAAGCCGTAAGCTCGCGGCATGGCATCAGGACCGTCGTGGAAATAGTTCGCGTCTGTCAAATGATGGCAATGCGTGTTGGTGAAGGAAATGGCTTCGAGCAAACCTCTTGGGATGTCGGGATAGGCTTGATAGGCAGCATCGAAGACCGAGTTATAGTTTTGTAATTCTTTGGTTTGCGCCTTCCCAAAAAACGACAAAAGAAACAGTAGAACAAATAGTGTTTTTAGACGTTTCATTGCAAAAGATTTGAGGACAAAAATACACATTATTCTTTTTATGGGAATGAGTTTTTTTTCTATCTTTGCCGTTTTGAGAAATATCACATAAAAATATCATAAAATGAACGCACTCAACGATTTCCAAAAAGAGATTCTTGCCGGCATACCCGATGAACTGCCGGAAGTAAAACCTTATGATACCACCATCAACCACGCGCCCAAGCGCAAGGACATCTTGACGAAAGCCGAGAAGAAGTTGGCCATCCGCAACGCTTTGCGTTACTTCCCCGCCAAGTTCCACGCCACCTTGGCCCCCGAATTTGCTGAGGAACTGGAGAAATACGGCCGCATCTACATGTACCGTTTCCGTCCGTCCTACAAGATATACGCCCGCCCGATCGAGGAATACCCTGCCAAATGCAAGCAGGCCGCAGCCATCATGCTGATGATTCAGAACAACCTTGACCCCGCCGTGGCACAACACCCGCACGAGCTCATCATCTACGGCGGCAACGGCGCCATCTTCCAAAACTGGGCACAATACCGCCTCGTGATGCAGTATCTCGCCAACATGGACGAAGACCAGACTCTTGCCATGTACAGCGGTCACCCGATGGGTCTCTTCCCCTCGCATAAGGACGCCCCACGTGTGGTAGTCACAAACGGAATGATGATCCCGAACTACAGCAAACCCGACGACTGGGAGCGCTACAACGCCCTTGGCGTGACGCAATACGGTCAGATGACCGCCGGCTCTTATATGTATATCGGACCTCAAGGCATCGTCCACGGCACTACCATCACCGTGCTCAACGCTGCTCGTAAACACGGCGGCAGCACCGCTGGCAAGTTGTTTGTCACCGCTGGCCTCGGCGGCATGAGCGGTGCCCAACCCAAGGCTGGCAACATCGCCGGCGTGGTGAGCATCACCGCCGAAATCAACCCCGCTGCCACGCAGAAACGCTATCAGCAAGGCTGGGTCGATGAGGTGTACGACAACATCGAGGAACTGTTCAAGCACGTCAACGCGAGCCTCGCCAAGAAGGAAGCCCGCAGCTATGCCTACCAAGGCAATGTGGTGGACCTCTGGGAATATGCCGCCGAGCATGACATCCACGTCGACCTCGGCTCCGACCAGACCTCGCTCCACAACCCGTGGGCAGGTGGCTACTATCCTGTCGGACAGTCGTTTGAGGAGTCCAAGACCATGATGGCTGAGAACCCCGAGCTCTTCAAGGAGAAGGTGCAGGCTTCGCTGCGCCGCCATGTGGCCGCCATCAACAAGCTGACCGCCAAGGGCATGTACTTCTTCGACTACGGCAACGCCTTCCTGCTGCAATCTTCACGCGCTGGCGCCGACATCTTGAAAGAAGACGGCACCTTCCGTTATCCCAGCTACGTGCAGGACATCATGGGCCCCATGTGCTTCGACTACGGTTTCGGTCCCTTCCGTTGGGTGTGTGCTTCGGGCAAGCCCGAAGACTTGGCCGTCACCGACGACATCGCCTGCAATGTGCTTGAGGAGATTGCCCGCACGGCACCTGCCGAGATACAACAGCAGATGCGCGACAACATCCAATGGATCCGTGGCGCACAAGAGAACCACCTCGTGGTGGGTTCGCAAGCCCGTATCCTCTACGCCGACTGCGAAGGCCGCACCAAGATTGCTGCTGAGTTCAACAAGGCCATCGCTGACGGCCGCCTGAGCGGTCCCGTCGTCCTTGGCCGCGACCACCACGACGTGAGCGGCACCGACAGCCCATTCCGTGAGACCTCCAACATCTACGACGGTTCATCGTTCACCGCCGACATGGCTGTGCAGAACGTCATCGGCGATGGTTTCCGTGGTGCCACCTGGGTGAGCATCCACAACGGAGGCGGCGTAGGCTGGGGCGAAGTCATCAACGGTGGCTTCGGCATGGTCCTCGATGGCACTGCCAATGCTGACAGACGCCTCCACTGCATGTTGCATTGGGACGTGAACAACGGCATCGCCCGCCGCAACTGGGCACGCAATGAAGGCGCCACCTTCGCCATCAAACGCGCCATGGAGGCTGAACCAAGATTAAAGGTCACCATGCCGAATTTGGTGGAAGACAACATCCTTGAAGGATTGTTCTAATTGAATTGGACATTTGTAGAGACGTGCCGCGGCGCGTCTCTACATTTTTTTGTTCAAATATAACCATTTTTGGTTATTTTTTATTATTTTTGCAATCGAAAAACAATTTCATGTACGAAAACTATCTGACATATCATCACATACCATGCGGCGCGGTGCTCGACAGAATCAGAACAAAAGAGCATCTCACCCAACGTGAATTGGCGTCTCGTTCTGAAATACCCTATCAAAGAATCAACGACTTCATTGCCAACCGCAGAAGGATTTCCCCCGAGAACTCTCTTAAATTGGAAAAGGCTTTAGGTGTTGATTATCCGTGTTTTTTTTACCAAATCCAAACCAATTATGAGATTTTCCTCGCGACGAGTCATATTTCTGAACAATCACAACCTGACAAGACAAGATTCAGGAAAGCCTTGTTTTGGGACACTGATTTTGAGTCGCTTGATTGGCAACGCAATGCAGAATGGATTATCCAAAGGGTTTTTGAATATGGCAATGAAAACGAAATAAAAGAAACCATTCGTTATTATGGCAAAAGAAAGATTACCAAGGTTTTAGGCGACATCAAGGACAGTTGGAATTCAGAGAATAGAAACAAAAACATTCAAGAGTATTTAGGCCATGAGATTGAGAACTAACATTGCCTCGCCATTGCTGCTCGACTGCCTACGCAAAATCATGGCAAACAAAGCATTTGACAATCATTATCTCGTTGGTGGAACAGCGCTCGCCTTACAAAGAGGCCACCGCATCTCCATTGACATTGATATGTTCTCAAACGCCTTGTATGGCGAAATGAAAACGGACGAAATCAAAAAAGCCCTCATCGAGATGTTCCCTTACACCGAAAACCTCGAAAGACTTGACGAGACTTTGGTGGTTTATTCGTTATATGTCGGGAACAGCAGCGACGACTGCATCAAACTCGACATTTGCTATGATGACAACCCTGTCTTTCCGTTGGTTCAAATTGAAGGAATCAGAATGGTCTCAGAAAAGGACATCGCAGGCATGAAACTCAACGCTATCGCCCAAGACAGACAGCGCAAAAAAGACTTTTGGGACATTCACGACCTTTTGGAAACTTATTCCATTGAGGAAATGGTCTCATTTGCTTTGAAAAGATTCCCTTGGTCATTAACCTTAGACAAGATTATCGATGGCTTTAAAAGAATACCTTCGCTCAACGACTATACAGAAATAAGATGTTTGAAAGGCAAATACTGGGAATTTGTATCGGAGGATTTGATGGAGCAGATTTCAATTATGGAGAAAATGGAAAAAACCGATTAAACACAGAGGGCGCGACACTCATGCCGCGCCCTCTTTCTGGTCGTTCATATTTCCGCATTGAAAATACTGATATTCAATGCTTTCGAATTACAAATTCGAAAGAACTAAGTGGTCATGGTTCAAACACGACGCTCCATTCCTTACACAGTTTTTCTAAAGTCCAAGAAGCGTTGAGACCGCTTGTTTCTGGCAAACGAAACACTTTGATGGATTGTCCGAACTGATTTTGTAGTTTTTCTCCAAACTCCTTGTATTTTCCATAACCATTTATGGCAATCTTTGTTATAGTCGGATTTTTTCTAACAAAACCAACAATATCGTTTGGAATTCCTTCTAGGATACCCTTATCCGTGCTATTAGTTCGCTCAACACACTTATAATAATCCCAAATTACAACATGCAAATGTTCTAATATCACCTTTTTCTCGGTATAATTTGTAGGCATTTTTTGTGTTGCTAATTTTGCCAACATCTTCCACATCCGATTGCCATTATCATAATAATACTCATTGGCACTAATAGAATTCTTCCCTGGTATTGTTCCCAAAATCAATACTCGAGGCTCATGACACATTAGTGGAGGAAAACCTTCTACAATAGTTGAATCATTTTTTTTCATGTCAGTTTAATTTTAATGAAGATAAGATAGATTAGTATAATTCCTCAGCCCCACCATAGTAATCGTAGACATCTTGATAATCATAGTCTAATTGTTCTATGATTTCCTCTGAAGACAGGTTGGTATTTATCTTGTTATCACCAGGTAAAGTTAAGACTACTCCATTGTTCCCATCATAGCTATTTACCCTTGGCATAATAGATTCTCCTTTTTTGGGGATTCTTTCTGGGTGAGCTAAAATGGTATCATCTGGATATTCATACCTTGGATAATTACGCACCTTCTCCACTTTTGGAACTGAATATCTTTCATCTAAATAATCCACAAACAACGCTAACGGAATAATCCAGATAGGACTTGTTACAAGCATTATTAATAAGGCATTATTACCCCTGTTTTTGTTTGTTTTCATAAAAGTCCTCTTCTCTTTAATCATACGATTGCAAACTTACAAAAGTTTTGACAATGTAAAAGTGTTTTTATGAGCTTTATTCATCGAAAAATCGTACCTTTGCAGCCCCAATTAAAATCGTCTAAAAACGCCAATAAATAATGAAAAAAGAAGTAAAATTCAGCCTGGTTTACCGCGACATGTGGCAGTCGTCAGGCAAATATGTGCCACGCAAGGACCAATTGGAGCAAATCGCCCCCTTGATCATCGACATGGGCTGCTTCGACCGTGTGGAGACCAACGGTGGTGCCGCCGAGCAGGTCAACCTGCTTTATGGCGAGAACCCGAATCCGTCAGTGCGTGCCTTCACGGCAGCATTGCACAAGGGCGGCATCGAGTGCCACATGCTCGACCGCGCCCTCAACGCTTTGAGAATGAATCCCGTGCCCGCCGACGTGCGTCAACTTATGTACAAGGTAAAGAAAGCCCAAGGCGTCGACATCACCCGTATCTTCTGCGGACTGAACGACGTGCGCAACATCATCCCGTCCATCAAATGGGCCAACGAGGCTGGCATGATCTCGCAAGCCGCCATGAGCATCACCCACTCGCAGGTGCACACCGCCGAGTATTACATGAAGATTGCCGACCAACTCATCGAAGCCGGCGCCAAGGAAATCGCCCTGAAGGACATGGCTGGTGTGGGTCGCCCCGTCAGCTTGGGCCGCATCGTCGAGCATATCAAGAAACAACACCCTGAAATCAAGGTGCAATACCACGGCCACACCACGCCGGGCCTCTCGATGGCCTCGGTGCTTGAGGTGTGCAAGGCCGGCTGCGACTACGTCGACGTGGCCATGGAACCGCTGTCGTGGGGCACCGTCCACCCCGACGTCATCAGCGTGCAAGCCATGCTGAAGGACGCCGGATTCCTTGTGAAAGACATCGACATGAAGGCCTACATGGCCGCCCGCAGCATGACGCAATCGTTCATCGACGACTTCCTCGGCTACTGGATCGACCCGCGCAACCGCTACATCAACTCACTGATGCTGGGCAGCGGCCTTCCCGGTGGCATGATGGGCTCGCTCATGGCCGACCTCAAAGGCGCCCATGCCCTCATCAACATGAACTACAAGGCACAAGGCAAGGCCGAACTCAGCGAAGACGAGCTGCTCGTCGAACTCTTCGACGAAGTGCAACGCATCTGGCCCATGGTCGGCAACCCACCTTTGGTGACGCCTTTCAGCCAATACACCAAGAACATCGCCCTGAAGAACCTCATCGGGCGCAGCATGGGCAAACCCGACTTCAGCGACCTCGACGACGCCATGTGGGGCATGATCCTGGGCAAGTCGGGCCAACTGCCAGGCAAATTGGACCCCGCCATCATCGCTTTGGCAAAGGAACAAAAGCGCGAGTTCTTCACCGGCAACCCGCAGGACAACTACCCGAACGAGCTGCCCCACTTCATCGAGATGATGAAGCAAGAAGGCTGGGACCGTGGCCAGGACGACGAAGAGCTCTTCGAGTTTGCCATGCACGAGAAGCAGTACCGCGAGTACAAGTCGGGCGAGGCCAAGCGCCGCTTCAACCAAGAGCTTGAAGCCAAGATGAAGGCCAAGTTCGAGAAGGCTGGCGGCGAAGCCAAGATTCCGGACCTGCGCGCCCTGCGCCATCCCAATGCCGAGCCTGTCATCGCCCCCGCGAGCGGCGTGGTGATGTGGGAAGTGGACTTCGACGACAAGTCGATTGCGCCCGCCCCTGGCACCGTATATAAAGAAGGCGACCTGCTTTGCGCCATCCAAACGAACCTCGGCTTGGAGCCTGTCTACGCCCTCTGGCCAGGCAAGATCGTGGAGGCCACGGCAGACCAAGGCAAGCGTGTCAGCAAGGGCGAAACCATCGCTTTCATTGAGAAATAAACCACTTTGAGAAATTATTCGAAAAATCGTGGCATAGTATTTGCTATCTTTGCCGCGTCATAAAAAAGACAAAGTAACTTACCTAATTATCAACTTAAACAATTAAAAAATGAAAAAATTATTTTTGACCTTAGTTCTTGCCTTTGTTGGCATCATGAGTGCAAACGCTCAACTTTGGATGGGTGGCGCCGTCGGTGCAGGCATTACCAAGCATGCTAAAGCTTTCACCATCGCCCCTGAAATTGGTTACAGCTTCTCTGGCTCACCTTTGACCATCGCTGTCGAAGCCGATTACTCCTTTGCGAAGTTCGAAGACCTCAAAGCCGAGCACGAACTGATCTTGAAGCCCTATCTGCGTTGCAACCTCATGACGATTGAGAAATTCGGCGTTTTCATGGACCTCACAGGTGACTTTGGTGTCGTCAACAACAAGGGCTATGCTATCAGCCTGAGACCTGGTGTGGCTTGGATGGCCACTGAGCACTGGACTGCCGCCTTCCGTTTCGCTTTCGCGCAATACGACCACGGCATGTATCATGAAGCCAATGGTTTCTTCCTGGATTGCGCCACTGTGGCTCCGCAATTTGGATTGTATTACAATTTCTAAGAACATAGTCGATGAAGACGCAGGAAACTGTGTCTTCACGAAGAATGAAAGGCTACCTTCGGGTGGCCTTTTTTGTATTAAAATAATCGCTATCTTTGCTGCATTATTCATCAACAAATTGAACCGATTATGAAAAAGCTCTTCACTCTTTCGTTGCTTATACTCTTGGCCTTTGGCCTACAAGCACAAAGCAAAAACATCGCCTACCAAGACGAGACCGTACGTTTCACAGTCATCACCGATGGCGTCATCCGAATGGAATATGCCAAGGATGGCCATTTTGTCGACGAAGCCTCTCAGGTGGCAGTCATCCGCGACTATCCCGAAGTGGATTATGTGGTCAAAGACGGCAAGACTATCGAAATCACAACTGCCAAACTGAAATTGCAATACAAGAAAGACAGCGGTGCCTTCACTGCCGACAACCTGAGCATCAGCTCGTTGGAAGGCATCAAACCGAGCTTTACATGGAAGCCGGGCATGGTGCAGGAACACAACCTGAAAGGCACCTACCGCACCTTGGACGGCTACAATGGCGAAATACGCTGCGGCACGACGGACCAAAAGATGCCGCTTGAAGACGGCCTCCTGGCCACCGACGGATGGACGCTCATCGACGACTCGAAGAGTTACCTCTTCGACAACAGCGACTGGCCTTGGGTGATGGAACGTGAGAGCCTCGACAACCAAGACTGGTACTTCATGGGTTATGGCCATGACTACAAGCAGGCATTGAAGGACTTTACCGTCTTCGCCGGCAAGGTGCCGCTGCCGCCCCGTTATGCTTTTGGCTATTGGTGGTCGCGCTATTGGTCTTACAGTGATAAGGAACTCCGTAACTTGGTGAAGAAATTCGACCAATACGACATCCCGATTGATGTGCTTGTCATCGACATGGACTGGCATTACACCGAACCAGGCAAAGGCAACTGGACAGGCTGGACTTGGAATAAAAAGCTCTTCCCCGACTATAAACGCCTCATATCCGACATGGACAAAAAAGGCATTCGCACCACGCTCAATTTGCATCCCGCAGGCGGCATGGAGCCGTACGAGGAGCGTTACGACGAATTGGCGGCGTACATGCACCTTGACACTACGGGTCGCCCTGCCATTCCGTGGCAAGGTTCCGACAAGGACTTCATGTCGGGCATGTTCGACATTGTCCTGAAACCCATGGAACGCAACGGCATCGACTTCTGGTGGCTCGACTGGCAGCAATGGCCCAACGACAAGCAACTCACCAACCTGAGCAACACCTGGTGGATCAACTACTGCTTCTTCTCCAATTTCGAGCGCAGCCGCAACACACGCCCGATGCTCTATCACCGTTGGGGCGGTTTGGGCAACCACCGTTACCAAATTGGTTTCTCAGGCGACTCTTTCATCTCATGGAAATCGCTCGACTTCCAGCCCTATTTCAACTCCACGGCAAGCAATGTGTTGTATGGCTTCTGGAGCCACGACATCGGCGGCCACTGGGGAGGCGCCATCGCCCCTGAGTTGTATGCCCGCTGGATGCAATTTGGCGCCTTGAGTCCCATTCTGCGTAGCCACTCCACCAAAGACGCCTCCATTAACAAAGAGCCGTGGTCCTTACCTGAAGAATACACCGAAATCATCCGCAACACCATCCAGCAACGCCGACAGATGATCCCTTATATCTATACCATGGCCCGCAAAGCCCACGACGAAGGGCTCTCGCTCTGCCGTCCGCTCTACTATGAATGGCCCGATTGGCCCGAGGCATACCTCTATCGCAACGAATACATGTTTGGCGACAACATGCTAGTGGCACCCATCACTACCCCGATGGAAGGCAATTTCTCCACCTTAGACATTTGGCTGCCACAAGGCACATGGTACGAGGTGTGTACAGGAACGATGTTGCAAGGCAATCAAGTCGTTACCCGCAGTTTCATGATCGACGAATACCCACTTTATGTGAAAGCGGGTTCCATCATCCCGCAATATGCTGACTGCCACCAACACGTGGAAGGCATTGAATGGACTCGTTTCGACCTGATGATCTATCCTGGTGCCGATGGCGAATTCACTATGTATTACGATGACGGCGACGACAAGAACTACGATGAGAACAATATGTGGGTGAAATTCCGTGCCACAAAGCAGGGAAACACCTATTTCGCCAACATCTACCCTGCTGAAGGCAACTACATACCTGCCTCACGCAACATCACGCTGAAGTTTGTCGCTTCCGACGTTCCCCAACACGTCTATTGCAACGGAAAGGAAATCGACTGGGCCTACGATGGCGACAACTTCACCCTTGTGGTGCAGCTGCCTGAAAGCCATTGGGAAAACAAAGCCGACATTCGTGTGGAATATCCACAAAGCGGTACCATCAACCTAACTGACGGTATCATCGGCAAAAGCCATCGCGCCGCAAAAGCCATCGCCGGACTGAAAAACCGCAAAGCCAACATTGTGTTGAACGACGCTTTGGGACTATTTGGCAGCATTGGCCAGAAAGTGAGCTACTTCCCGAACACGCTGCATGAAAGCGTCAACAGTTTCCGTCAGTTTTTTGATGACATCGACACCTCGTTGGAACAACAGGAAGGTCTTGACGAGGAACTCAAGGCATGGTTTAAGGGACAAGTGGGGAAATAATCAAACCCTTTGGTACACCGTCGCCACGCGGCTCACATTGTAAACTTTCATGGTGATAGCGTCTCCCTTCTTCTCCGAGGGGAACTTTACACTTGCATCGATGTTGCCGAAGCCACCAAAGGCTTTGTCATCAGAAGTGAGGATGATACGATAATCGCCCGTTTGTCTGACGGGAATCGTGTAATCGGGGATGGATTTCTGGCCCCAATTGAAGACAAAAATCAGATTGCCGCGCTCGTAGACAACGGTCTTGTTTTCCTCATCGGCATGGAGCATCCATGCTGGCGGTGCTTGCATAACGGGGTGTTTCTTCACCAAGTTAAGCATGGCCATGTCAAAGGCACCCATGAAACGGTATTTCAATTGTTCATTGTCCACCAGCGACCACTGGCGACGGGCATAATGGTAACTCCAATCATTGCCTTGACGTGGAAAATCAATCCACTCGGGATGGCCGAACTCATTGCCCATGAAGTTGAGCCAAGCCTCACCACCCAAGGTAAGCGTGAAGAGGCGGATCATCTTGTGCAGGGCGATGCCACGGTCAACGGTCATGGAAGGTGTGTCTACACTCATTGAAGTGTACATCTCTTTATCCATCAAACGGAAAGCGATGGTCTTGTCGCCTACCAACGCTTGGTCGTGGCTCTCAGCATAGGCCACCGTCTTGGTCTGCGGAAGGTGGTTGGTCATGGTGAAGAAGAAGTTCTTCATGTTCCATTGCTCCTCAGGTTCGTCCTTCAGCACTTTAATCCAAAAGTCGGGCAAGCCCATGCCCAAGCGGTAGTCGAAGCCCATGCCCCCGTCGGCGATGGGGTTGCAAAGGCCAGGCATGCCACTTACGTCTTCCGCAATGGTGACAGCCTGCGGATTCAGCTCATGACACAGTGTGTTAGCCAGTTGCATATAGGTGACCGCGTCAGCATCCACATTGTCGCCAAAGTACTTTTCCGGTGCATCGAATGTCGTCCCGATGCCATGGTCGAGGTAAAGCATCGAGGTCACGCCATCGAAGCGGAAGCCGTCGAAGCGGAACTCTTCCAGCCAGTAGCGCACATTGGAAAGCAGGAATTGTAAGGTTTCCTCTTTGCCATAGTTGAAGAGTTTGGAGTCCCAAAGGTCGTGGTTGCCACGCGCTCCAGGATGCAGGTATTGACTGTCGGAGCCATCAAACAGGTTAATGCCTTCGCGAATGTTCTTCACCGTATGGGAATGCACCAAGTCCATGATGACCAGCATGCCCATACCGTGTGCCGTATCGATGAGCTCTTTCAACTCTTCGGGCGTACCGAACCGCGAACTCGGCGCGAAGAAATTGGAGACATGGTAGCCGAACGAACCGTAATAGGGATGCTCGGCGATGGCCATCAGTTGGATGGCATTGTAGCCATCTGTTTTGATGCGTGGCAGGATGTTTTGGGTAAACTCCTTGTAGGTCCCTACCTTTTCCTCTTCCTGCGCCATGCCGATATGGGTCTCGTAAATCAGTAACGGCTCGTCCTTCAACTGTGGTGCGGCGTGCTTATATATATAAGGTGTCGGCGGATTCCAAAACTGACCCGCAAAATCCTTGTTGCCTTCGTCTTGAATCACACGCTTGATATACACTGGAATACGCTCATGTTCCCCGATTTGCGACTGCACCAGCACCTTCAATTTACTGCCATGCAACAGTCGGTCGGCAAACTCGCTGTCGGGTAAAAAGATTTCCCACAGACCAGCACCTGCCAGTTCCAGAGGATATTCGTATCGGTTCCAATTATTGAAATCGCCCATCAGTGAGAGATAATGCGCGGCAGGTGCCCATTCTCGGTACCACCAGCCGTGGCGGCGTTTGTCGTAATTGAAACCTAAAAACTGGTGCGCTGTGGCGAAAGTTTTGAGGCTGCCGTAGTTGTTTTTAATGTTGTTCAACCGTTGTTCATAGCGGTTGTGGCGGTCGTCAACGGCTTTGCTGACGGGGTTGAGCCAAGGGTCATTTTTTACGAGAGGAAGCATAGTATCGTTCTTTTTATTTCTGCAAAAATAACAAATTATCTACAAATTTTGCGAAAATCAAAACATTGACAGTTCACATCACAACCGCTTCAACCAAAGGCCAAGAAAACGATCGTATATGATATAGCCTTTGGTAGTTTGATAGACCAAGTCTTTGTTTACAAGTACCGACAAGGCCGACTTGACGCTGCTCGTACTGGGCAATTCATAACGCTTGATAAACTCATTGCTCAATGGCTGTTCGACAAGCTCGGCGCGGGCAATGGCTTTGAGCAAACCAAACTGGTTGTCGGTCAAAAACGCGGCAAGCATTTGATAATGTGGCGCCAATGCGTTGACATGGAACAAAATCGCATCTACGACTTGTTTGTCCGTTTCCACCTTTTTCCCTTGCTCATACAATCGATTCAGGATGGCTTGCAGATACCAGGTATAGCCGTCAAAACGCTGATAAATGTCATGGAACACTTGTTGGCTAAACGAACCTTTCTTTGCCTCGAAAAATTTGTTGGCAAAATCATAATAGACATCCTCTTGCAGTGGCTCCAAATCCATCAGCTGAGTGCTTTGGTAGAAAGGCCTGTTGGGAGCACAGAACATCTCTTCCATCAAGTGTTTCTTGCTTCCGGAAAAGATAAAATTCACATGGTGGATAAACTGGATATAGGAACGCAGCAAGGCCTCAGTGCCCGTTTCAGGGTATTCTGTAATCTGCTGAAACTCATCGATGGCCATGTACACTGGCTTGCCCAAGCCGTTTAAATGGGAGAAAACGCTCTTGAGCGTATATTCAGCTTGCGCAGGGACTACATTCACCGAAACAGTTGGCATCCCCGTCATCAAATCCGGAGAAATGGTAGGCCGAAGCCCCTTGAAAAAATCCAACACCTTGTTCGCAAACGATTTTTCCCTTTCCAACGCATCCTCGATAACCGTCTTACACAATAATTCGACAAATTCCTGCAAATTTTTGGTCGAAAAAATATCGACATAGATGCAAATTGCATCTTTATTTTCTTTCTTAATTTGAAAAAATGTATGCTTTATTAGCCCTGTTTTTCCTATTTTTCTAGGCGAAATTAGGGTGATATTGCGTCCGTTTTTGAGTGTAGATATCAAATTTTCCGTTTCTTTAACACGGTCACAGAAATATCTCGGTCCCTCATATCCTTGGAAAACAAACGGATTATCAAGCTGTTTTTGTTTTTTCCCTGCCATAATAGCTACATATTTTTATTGCGAACTTTTCGTAACGAACTTTACGCAACGAATATTCCGCAATGCAAAAATAGAAATTTTTTCATTTACACAACATTTTTTGTGTAATTAAATTGGAAAAAAACATCAAGTCAGCTCAAAAAAGTCAACTGATACCATGAAACACTACATCCCCCGAATCCAAATCGACCACTTTCGTCTCCGAATGTTCCAAATGGACGGGTATCATCTCCGAAGCAAAGTCGTTCATATCAAACTCGTTGGCTTTGCGTTTTCCCATCAAGGCCAAGGCATCGTGCGGAATCTTCACTTCCACATCTCGCGATTCATTTCGGTTAAAGTTCACGACTATCAATAAGCGCTCCATTTCGGAATAGCGCAAAAAGGCATAGACAAACTGCGGGTCAAAGTTCATGTACCAGGGGTTGCACCACATCAGGTCGTAGAACTTGCCTTCTTTTATTGCCGAATGTTCATTTCTGAAATGCAGTAGTTTACGGTAATAGCCAAATAGTCTCTTTTGGGCTTCATCAAACCCACCGCCATCGAACTTGCCACCGTTCAGCCAGTTTTGGTGTTTTGGCATGTGACAGTAATCGAAAATGGACGTGCGCCCGTCGTCGCCACTATAACCCATCTCACCAACAGCATCTTCACCACTCTCTTGGCCGTTATAAATCATAAATGGCCCCGTGTTCATCAAAGCGGAAAGTGCCACAGCAGGCAAGGCGGCAAAGGCATCTCCGACAAACTGCGGTGAAGCCAAACGCTTCTCATCATGGTTTTCCATGAATCGCAACATGTGGTTGTCCATATCGTGTAAATCTTTCCACACCTCGCTGATTTCCTTCGCCTCGTGACCTTCGCAAAGCACCCGCTCCAAAGTGTTGTACATGCCAACCTTGTCATAGAGGTAATTGAATCCTGCATCCAAGAAAGGTTTATAAAGGTCTGGCTGATAGATTTCCGCAATCATCAAAGGTTGGTAATCCTTCCTCAGTTGTTCAATAACCCATTGCCAAAATGCCACTGGCACCATCTCAGCCATATCCACACGGAAGCCATCAACATTTTTGGCACACCAAAAACGAAGAATCTCCAGCATCTTCTTCCAAGTGTCGTGCTCATCGTAATTCAGTTTCACCGTGTCGTACCAGTCGTTGATACTTGGACATGATGAAAAAACATTATTACCCGTTGCTTTGGCAGGGAACTCCTCGTATGGTTGTTCGCAGATTCTTCTTGGCGACACAAACGCCTGACCCTCGCAATAATAGAAATTACAGGGGTCGAAACCTTTGTTTTGTCGCGCCAAATGATTGGGGACGAAGTCGATGATTACTTTCAGTCCTTTTTCATGGATACGGTCTACCAGTTGCTCAAAATCATCCATTGTGCCCAAATCGGGGTCGACGGCATGATAATCGTTGACCGCGTAAGGTGAGCCTGCCCGCCCTTTGGTGATGTCAGGATGCGTGCCTATGCTTTCAGAGGCATGCTTCAAGATACCTGTCAGCCAGATATGAGTGATGCCCAAGTCTTTAATTGCTTCAAGGGCGGTGTCGTCAATATCGTTGAAGGTGCCACAGCCGTTTTCAGCCTTGCTGCCGTTGAAGTGGAAGTCGGTTTGCTTGTTACCGAACAGTCGAGGAAAGAGTTGATAGATGTTCATTTTTCCGTTTTTGATGGGGTAAAATTACAAAATTCCAAGAAAAATGCGTAATCTTGCAGCATTATTTTAAAACACGCATTGGACTATGAAACGTAAACTATTGTATTTCATTGCTTTATTTCTCATTCTCAAACACTCATCAGCCCAAGTGCAGCCCACCTGGGAATCCATCAACGAGCGCGGCTATCCCCAGTGGTTCTCCGACGCCAAACTAGGCATCTTCATCCATTGGGGTGTGTATTCCGTGCCCGCCTACGCCAGCCTCGAAGGTTATGCCGAATGGTACTACCGCGGCCTGATGACCAATGACGACCGCAAGGCTTTCCAAGAGCGCATTTACGGTAAAGACTTCAAATACGAAGACTTCGCACCGATGTGGAAAGCCGAGCTTTGGAACCCCGATGAATGGGCTGAATTGTTTAAAAAATCAGGAGCAAAGTATGTGCTTTTGGTCTCGAAACACCACGATGGCTTTTGCCTTTGGCCGAGCCAATATGCACCTGGATGGAATTCTGTTGAGGTTGGACCTCACCGCGACATCTGTGGTGAACTGACCGAGGCTGTGCGCAAAAAAGGCCTCAAAATGGGCTTCTACTACTCCTTGCCCGAATGGAAAAGCGACATCCATCGCTGGTATGTCGACCCCGACGAGAATATCGGTACTTATGTTGACACACACATGATCCCACAGTTCAAGGAACTCGTCACACGTTACAAGCCTACCGTCCTCTTCACCGACGGCGAGTGGCGCAACAGCGCGGAGCAATGGCATGCCACCGAACTCATTTCGTGGTACTACAACACCGTAGGCAAAGACGCCATTGTCAACGACCGCTGGGGCAATGGACAACAACACGGATTCCGCACTCCTGAATACAGCGCGGGCATCACCCTCACTGACCGTCCTTGGGCCGAGTGTCGCGGTTTGGGTCGTTCGTTTGGCCTCAATCGCAACGAGCCTTTGGAAAACTACATGACCTCCGAAGAGCTCATCCGCCATTTCTGCGTCCTTGTGGCAGCAGGCGGCGGCATGACACTCAATGTGGGACCTGCTGCTGACGGTAAAATTCCACTCTTGCAGCAAGAAAGATTGTTGGACCTAGGCAAGTGGCTCAACATCAACGGGGAAGCTATTTATGGTACTCGGCCCTACAAGAAGTTCTACGAGATGAAACCAGTCACAGTGGTACGCAATGACAGCGAAATCAACTTCGATTGGAAACGCAACTCCCCCGATCCTGCCATCAGCTGCGACCACTTTCAAGCGCATTGGCAAGGTGTGTTCTCCTGCATGGCCGACACCTATACTTTCGAAATCCAAACCGACGACAAGGCAAAACTCGTCATCGATGGACAGACCATCATCGAAGACACGAAAAAAGCGAAGTCGGGCAAGATGAAACTGGCGCAAGGTCAACACAGCATCGAAGTCTTCTATGAAGAAGACGAGCTCGAAGCCACAATCGCCTTATATTGGTCGTCGAAAAAGATGGAAAGACAATTGATGAAGGACTTTCAAATGGGTGCCATGCTACCTGCACAAGGTTTGAAGGCCACTTATTCCTGCGAGCAACCGAGCATTTGCTACACGCAAGGAAAGGATGCACTCTATGCCATCACCTTGGATTACCCTGAGAGCCAACTCGTCTTGAACATCGACCAGCCCGCCGACAACATGAAAGTCAAGCTGTTGGGTTGCCCTAAAGATTTGCCTTGGAAATACGAGGAAGGACAACTCTTCATCGACACCAGTGGGCTGAAATACAGTGACCTCCATAGCACAGCAGCCTGGGTGCTCAAGATGAAATGAGAAAAAGCGGCATTGCCGCTTTTTCTGTTTCAGTCTGTCAGCTCTTTAAGGCCTTGATAGCCGATGATTCTATTCGTCCCCTTCGGCACACGCTTGATGTAGAAGCGTTCGTCCTCCTGCACAAACTTGAAATGCAAAAGGTCACCTGATTGAAAACAGTCTATTGCGCTGAACCGCATCGGCTTATGGGTTTGATAAGAGAAATCGGAAGTCTTCACAAATGTGATACGCTTCCCTGCTTTGAGAATACTAGGGGTACAGCCATCGAAATAGTTGCGGTTTCCCCATTTTCCAACAAACTCATCAGGATTCTTCAGGTCGTGGACATACACACGAAACAATTTGTCAGTCTTTGGCCGCACTTCAAGCACTTTCTGAAGAATGACTTTCTTGTCCATAACTACTTCCAGATACAGCCATTGGAAACGGTTTCCTTTGTTTTCCCAAATCGGTGTAAAATGCGCAGCCGCTGTCGTAGAATCATTCACAATGACCGTGTAATCACCTTGCATGGTGCGATAAAACTGCTTGGCGTCTTCTTCGGTAAACTTGGGTTGTTTTTGAGCGAAACCACTAAATGCCAACAATATAGCGGCTATAATCAATGCAAATCTTTTCATTTTTCCTGTTTTTATTATCCTTTTAAGCCTGCAAAAATAAGGAATCTATTTTTCTTTCGCCAAAATTCGTGCATTAATATCTTTGACAACGTCATTTAACGCATTGACAACCCGTATTTATATTTCGCTTGGAATGTATTGTCAAACAATCATTGACGATATTCACCGCAATTTCGGCATTGAATTGCAACAACCTCTTATTAATTCTGAAACACCGCTGTAACATCCTTCTCGGATTTTTGCACCGTCAACGCAGTCCATAACCATCCCCTTCGTTGACCTACCGAAATGGACAAGGAAAAAGCAGAGAAAATCATCAAGATCTACAACTGGGCATGCGGTATCATCCTCATTGCCCTTTTCGTCATAATAGGCATCAGCTTGACGCACGCATAATGGCAATTCCTCCGTCCAAACAGATGAAACAAAACAAATATAGAAATCACATGGATTCAAAATCACCAAAAGAACAGATTATCGAAAGCAAGATAACAAGCCTTATTGACGATATGGTCAGCCGCTTCACCGATGGCGACGACCTCCCAAAAAGACTTGCAAAAATCTTGCTTGAGAATGATGAAATAAAAGCCATACAGGACTACGCCAACACAGTATCCATCAATCGCTTGGGACTGAACGACCACGGCCCCGTCCACATGAAGATCGTGTGTCGCAATGCATTGAAAATCCTCTGCATCCTTCATGAAGCGGGCATCGAGACCAGCCTTGAAAAAGAAAATGCCGGGACCTTTGCCGACAGCGTCTCTGCAGTGATGCTGGCCTCCCTCCTTCACGACAGTGGCATGACCATAGGAAGGAAAAACCACGAGCTGTATTCTGGAATCATTGCCTATTCCTTGATTAACGAGATACTGAAACAGGTCCTACCCGACGAAAAAGACGTTGTGCGCCGCACCGTTATCCGTTCGGTCGCCTTTGAAGGCATCATCGGACACATGGGCACGCACCCCATCCATTCCATCGAGGCAGGCATCATCCTCATCGCCGATGGCTGCGACATGACCAAGGGTCGCTCACGAATTCCATTGGAGATACCCAGCAAACCAGCCGAAGGAGACATCCACAAATACTCGGCCCATTCTATCGAAAAAGTCAGGATAGGGAAAGGACAAGATTGCCCGGTGATGATTGAAATACAAATGAAATCGGAGGTGGGACTCTTCCAAGTGGAAGAGGTCTTGATTCCCAAGTTGAAATCGAGTCCCGCCAAGCATCTCATCGAGCTCTATGCTTGTGTTGAAGGGGAAGAAGTGAAAAGATATATGTGATAAAGACGCGGGACCGCGAGACACGGGACACGGGACTTACTCCAATGTCAAAAATTGAACAGTTACAAAGAAATATAGAAAATGATGAACGTTTTGTTTTTAGGAATCGTATTGTTCCTCATCGTCCTTGCGATGTTCGACCTGGTGGTTGGCGTCAGCAACGACGCGGTGAATTTCTTGAACTCCGCCATCGGTGCCAAGGTGGCGAAATTCAAAACCATCGTCTTGATAGCTGCCATTGGGGTCTTCGCCGGTGCGGCCGTCAGCAACGGCATGATGGATGTGGCTCGCCATGGCATCATGACACCCTCCTATTTCTCATTCTACGACGTGATGTGTGTCTTCCTTGCCGTAATGGTGGCCGACGTCATCCTGCTCGACATCTTCAACACCTTGGGCATGCCCACGTCCACCACTGTCAGCATGGTGTTCGAGCTTCTTGGTGGCACTTTTGCCATTGCAATAGTCAAGATCGCCAATGGAGCGACCGATGCTTCCGGTTTGCCGCTGTCGTTGGGCGACCTGCTCAACACGGAGAAGGCGCTCAGCGTCATTCTCGGCATCTTCCTCAGCGTGCCCATCGCCTTCGTTTTTGGTGCCCTGGTGCAATGGATTTCCCGTATGGTGTTCACCTTCACCTATCGCGTGAATGGCAAGACCACCGACGTAAAAGGCAATATGGGCAGCCTGCTCGGATCGTCGCTTAAAATTGGCATTTTCGGCGGCATTGCCGTGACGAGCATCGTCTGGTTCCTACTCATCAACGGATTGAAAAGCTCCACCATCATGACACCCGAACTGAAGACATTCATCGATGCAAACTCATGGTGGATCTTGGGCGGCGGCGTTATGGTGTTCTCTGTCATCATGACCGCACTCAGCGCACTCAAAGTGCCCGTGCTGAAATGTGTGGTCCTGTTAGGCACCTTCGCCCTGGCCATGGCCTTTTCGGGCAACGACCTTGTCAACTTTGTGGGCGTGCCGCTCACCGGCCTCGATGCCTACAACGACTACATGGCCAACGGCACAGGCAATCCCAACACCTTCATGATGAACTCGCTGATGGATTCGGCCCACACGCCGACCATCTACCTGGCGATTGCCGGTGTGGTGATGGTGTTGGCCCTGATATTCTCCAAGAAAGCGCAGAATGTGGTGAAGACCTCCGTCGACTTGTCGCGACAAGACGAAGGCGATGAGATGTTCGGCTCGAGCAAGACAGCCCGCATCTTGGTTCGCACCACGCAAAAGATGGCCACCGCCGTCGCACACATCATTCCAAAGCGCGTTGGCCGTTGGATTGACGCACGTTTCAATGCCGACTCATCCGTCTTGCCCGAGGGTGCCGCCTTCGACCTCATCCGTGCTGCCGTCAACTTGGTGACGGCCGGACTGCTCGTTGCCTTCGGCACCAGCATGAAGCTACCCCTCTCCACCACCTACGTCACCTTCATGGTTGCCATGGGCACAAGCCTCGCTGACCATGCCTGGAGTCGTGAGAGCGCCGTGTTCCGCATCACAGGCGTATTGAACGTCATTGGCGGATGGTTCATCACAGCCGGCGCAGCCTTCATCCTGTGCTTCCTCCTCACCAACGCCTTGTACTTCGGCTCCTTCGTGGCCATGGTCTTCGCCGTGGCCATCGCCATAACACTGCTCATACGCAGCAATAGGAAAAGCAAAGACAATAACGCCATCGACGAAGACAGCACACTCCTTAAGCAATTGAACTGCACCGAAAATATGGACGAGCGTTGGGAGATACTGAAGATGCTCGTGCAGCACAGCATTGCCAAGCAGATGCAGTTTACGAGCGACTGTTATCAAAAAGTCACCAATGCTTTTTTTCAGGAAGATTATAGTCCCTTGCGGCAAGCCGTCCACGAGATTGAGACTGCCCGCAAGCAACTGAAACGGACGCGCAAGCAACATATCCTACTGCTTCGCAAGATAGACCCCGTCGTTGCGCTCGAGAAAAACACTTGGTTCTTCCTTGCCAACAACTCCGTTGAGCAAATGCTCTTCTGCCTGAAGCGCATCAACGACCCTTGCTGCGAACATGTGGGCAACAATTTCAGACCCGTATCGCGCGAGTTTGCCACCAACTTCATAAGTTTCCAAAAACAACTTATAGGGCTGTTCCAACAAACCGACGAACTCTTCCAAAGCATAGGTTTCAAGGAAAGCAACACCAAGAACATTCGCGAAAACGCAGAACAACTGCAACACGAGTTGTCGGAATACCGCAAACAAGTCATTGATGCCATGCAGAAGAAATCCGTCAACATCGAGTCGACCATCGTTTATCTCAACCTCATCCAGGAATCAGAGCAGATCATCAGCGGCCTGCGCCACATTTTGAGGGGCATAACAAAATTTTGCGCCTTCAGGCAAGCCAATAAAACCGATGCCAAATTGTTACAATTCGATTAAAACCGCCCACTGACGTTTCCATCTTGATGGAATCTATGTAACTTTGCACCCGAAAACATTTATCATGGACCCTAAAAGAATACTTGTTGTCGACGATGAAGAGACGCTCTGTGAGGTGCTGAAAATTAACTTGCAGAACGAAGGCTATAAAGTGGACGTGGCCACCAGTGCCGAACAAGCCCTGACCTACGACATCAAACAATATGCCCTCATCCTGCTCGACATCATGATGAGCGAAATCAGCGGCATACAGATGGCCAAGATACTGAAGGCAGAGCCTGCCACCGCATCCATCCCCATCATCTTCTGCACCGCTCGCGACACGGAAGACGACATGATTCGTGGCCTCGAATTAGGTGCCGACGACTACATCATGAAGCCCTACACCGTGCGCAATGTGATTGCGCGGGTCAAGAGCGTATTGCGCCGCACGACTCGACAACAAGACGATACAGACAAGGAGACTGGGAGCCTTCTGCAAATCGAAGGCTTGCGACTCGACATGAACCTCAAGTTGTGCTTCGTGGATGGCCAGTTGGTGAACCTGACCAAAACCGAATTTGAGCTTTTGGCTTTCCTGATGACCAATCCAGGAAAAATCTATTCGCGCGATGAAATCATCCATCGCGTTTGGGACAACGTCATCGTGCTCGATCGCACCATAGACGTGAACATCACACGGCTGCGTTCGAAGATAGGCCAATATGGCAAATTCATCATCACTCGTTTAGGCTTTGGTTATGGCTTCCAAAATTAGACTCTCCTACCACAACCGGCTTTTCTTGTTGTTGCTGGCCTTCTCCTGGACCATGATCGCCTGTTTCGTCGTGTTCCAATACTATCGCGAGAAGCAATGCAAATCGGAGGTACTCAATGCTGAGCTGCAAATCTACAACCAACACTTGCTGAAGGTCGTCGACGAAGGAGCCGACTATGTACATTATATCGAGACCCATGAGCAACCTTGGGAAGATCTGCGCATCACGCTCATCGATTTCAGCGGAAAGGTGATTTACGACAACACCCTGTCGCCCGACTCGCTCGATAACCACCTTGGGCGTCCAGAGATTGCTCATGCCATCAAGCATGGCTCTGGGCAAAACATCAGCCGGCACTCTGCCAGCAACGGGTGTCTCTACTTCTATTCCGCCACCAAAGGTGAGCGTTGCATCGTGCGTTCAGCCATCCCTTATTCTGCCACGCTACACGAACTGCTTGAAGCCGACTGGGCTTTCCTGTGGGCCATCTTCCTCTTCAGCCTGCTGATGAGCGTCCTCGCCTACTTTGCGACACGGCGCATCGGAAAGACGATTGAGCGGCTGAACCAATTTGCGGCCAAGGCCGAACGGGGCGAAGCGTTCGACGAGACGGAGTCGTTCCCCCACGACGAGCTTGGGGCAATTTCCGACCACATCGTCAAACTTTATGCACATAAACGTCAGCTAACCAACAATATCAATCACGAGCTAAAGACCCCTGTTGCCTCCATCCAGGCATGTCTTGAGACCTTACTATCGGGCATCGAATTGAGCGAAGAGAAACGCCAGGAACTGCTGGGGCACTGCTATGCCAACACCGAACGTTTGCGCCGACTGCTGTCGGACGTGTCACTCATCACCCGCATGGAAGACGGCAGCCAACTCATCGACTGCGAGGAGGTGGCCGTCGACGAAATGCTGAACATGATTGCCGAGGAACTTGAGGCATTGCCCGACGACCAGCGCATGAAGCTACATCTCGACATTAAAGAGCCTATCGTGGTTTATGGAAACCCTTCATTGCTCAACTCTATATTCAGCAACTTGACCGAGAACGCCCTCACCCATTCAGGTGGGCAGAACATCTACATCTCGTTGCTGTCGCACGAGCGCGGATTCTACCGCATCAGTTTTGAGGACGACGGCTGCGGCGTAGATGAAGAAAAACTCCCACGCCTCTTCGAGCGTTTCTATCGCGTCGACAAGGGGCGTTCACGCCAGCGGGGCGGCACTGGCTTGGGGCTTTCCATCGTCAAACACGCCGTGCTATTCCATAACGGCACCATCAGCGTAAGCAATCGTTCCACCGGAGGGCTAAAGTTTGAATTCACCTTGCCCGATGTTTCGGCTCGGAAAGAATGAAGAAACGTCTTTGAAAGTCTCAAAAAGCAAGCTCCCCGACTTGGCCATCATACTGGTTATCAATCCTTAATGTCGGGATTCCAGCACATCCAGCATAAAAGCATACTCCAACGCCACTTCCTTGTAGCCCTCGAAACGTCCCGAAGCGCCGCCGTGCCCATAGTCCATTTCGGTTTTCAGGTACAATGGATTGTGGTCGGTCTTCAAGGCACGCAACTTGGCAGCCCACTTGGCTGGCTCCCAATACTGCACCTGGCTGTCGTGCAAACCCGTGGTAATCAGCATGGCAGGATAATCTTTGGCTTCCACATTGTCGTAGGGCGAATAGGAAAGGATGTAGTCGTAATATTGCTTCTCGTTGGGATTGCCCCACTCGTCGTATTCGCCCGTGGTGAGCGGAATGCTCTCGTCAAGCATCGTGGTGACCACGTCCACGAAAGGCACTTGCGCGATGACACCTTTCCACAAATCGGGCCGCATATTGACGACCGCTCCAACGAGCAAACCGCCCGCGCTGCCGCCCATGGCAAACATCTTTTGCGATGAAGTGTAGCCTAAATTAATAAGGTGCTCCGCACAGGCGATGAAGTCAAGAAAAGTATTCTTTTTGTGGAGCATCTTGCCGTCCTCGTACCATTGCCGTCCCATCTCCTCTCCTCCACGAATGTGGGCGATAGCCCAGACGAAGCCACGGTCTAATAGACTCAGGCGGGCCAAAGAGAAATAGGCATCCATGCTCGAGCCATAGGAACCATAGCCGTACAATACGAGCGGCCGATCAAGGGCCCCTGAGCCTGTCGAAGGGACCGCAGTATCCACGTTTTTCTTATAAACGATCGAAATCGGCACCAACACGCCGTCATGCGAAGGTGCCATCAAGCGCTCGGTGACATACTCCTCTGGGTTATAGCCACCCACAATCTCCTGCCTTTTGAGCAAAGTCTTGGTGCGTTTCTCCATATCCCATTCGTAAACCGAAGAAGGCGTAGTCATGGAGTTGTAAGCATAGCGCAAAGTGACGGCATCAAAGTCGGGATTGGCGCCCACACCCGCAGTGTAAGTCGGTTCACCGAAATCTAGGTAGTAATCGGTGCTGCCATCCCACGATTTCACCCGAATCTTCACCAAACCGCCTTCACGCTCCTCTATGACAAAGAACTTGTCGAAAATCGTTACACCTTCAATCATCACTTGCTCACGGTGTGGCACGACCTCTTCCCAATTCAGTTTCTCAGTTTGACCAATTAGCGTCCGCATAATCTTATAGTTCTTCGCCCCATCCGCATTGGTTTGGATATAGAAATGCTCGCGGTAATGGTCGATACCGTACAGCATATCGGGCTGACGTTCCTGAAACACACGAAACATTCCTTCAGGTTGGTCACTTTCAAGAATACGGCATTCCGAAGACAGTGTCGATTCCGAATTGATGATCAGATACTTCCTCGATTTCGTCTTGTTGATATAGGCAACAAACGTCTCGTCCTTTTCCTCATAAACTACCACATCATCGTTCGGATTAAAGTCCAACCGATGACGCATGATTTTATAAGGCCTCAAGGTTTCATCCTTCACACCGTAAAACAAGGTCCTGTTATCGCTGGCCCAGACCACATTGCCCGAAGTGCCAGTAATAGGCTCACCCACAAGGTCACCCGTCGCCAAGTCCTTGACATACACCGTATAGATGCGGCGGCTCACGGTATCCACCGAATAGGCCAACAGCCTGTCATCCTCGCTCAGGCTCACCTCTCCAATATCGAAGAATGCATGACCTTCAGCCAACGCATTACAATCCAGAAGAATCTCCTCAGAGGCTTCCAGACTGTGCTTTTTACGACAAAAGAGGGGATATTCCTTCCCCTCTTCATAACGCGTGTAGTGATAATAGCCCCGTATCTTGATAGGCACCGAGTTGTCGTCCTGTTTGATACGACCCGTCATTTCCTCAAAGAGCTGTTTCTGAAGTGGTTCAGTATGCTTCAGACAAGTATCGGCATATTGGTTTTCGGCTTCAAGGTAAGCTAAAACCTCAGGATTCTCGCGCTCGTTGAGCCAATAATAGTTGTCAATCCGTGTATGGCCATGTTTCGTCATCGTGTGGGGACGAATAGCGGCCACTGGGGGTGTGATGTTATCGGGCACTTCCTTCAAATCTATTACACAATTCTCATATTCGGCACTTCATCACCATCATAGAAGCCCTTGGCAAGTTTTTCTTTGACTTCAGTAAAGGCATTCAATGTATAATTGACGTCGTCCATTGTATGGGCTGCCGTCGGAATGATACGGAAGATAATCATGCCCTTGGGGATGACGGGATAAGTGATGACCGAGCAGAAAATGCGGTAGTTCTCGCGCAAGTCCATAGCGATATTGGTGGCTTGCACCACGTCACCTTGAACATGAACGGGTGTCACGCAAGCCTCAGCAGGACCAATGTCGAAGCCCAGGTCGCGGAAGCCCTTCTGCAAGGCGCGGGTAACCTTCCACAATTGGGCACGCAGGGCATCACCTTCGGCACTGCGGATGATTTCCAAACGCTTCTCGCAGCCTTCCACGATGGCCAACGGTAAAGACTTAGCGTACATCTGTGAACGCATGTTATAGCGCAGATATTCAATCACATACTTCGGACCAGCCACAAAACCACCGATGATAGCCATAGCCTTGGCATAAGCACCAATGTAAATATCGATATCGTCCATCACATTGAAATGCTCTGACGTACCGCGACCCGTTGGACCCATCACACCGAAGCCGTGGGCATCGTCAATGAGAATTCGGAAGCTGTATTTCTTCTTCAGGGCCACGATGCCGGCGAGGTCGCCCAAGGCGCCCGTCATGCCATACACACCCTCGGTGATGACAAGGATGCCGCCACCCGTCTTGGCTACTACCTCCGTCGCGACCTTCAGCTTCTTCTCAAGGTCTTCCATGTTGTTGTGGCGGTACTTGTACTTGTTGCCGATGTGCAAACGGATACCGTCGAGAAGGCAGGCATGAGCTTCGTTGTCGTAAACGATAACATCATGTGGAGAAGTCAGTGTGTCAATGGTCGACACAATGCCTTGATAGCCAAAGTTGAACAGATAGGCGGCTTCTTTCTTCTCGAAGTCGGCCAGTTCGTGCTCGAAATGCTCGTGCATACGAGTGTGGCCTGTCATCATACGGGCTCCCATAGGAGCAGCAAGGCCATATTTGGCGGCGGCTTCGGCATCCACACGGCGAATCTCGGGGTGGTTGGCTAGACCCAAATAATTGTTCAAGCTCCAGCAGAGCACTTCCCTGCCGTCAAAAATCATGCGCGGTCCCAGCTCGCCTTCCAGACGCGGAAAAGCGAAATAACCGTCGGCGCGTTCACGGTATTGGCCAATCGGGCCACCCGAATCCTTTGATATTCTTTCGAAAATGTCCATTTAATATGATTGTTGATTGATTAATTGTTTAATTGTTGATTGTTGTATGACGCAAAATTTTGCGTCTCCACGATTGAAATAATAGGCTACAAAATTAGTAAATATATTGATTTTCCTAACATCAAGGAATTATTTTTAATTTTGCAGCGTAGAAATGGAGATCCCCTACAGGAATCCAAAGAACAATATAGTTATGTTAGACCTAAAAGGAAAAACAGCTCTCGTCACAGGCGGCGGCACAGGCATCGGGCAAAGCATCGCCTTGCATCTCGCCCAGGAAGGCTGCCACCTCGTGCTGACAGGCTTGGGCATCGACGACCTCAACAAGACCAAGGAAAAGTGCGAACAATACGGTGTGAAAGCCTACGCCACCGAAACACAATTAGACGACTACACCTCCATTGACCGCCTCTACGACTATGTCATGGAGCAAGGTTTAAGCATCGACCTCTTCGTGCTCAACGCAGGCATCTCGCAGCGAGAAAAGGCCTTGGACACAGACTTCAGTGTTGACGAAAAAATCCTGAAAATCGACTTTATGAGTGGAGTCTACTTGGTAAAAAAGTTCAAGGAGATGATCAAGTCAAAGGAACATGTTCAGTTCAGTGTGACTACTTCCCTTTCGGGACTATTCGGTTTCCCGCTACGATCGGCCTACTGTGCGGCGAAGCATGCTTTGTTCGGTTTCTACGAGTCGTTGGAGCTGGAATACGACAACATCAACGTCACCTTCCTCATTCCAGGACGCATCAACACGCAAATCAGCAAAAGCGCACTGATGGGCGACGGTACCGCCCACGCCAAGATGGACGCGGGACAAGCCAACGGCCTCGATGTGGACAAATGCGGCGCCATCGCCGTGCGCGCCATCAAACGGCAGCGCCACCGCAAACTCATCGGTCGCAGCGAGCTGCTGATGGCCTATATCCATAAATATTGCTTACCTTTGTATTATAAACTATCGAGAAAAATATCAGCAACATAATGAAAGAGAAAGTCATCTGCGGCATACAGCAAGTGGGCATCGGAGTCAACGACTTCGTGGAAGCCTGGAAATGGTATTACGACAACTTCGGTTTCGAAATCAAAATCGTCGACGACGAAGGCGTGGCAGAACGCATGCTCCCCTACACGGGTGGCAAGCCCCAGCCCCGTCGCTCGGGCATTGCGGTCAACATCCGCGGCGGAGGTGGTTTCGAAATCTGGCAACCCAAAGGGCGCCCACTCAACTACCTGAAAGAGCCCGTAAAACTCGGTGACTTGGGCATCCTCATCGCCAAGGTGAAATGTCCAGACATCGAGGCAGCCTACAACACCTTTATTAATAAAGGTCTTGACGTCATAAGTGAAATCAGCACCTCCCCCATTGGACAGAAGCAATTCTTCATGAAAGACCCCGACGGCAACCTGTTCCAAATCGAGCAAGACGACTACGTCTTTATCGACGAGAAGAAAACAACCGGTGGTGCCAACGGTGCCGTCATTGGTGTCAGCGACATCGACCGTTCCCTCCCCTTCTACACCCAACTCTTGGAATATGACAAAGTGGTTTTTGACCAGACTGGTGTTTTTGAAGACCTCGAAGCCATTGAAGGCGGCAAGGGCAAGCTGCGTCGCGTCATCTTGGAGCGCTCCAAGCCCATCGAAGGTCCATTGAGCCGTATCATGGGCACTTCCCACCTCGAGCTCATCCAAAGTGTTGAAACACCAGGCAAGAAACTCTACGAAGGCCGTTACTGGGGCGACCCTGGTTATATCCACCTCTGCTTCGACGTACGTCACATGGACGCAGTGAAGGCTGAAACCGAGGCTATGGGACATCCCTTTGTTTGCGACAGCGGCGCCGACTTCGGCATGGGCGACGCCAACGGCCACTTCACCTACGTGGAAGACCCCGACGGCACCCTCATCGAGTTTGTCGAGACCTTCAAGATTCCAATTGCAAAGAAATTCGGCCTTTATCTCAACTTAGCCAACAAAGACGACCACAAACCTTTGTGCATTCTAAAACTACTACGGTTCGCGAAAGTCAAGCGAGAGAGCATCAAATGACAAAAAACAAACAATTATGGCTGCCACTTGAAATGGCAGCCATAAGAAATACAGCTATTCAACAATAAAACACAAAAACAGCCGCCCCATCAGGAGCGGCTGTTTTGATTATCAGATTACTACAATTTTTATTTGATACCCAATTTGGCTTTCACGTCATTAGTGCAGTCAACGGCATTGTCACCCACATAGACGGCAGCGCCCGTAGCCAGGTCGAGAACATAGGTATATCCCTTCTCCTTACCCACAGCATTGATAGCGTTTTGAATCTTTTCAAGGATGGGGGCAAGCAATTCAGCACGCTTGGCCTCAAACTCCTGCTCGGCGTTGGCTTGGAACTGTTGGATACGGGTTTGAAGGTCAACTATTTCCTTTTCCTTCGATTGCTTCACCAAATTCGACATGGTGGCTTGATTAGCCTCATAATCCTGCATCTTGGTCTGATACTCCTTGGCCATTGTCTGCAACTGGTTCTGCAACTCACCGTAATACTTCTCCAAATCTTTCTCAGCCTTGCCCTTGTCAGGCATGACATCAAGGATTTCAGCCGTATTGACATGTGCAATCTTCACTTGTGCCTGGGCCACACCACTCATCACGAAGAGGGCAACACCCAAAAATAAAACTTTGAATACTCTTTTCATCTTATTGACTTTTAATAAATTAACTCTCAATTCATAGACTTTTAAGCGGCAAAGATACAAAATAAATGCATCCCTCAGTTGATTACTTCCTTATTTTGTTGGTTTAGCGCTTTTGCCACCACCCGTATTGCCAGCAGGTTTCCCTCCCGTGGAACCGCCTGCTGCCGTTCCGGCATTAGCTCTGTGACGGTCTTCACGGCGCACGGTTTGCATCACATTGCCCAACTGGTCGAGCACATCATCACTGATATCGTTCTTGTCGTTGGCATAGAGCACAGACGTGCCCGAGGCCAAATCAAGCACAAATGCATAGTTCTTGGTTTGAGCCACTTCCTTCATGGCAGTATAAACCTTTTCCTGAATAGGCTGAATCAATTCAGTACGTTTTTGATACAGTTGGCCTTCAGAGCCGAAATACTGCATCTGCAAGTTTTTGGCTTCCTGCTCCTTGTCGACGATAGCTTGTTCACGGGCGCGCTTTTGGTCCTCTGAGAGCAACAACATCTCCGTTTGATACTTGCTGTACATCTCCGACACCTTGTCGTATACGGCTTTCACTTCTTTCTGCCATTTAGTGGAGAGCGCATTCAGTTCTTCTTGTGCATCACCATATTCCGGAATGTTCTCCATGATGTATTCCGAATCGACATAAACGATTTTCTGTCCGCCGCCAAGTTGAGCATTGGCAGTCAAAATGCCGCCACATATCAAGGCAGCGGTCAATACTAATGATTTAAATGCTTTCATTGTGTTATGTGTTTTCAAATTGTTGTCGTTTGTTATCGCAATAATCGTTCCAAAAGCAATTATTTGATTCAAATTTTAAGATTCAAAGATTCAAAAATTCAAGATTCAAAAATTCATAATTACTGGACTGCTTCGTTACTCGCTATGTGGCAAAGCGTCTTCATATTCTCAACCCTAAACTCCCAACTAATCTATCGAGCCTCCGATGGAGAAGTGGAACTGGCTGTGATTGTCACCAGTGGTGCCATACACGTCATCGAATCCATAACCCCAGTCGAGGCCAAGCAAACCAAACATCGGGAGGAAGATACGCACACCCACGCCTGCAGACCGTTTCACATCAAACGGATCAAAGTTCTTGAACCCGAGCCAGCAGTTACCCGCCTCAAGGAAAGTCAAGGCATATATGGTGGCCTGTGGATTCAACGAGAGGGGATAGCGCAACTCCAGGGTGTATTTCGTCAACATATCGCCGCCGTTTCCAGCCGAGTTGGTACTGTTATAAAAGCCTGGTGTGAGTGCATTGTTGGCATAGCCACGCATACCGACCAATTCTCGGCTGTCGAATGAATAGTTGGATAAGCCGTCACCACCGAGGAAATAACGGTGGAATGGCGTAGGTCCTATTTCGGAATTGAAGTGACCCAAATATCCGAAACGCACGCGTGTCATCATCACGAGTTTGTCATAAAGCTCAGTGTACCATGCTGCCTTGAACGACCAACGGTGCATCTCAATCCACTTATACCTCTCGTTTTCAGGAAGGCTGGAGTAATCCTGGTTTGAAAAGAGCGAATATGGAGGTGTAATTTCAAGCCCCAGCTGGAACTCGGAACCACTGCGCGGATAGAGCGGTTGGCTCACCGAGTTTCGCGACAACACAAAATTATAGCTGATCAAATTGAATTTGCCGTTGCCGTCACCCACACTCAAGTGAGCGGTCTGATAGTTATGCAAATTATAACGTTTCAGGTTAAGGCCTTGATACAAGCTGAAATAGTCGTCAGGCCAAGTTAAACGACGGCCAAGACCGAGGGTACCACCAGTCATATTGAACCAACCATAGTCTGCACTGGTTCTATTCGTTCCCTTGGCAAAGAATGACTGATAGAAAGCTGCGGTAAACGAATTGGGTTTGCGACCTCCCAACCAAGGTTCGGTGAAGGATATATTATATTGGATAAATTGGCGACCGAAAGTGGTCACGCTCAGCGCGAGTTTCTGGCCGTCACCCATAGGCAACGGACGCCAAGCCTTCTTGTTGAAGATGTTGCGCATTGAGAAATTGGAGAACTGAAGACCTGCCTCAAGCATCAAGTAACTCCCGGCATAACCCGCTGAGAAACGGATTTGGTCGGCGGCAGCTTCCTCTACGGTGTAACCGATGTCAACCGTGTTGTCGGAAAAGTTGGGCTGAACGTCAGGCATGATGTTCTCTTGGTTGAAAAAGCCCAAGGTTGCCAACTCACGTACGGAACGCACCACATCACTACGGCTGTAGAGTTGTCCCGGACGGGTGTAAAGCTCGCGAAGCACTACATGGTCGTATGTCTTGGTATTACCTGTGAGTGTCACATTGTTGATGCGGGCCTGCTTGCCTTCAACAAGGCGGATTTCAAGGTCGATGGAATCGTTTTCCACAGCCACTTCAACAGGGTCGGCACGGAAGAACAAGTAACCATCATCCATATACAGCGAACTGATGTCCAAAGTTGTCTCACTATAGGTCAGGTTCTTGTCAAGCAACTCCTTATTATATACATCGCCAGGTTTGATGCCAAGGATGTTAGTAAGGGTTTCACTTGAGTATTTGGTATTACCTGTCCATGCGATATTGCGGTAATGATACCGGTTGCCTTCGTTAATGACGATGTCTATGCCCAAGTTGTGGTCATCAATCCGATAAACGGAATCACGGACGATACGCGCATCGCGATAGCCTTTGGCGTTATATTTCTCGATAATGAGTTTTTTGTCGTCTTCATAGGTCTTTTCCATGTATTTGGAAGCCTTGAAAATACGCGGGCGGTAGTTGTCATAGAAATATTCCTCAATGCCATTGATGGCTCTCAAGGGATGAAGGGTGAACACATCTGCAAGGGTGTTAATAACCAAAGGACCAAGCGGATTCAAGGGGTCGAAATGGCCACGTTCTTTGGTCTCTTTCATGGCGGCCAGAATTTGACCTTCGGAAAGGTTCTCATTACCAATAATATTGATTTCCCCGATTTTCACCTTTGGACCCTTATCGATGTTGATGAGCATGTCGATATAGTTTTCACGAGCTGTATCGGCTTCCTGCTGGATATCAATTTTTACATTGTAATACCCCTTGTCAAAATAAAAATCCTCAATGATGCGGGTGGTCTTGGTCAGCAAATGCTCAGTAGCAATATCGCCACGTGAGAGATTGATCTTATTGCGGATATCGTCGGCCTCGCTCTTCTTGATACCCTTAAAAGAAAACTTCGACACACGCGGCTTTTCCTTGATGACAATTTGCAGAAATACCTTGTTACCCACAAACTCAGTCGCGTTGATAGCCACATCCTCAAACAACCCTTGTTCCCATATCTTGCGAATGCCCAAAGAAATGTCATCCCCTGGAATAGTAACCTTATCGCCCACTCTTAGGCCAGCAATCATGCTCAACATGGAGGCATCGACATACTTGGCACCTTCAACGACAATACCGCCAATTTCGTAATCCATCGGGCGAGAATAATCTATCTCAGAGAGGTCGTCCCCGATTTGGATTTGGGCAAAAGTACTATTTCCAAAGCCCCAAAGAGCCATAAGAAACAATAATATGTGTAAACATTTCAATCGCATAGTTCTACATTTCAATTATTTAGCAGTTACTTGCTCACTGGTCTTCCCGAAGCGTCGTTCGCGATGCTGATAGTTCAAAATTGCTTCGTAAAGGTCGGCCTTACGGAAGTCGGGCCAATATTTCGGAGTGAAGTACAATTCAGAATAAGCCAATTGCCACAGCAGGAAGTTACTGATGCGCTCTTCGCCACTGGTCCGGACAAGCAACTCCGGGTCAGGCATATTATAAGTGGAGAGGTATGACGAAATCATTGCATCGTCGATGGCGTCGGGTTGCAGTTTGCCCTGAGCTACATCTTGTGCCATACGCTGAGCGGCTTGCTTCAGGTCCCAACGGCCAGAATAGCTCAAGGCCAAGGTCAAAGTCATACGCGTATTGTGGCTTGTGTCTTTAATAGCCTGCATCAGTTGGTCATAGTTGGCCTTAGGTAAACTCTTCAAGTCACCGATGGCGTTCAACTTGATGCTGTTTTTATTCATCGTAACAACCTCCTTCGTAATAGTGGTGGCCAACAAAGACATCAGTCCACTCACCTCTGCCAAAGGTCGGTTCCAGTTCTCAGTCGAGAAAGCGTAGAGTGTCAAATATTTGACGCCAATTTCCGCCGAGGCTTCCGAAACCTCGCGTACCGATTGAATAGCACTTTGGTGTCCGAAAAGGCGTTGTTTGCCGCGTTCCTTGGCCCAGCGGCCATTGCCGTCCATTATGATAGCGATATGTTGTGGCAACCGCTCGCGGTCAATTTGTTGCATCAGTTGATCTTTCAGTTCCATAGGTCAGAATTTGCTTAAGTTACAGCCCCTTCCATCGGGCAGATTGAATTTCCAAGTCAGTGACATACGCGCCATGCCAAACCAATCGTTGAAGGAAGAATTGCCACGCTGTTGGCCTGGTTTATAATTACCTGTCGGGTCGGTCAAATCGTAAGTTGAGCCGTCCTCAAACGTATATACGGCATGCTCGCCTTCAGGATATACAGTAGCCACATCGTCCAAATAATCAGTAAAGGTCTTTTGCATCCTCCACTCCACTGTGGCGGCCATGTGGCGCGACAATGAGAATTTCACACCCATACCGAAAGGTATCGACACACCAATAGGGCTGGTTTTGCCAAACATCTTGTCGTACCATTTTGCATTGGGGTCAATGTGGCCTTCCGTGGCATAGTCGCTCAAATCGACCAGCTGATCGCCCACTGTGGCGAAGGCAGTATATTGAAACACGGAGATGCCGCCGAATATGTAAGGCGACACATTCTTTTTCGGATTGCCTGTGTAATACTCCAAAAAATTGAACTCAGCTGTAAGGCTGAAATCATTGATTGTAGAGGTAAAATTCAAACCACGTTCTGGCCGCCACTTGAGTTTCGTGTCGTCAGCCGTCACGGTTGCCCTCGAATAGTCGAAACGGAAAGTCCAACGGTTATTGTAATTAAACCGTACAAGACCGCCATACTGAAGCTTCGACTGTGCAAAAGGCAAAGTCGGGTTGAGATCACCCATATAGTAACTCACGCCAACATGAGGGCCAACTTCAAGTGTTTTAGGGTCATCAAATTGCGCATTGGCTTGAACAAAAATAGCCAAACAACTCAATATCAATAAGAAACGAATAATTCTATACATAGTTTAAGCCTGCAAAATTAGATATTTTTCCAAAGAAAACGAAAGAAATCAGTTTCTATTGTCTTTTCCCCACATCAATTTGTTGCGGATGGTGCCGAAAAAGTCCTCACCACGCATCCTGACCAAGTTGAGGCAGAAACCTGCCTTGTGTACCTCAAGCTGGACGGAAGTATCTAAAGTACAACTTCTTGAGTCCATACTGAAGACAAATTTCTTCTCACGACCCTCTACCTGAATGCGGATGGTGCTGTCGTCGGGTATGACAACGGGACGCACCGTGAGGTTATGGGTAGCAATGGGCGTAATGACGAAGTTTTTCGCATTGGGTGCAATGATGGGGCCGCCGGCACTCAAAGAGTAGGCTGTGGAACCCGTCGGGGTTGCCAACAGGATGCCATCACCCCAATAGGTATTAAGGTAGACATCGTCAACAAACACCTTGATTGCCAACAGACTATGCTCCGGATTTCGGATGACATTCAGTTCGTTGAGGGCATAGCGCACGTCGCCAAAAACATTGAAAGGTGAAACGAGTTCCAACAAGCTACGTTGCTCAACAGAATACTCACCTGTGACCACACTTTCCACTGCTTTGGGAATCTCGTTTTTTGAAATGCCCGAAAGAAAGCCCAAGCGGCCCATATTGATACCAGCCACGGGGATGCCCGAGTCAAGGACAAAGGGAACTGTATCGAGGATAGTGCCGTCGCCGCCAATGGAGAACAATAAGTCGGCGTTCAGGTCGGCATGCGAGTGGAAAACACTATAGTGTAGGCCTTGGGGGATGTAGGTGGCAACAATATTGACAAAAGGCTGGTAAACAACAATTTCGGCCTGATAGCCAGCCAATTCTTCGAACAGCTGCCGCATATATTCCCCGTTCTCAGGGGCGAGGGTCTTTCCAAATAGGGCGATGGTTTTCATATTTTTATTTTTTGAGACGCGATTCGCGTCTCTACAAGGTTTATCCTTCATCTTTCACAGAATCATGGCTCTCATCCGTCATCATACGGATGTAATTCACATAGCGCCAATCGGCGATGTCGCCGCGCTCGACAGCTTCCTTCACTGCACAACCTGGCTCATGGGTATGGGTGCAGTTGGCAAAACGGCACTCGCTCATCAAATTTCGCATCTCGGGAAAACGCTGAGCAAGCGTCTCTTTCTCAAGGTCGTAGAGCACGAACTCTTTGATGCCAGGCGTGTCAACAATCCATGCGCCAAAGTCGAGATGATGCATTTCGGCAAAAGTGGTGGTATGCTTGCCTTTCTCATGATAGTCAGATATGGCTCCTATGCGGACATTCAAGGATGGGTCAAGGGCATTCACAAGCGCCGACTTGCCCACGCCAGAATGACCCGTGAACAAGCATATCTTATCTTGCATCAAAGCCTTAAGCTGGTCGATTTGGAAGCCCGTCTTTGCCGACACGCCAAATGAAACGTAGCCTAAGCTCTGATAGTATTCCATTAACACGCACATCTCTCCTATCTGTTCATCGGTATAGAGATCGCATTTATTAAAAACCAAGGCTGAAGGGATGTGGTAGGCTTCAGCGGTGACTAAGAAACGATCAATGAAACCTGTGGAAGTGCGTGGCTGTGCGATGGTCGCCACCACGATGGCCAAGTCCACATTGGCAGCAATGATATGCGAGGCCTTGCTCAGGTTGACCGACTGGCGAACAATCACATTATCGCGCGGCTCGATCTTCTTGATGACACCAGTCTCCTTGCCAGGCTCCTGTTCAAACTGCACATTGTCGCCCACCGCCACAGGGTTGGTGGAACGAATGCCATCCAAACGAATCTTGCCGCGTAGACGGCACTCCCACTGCCGGCCTGTATCGTCGAGGACGATGTACCAACTGCCCGTTGATTTAATGACTTTACCTAACATTTCTGGTAACGTTTTCCAGGCATGGCCATAAGCACACCGTCAAATTCCAAAGTCAAAAGAATGGCTGCAATTTTTGTCGTCGGCAGCTCCGTCTTCACAATGATATCGTCCAAATTGACCACCGAATTTGAACCGAAGCAATCCATAATCAGTTTTTCTTCTGGTGAAAACTCGCGGAACATAGCTGTCTGCTTTTCAGACTTCGTTTCCGAGTCCCAACGCATGATGTAGCGCAGATTGAGCACGCTTTCCATGAGGTGGGCGCGGTTGGTGCGAATAAGGTAATTGCAACCTTGGCTATAAAGATCCATCACGCGTCCAGGATAGGCGAACACATCGCGGCTGTAGGAGTTGGCCAAATCGGCCGTAATCAGAGAACCGCCTTTCATCGCCGACTCAATAACAACCACGGCATCGGCCATGCCCGCGATAATACGATTGCGGCGCGGAAAGTTCTCACGGTCGGGCAATGTGCCGCTTATACATTCCGTCAGAATGCCACCGCCTTGCTCAATCATTTCAGAGGCCAGCTTTTTGTTCGGCGCAGGATAGATTTGCTGCATTCCACTGCCCATCACAGCGACAGTTGGGATGCCGTTTTTCACAGAAGCTTTGTGGGCGCAAGTGTCAACACCATATGCTAGACCACTCACAATCAAAACATTGTCATCCCTCAAATCCTCCACCAACTGATTGCAGTTTTCCTTGCCGTATTCGGTGATGTTTCGTGTACCGACAATGGCTACCATGCGGTTGGCATTGAGATTGGCCTTGCCTTTGTAGTACAACATCATTGGACCATCATCGCATTGCAATAGTCTACGCGGATAGTCGGAGTCGAGGAAAAACAAGGGCTGAATGCCGTTCTTCTCAATGAACTCAATCTCCTCATCAGCTCTTTTCAGGTATTCCTTGGGGTTGCAAATAGCCTCGATAGACACTTCACGCATACCCGTAATCTTCTCCAGCGACTTGCGTGTCTCCTTGAAGACAGCCTCCACACTGCCGCAATAATGCACAAATTTCTTTCCACTGATATCACCGATACCAGGGAGAAGGGTTAGGGCAATTTGGTATTGTAGATCGGTCATTCAGTTTTTGTTTGTTGGGCTGTCACGCCGTGGCAGCCACAAAATATCAATTTCATTGAGTCGGCTGCCACAATGTGACAGCCTTACACCATTAATCCAACTTCAAAACGGCCAAGAATGCTGACTGCGGCACTTCGACATTGCCGATCTGACGCATACGCTTCTTACCAGCCTTCTGTTTCTCCAATAGTTTGCGCTTACGTGACACGTCGCCACCGTAGCACTTCGCCGTCACATCCTTGCGCACCTGACGCACTGTCTCACGAGCGATGATCTTTGCTCCGATGGCAGCCTGGATGGCAATGTCGAACTGATGACGAGGTATCAGTTCCTTCAGCTTCTCGCACATACGCCGACCGAACTCATAGGCATGGCCACGGTGAATCAAGGTGGACAAGGCATCGACGGACTCGCCGTTGAGCATGATGTCCAGTTTCACCAAGTCGGCGTCTTGATAGCCAGCAATATGGTAGTCGAAGGAAGCATAACCCTTCGAGATGGATTTCAGTTTGTCGTAAAAGTCAAAGACAATTTCGCTCAAAGGCATCTGGAAAGTCAGTTCCACACGGTCAGTAGAGAGATAGACCTGGTTCTTCAGCACACCTCGGCGGTCGATGCAGAGCGTCATGATGGGCCCAGTGAACTCATTCTTCGAAATAATCTGAGCGAGGATGTAAGGCTCTTCGATATGGTCAATTTTCGTCACCTCGGGCAAGCCGCTGGGGTTGTGCACCTCAATCATCTCGCCGTCAGTTTTGTAGCACTTGAACGACACGTTGGGCACCGTGGTGATGACGTCCATGTCAAATTCGCGATCAAGACGTTCCTGCACGATTTCCATGTGCAACAGACCCAAAAAACCGCAACGGAAGCCGAAACCTAACGCCGCTGACGACTCAGGTTCCCACACCAAAGAGGCATCATTCAATTGAAGTTTCTCAAGCGAAGCACGTAGCTCTTCGTAATCGTCAGCGTCGACGGGATAGATACCCGCGAACAGCATAGGCTTCACATTCTCGAAGCCTGCTACCGGCTCGGCGCAAGGACGTTCCACATGGGTAATGGTGTCGCCGACTTTGACCTCCTTCGACGTTTTGATGCCCGAGATGATGTAGCCCACATTACCTGCCGACAGCACATCCTTAGGCACTTGCTTCAGTTGAAGCACACCGATTTCGTCGGCATGGTATTCCTTGCCCGTGGCAAAAAACTTCACGAGGTCGTTGGTGCGCAAGGTACCGTTCACGATACGGAAATAGGCAATGATACCACGGAACGAATTGAACACAGAGTCAAAAATCAGAGCTTGTAGCGGCGCATCCGGGTCACCTTGGGGGCAGGGAATGCGTTCCACGATAGCTTCGAGTACGGCAGGCACGCCTTCACCTGTGCGTGCACTGACTTTCAGTATATCACTCGGGTCGCAGCCCAAAAGGTCGACCATCTGGTCTTCCACGATGTCGACCATGGCGCTGTCCATGTCGATTTTGTTCATCACAGGGATGATTTCGAGGTCGTGTTCAAGAGCTGAATAAAGGTTAGCAATGGTTTGGGCCTGAATACCTTGCGTGGCATCCACCACCAACAAAGCGCCTTCGCAAGCCGCGATGCTGCGCGACACCTCGTAAGAGAAGTCGACGTGGCCAGGAGTATCGATAAGGTTGAGGGTATATTCCTCGCCATTGTAGTTGTATTTCATCTGGATGGCGTGGCTCTTGATAGTGATGCCGCGCTCACGCTCGAGGTCCATATCGTCGAGCACTTGGTCGACCAATTCCTTGGAGTTGAGTGTATGTGTTAGTTCCAAAAGCCTATCGGCCAGGGTCGATTTGCCATGGTCAATATGGGCAATGATGCAAAAATTTCTGATGTTTTTCATTATGGGCGCAAAAATAGGAAATTTTTCGCTTTGCTGCCCAAATTTGTAGCACGGAAAAAACACATCGGGCAATTACTCATCCGAAACCAAGCGGACAGAGTATCCTTTACATCTAATTTTATTTGCGACGAATCCTGAGGTGTATGCTGGATCCATATCGTAAGTGACTATTTTCAATGCAACAGCATTGCCTACACCTACAGGATTTCCATCTAGGAATTGCGAAGAAGTCCAATACGAGCCACAGACAAAATACGGACTGTAATTCAAATCAGCTTGCCACAAAGCACAATCAATACAACAGTCATCACAAAAGTAAAGTTCCTTTTCAAAGCAATAGTATTTTGGAGTTAAACTAGTGTTTTAATAATTGATTTAAATATTGATATTGCTATTTCATACCATGTTTTTTCGCAAAAATATACATTTTTTAAATATTTCAACACTTTTCTCAAAAAAATCACTTTCAACGCCACTCAAAGAACAAGGATTATCTATAAATTTGCGGTTTGAAAAAGACGATTGCCTATGGAGCCCATTTTACCCGACACCTATTCCAAAGAAGAGAAAGAAGAAATCGAACGACGCCACAAGCGCCTTATTGATGCCTGGCAGACGCGGAAGGAAGCCCAAGACCTTGAAATGGTTGACAAGGCATTTTATTTTGCTGTCGAAGCACACAAGAACCAACGTCGTCGCTCGGGCGAGCCATATATCTACCACCCCATCGAAGTGGCCACCATAGCCGCCCACGACATTGGATTAGGCCGCACTTCCATCATTTGCGCCCTGTTGCACGATGTGGTGGAAGACACACAATATACCTTAGACAACATTAAAGAGATGTTCGGCGAGAAGGTTTCGCGCGTTGTGGATGGCCTCACCAAGTTCGATAACTTAGAAGGCGCCGAAAGCATGCAGGCCGAGAACTTCAAAAAGGTCATCTCCTCGTTGTCGTACGACATCCGCGTGGTACTCATTAAGCTCTCCGACCGTCTCCACAACATGCGCACCTTGGACTCGATGCCCAAGCACAAACAGCTGAAAATTGCCTCGGAGACCACCTATATCTATGCCCCCCTCGCCTACCGTCTTGGACTCCATGCCATCCAAATCGAATTAGAAGACCTGTCGCTGAAATACACCAACCCCACCATCTATTACAACATCCGCAAGCGCATGGACAACGCACGCGGCAAACGTATGGGCGAGTTGCGCGACTTCATTGCCCCCATCGAGGCTGAGTTGGAGAAAAACGGCATCAAGGCGAGAGCGGAAATCAAGGAACGTTCGGTCAATTCGGTATGGAGACGCATGATGGATAAGGAGTTGGCTTTTGAAGACCTATACGGTTCCTTCCTTGTTCGCCTCATCACCGACTGCCCAAAAGACCAGGAACGTATAGAATGTTGGAAGATCTATGCTGTGCTGACCAACTGCTACCGCCCTTACACTAAAAAGCTGAAGGACTGGATCTCGTTCCCGAAAGCCAACGGCTACGAAAGTCTGCACGCCGTGGTAATGGGCCAAACAGGCAACTGGGTTGAGGTACAAATTCGCAGCCAACGCATGGAGGAAATCGCCGAGAAAGGCTTCTCCGCTTATTGGAAATACAAGACCGACAACGACACAACTGAGAGCGGCTTCGACGAATGGCTGAAGAAAGCCCAAGACCTCATCAGCGACAATTCAGACAACGCCATCGAGTTTGTCGACAACTTCAAGCTCGACCTTTTCTCTGACGAAATTTACGTTTTCACTCCACAGGGCAAGATGATTACATTGCCCAAAGGCTCCACCGTACTCGACTTCGCCTACAACATCCACAGCGAGATCGGCGACCACAGCATCGCGGCCAATGTCAACAACCAGTTGGCCCAACTCGACCGCAAGCTCACCAAAGGTGACCAGGTGGAAATCATCACCTCAGAATCGCAGCACCCACAAGAGAAATGGTTTGAGTTCCTCGCCACTGCCACGGCAAAGTCCAGACTCAGAAGTGGCATCAAGGAATACCGTCGCGGCTTTCGTGAAGAAGGTGAACAAAAATACGAAGAAATCATGCGAAAACTCGACATGGAACCTTCGAAAGCCAATCGCAACACGGTGATGGAAGCCGAAGGCCTCACCAGTTCCATTGATTTCTACTATAATGTGGCTACTGGCAAAATCGACGAACGGCTCATCCGTAGCGTGCTGAAGCCCCAGTCGAGTACTAGCAGTTTCATGCGCTATATCACCAATAGATTGTGGGGCAATAGCAAAGAAGAAGCGGCTCCCATCACCACTTCTGGCGAGTTCGAGTTCAACGTCTCCACTTGCTGCAACCCCATTCCGGGCGACGATGTCATCGCCTTCAGTTTCCCAGGCGAACCGCTGCAAATCCACAGGAGCAATTGTCCCAAGGCCATACAGCTCTCTTCGCGTTTTGGCAACAACATCGTGAAAGCCAAATGGCAACCCAAGAGCGAAATCGCCTTCCTCGCCGAACTGAAAATCACCGCCTTAGACACGGCAGGATTGCTCAATCGCATGACCAACCTGTTTTCCAACGAAATGCAACTTAACATGCACTCGCTCCACATGGAAGCCAAGCAGGACGTGGTGGAAGCTTCCATTGCCGTTTACGTGCACAACACCAAGGAAATCGACGACTTGATTGCCAAACTGAACCAGCTGAAAGAAATTCAGAAAGTGGTGCGCAAGAACAATTAAAAATAATATCGGTTATTTAGAATCGGTCTGAAAAATATTCTTATCTTTGCGCCTCATCATGACGTAAAAGAAATGAAAGACTCGTTTGACAATACCTACTTGGCCGTCAAGAAGTTATTCATCGACTACCTGCAGCGAAGGAAGTTGCGCAAGACTCCAGAGCGTTTTGCCATCCTCAAGGAGATTTATTCCACCAACGGGCACTTCGACATCGACTCGCTGTACAACCAGATGAAAGACAACAAGTACCGTGTAAGTAGAGCCACCTTATATAATACTATCGACCTGCTGCTTGACTGCGGTCTGGTCATCAAGCACCAATTCGGACACAACTGCGCGCAATACGAACGCTCCTACAAGTTCCGCCAACATGACCATTTCATCGACCTGGAGACGGAGACCGTTATGGAGTTTTGCGACCCACGGCTGTTAGAAATCCAGCGTTCGATTGAAGAACAATTGGGTGTTGAGATTACGCATCATTCGTTGATATTTTATGGACACAAGAAGAGTTGACAGTACTATGGCCTATGGCTAATTACTATGGCTGCTTCCACCAAGGCAGGAGTTCCTCTTTCTGGTGAAGTTGCCATATCATAGGCCATCAGCCATAGTCAAAACAACTATTAAAAACGACAAACAATAAACAATGAACAAAATTGACATATTACTAGGTCTCCAATGGGGCGATGAAGGCAAAGGCAAGGTGGTCGATGCCCTCACCCCGAATTATGACATCGTTTGCCGCTTCCAGGGCGGGCCCAATGCCGGACACACCATTGAATTTGGTGGAAAGAAATTCGTGTTGCACAACATTCCTTCGGGTGTGCTCACCCCTGGTTGCATCAACCTCATCGGTAACGGCGTCATCATCGAGCCACATATATTAAAAGGTGAAATCGAAGGCTTGCATGAGGCTGATTTCGACCTGCGTCAGACTTTGATGATCGCCAACCGCGCCCATCTCATCTTGCCCACGCATCGCGCCATGGACGCTGCTAATGAAAAGGCATTGGGCAAGATGAAAGTTGGCACCACGCTGAAAGGCATTGGCCCAACCTACACCGACAAGACCGCCCGCAGGGGACTCCGCATCGGCGACATCAATTCCGCCGACTTCCGCGAGAAATACGAGAACCTGAAGAAAGCCCACCTGCAACAAATCGCTGGCCTCGGCTTTGAGATGCAGGGCTTCCAACTCGACGGCGTTGATTTCGCTAAATACGAGAAGCTGTGGTTCGAGGGTATCGAATACCTGAAACAATACCAGTTCGTCGACGGCGAATACTTCATCAACGAGGCCCTTGACAACGGCAAGAAAGTGCTGGCCGAAGGTGCTCAAGGCTCCATGCTCGACGTGGACTTTGGCAGCTATCCCTTTGTGACTTCTTCGAATGTCATCGCCGCTGGTGTATGCTCCGGTTTGGGCATTGCTCCGAGTCGTGTGGGCAAGGTGTACGGCATTTTCAAGGCCTACTGCACCCGCGTGGGCACAGGCCCCTTCCCCACTGAGCTTTTTGATGAGACTGGCGAGATGCTCCGCCAAAACGGGCACGAGTTTGGTGCCACCACAGGCCGCCCACGTCGCTGCGGATGGCTCGACCTTCCCGCACTGAAGTATGCCGTCATGCTCAGCGGCGTCACTGACCTGATGATGATGAAGTCTGATGTCATGGATGACTTCGCCACCCTGAAAGTCGCCACGGCCTATCGCTACAACGGACAAGAGACCAAACAGTTGCCTTTTGCCGCATGCACCGAGACGATGGAACCTGTCTACACCGAGCTCTCTGGCTGGCAGCAGAAAATCGAAGGCAAGATCCCGCAGAAATTGGAGGACTATATCAAATTCATTGAAAACTATGTCGGCGTGCCGATCAAATTCGTTTCGTACGGCCCTGACAGAACACAAAACATTTTGAGATGATTATTCTAGAAAAACCATACGTTTCCGCCCCGCTGGTGGCCTATTTGGAAGAGAAACAAATACCCGTTTTGCATAACGACATGGCCGAGGTGCTGAAACAGCAAGGCCACAAACTCAACCTTTTGGACGACAAACAGTTCGTTGAAAGATACAACCAAACCAACCAACTCTATGCTGTCTCGGAAAATGCCTTGGTGTGGCTCTATGCCCAACTGCCCGAGTCTGAGCTGGTAAAAAAGGTCAAGATCCTAAAGGACAAGGCCGCTTTCCGACGCATCTGCCAACAGATTTATCCCGACTTCTATTATAAAGAGGTGGAGATGAAAGCCTTGCGCAGCCTCAACCCTGACGAGTTGCCGCTGCCTTTGGTACTGAAACCAGCCGTGGGTTTCCTCAGCGTGGGCGTGTATATTGTCCGCAACAAAGCTGAATGGCAGGCCGCTTTGGATGACATCGACCAAAACTTCGCCAAGCAGTGCGCCGTCTTCCCAGAGACCGTGGTGCGCAGCGAAAAGTTCGTGCTTGAGCAGTTCATCGAAGGCGAGGAATATGCCGTGGACGCCTATTATGATGCCGAGGGCAAGCCCAACATCATCAACATCTTCCACCACATCTTCAAGAACGAGACCGATGTCAGCGACCGCCTCTACTGCATGTGCAAGCAGATCTTCGAGGCTAACTATCCCGCCTTCAACCAGTTCTGCATCGACTTGAACGGCGTGCTCGGACTGAAGAACTTCCCCATGCATGTGGAGTTCCGCGTGGACAAAAACACAGGTCGTGCCATCCCGATTGAGGTCAATCCGCTGCGTTTCGCCGGCATGTGCCTCAACGACCTGACGCGCCACACATGTCACCTGCTACCCGTGCAAGCATACTTCGAGGGCACGCACCCCGACTATGCCACCATGTGGAACGGCATTGAGAACGACGTGTTCAGCTTCATCGTCCTGGACAAGCCCTACGACACCAACCGCGCCCTCGACTTCGAGCGCATCAAGCGGCACTTCCACGGCGTGTTGGAGACCCGCGACATCATGAACCCCGCCATGAGCGTGTGGGGATTCCTGTTCACGCAGACCACGCCCGAGCACAAGGCCGAGTTGCAGGAAATCCTGCACTCCTCTTTGGAAGAGTTTATGGTATAGTATACTTGTCGTCGCTTTGAGTCATCGCGAGGCACGAAGCGATCCAGAAATAATGTTGACAAAAAGGTGGTAGGTTTACCACCTTTTTTGCGATTTTTTACAAAATCGCCAGTCATTGTAAGAAATATTCTTACATTTGCAGCGTAAAAACACTTCATCATGGGAAGAACAGTAACCGCTTCTATAGGTCCTCATTATGAGGAATTCATTCGGGAAAGCATCCTCAGTGGCAGATATAACAATGCAAGTGAAGTCATACGGGAAGGTCTCCGTCGTTTGGAGGAAGACGAATCTCGCTTGGCAGCACTGAGAGCCGCTTTGGACGAAGGCGAGGCCAGTCCTGATGTAGAGGACTTTGACCCCGAGGCTTTTCTTTTGGAAATGAAAGCTAAACGGAATGCCAATGGCTAATTATATTCTTTCCAAAAAGGCACAGGAAGACCTTCGCAAGATTTGGTATTACACCGTTGACACTTGGTCGGAGAAGCAAGCGGACATCTATTTCCAAAATTTGATACAATCCCTTGATTCAATTGCCGACGATCCAAATTCTGTTGGACGCTCCTATGAAGAAGTGCGCGTTGGGTATAGAGGATTACGTTCCGGAAGGCATATCATCTTCTATCGGATACTGAAGAACGGCAAGCCAAGAATCATCCGAATCCTTCACGAACGAATGGATTTCGGAAGACATTTGTAACGCATCTATTTCCCACTCTTTCGGCGGTTGCATTCGCGACAAAGCAACTGACAATTCTCCGCAATGGTCTTGCCGCCAAGATGCCATGGCGTGATGTGGTCAGCTTCCATTTGAGAAAGATCGAAGTGCTGTCCGCAGTCGGCACAAAAACCCATCTGCCTTTCGTAGGCCGACAATTTTTGCGCATCGGTGAAGGCTCGAATCGACAGATATTTCTCCTTGCGTGTAAGAATATATGGATAAATACCTGAGTTTTTAGTTACATCATCATCGAGGATAAGGCGTTTCACCTCTTCATCGATGGCTTTGTGGTCAAACACTTGGTCTTTGTACTGCTTATAGAGCATCCCCCACTCTACGCCTTTCATGATTTTCTTGCGCTCTTTGGTCGGGCGGAACGAAGTCTCAATCCAGATGATGACCGACTGGAAGAACTGCCACAACGGTGCAGCACTGGCATCATGCTGGTGGTTCGACATGTAAACCTCAATGTTGCCATCGGAAATCCAGTCGATGGCGGTTTCAAGGTAGTCCTGACGAATGGCAGAGCCGTTGAGGTAGTCGCTGCCGATTTTTGCGGCAGGTGCGCCGTTCTTGCTGAAATAGCGTTTGGCGTCGCTCACCCAACTGCCTGCGTACACCGCGTTGCGCAGCTCCTGCTCGGTGAGCGCCTCTCCCGCAATGTTGATGGTGCGAAACCATTTCAGTTTCTCGCTGTCGGTGCCGCTACAGATGTAGATTTGCAGCTCGTAGTTGAGGATTTGTTCCTGCTCATCGGGCTGGAGGTTGTGGAAATAGCGGAAGTTGAAGGCGAAGTCGCCGTTGACGTATTGGCAGATGCTGATGGTGCGCTGTTGGCCATCGATGATTTCGAAAGTGTCATCGTCGCGCACAGCCCAATACATCACATTGAGAGGGAAGCCTTGGGTGAGTGTGTCGATAACGGCATCGCGCTGTTTTTCCTTGTAGACGAACTCGCGCTGGTAAGGCGGACGCACGTCGAGACGCCCGCCATAGGCACGCACACCGTTTTCATTGTTGTCCACGTAGCCTTTGGTCAGCTCGCGGACGGTGATTTTGTGTAGTTCTATGTTCATTTTCTCTTTGTTTGTCGCAGGGACTTACGTCGCCTGCTTATGTTCTGTCGTCCCTACGGGACTTGGCGGAGGCAGCAGCCATGTCATCCCCACGCTGGTTTGCGCGTTGGCTTGGGATCTATGGCTGCGTCCTTTCTTCGTCGTCGTTTTATGCGCAGGGGATGAATCCGCCTGCTTAATGTCCTGCGTCCCTACGGGACTTGGTTCTCTGCCGCCATCGAGACCGTCGGTTCTATCGAAGCGTAGTCTATTGGCTTTTGCTTGCGACGGATGAGGATACGGCTATATACTCTTTTATTATTCAACACAGCGCATCCTCCCCTGTCTTCGGGATGTGGCGTATATGGCACAATCCCATAGAATTTATTTAATCTACTGTTTCCTGCGCAAATGCCCAATATCTCGAATTGCTCAGGATTGTACTTATCCATAAATGTAATCGGAACACCCATAAAACCATCATAATCCATCGGAATGTCAGAAGTTTTATCTATGTTAATTGCATCATAGTTATCATATTTTGGATACTCCTCTGGATTATAAGTTTTGAATAAAATGATATCTTCATGTCGTTTTTGTATTTCCAAATTCGTGAACCAATTAACGCCAGAAACACGTATCATACCTTCACGATGGTCGCCGGCGGTTGCAACATCCTCGTATTTACTATAAAAATGACCGGCTCCACCTTTAAAGCCATAACCAAGCCACAACTTGTTATCTCTGATAAGCGGAAAGAAATCCTTGTTCGTAATTGCATTTTGGTTCCCAATAATCACAAACTTCTTCTCATACTTTATTAACTGCGCCACATACTCACGAAACAAGGAAAATGGCGGATTGGTCACCACAATATCGGCTTCTTTGAGCAACTCGATGCACTCTTGGGAACGAAAATCGCCATCGCCTTTGAAATAGTGGATACCAATTTCTTCGGGGTCAGGCACACGATTTCCGTTGCGGTCGCCGAAATACTCCAACCAAATGGCTTGTTCGGCATCATTTTGACTGAACAAGTCGCGGTTTTGGTTTTTGTAACAAGTCGTGATTAACTTTTTAAGCCCAAGTTGCTCAAAGTTGTAGCTGAAATAGTGGAAAAAATTGCTCACACGCGGGTCGTCACAGTTGCAAAGCACCGTTTTACCTTTAAAATGCTCTTTATAATGTCTCAACTCGTTCTCAATATCAACAAGTTGGGTATAGAACTCGTCTTTTTTGGCTTTATTTGCAGCATGAAGATTGATGTTTCCTGCCATGGTGATTGATAGTTTTTGCATGGCTATCAATCACTTTTTCGGACAAAAGAAAGGTGCAGGCCTTTCTATCGCGTTCACGAGGAGCGTCGGTGAACCCCGCTGTACCCTTAGAAACTGCCCACACCTATTCGATGTGAGCATTAACTTGTAAGGGTACAAACGGAAAGACTACTTCCGTGAACTTGCTTTTATCCGATGGTTTCAAACCAAGAGTTTCCGACGCTTTTGTTTTGAACGCGAATAATAGCTAATGCTATGGTTTATTATATGTTATTTATTCTCTATTTTTATCTCTACGAAACGTTTGGTTTTTATTTGGCGCAAAGATAGCGTATTTTTCTGATAATTGCATTACAAATTCAGAAAACCATTTTTCATTTACGGAAGTTCCTGACGGAAGAATTGAAATAAACACTATCTTTGCAGCAAACATTTGCAATATGAAAAAAACTTTATTCATTCTCATTACCGCCTTCGCCCTTCTCCTATCCGGATGCAAGAGCGAGACAAAACAAAAGGCTTTCAATGAAGGAGAAGCCCTGCAATTCCTTTACCAATACATGCCGCTCGGCGACAGCGTGGACTACACCGAGGACTATTACCGCGAGTGCGTCCACTATGCCTTCCTCGCCAAGGAAGAACTACCTTGGGGCGCCAGCGTCCCCGAGCGCGAGTTCAAGCATTTCGTGGTGCCCGTTCGCGTCAACAACGAGAACCTCGACCGTTTCCGTGCCACCTACTACGAGGAGCTGAAAGCGCGTGTGAAAGACCTCTCTTTATATGACGCCGTCCTCGAAGTGAACCACTGGTGCCACGAGCATGTCAACTACAAGGGCAGCGACAGCCGCACCAGCGCGCCCATGGCCACCATCAAGACCTCGTGGGGTCGCTGCGGCGAGGAGTCGACACTGCTAGTGACCGCCTTGCGCACCGTGGGCATCCCAGCAAGACAAGTTTATACACCACGTTGGGCTCACTGCGACGACAACCACGCCTGGGTGGAAGCCTGGGTAGATGGAAATTGGCACTTCCTAGGTGCATGTGAACCTGAGCCCGTGCTCGACTTGGGTTGGTTCAATGAGCCTGCTTCACGCACCTTATTATTACATACTCGCGTCTTCGGCGACTACGACGGCCCCGAAGAAGTCATCAGCCGCAGTGCCAACTACACGGAAATCAACGTGGTAGACAACTATGGAAAGACCGCCAAGACCACATTCACCGTGGTGGATGAGAACGGTCAGCCACAAGCCAACCTGCCCGTGGAGTTCAAGATCTACAACTATGCCGAGTTCTGCACCGTGGTCACGAAGACCACCGACGAGAATGGCCAGACCTGGCTTACCTCTGGCTTGGGCTGCATGATGGCCTACGCCGCCAAAGACGGCAAATTCGGTTTCCAAGTGTTCAAGTCGGGCGAGAAAGACAACATCACCATCACCCTTGACCATGAGCAGGGCCAAAACGACATCTTTGAGTTCGATATGGTGCCACCCGCTCCGACCAGTGTATTGCCTGAAGTGACGGCTGAGATGCGTGCCGAGAACGACCGCCGCATAGCCTTTGAAGATTCGTTGCGGAATGCCTATATTGCCGATTGTAAGAAAGCCCAAATGAATGTGATCATGAACACGGGGAACAAAAAGCTATGCAGCATTTTTGAGAAGACTTGGGGTAACTGGCAGACCATCGCCGACTTCGTGAACTATGCCCAAAGCAAAAACCAAGAAATCAAGGCCGTGGAACTGCTCAGCAACATCTCCGACAAAGACTTGCGCGATGTCAGTCTTGAAGTACTGAAAGACCATTTCGATAACACTCCAGGTTTAGAGCAATCCATCATTTCCATGCCGCCTGAGCTTTATGCACAGTATATCCTCAACCCTCGAGTAAGCAATGAGATGCTGTTGCCTTACCGCAAAGTCCTCTCCGAGTTCTTCCCCGAAGCGGAAAGACAGCAATACCATGACAATCCCGCCTTGTTGGTCGATTGGGTGAAAAACAAAATCAAAACCGACGACAACTTGGCTTTACAACGCATTCCTATTTCACCTTTGGGCGTGATGAAAACACGCAAGGCTGACCGCCATTCCCGCGACATCTTCTTCGTCAGCATGGCGAGGAGTTTGGGCATCGCCGCACAAATCAACCCAGTAAACGGCAATGTGCAGTACTTTGGCAAGGAATGGACCAATGTGGACTTCGAAGCTGCTGAACCTACCAATGCTGCCATCGGGTATTTGGATATTCACTACTACCCCACTGGTTCCATTGCCGACCCGAAATACTACACCCACTTCAGCATCAAGAAGTTTGACGGTAACAACTTCCACCTCTTGGCCTACGATGCCAAAGACCCAGGTATCGACGATGGCATGATGCTCTCCACCTTCGACCATTCTACGCCGTTGGATGAGGGTTATTACATCCTCACGGCAGGCACACGTCTGGACGATGGCACAGCCCTGACCCACAGCGAGTTCTTCACCATCAAGGCGGGCGAAACCACCCATGTGAACCTCATTTTGCGCCAACCTGACAATGAGTTACAGGTCATCGGCAGTTTCTATGCCGACAGCAAATTCACCGACTCTGAGACGGGCGAAGTGGGCAACGCCAAACAGCTCATCCAAGACGAGTATTTCATCCTTGGCCTCTTGGACCAAGGCAGCGAGCCCACCACCCACGCCATGCAGGACATCGCCGCCTTCCGAAAGGACTTTGAAGACAGCAACCTACCGATGATTTTCATCTTCAGCAGCAAAGAGGATTACGACAAGTTCAAGCTGAAAAACTTCAACGAATTGCCCGATGGCATCGTCTACGGCATAGATGAAGGTGAGATACGCAACGAAATCGTTGACGGACTGCACCTCAACACTGACAGTCGCCCCATCTTCCTCATCGCCAACACCAACAGCGAAGTGGTGTTTGTGAAACAGGGCTACACTATCGGCTTGGGCGAGCAGATGTTGAAGGTGATGGCGAAACTCAAGTAAAAACAATCCGAGCCGAAAAAGATTTTTCGGCTCGAATTATCAGTTTAGATTATACTTAATTACTTCACATCTTGCACTAACCGAACAGCAAGCCCCCAATGGTAATCCGCTCCCTCGGGACGCACATCACTTTGATGGATGAAGAGACTGCGGGCTTTCTCGATGTAGGTGGATGACCAGTAGCGACCAAATCCGTTCACATAATTCACCGTTGTGCCTTCACGTATTCCCGCACAAGGCAGAAACACCACGCCATTGGTTTCCAAGACATTGCTCCAATCGGTTGCAGAAACATAGTTGCTTTCGTATCCACCTTCCGCATCATTGATGGCATTTAAGGAATATGTGGCAGTGCTCCAACCGTCGGGAAAGAGCAAAAGGCCGCGCACATTGTTAACGGTGGCTTTGGCAAAGCGCGAGCCGTTGCGGCTGTGGACGATATACCCCCATTCATCTATGGTGAGCAGATGCCACAAGCCTGCCTTGTTGCCACCGTTGGAGATGGCGTTGTTGAGACCCCAGTCGTATTTCGTACCAATGATGCTATTTGCTTCCATGTCGTAATCTATAAGCCAAGGCTTCACGTCATTGTAACCGCTGGTACCCCAGCCGAACAAATCCACCCAACCTTGATAAAACAGACTGATATTGCTGTTGGTCTGACCAATACACTCATTTTGTTGTGCTGCAAAACGCCAAGTATCCGTAGAGGCTTGGTATTGCAGGTTGCCTTGCGAAAAGCGCACCTGCTTGCCGTTGCTTATCGAGAATAACCCTGTGAGGCTTCCTTCCGTTTGTTGTTGTGTACCACCGTTCTCGTTTCCGTTTTCTCCATTTTCCTTTTGGCATGCCGTAAACACGGTGAGCAACAGGCACATGCTCATTGTAAACCATTTTGTCTTCATTTCTCTTTGTCTTTTAGAGGAAAGCCAAGGAGGGTTGTCCGCCCTCCCTGGCTTTCAAAGGTTTAGGATTTAGTAGTTTTGGATGAGACGGACGGAACAGCCATAATATCTATGAGTATCAAGAAACATAGATCCATTATACACTGCAGAACGGCCATTACCAGCCGAAGTAGTTCCCCAATAATAACACCCTCCTGAATAGGAAACTCCATTACGTTGTCCTGCATATGGTAAAAAGACTGCGCCTGCGTTTTCCATTATTTCCCACTCTTCAATACTATATTCATTATTAGAACTACCAATAAAAACAACACCCTCTGGTTGTATCCATGCATCTGGTAGAAGAATCTTTCCACTTACGCCATTGACAGTACCATTTGATTGTAAATAGGCTGCATTTGGACGTTGCGTAGCAATATACCATATTTCATATCCTCCTGTTCTCCACAATCCTGCTTCATTTCCACCATTGCTAATGGCATTATAAACGCCCCAGTCCAAATTGGCATAATCACCCGTCATTGAATAGTTGGCATATTCGCCATCCCAATAACCATAGCCATAACCATCTAATGTCCAACCCGTGGATTCCGTGTCCCAAGGTTGGTAATAATGATTGTTGTTGTTCCAACCTGAAGTTGCCCAACCAAAAAGGTCTATCCAGCCAGAATAAGATTGCGAAATCTGTGTGTTGTCACATTTCACTCCATTTTCATATACGGTACCATAGTCCCCACCACCAACATAATCCCATTGGTGTTCTGCAAAACGCCAAGTACCTGTAGAGGCTTGGTATTGCAAATTGCCCCTTGAGAAGAACACCTGTTGCGTTTCACTAATCGAGAACAAGGAAGGAATAGCACCTTCAGGAGCAGTATTAGGATGCGGTGAAGTTGTGAAGGTCACTTCGTTACCGTATGCCATACCTGCGGCATTGGCAGCAAAGGCACGGACATAGTATGTAGTATTTCCGAATAGATATGACATACGGCACTCAAATCCGCCCATACCTGTTCCTGCTGTCAATTTACTATTCAAGGTTGTAGGATTAGGCGAGGTGCTATAGCAAATTCCTCTCTCAATAATATCGAGGCCGCCATTGGCCACAACTTCACCGCCACCGATGGCGTAGAAGTGGTTAAAGTCAGTCACTTCGTGGGTAATCACTTCAGGCAGGTAGGTTTCATCGGCGGTCACAAAACTTACCTCTTCACTGTAGGCATAGCCCTCGCTATTATGGGCGTAAGCACGCACATAGTAAGTGGTCAGCATCTCCAAGCCCGACATGCGGCATTGGAAAAGACCCAAGCCTGCGCCGCCTACTACTTTATAGTCAAACACAGTTGGTTCGTGGTGTGTTGAATAGCAGATGCCTTTCTCATCCACTTCAGCGAAGCCGTCATTGATGACATTGCCACCGCATACCGCTGTGTTGATGGTGATGTCGGAAACCTCGTCCACCGTCACCGTGGCCAGCATGGGATGTTCGACGGTGCGAATCGTAATCACATCGCCGAAACTCGTTCCTTCGCTGTTGGTGGCAAAAGCACGGATATAATAGGTGGTAGCGTTGGTGAGGTTGGTCATCTCGCAATAGAAGCGACCAATACCTGTTCCTGCCAAACGGACTGAGTCGGACAAGGTGGGATTCTCATAAATGCTGTAGCAGATACCGCGCTCCGTAACCGCCGAGCCGCCGTCGTTGGTCACATTGCCTTCCACGGTAGCCGTGGTCATTGTAATGTTGGTGGCTTCAACGGTTTCCACGGTCGGCTTGTCTTGCTGGTCGGTGGTGGTGAAGTTGAAGATTTCGGTCCACATCAGGTTGTAGCCGTTGTAGAACTCGTACCTGTAGTAGTACTTGGTCTTCTTTTCAAGGTAATTCATCTGGGTAATCCACTTGCCATCAACCAATTCGAGCTTGGAAGTCTGGGCATACTTCAGTTGGTCGTCCTCGCAGTAGACCAAAAGGGCTTTGGTGATTTCATTGAGATATTGGAACTCGCACTCGAAATACGCCTGTGTAGAGCCAACAGTCTTCACCTCGTTTTCGACGGTGACCAGTTCCACATTGACATCGTCGGCTTTTTTGCCGCATCCTGTAAAGGCGAACAGAGCCGCCAAAATCAGTAAATTTAATTTTTTCATATTTATAGTTATTTATTTGTTATTCAGTAAATTAATTATTTTGTAAATCTAAAACCAAGACCCAAACGAGCCTCGAAAACATTGAAATTGGTGCTAACACCATCCAAAGTGATGACAAATCGGCTTAAGTCGAACAAGAAGCCTGCACTAACATCCACACCATGGGCTGAGAAGCCGTCGTTGGTCACATAGTCGCCTTCCCAAAGCTGCCACGCCACGGAACGCATCCCATAACCTACACCGACTTTGGCATAAATGGCATCGGTCAATCTCATCAAGCCACCCACCATCCCCGAAACCGCACTAATCTTGCTTTCAGGATTGTAGAAAGGCAGGATGTCGCCGATGTAACCATCTTTCTTGCAATGGTCTACCACCTGATAGCCCATGTAATCGAAATCCAAGCCTGTCATCAAGGTCACGAACCAGCCGAACTTGTCGTATTGGCCCACCGTGAATCCGACCATCGGGATACCCGAAGAACCATACGAGCCGTTGAGCGTGGCGAAAGTTTTCAAGCCTTTGCTTTTGGAAACGACAGGTTGGACTGGTTGGACTGGCTTGCTTTCTTGCGTAATGAACTTGAAACGAATCAAGGGATAGTCGCCATAGCCCAAGTCCTGGAAAGCCTTCCAACGGATGGTCTTGTTTTTCCCAGCCGGAATGGAACGGTTGACGAATCCTGTTATCTTCATCGTGTCAGTGTAATGCTCACCGTCGTCAATGGAGATCAGCAGGCGCACATCGGAACGTGTCTTCAAATCGTAAGTGATGGTCACCATCTTATCTTCCTGGACAGCACGGATGTTGGTCACATTGTCTTGCTGTGCCATGAGCGTTTGCACACCTATTATTAATAGGGCAGCCAAAATCATTCTTTTTTTCTTCATGGCTTCTCGGTTTTTTCGGGTTGCACTTCAGTAAAGGCGCCGCGAATGGTCATCTCGACCGAGACACGACGGTAGCCGCCACCCTTTTCCTTGTTTTCTACAGCGATACTTTGGAAGGTGTTCTCGGTATGCTTCAAAGGCTCCACTTGTGTCTTCAAAAAGTCCTCAACGCCTTGGGTGCGCAGAAATGCCAGTTGACCATTGGTGGTCACGCCCGATTTTTGCGTCACGGTCATGTTGTAAGGAGCGCCATTCAAGGTGATGGGCTTGTCGATAAAGTCGCCATATTCGCCTTTGTAGGCAATGCGCGAGCGGATGGGGGTGCCATCGGTGGCACCAGTAATCTTCGCTTCCACCTTGGCACCTTCCTTCAGGTAGTCGGCAAGATCGTTTTCCAGCTTGCTTTTCAGGAAGTTGCACATCAACATACAGGCATTCGAGTTTTGGATGGTGTACTTGCCGAGGGCATAGTCGTCGGCGGCATCGGCAACGACAAGCGTTTCGTAGGCCACCGAGATGATGAGGTCGTTGTCCTCGACATCCGTCTGCACCTCAATCTTCACATTGTCGGAAACGCGCTGCCCCTCGGCAAGGTTGGCCTTCATGGCGGCCAGTTCCTCCTGCCAATTGCGTTGGCGTTCCTCGTTGTCCTTTTGGATTTGCTCTTTGGTCTGTTCCTTTTTCAAGTATCGGTAATGGAACCGTTCCGACACCGTCTCGACTTCCTGCCCGAAACACAGCGCGGACAGGGATATCAAGATTGTTGCTAGTAGAAATTTCTTCATATTGGGTTATTTTTATGGATTTTAAAGTCACAAAGATATTGTTTTTTTGAATTTGTCAAGGAAATAGACAAAAAAAAAGCCCCAGCAATCCATAGATTGCCGAGGCCTTCCTTTTAAACGTAAAGCAAACGCCTTACAATTTACGTGCGACTTCCTTCTCCGTATAACCTTCGATGATGTCGCCGACCTTGATGTCGTTGAAGTTCTCGATGTTCAAACCGCAGTCCATACCGGCACTGACTTCCTTGACGTCGTCCTTGTAACGCTTCAAGGAGCCGAGCGTACCCGTGTAAATGACGATGCCATCGCGGATGACACGAACCTTGGTGTTGCGGGTGACCTTGCCGTCCAAGACCATACAGCCGGCGATGGTGCCAACCTTGCTGATCTTGAAGGTCTCACGAATCTCGAGGTTGCAAGTGACCACCTCCTCGATTTCGGGAGCCAACATACCTTCGATAGCGGCCTTGATCTCTTCGATGGCGGTGTAGATGATGGAGTAGAGACGGATATCGATCTTCTCATTCTCAGCCATCTTACGCGCCTGTGCGGTAGGACGCACGTTGAAGCCCACGATGACAGCATTGGACGCCGAAGCCAGCATGACGTCAGACTCGCTGATGGCACCCACCGACTTATGAATGACGTTGACCTGCACCTCCTCGGTGGAGAGCTTCAACAAGCTGTCGGCCAAAGCCTCCACAGAGCCGTCCACGTCGGCCTTGACGATGATGTTAAGTTCCTTGAAATCGCCGATGGCGATACGACGGCCGATTTCATCCAACGTGATATGCGGGCTGGTGCGGCGCGTCTGTTCGCGTTGCAACTGCTCACGACGGTTGGCTATGGCTTTCACCTCGCGCTCATCGGTCATCACGTTGAAGGCATCACCTGGCATGGGAGCTCCATTCAGACCCAGCAACAGCACCGGTACCGAAGGACCAGCCTCCTTGACAGGACGGTTGTGGTCATCGAACATAGCCTTCACCTTACCGTAGGTAGTGCCAGCCAACACCATGTCGCCAATCTTCAAGGTACCGTTCTGCACCAAAATCTTGGCCACATAGCCCCGACCTTTATCCAATGCAGATTCGATGACCGTACCCTTGGCCAGACGGTTAGGATTGGCCTTCAAGTCCAGAAGTTCGGCCTCAAGCAACACCTTTTCCAACAGAGCATCGACGTTCAAACCGATTTTAGCGGCGATTTCCTGGTCTTGGTACTTACCACCCCAGCTCTCGACAAGAATGTTCATGTTGGCCAACTGCTCACGAATCTTATCGGGATTGGCGGTGGGCTTATCGATCTTGTTCAGAGCAAAGACAATAGGCACACCAGCAGCTTGAGCATGGTTGATAGCCTCAACCGTCTGCGGCATCACGTTGTCATCGGTAGCGATGACGATAATGGCGACGTCGGTGATCTTGGCACCACGAGCACGCATAGCCGTGAAGGCTTCGTGACCAGGGGTATCCAAGAAGGTAATCTTCTTGCCGCTCTCGGTAGTCACCTCGTAGGCACCAATGTGCTGGGTGATACCACCGGCCTCACCGGCCACCACGTTGGTGTTTCGGATATAGTCCAAGAGTTTGGTCTTACCATGGTCGACGTGACCCATGACGGTGACGACAGGAGCACGGGGGACGAGATCCTCTTCTTTATCGACCTCTTCGGTCTCGGCGATGGCCTCTTGCACGTCGGCGCTGACGAAGTCGACTTGGAAGCCGAACTCCTCAGCCACCACGGAGAGGGCTTCAGCGTCAAGACGCTGGTTGATGGAGACCGGCATACCGAGGCTCATGCAAGTGCCGATGACCTTCACCACAGGCACGTTCATCATCGTTGCCAACTCGTTGGCGGTGACGAACTCCGTCACCTTCAAGACTTTTTTGTCCTCCTCTTGACGCATCATCTCCTCCATCATGTTGCCCGCCACTGCCTGACGCTTCTCACGACGGTGCTTGGAGGTTTTCGACTTGCCCATAGGAGCGAGGCGCGCCAAGGTATCCTTAATCTGCTTCGAAATTTCCTCTTCGGTCAGTTCTGGTTTCTCTTCGCGTTTTCCTTTCTTATCTTTCTTACTGAGTTTCGGGTTGTCTTTCTGGCCTTTTTTACCACCTTGATCGGCAGGTTTTGGGCCTTTGCCTTGCTTACCAGCATCTTGCTTCTTCCCGCCAGCATTCACATTCGGACCCGTCGGGTTTTCAGACGAGCCTTCAGGCTTGGCACCCGAGATACGTTTGCGTTTCTTTTTCTTTGATTCGCCAGGTTTGCCGCCTTTTTTCTCAACAGGCAGTTCCAAAGTACCCAAAACAGTAGGGCCCGTCAGCTTGGGAGCCTCCAAGCGAATGACTCTTGGTTCAACAGGTTTTTCCTCCTTAGCAGGCGTCACCTTGTTAGGCACTTCCGGCTTTTTCTCCACAGGTTTTTGCTGTTGCGTTTTCTCCTGTTTCTTATCCTGAGGTTTGGCAGATTGTTGTTCAGGTTTCTTTTCCTTTTCCTTTTTCTTTTCATGCTTTTCGCGAGGCTTAGGATCAAGATCAATCTTGCCAAGAATCTTCAGTGGGCTACCAGAAGCCGTTACTTCCTCCTTTTCAGCTTTTTTCTCCTCTGGCTCAACTTTTTCAGGGGTCGAGTCTGGCACTATTTCAGGAGCTACCTCTTTGGTTTCCTTTGGTTTCTCAACCTTTTCGTTCTCAGGTTCAACAGCAGTCGTTTTGACTGCCTTTTTCACTGGTGATGATATTGTATTGCTGCGGATAATCACTTCATCGTGATCTTCTTCCTCAACGGCTTTTTGCGATTGCAATGCCGAATCAACGGAAACACTACCACCCTTGTAAGAGAGGTTACCCAATTTCATGGCCTCATTCTTCACTTCCTTCTCGCCCTGATATTCCTTCACGAGCAGCTCATACATCTCCGATGTGAGCTTCGTGTTGGGAGACGGGTCCACCTGAAATCCCTTTTTGCCAAGGAATTCAACAATGGTATCCTTTCCCACATTGAATTCTTTTGCCGCTTTCGACAATCGAATTGAAAAATTAGTTTCTTCGGACATAGTTTCTTCTTTCTTCGTTTCTCGTTTTTATTTTATATGCCTAAGCATCATTCGGCATCTTGTTCAAATTCAGCGTTCAGGATGCGGAACACATCTCTGACTGTCTCGATTTCAAGGTCGGCACGGTTGGCCACCTCTTCAGGAGTATAGGACAACACATCTTTGGCCGTATCGCAACCCATCCTGACCAAAGAGTCGATGACCCACTGGTCGATTTCATCAGAGAACTCTTGCAAATCAACATCTTCCTCCGAGCTGTTTGCTTCGCTATTGCGGTAGACATCGATTTCATAACCCGTCAACTTGCCAGCGAGCTTGATGTTGTAGCCACCCTTACCAATGGCGAGGCTGATTTGGTCGTTCTCCATATACACATTGGCCATTGTATTGTCGCTGCTTAACACGATATTGGTTATCTTGGCCGGACTCAAAGCACGGGTGATGAGCAACGTAGGATTAGTAGTCCAGTTGATGACATCAATGTTTTCGTTACGCAGCTCGCGGACAATGCCGTGAATACGCGTTCCCTTCATACCAACGCAAGCACCGACGGGGTCGATACGGTCGTCATAGGACTCAACCGCCACCTTGGCACGCTGACCAGGTTCACGGACAATCTTCTTGATGGTGATGAGGCCATCGTAGATCTCAGGAACTTCGGCTTCAAGCAAACGCTGCAGGAAAATCTCGGAAGTACGTGACAAGGTGACCACTGGAGAGCCATTGACACTCTCCACACTCTTCACAATGGCGCGAATGGTGTCACCTTTACTATATTTATCGGTAGGAATCTGCTCGATTTTTGGAAGAATCAGCTCGATATTCTCGTCGTCAATGACCACAATTTCGCGCTTCCACACGTGAGCCACCTCTGCGGTAATGATTTCGCCGACCTTCTCCTTGTACTTCTGGAAGATGTTTTCTTTCTCATATTCAGACACCTTAGTTTGAAGATTCTGACGAAGAGCAAGAATGTCGCGACGCCCGAAGTTTTCGATACGCAACTCCTCGTTCACTTCTTCTCCCACCTCGAAATCAGGTTCAATCTTGATGGCATCCGACAGCTTAATCTGTCGCACTGGATCGGTCAGCTCGTCATCCTCAACTACGGTGCGATTGTGATAGATTTCGAAGTCACCTTTATCAACATTCACGATGATGTCGATGAAGTCTGTTGTGTCGGTATCGAACTTCTTGTTCAACATGCCACGGAACACATCCTCAATGATGCGCATCATGGCTTCACGGTCGATGTTCTTGAATTCCTTGAATTCCGAGAAAGTTTCTACTAATTTGTAGTTGTCCATTTTTATTTTGTTGATTTAAATATTCAAAGATTTAAAATTCAAAGATTTAAAAGATTATTGCGGGTTTGATTTCCACTTTATTTCTTTCAAAAAACAAGTTGGCGGGTTCCTCAGCGGATTTTTTTTTGGTAGCCTTCTTGGGTGCGGGGACAAATTCCACCCTCTCAGCATCGAAGCTCACTAACTTGCCTTGCATCTTACCCGTTTCTTTGGTCTTCACTTCCACATTCTTACCCACATATTTCTGTAACTGACGGTCCATCTTCAAGGCACCCGAGAGACCCCATGAGAACACGCTCAGCTCGTAATCCTCCACATCGCGGTCCATTTTTTCATTGATGAAACGGCTCAATTCGGCGCAATGGTCGATATTGACGGCCGAGTCTGAATCGATGTAGACCTCAATCACGTTGTTGGGCTTCACCTTCACTTCCACGAGGAAGCGGTCGCTGTTGACGAGGGCTTCTTCGCAGAGGGCTGATACTTGTTCTTTGTTAATCATTTCAACTTCAATCGTTTAAATCGGCCCGTCGACAGGCTCAGGGACCTTAGCTTTTACAATAAAAAAACCTGTTACTCAAAGTAGCAGGTCTTTTCTTCCACCTCAAGTTGTCGAGCAAGGATTCGAACCTTGACAGGCAGAACCAAAATCTGCAGTGCTGCCATTACACCACTCGACATCATTCGTTCCCGAATGCGGCTGCAAAAGTACAACTAATTTCGTTACGCGCAAGCGTTTTTTTCATTTTTTTGGAAAAAAAGTAAAATAATAATCATTCCATTTCGTCGTTATAAGATTAAAACGCTGTACAATTGTAAGAAAACAGCCTAATATATTCCAAAATTCCCTATTTTTGCAAGCTATATCCGAATGAATCATCAATTACAAACAATAAAATGAAGAACATCAGACTGATTCTTGCTGTTTTGCTCGTTGCAGCATTCAGCACCGTTTCATTTGCCCAAGAAGGCAAAACTTTGAAACGCAAAGTGGCCATCGGCCGATTCACCAATGAGACCCAGTATGGGAAAGGCATTTTCTACGACCGCGAGAATGACCCTATGCGCAAGCAAGCCATGGACATTCTTTCGTCGAAACTCGCAGCCAGCGAAAAGTTCATCCTGTTGGAACGTGACGACCTTGATGTCATCGTCAAGGAAGCCGGAAGCGAAATGCAGAAGATTGGTGCCGACTATATCATTCTTGGCTCCATCACGCAATTTGGTCGCAAGACAGAAGGCGACGAAGGTATCTTCAGCAGTACCAAGACACAAACTGTTGAGGCTACCGTGAACGTGCGCCTCGTCGATGTGGCATCAGGCCTCATCATCTATTCCGATGAAGCAAAAGGCCAAGCCGAAACCTCTTCGAAAACCACTTTGGGCATTGGCGGCACAGCCGGATTCGATGCCACGCTGAGCGACAAAGCCATCTCGGCTGCACTCACCCAACTTGTCGAGAACATCATCAACAAATGCATGGACAAGCCTTGGAGAGGCTATATCTTAACCGTTGAGGATGGTGAATATGTCATTTCGGGCGGTGTCACACAAGGTATCACCCCTGGCACCACGTTTGGCTTATATAAAAAAGGTAAAATGGTCAACAACCCGCAAACTGGCGCCAACGTTGAACTCCCTGGCAAGAGATTGGGACAAGTCACCGTGACTACCAACTTCGGCGATACCCCAGAAACAGAAATCTCCTTTGCCACTTACGAAGGCAAAGCCATCGATACCGACCATCTTGAACTTTATTATTTAATGGAGAAATAAACTATGAAAAAGATAATCATCGCAACCTTATGCCTTTTCGTGGCCACCCTGTTCAATTCATGTGGTGTGGGCAACTATACCGTAACCTCAGGCGTTGAAGACAAAGCTTCAGTGTGCTTCTCAGCCTCAAGTGCCTATGATATCAATGTTACCATCGACGACCAACATTTTACCACAACCACCGTCAAAAACATTGCCCATAAAACCCGCCGTAACATCAAGGAAACGGCCAAAAGTGCCATTCAGACCACTCCTGGCAGACACACAATTGAAGTGAAACGCAACGGTCAAACCGTCTATTCCAAGGAAGTGATGCTCTCTACGGGCGACACCAAAATCATCGAGTTATGAAGAAGTTGCTTATTCTCATAGGCATAACCTTGGCACTCAGTTCGTGCATCGAAACCAAGCCGATGCTATACAACTGGGGGTACAAAAACAGTTCAAAAAACGCCTCGGAATACGAAACACTGCTTTACGACAACTACCATTCACAAACTCCAGAGAGCGTTTGCGCCCTTTTGTGCCAATACGAGTACATGGTCACCCATCCCGGAGGCCAACGAGGCGTGATTCCTCCTGGCATCTGCGCCGAATATGGCTACCTTCTCCTCAGTTCAGGCACTGCTGATACCTTCCTCAACCACGCCACAAAAAAGCAAAAAGAGACATTCGGCGCTATGAGCGACTACAGCACGTCATTCAGAGAAAAAGGAATCGAAATGCTGCAAAAAGAGATGGAGTTGTATCCCGAATCTTCCGTTTTCATCCAACCCTTAGTCCAAAAATTCAGCCAACAATAGCCATGAAAAAGTTCCACTTCATCCTCATCGCATTCTGCGCGCTACTGTTTGCATCGTGCGAAACACTGAACCATACACGCGGCGAGTTGTATCCCAAAATGTATGATGAAAAACCCGTGACTTTGTTGGTCATGCCCCCTATCAACAACTCTAATAACGTAGAAGCCAAGGACTTGCTTTACACTTCCATCAGCCAACCATTGGCTGAAGCAGGTTACTATGTCATCTCGCCCCACTTGGCCATGGAAATCTTCAAGGCGGAAAGTGCCTACGATGCAGAGAACTTCATTGAAGGAAACGTGGGCATGTTCGGCAAGGTATTTGGTGCCGATGCCGTCATCTTCTCTGTGATTGACGAATGGAAGAAGAAAGGTTTCGGTATTGAGACCAAAATCACCTATATCGTGAAGTCGACGCGCACGAACGAAGTATTGTTCGATCGCACCTGTGACCTTTACCTTGACCTGAGCGACAACAATTACTATGGTGGCGGCTTGGTAGGCTCGTTGGCCAACCTTGCCGTGTCGGCCATTAACACTGCCTTGACCGATCACATCGTGGCGGCACGCAATTGCAACCAGTACATTTTCGCGGACATACCACAAGGCAAATACAGAGCCGAACACATGCAAGACCAAGAAACTCCTGCTCGCGACAAGAACATTTCGGCTACCGTTAAGAAATAAAGGTTCGCACCTATCAAAGAATCAACAAGTAACATAAATATCATTATGACATTCAAAAGGTTAAACAACATTACAGGATGGCTGGCAGGACTGATTGCCACCGTCGTGTATTTCCTCACGCTGGAACCTACCGTGAGCTGGTGGGACTGCGGTGAGTACATTTCAACGGCTTACAAACTTCAAGTGGGCCACCCGCCCGGGGCTCCTTTGTTCCAGATGATCGGGCGTTTCTTCTCGCTCTTTGCAGGCGGCGACGTCACCAAGGTGGCCATGATGGTCAATGTGATGTCGGCCATTTGCAGCGGTCTCACCATCGTCTTCCTTTTCTGGACCATCACCATGATGGTGCGAAAAGTGTGGATGAAGGAAGGCGAAGACGCACCTTGGGTAAATAAAATAGGTGTGCTGCTGGCTGGATTTGTCGGCGCAGTGGCTTACACCTTCACCGAGTCATTTTGGTTCAACGCCGTGGAGGGCGAGGTCTATGCCATGTCTTCACTTTTCACAGCCATTACCTTCTGGGCTATCTTGAAATGGGAGCAAGTGGCCGATGACCCCAAAAGCACACGTTGGATCATCTTCATCGCCTTCCTCATTGGCCTTTCCATCGGTGTACACTTGCTTAACTTGCTGTGTATCCCAGCTTTCGTGTATGTAGTTTACTTTAAAAAATGGAAAAAGACCTCGTTCTGGGGCTTTGTTCTGGCAGGTGTCGTCTCCGTGGCTTTGTTGTGGTTCATCAACATGTTCCTCGTGCCCCAAGTCATCAACATGGCGGGCAAGATGGAATTGTTCTTTGTGAACTCACTTGGCGCACCTTTTAACCTTGGTTCCATTGTCTATTTCGCCATCATCATCGGCCTCATCATCTGGGGATTGTGGTACACGGGCAAGAAAGGAAAGGTGATTTGGAACACGGCCATCCTCTCCTTTATGTTCATCCTCATCGGCTATTCATCGTTCTTCATGCTGATTATCCGCGCCAATACCAACACGCCCATCAATGAGAACGAGCCAAAGGATGCCCTTTCGATGCTGGCATACATCAATCGCGATCAATATGGCAGTTGGCCTTTGCTTTATGGGCCTTATTACAACGCCCCCGCTGTTGATTTGAAAGACGGCAAACCCGTGTATGTCAAGGACAAAGAAGCAGGTCGCTACGTCATCACCGACGACAACAAACGAAGCGTTCCCGTATATCCTGACGAAATGAAGACCCTTTTCCCGCGCATGTGGAGCACACAAAGAGGCTCACACTCAGAGATATACGAAAGCTATCGCAAGAATGAAAACGGTGTGGTCACAGGCACGCCCGTACGTGTTAGGAACTACCGTGGAGAATCAGTCATGGTCAACAAGCCCACTTTTGGACAAAACCTGAAATTCTTCATCAACTACCAATGCAATTGGATGTATTGGCGCTACTTCATGTGGAATTTCGTGGGTCGTCAGAACGACATCGAGAGCCAGGGTGAACTGAGCCACGGCAACTGGCTCAGCGGCATCAGTTTCATCGACAACGCCCGACTTGGCGACCAGGACAACATCCCTGCCTGCATGCAAAACCCAGGACGCACCACCTATTATTTCTTGCCTCTCATTCTGGGTCTCATCGGCTTGTTTTGGCTGCTTAAGAACGACCTGAAGCAGAGTTGGATCATCTTCCTGCTCTTCTTCATGACAGGTTTGGCCATCATTATCTATTTGAACCAAACGCCGCAACAGCCCCGTGAGCGCGACTACAGTTATGCAGGCTCATTCTATGCCTTCGCCATTTGGATTGGTTTTGGCGTCATCGCCATCATCGACTGGATCGGCAAGTTGACCAAGAAGAACAGCATGGTTACCACCGTAGCGATCGGATTGGCCTGCTTTCTTGCCGTGCCTTGTGTTTTGGCCTCCAATGGCTGGGAAGAACACAACCGTTCGGGCAAGACCTCGGCTCGCGACTGGGCAAGAAACTACCTCGCCCAATTGCCTCCTAACTCGGTCATCTTCACCCGTGGCGATAACGACACCTTCCCCTTGTGGTACGTGCAAGAGGTGGAAGGCTTCCGCACCGATGTGCGTGTATGCAACTACATGCTTTCGAGCGGCTATTGGTATGTTCACCAAATGGGGCGCAAAGTGTATGAATCCGAGAAACTTCCGCTCACATTGACCCAGAAAGAATACGACAACGGCATCAACGAATCGATACCTGTCGAAGAGGAAGATTACTTCCAGGGCAAACAGGTGGAGCTGAAGCAGGTCATCGACTTCATCCACAACCCCAAGGCAGTGAAACGTTACGTAGGCGGCACCTACAATTACATCCCTTGCCGCAATGTGAAGCTTACTGTCGACAAAGAGGCCTGCATACGTAATGGCATTGTTCCAGAAAGCATGCAAGACCAAATCGTTGATGAAATCACGTGGGAAATCAAGGACAACTGGTTATACAAAAACTCCATTATGCTCTTGGACTTCTTCGCCACCAACAATTGGGAACGCCCAGTGTATTTCACCTCGTTCAGCGACATGTCGAAAGTGCTGGGCATCGACAAGTACCTCCACATGGAAGGCTTGGCCTATCGTTTCATCCCTGTTGAGGCCGAAGATTACATCAAGGCCTATCGTGGTGGCGTGTATCGTGACGGCAGCTATGACCTCTTGGTCACCAAAGCCGACCAAGGCATCACCAATTGGGGTAGCTTGAACCAAGAAGGCGTGGTGCCCGACCGCGAGAGTGTGCGCAACATGAGCTATGCCCAGTTGGCTTATTCGCGTTTGGCTCAGGCCCTAGTCAACCACGACCAATTTGATTCGGCCGTCATCGTGATGGACAAGTTCCAGGATTTCTTCCCCAACGAGAAGTTCCCTGCCGAGATCCACACCTACCAGTTCCCGGAGATGTACTACATCTGCGGTGCCACCGACAAGGGTGACGACTATATGATGAAGCTGGTCGACAATTATTGCGACAAGATTCATTACTATGGGGGCATGAAGCCAAAGTTCCAAAAATACTACGAGGAAGACATTGAGGAAGGCTTAAGTCTGCTCAAGCACTTCAGTGGCGTGGCGAAGAAATACGAACGCAACGAGTTGGCGCAACTGATTACCGACCGGATGATGCAATACATTGATATGTTTTATGTAGAATAATCTCCGATTGTATTGAAAGAAAACCAGCATTTGGAGCTTTCCAGATGCTGGTTTTTTCTTATAGCTTATCGAATGTACTATTCACAATCACTTATTCGCAACCAATTTCTTACGATTCACAAAGCTCCAAACGATCATCCCAATGCCAATAAGGACGAAGGGGACGCTCAGCCATTGACCCATATCGAAGACCATGTTGCGCTCGAAATCGACTTGGACATTTTTCAAGAACTCAATGCAGATGCGCGAGCCGAAGATGATGACGAGGAAAGTGCCAAACATCAGTCCGGGCTGCTTATGGCCGAGGTCGCGCTTGTAGTACATCCACAAAAGAATGCCCATCGCCACAAGGCAGAAAAAGGCCTCATAAAGTCCCGTCGGGTGGCAAGGCAGCCACTCGCTTGGCGGACAAGGGGCATCCCAAGCGTTACAAGCCGTGTAGTTGTCGACCGTGCCGCAGAATTGCTCCGCACCACGCAAAAAGACAAAGCCCCAAGGCAATGAAGTCGGTGTGCCATATATCTCATGGTTAATCACATTGCCCACGCGAATCAATGCCCCGACAAGGCACACCGCCACCACAATGCGGTCGAGAATCCAGATGTAGTTGATATGTTGCAAGTCATTTTTCTCCTTCTTCGACTTGTTATAGTTGCGCACATAAAGCCACAAGCCTATCAAAATACCGATGGCGCCGCCGTGGCTGGCCAAACCGCCTTCCCAAACCGCAAAGATTTTCAAAGGATTAGAAAGATAGTAATCAGGTTCATAAAAGAGGCAATGTCCGAGGCGTGCTCCGACAATGGTGGAAACAAGCATATAGATGAGCAACTTATCCAATGCATCCTCGGCCATTTTCTCTCTCTGGTAAATGCGTTTCATGATAAAGTAACCGAATAAAAAGCCCAAAGCCCACAGTAGACCGTACCAACGGACTTGAAGGCTCCCTAAATGGAAAAGCACTGGGTCGACATTCCAGGTGATGTAGTTTAAAATCATGGTCTTGTATTTTGCGGCAAAAGTAATGATAATTGTTGAATCGTTGATTGTTTAATTGTTTAATTGTTGGCTTATGGCCTATAACTTATAGCCTATGGCTGCCCCCAATACAAAGGCAAGCCATAGGCTATAGGCCATTGGCCTAGTCGAAAAAAATTCATAAAGATGTAACTTTTTTACCATTTCTCCGTATTACCTTTGTAACGATGGACAGAAGTCAGTACAACCAGTGCGTGGAGCAATATGCCGACCGGCTTTTCCGCTTCGCGTTCTCAAGCCTCCGCAACCGCGAGCAGGCCGAGGACGTGGTGCAGGAGAGCTTTGCCCGCGTTTGGGAGAAAGTCAAGACGATTGATTTTGCGAAGGCTAAATCCTACCTTTTCACCACCGCCCACCACGCCATGATTGACGAAGTCCGTCACAAACAACGCTTTGCGAGCGTCGAAGAGCCTTTGCCCGCCGACGCGAAAACCACGCCGAGACAGTTTCCTGACGTGAACGAAGTCTTGCACAAGACCTTGGCCACCTTGCCCGAAGCGCAACGCAACGCCTTGCTGCTGCGCGACTACGAGGGTTACAGCTACCAAGAAATCGGCGATATCACGGGAATGAGCGAGTCGCAAGTGAAGGTCAACATCTTCCGCGCACGCACTACATTGAAAAACAAACTGAAAAGCATCGACAACCTTATCGACATAGTGCCATGAAAACGAACATCACCACCGACAACTACGAGGCCTACCTTCTGGATTACATGGAAGGTAACCTCAGCCCCGACGAGGCAGAGCAGCTGAAAGCCTTCGTCGCGGCACAAGGTATGGACTGGAACGAGCTCACCGAAGAGCTACCCCATCTCGAAGCACCTCAGATTGCCTTCGAGGGAAAAGAAAAGATGAAAAAGAAAGCAACAGTCGTACCGCTCTATGTCAAAATCGCTTCAATTGCCGCTGCCGCTGGACTGCTGCTCACCGTCACGTTGTGGCCCGAAAAATCGATGCAAAAAACCGAAACCATAGCCGAATTGAAGCCCATCCTTCCAGGTAGGCTCATCACCGCAAGCGAAACCACGACCTTGCCCCCGAGAACATTCTATTTTGCTCAGCCTCAAGTCGTTAAGAAAGAAAGACCAACAATTTCCGAAACCGTTTCAAAAAGGGTTGAAATGCCGCTTGTTGCCCAATTGGAATCTCAAAAAGCGCCAATTTTACCCACCTCGTCGACTGCCTCCGAACCCGATTTCGACCTGTTGGCTTTCCGTATGAACACCAACCTCGCCTTGGCACTCATCAACGAATACGATTTGAATAGCTTTTCGAAGGATGAGGAATACGACCGCGAGCCTTCGCTCATCGGCAAAGGCCTGTCATGGCTGACGAAGGGTCGCCACGACAGTTTTGCCAGCATCATCGCTTCCGGATTAACCACCGCCAAGAAAGAGCTCGACTTGGCCGCCACCGACTTTGCCCTGACCGCCTACAACCGTGCGGACGAAAGTTTTGAGGAAGCCAAGGAATATTGGGAGGAAAAACGTGGGGAATGATTTAAAGCACGCAGAAATCGCAGAACCATGTGAAACCTGCCGGACGCTTATTTTGCGTCGCATTGCGATTCCAAATTCTGCGATTTCTGCGTGAAATAGAATCTCAGCGTGAGATTATATCAGAAATTGATGCTGAACCCAAAGTTCGCCGTATGGTAAGTCTGGGCATGAGCTTCATCAAATGTAGGCAGAATGTTGTATTGGGCAAAGAAGCCTAAGTTGTTACCGCCGATGCGCAGCGTGGCATCCAGCTTAAAGCGGTTCACATAATAGTCGCTATGCACCTTGTTCACGTCTCCATTTCGGAACACGATCTTGGTCCAAGTGTCGACGCGCAAGCCTCCCGTGACGCCGGCTGCGACATAAAAATGACGGGTAGGACGCATCTCAACCATCAACGGTGCTTGGATATACAGCACACCTAGTTTGCTTCTCTTCACCGCTGACACCGCAGGGTCAATCCATTCTGTTTCAAGTTGATTCGCGCCTTTGGTCAGACGGACCGGGTGATTGAAACTATAGTTGTTCCATCCCAAACCGATACCAGTGTAAAGGCCTGCCGTATGACGGCGGTTGAAAGCGATACCCACATCGGCGATGTTGAAATTGAACACCCAACTCCTCAAGGGGCGCAATTCCAAATAATTAGTTCCCGCCGAGTTAGGGCCCATCAACAGGTTCAAACCCGCCTCAAAGCCGTTCCAGTTGGCATCGTAAAGGAGGCTCTTTTTTACGGGACGACTGCCCTTGGAGTCGTCTTCCTTCGTCGATGACATTTCCACGACATTCGATTCAACAGCATTCAAACCGTCAACTCTCAAGTCACCGCTTCCAAGCACCGTGGCTTGCAACACGTTGCATCTACCCCGAAGGATGATGTCACCCGAGCCATTCAGGAGAACATGGACGGTATCGTAATCCAACTCCATAACCATGTCGCCCGAGCCACTATTATAGATATTGATGTAGTCACCTTTTATAGTGCCCTTACTGACGACATCTGCTGACGAAAGCAATTGGATATTTTCGAGTTGCGAGATTTCAACTTCATAGTCGTCAGAACTCGAAAGGAGAAGCAACTCCGACTCTGCACGATAGTCGTTGACCACCTTCCCCTCTTTCTTCAACGAAAAACGCCCTGGGGTCTGGCTGACAACGACATCGCCAGAACCCGTTACCCGAATAACACGAACTTGCGGATCATCATTTTTCGTAGGACTATAGTTGTGCATATCGTATTTTTTTTCAAACTCTGCGCCCCACTGCTCCATCTTTCTGCCCCATTCTTCCATATCTGCACCCCATTTTTCCATATCTTGTTCAAAATTTTTCCAATCGACGGAATCCGAAAGATATTGGAGGTTCATACCCAATTCACGCATCCGTTCAGAAAACTGTTCTTGGGCTTGCTTTATTTCAGCCATTCGGCTTTTCATAATGCTATCCGTTTGGGGATCAATCGGTTGGGGTCCATTCGTCTGTGCCCTCATCGTTCCGAAGGCCAGCAGCAGCATGGCTGCAAAAAATAATCTAGTTTTCATTTCGTTTAGGTTTTAATTATTTCTCTTGTTACTTTTGTTCTTCGCGAAAACATCAGTAATACGGAGAAACCGGGAAAAAGTTACAGCCTTCACTCAAAAAAAGCGGAAAAATAGCATTTACGCTCTGCAGTAAGGGTATCGCCTTCGGTCAATTGCAGTTTCACGTAAACCTTTTGCAAGTCGGCATTAGCCAAGAATTCTCTTAAGCCGTCAACGACAAATTTCCGATTCTCGTTGGCATCCAACTTCACCTTCACTTTTTGCTCAAACAACGGACGGTCTTGGAGCTCATCAACTTTGAGGTCTTCAAGGTCGCACACCTTGACCGTCAGCATGCCATCAATGTTGCGTAGCAAATCTGATGTGACAAAAACGCCACAGTCTTTCCTGTCGAGACTCAAAAGTACAGGCGCAAAAAGCGTCTTCAGCTGATCTTGTAGCACCTTGGGGTTGCCATAATAGTCGATGGACGACCACGAAGTCACGGGCCAGGCATCGTTGAGTTGCCAATAGAGCGTGCCCATGTTGTAAGGCTTTGCCGTACGGTGCGCTTCGATGGCGACTTCCATGCCGTATGCTTGCGAGAGTTGGCTCAGATGCACATACTCCTCAAAGTCCTTCGGCTGAACGTCGGGATAATACCGTTGGATGAAGTCGTCGATTTGGCGTGTGCCACGGGCATGTTTTTGGTGTGCCGCAATCACCTTAGCATCCATACTCAATTCCTCGCCTTCTGCTATTTTCAGCAAGGTCGAATAATCGGGATAGCTTTGGTAGCCATACTCGCTGTTGAAACGGCCCACCTTCTCACGATACATTTCGTAAGGCTGCTCGCCCCACCAAACGCCCCAATAATGAACATCGCCTTCGGTCAGGCTTTCAGGCCGGCCCCAACCTTTCGAGGGCGAACTGGGCCAATAGGGGCGCGTGCCGTCAAATTGTGCAACGGCTTGAGGCAGAATGTTTTCAAACAATCGGTCATAGCCTGCTTTGATGGCTTTGTCGTCTTCTTCGCTCCAACCCATAGACTGCTGCCAGCCCCAGTTATAGTAGCCCTCCGAAATCTCGTTGCCACCACACCATAGAGCCAAAGAAGGATGCGAAGCCAAGCGTTTCACCTGCTCCTCCGCCTCGATTTGTGCGTTTTCGAGGAAAGCCTCGTCGTAGGGATACATTGTGCCGGCATACATGAAGTCCTCCCAAACCAGGATGCCATATTTGTCGCAAAGCGTGAAAAAGTCGTCAGAGGGATAAATGCCGCCGCCCCACACGCGCAGCATGTTGAAATGAGCGTCTTTGGCTTGCTCCAAGAGACGAATCGTATGGTCAACATCATTCCAGGTCTCAATCATCTCCTCTGGAATATAGTTCGCGCCTTTGGCAAAGAATGGCACACCGTTCACCTTAAAATAGAACGCCCGCCCGATGCTATCAGGCTCATCCACCATCTCAAAGGTTTTAATACCAGACCATATTTTCTTAAAATCCAGAACCTTATCCCCATCTTTTAGGAGAACATCAAAGACATATAGCGGTTGTTCGCCCATCTCGTTGGGCCACCACAACTCTGGATTTTCTATTTCAAAGTTCAGGTTTTCGTTTTGGCTACCGCCTTTAATGTGTATGGTTTTCTGACTGTTTTTCTCACCATTAACATAAATTTCCGCCATGTAATTTCCTTCAGCCCTGCTTTCCACATCAAGGCACAAACGCATCGTAGCCTTCTCGTTATCAATGTTTTCTGTGACAATATATGCGTTTTGCAATTTCGCATCCGACCAACCGATCAATTCCACCCGTTTCCAAATGCCCACGTTCTTGTACTTCGGTGCCCAGTCCCAGCCGTGCTGGTAAGGTGCTTTGCGCGAAACGGCGTATTTCTCGGGCAATCGAGGCTGATGTTGCTCATACAAAGCCAATTGAGTGCTGTCATAACGAAGGAAATGCACCTCCAAAAGGTTGTCTTTCTTTTTCAGCAAGTCTTTCACCTCGTGTTTCCAAACGCGGAATTGGTTGTCAGCAAAGAAGAGTTTTTCGCCGTTCAATTTCACTTCAGCGTATGTATCAATGCCGTCAAATTCCAATTCAACTTTCTCTTTTCCAAGCAAATCCTTGTCCGCATCGAAATGCAAAGTGTAGTCCCACGGATGGTCGGAAATCCAGAGCAATTGGTTTTCCACCGTGCCGAGATAGGGATGGGGAATCAGGCCGTTTTCGTAGAGGCTTTGCTGCACCACCGAGGGCACATCGACCTGCATATTAATATTTAAGGTGTCGCCAGTGAGCATCCAGCCTTGGTTGAGGAGTTGCACAACGACGTTTTGCTTTTCAACTTGTTGACACGCCGATAAGGCGAAGGCCAATAGAATCAGAGGAAGTAGTTTTTTCATTGTGAGTTTTTTTTGGCACGCAGAATGCGCAGAATTTTTTGAACCTACCGGACGCCTATTTTTCGTCGCTTCGCGCTTCTGCGTATTCTGCGAATTCTGCGTGAGATAATTATTTTAGCGTGAGACAACTAAAACGGATTCAGCATCTTTTCCATCTCGTAAATCAAGTCCTTGTTCGACTCTGTCCAGACCATCGTGGCGCCAGTAGCGTCCTTTTGGTTGGGATAGAGTTTCTCATTGAAACGCGGCACCCAATGGGCTAACGAAGCGTGGCAATGCACCGCACCCGTCATGTCGAGGATCTCCTTCACGTTGCCGAGGTTGATGCCGCCACCTGGCATGATGCCGATTTTGTCGCCATAGCGCAGCTGCATCTCCGCAATCACCGGGACACCTTCCAACGCAGTGGGCTTGCCACCCGAGGTCAGGATTTTGTCAAAGCCGAGTTCAATCAGTTGCTCAACCGCCTCAAAAGGCTTCACGCAGGCATCGATGGCGCGGTGGAAAGTGAACTTCAAGCCTTCGCCTGCTCCCATCAAAGCCTTAATCGTCTCAACATCAAGCTCTCCCTTGTCGTTCAAAGCTCCGATGACCACGCCTTCAAAACCCAGCTTCTTGCAAAGCATGATGTCGGTCTTCATCATCTCGACTTCTTCCTCGTCGTAGATGTAGTTGCCTGGTCGCGGACGGATGAGCACGCGCATAGGGATAAACGAAATGTCAATGGCCTTGGCCAAAGTGCCGAAAGAAGGCGTGACGCCACCCACTTCGAGGCATTCGCACAACTCCACGCACTGAGCGCAGCCGTCCATCGCATTCTGCAACGACTTGATGCCGTTGGCACAGATTTCTAGTCTAATCATAGTTTTAGAATTTTGGGGCAAAGATATTGATTTTGTTGAAGTGTTGAGTGTTGAATTGTTTAATTGTTGGTGGAAAAGGACGCAAATTGTGAAAAAAACACTATTTTTGCACAACAAAAAGACAGAAAGCCATGTCAGAGAAAGAAATCAACGCCTATCGCTTGACTTCGTTGGAGGAACCAACGGATGAGATGCTGGCGTATATCATGCGGGAAGTGGCGGAGGAAGCTAATCAAAAATATGACGAGGCACTTGAACGCTATTTTAACGAAATCAAGGAATTGTACAAAAAGCAGTACGGCAATAGAGCATGACCTTGCAGGAAAGAAAACCGGTTCTGATAGTTATTGCTGGTCCTAACGGCAGCGGAAAGACTTCAATTACAGGGAAAATCCTTCATCATGAATGGATGGAGGACTCGGTGTATATCAACCCTGACATTGTTGCTCAAGAGCGTTTTGGAGATTGGAACTCAAGGGAAGCCATCATGCAGGCTGTGAAGTATTGCGAAGATTGGAGAGAACAATAAAGCCAAATATTACTCAAAACACTTTTGAAGGTGTTTCCAAAACCATCCCAATAATTGTTCCTTGCGGATTGGCATCTCAATACGAAGATGCAGAATATTGGGGTGATTTTACCAATATTCAGGAGGATTTGCTGTATTCATACAACGTTGTAACTGATTATGATGGCATGGGAACGGTTCAAATCCTTCATGAGCCGACTTCATGTGAAGATGGATTGTTGGAATTATTGGCCATTCCTCAAGATGGATTTAGGTTTATCAATTGGTACATTTCAGATTACGGTTTTGTTTCAATTAGCAACCCTTTAAGCATCGAGCCTTTTACAGATGGTCCAATCAAAGCCATCTTCGACCAAACAGATGTTGATGAAAACAGCTTGGCGATAGATGTTTACCCGAACCCAACAGATGGAATAATATGCATCGACATCGAGGGCTTGGAAAGAATCGAGGTGTATGCTATCAATGGACAATTCATCAAGGAGTCCAGTAGTAATGAGGTAGATATCACTGCGCAAGACGCGGGAACCTATCTATTAAAGGTGTTTACCTCATCCGGATGCGTTACGAAGCAGATTATCAAACAATAAAACTTCGATTAGTCCAAACAGCATGCTAAGCAATAATACTACTTAACATGTAGTGGTAAGCGAGAATCCAACATTATTACATCTACATCATTGTTCTATGTTTTAGCGTTAAAGTAAAGTTTTTTCAGTATTTTTGCGCCCTAAAACTCGACCAGTGATTTACCCGACCAACTTTGAACAAAAAATCGGCTTCAAAAGCATCCGCCAGATGCTCTCAGCGCATTGCATCAGCGCGATGGGTTTGGAGAAAGTGGAAAACGTGGCCTTTTCAAATGATAGAGACTTCATTATCAAAAGCTTAGAGCAGACCGAAGAGTTTATCCACCTGCTCCAAACGGGGATTCCCTTTCCCGTGCGCGACTTCCACGACCTCCGCGAGGCCTTCCATCATGTCCAGATTGACGGCACCTGCCTGAATGTGGAAGACCTGTTTGCCCTGAAGCCTTCGCTCAATGTGCTTGAAGCCATCTTGCGTTATGGTCATTCCGAAAGTGCCAACGAAACTCCACGACTTAAATCACTGATTGAGAACATCTTCATTGACCGCAGCATCTTCACCGAAGTGAACCGCCTCGTCGACGACAAAGGCGAGATTCCCGACAATGCCTCCACCGAGCTTTTGGAAATCCGCCAAAGCATCCGACGCAAGCAAACAGGCATCGAGAAACGCATCCGCCAGATTATGAGCGACGCCAAGACTGCAGGCTGGGTCGACCAGAAATCGGAGCTCACCGTCCGCGACGGCAGGTTGGTCATCCCGGTGAAGGCAGGTGACAAACGCGCCATCAGAGGCTTCATCCACGACGAGTCGGCCACGGGACAGACCGTCTACATCGAGCCCGCCGAAATCTTCGACACCTCCAACGAAATCAAAGAGTTGGAATATGCCGAGAAACGTGAAATCCACCGCATTTTGATGGCCTTCACGCGTCTCCTTCGGCCTTACCTCTCTGAATTGCGCAAGGCATGGAACCTGTTGGGCGAACTCGACTTCATCCGCGCCAAAGCGTTGCTGGCCCAAGAAATCGGTGGCGTGAAACCCGAAATCAAAGACACTCCTTATTTCAACTGGCAGCAGGCGCGTCATCCTTTGCTGGAGAAAAAGCTGAAAGCACAAGGCAAGCAAGTCGTCCCGCTAGACTTGAAGCTGGACGACACCGACCGCATCCTTGTCATCAGTGGCCCCAACGCGGGCGGCAAGTCGGTCTGCCTGAAAACCACCGGACTGTTGCAATACATGCTACAATGTGGCCTCATGCCTCCCATGCGCGTTGACTCGCAATGCGGCTTGTTCGAAAACCTCTTCATTGACATCGGCGACGAACAGTCCATCTTGGACGACCTTTCCACCTACAGCTCACACCTTATTAATATGAAAGCGCTGCTGGAACATGCCGATGAGAAAACGCTGTTCCTCATCGATGAGTTCGGCACGGGCACGGAGCCGCAATTGGGCGGTGCCATCGCCGAGGCCATCCTCTTGGAAATCAACAAGAAACAAGCCTTCGGCATGGTCACTACGCACTACGCCAACCTGAAGCTTTTGGCCGACAACCACGAGGGCATCATCAACGGTGCAATGCTGTTCGACACGCGCTTCATGCAGCCTATGTACCTCATGATGACGGGCAAACCTGGTTCCTCCTTCGCCTTCGAAATCGCTAAGAAAATCGGCTTCCCAAAACAGATTCTCGACGAGGCAGCCAACATCACCGGCGACCAGCATCTCAAGTTTGAGAAACAGCTGCAACAACTCGAAGTCGACAAGAAAGCCATCCGCAAAAAGGAGCAAGACCTGCGCATCGCCGACCAGCTGCTGACCGAGGTGGTGGAGAAATACAAAGGCCTTCTCGCCGAACTTGAGAGCAAGAAAAAGCAATACCTCCGCGATGCTGCCGCCGAGGCCCAAGAACTGATTCAAAAGGCCAACAGTCAAATCGAACGCACTATCAAGGAAATCAAGGAGGCTCAGGCCGAGAAGACCAAGACCAAGGAAATCCGCCAGAACCTTGAAAAGACCAAGGAAGAGATCGCACAAAAAGCCAAAGAGGTGGCCGAAGCCAAGAAAAAGGAAGAAGCCGAAGTCGTGTTGAAGGTGGGCGACACCGTCTGCATCGAAGAGATGCAGGTGGTGGGCGAAATTCTGTCCATCAGCGACACCGACGCCACCATCCTCTTCGACAGCATCCGCCTGCGCACCAGCCCCGACAAGCTCCGCAAGGTGAGTCGAGCCGAAGCCCGCAAGACCCAACGCCGCTGGCAGAAGGGCATCGCCGAAGACCTCAGCGAAAAAGCCGAACACTTCGAGCTCACCCTTGACGTGCGCGGCAAACGCGCCGAAGAAGCCTTGGACATCGTTGACAAATACTTGGACGAAGCCAAGCTCCTCAGCATCAAGGAAGTGAGCATACTCCATGGAAAAGGCAACGGCATCCTGCGCAAACTCATCCGCGAGAAACTCAGCCACAACCATGATGTGGAGCGCTTTTGTGATGCCTCGTTGGAAACAGGTGGAACGGGAATCACAAGAGTTTACTTCAAGTGAGTTTTTCACCAGGCGAAAATAGTTACATAAATAATTCAGCCAGTCTAATGGAAGCAACAGCTCGGTCGACGTCACCGTGCGTGCCTAGGTCAATTCGACTGACTACTAGCCGGTGTTTTTCAGCATGAACGAAAAGATGTACAAGACCTTCGCAACCGAGGGTTTGAACATCCCATTCCCGCATGTTGATGTGCATGTGGTGAGTTTGCAGTTGGGAGTTTGCAGTTGGTAAAAGTTAGAAGTTAAGGATGAAATGTTAGAATTTGGCAACCAATGTGTTGATTATTTTTTTTACAAATAGTCAAATTAATCTTAAAAGAAAACAATTTATTTACTATTTTTGCAGCTTGGTTTCGTATACTAAATAATTATACCTTGTTGATTTTCAAAACATTGCACACAATTGAGAATAATTTTGGGTATTACGAGGATAACGAAATTCTTTGTCACAAGGCCATTTGCCTTGTTTCAGAGCTAGTATAATGGCAGAATAAAGTAGAATAAATAGATAAACAACAAACAACAACACAAAGAAGCGACAAATGAAAACAAGAAAAACGCAAATGAAAGACGGAAAGATGAAATTCCGGAAAAGGGCAATGATGCTATTAATGGCATTGTTGTGTTTCAGTACCATTCCTCTGAAGGCACAACAAACTTGGACTCCATCTGTGGGCACTTATACGCTCACTTCCGCAGGTTGGGGGAATTATTTCCGAGTAAATGGTGGTGGGTGGTATACTGCCATTGGCAGTTTCACAATGAACACTTCCAATAGGGACATTACCATCAACTTTAACTTTACCGACGCTATAACCATCAACCTTTCGGGAACGATAGTTTGTACAAGTGGCACGATCAACCTAAATAATATTGGATCTGCTCCTGTCACTTTGAGGAGATCTACTACAGGGCCTGGCGGACACTTGATTGTACTTGACCCAGTTACTAACGCCGCACCTTCGACATGCGTTATCAATATTACAGGCGGAGAAGGTCATGAGATTGCAATAGACGGTAACTGCCACGAGATGGATTTCGTATATACAAATTATGACGAACCGAATCCTGATTGCTTTGTAGAAGCTACTGGATATCCCATCAATGGTGGCTCAGGTCAAGCAATCATCGGCGTTCATGGCGGAACCCTCAACATGGATTATGCTGCATTGCAATACAACTGGAACAACGGAGGAACCAGCGGAGGTGGAATGGTTGTTGGTCAAAGTAGCAGTAATGCGACAATAAAAAGTAAATGCCTGATAAACATTAACCATAGCAAATTTGACCACTTGTATACCTATGGCCATGGTGGCGGAATCTATTTTAATAATAGAAAAAGAGACGGTCAACCCGACCCTTCTGATTCCCATGCTTATATCAACAACACAGAATTCTCCTACTGCTATAGTAAATATAATATCCAAAGCTATCCCAACTCCAGCTATGGCGGTGGCGCTTTCCGTGGCATGGGCGACAACCTTTGCACATTGGACATGGAAGGAGGCGAAATCCACCATTGCTATGCTGACGACGATGGAGGTGGATGCAGGTGGAACAGTTCCCTTATTCCTCCAGCGACACTCACGAACACCTACATCCACGACAACTGGTGTGGCGATATGGGTGGCGGAATCCGTGTGGAAGGTCTGATTGAAATCATAGGATGCACCATCAAAAACAACAGAGCCAACAATCACGGTGGTGGCGTGGCAATGGCTAATTTCGTAGAAGGCAAGCCTGAGCATCTAATGGGGGAAGACCAATGGGATCCTTCAGATGGCATTATAAGCCTCAATGGCAACACTTTAATCGAAAACAACTATGCGGGAAAAAACGGTGGAGGCATGCATTTCTCGAATGCCTTCATCAGGTTTTTGGAATCCCCTCAATCTCCAAACGTAATCATGCGCTTTTTCCAGCACCCAGACGGTACTCCTTTTAAAGTGGCCCTTGACATAAGTGGAGCCACCATTCATGACAACCTTGCCGGAAGAGACGGCGGAGGCGTGTACATGGAAAGAGAGACCAACCTGTATGGTCTTGAAGCTCTTTTGAACTTTGGTAGCATTTATGATAACGTGGCTCTCAGACACGGCGGCGGCGTTGCCATCGAGGAAATCCTGCAAGATGACCCCTATCACAACTTTGATCCGAACTTTGACTATTATGACCCACATACACATCAACATTACAATAACCTTCAACCCCAACCTATCTTCCTCCATTTAGGGGCAGAAGACGAAACCATTACCACCCCGATGCTTGTGGAAAACAACTCAGCTACTGACGGCGGCGGAGTCTATATGACCTACGGCGATGTAGACGTCTATCACAATGCCGTGGTCGGCACCGAGGGAAAGGCGAACATAGCTAGCAGAAACGGCGGTGGCGTCTGCATCACAAGCAATCTTGAGGGTATAATAGGAAGTGGTGAAGGCGACCTGGTCGTACATGGCGGCCTCGTTTCCTACAACCAAGCTGACTATAATGGCGGTGGCTTTTATGTGGATGGAGGCACGGTTGAAGTCAGAGGCGGTACAGTCACTGAAAACGATGCAGTTAACTATGGCGGTGGCTTTTATATAAGTGTTGATCCCGAGCAAACCATCAAGATCAACAGTAGCGAGGCAACGACCACCATCAGCGACAACACTGCCAAGAGAGGCGCCGGAGCCTATATCAATCAAGGTAAGCTTTTGATTGAAAATACAGAGACAACCATTGTCGGCAACCATGCTTCTCAACAAGGTGGTGGTATTTATCTTAATCAAGGCGAGTTTCACATGATAGATGCTTCCATTGGCGTGGAAGACCACGGCAACATAGCGGAGGGAACAGGTGGCGGAGCCTACATCAACAATGGAAAATTCACAATGGAGAATGGCCATTTGGACTATAATATTGGAACGGCTGGTGGTGGCGGAGCCTATATCAACTACCCCAATAATGTTACTCCTGGCGAGGTAGAGATTACCAATAGCACAGTCAGCTACAATAAAACTATAAATACCAGCTCTAACGGTGGCGGTGTCTATGTCAACCGCGGTATTGCCAGCATTAAGAGTTCGACTTTCATTGGGAATGAGGCTGTTGGTTCAGGCGGTGGCATTTACTCCGAAGGTAGTTCATCAGTAGTCGTAGTTGACAGACTTGATGAAAATTCTGATGACTGTTTGTTCCAATCCAATTCAGCCCAAAACGGCGGTGGCATCTATGCTAGGTGCTATAGTGTCGATGTTGGCAATACATTATTTGACAGCAACACGGCAACGAGCAACGGCGGCGGCATCTATGTCACAAGGTCTAGCAACACTGAACATGCTACGGTAACATTGCATCCTGAGACCACATTAATCAAAAATGAGGCAGGCAACAGCGGCGGCGGTGTTTATGTCAGCAACGGAGTCTTCACCATGGGTGATGGAGTCACCGTGGGTGGTAGCGAAGAAAATGGCAATAAGGCAAACAGCACCTCGGGTAATAACGGAGGTGGTGGTATCTATGTGACAGGTAATGCTTCTGAAGTAAACGTATTGGGTGGTGAGATCAGCTATAATACGTCAAATAGACATGGTGGAGGACTTTATGTGGCAAATACAGGCCCGGATGGCACGAACATCATCGGCGACGTACTGATTGATCACAACTCGGCTGCAACTAATGGCGGTGGTGCCTATGTCCAAAGCGGTCTTCTCAACCTCGAGGGAGAAAACGTTATTGTAAGCAACAACCAAGCAAAAGACGGTGGCGGTATCTATATGAACAATGGAACGGTCAACCTCATCTCAACCCAAATTCTTGACAACGTTGCCAATAACGGAAGAGGCGGTGGCATTTATCTGGGTAACTCAACCGATGAAGGTATGACAGTGAGCGCTGCCATTATCAGTGGCAACCAGGCCACAACCGAAACCCCAGGAACGATTGACAACACGGGTCAAGGTGGCGGTATCTACTGTGGTAATGGCACCATCTTGGTGAAAGACGCCTCACAAATTGGCACCTATGGCACAGACAACGCCGAAGGCTCTGGTAACACGGCCAAGCAGGGCGGCGGCCTTTATGTGAATGGTGGCAGCGTCACTTTCAGCGGTGGCACATTCGCCGAAAACTTTGCATCGATGCAAGGCGGCGGCATCTACATCAAAGAGGGTGCAATCCTCAACATGAAAGATAATGCCGAAATCAAGTACAACTACGTACCAGCCGATGGCTTTGGAGGCGGCGTTTACCAAAACGGCACGTTCTATTTAGGCGGTGGTACGGTAGCAAACCTGCAGACATTGAAAGCGTATACGAACTACGCTGGCTCTGAAGAAACAATAAACAACGTCTACCTTCCTTCTAACAACAAGTACATTACGTTGAAATCAGATGTCGATGCGCAAACATCGCTCCCAACATACATCACCAACATTGGTATTACTACCAATCCCGCTGAGCCCCATCCTCATCCCGTAATCCACGTTGAGGATGTGAGCAACGAAAGCTGGCTTTGGAATATGATGAATAGTATTTCCCATGGCAACGGCTCTGTTTTTGACGACACTGAGACTCACGTTTGCATCCACACGGGTGAGGATTATCCATCGCAAAAATTCTACAAGGACTTCATCTATTTTGATGGTTGTTGGACTACGGCAGTAACCAAAGACCCGCAAATCCATCAGGATATATACCCCATCACCAACGGTTCCGACAATCACTACACCGTAGACGAAGACGGCGCTTGGCACATCTACACAACGGAAGCTTTGGCATGGTTCATCTCCTACGTGAACAACCTGAATGGTTGCACGGGCGAACATCGTGGCACCAATGCCTTCATTGAAAATGACATCGACATGTCGGCCAACCGTTGGGTACCTATCGGAGCTGTCACTTCCTATGATCCTGCATCCAGCACCTTCATGGAAGATGACATAGAAGGCAATAAATACTATTATACAGGCACTTGCGACGGTCAAGGCAATCTTGTAACGGGCATCAGGAATGGCTTCCTTTCCGGCATCAGCCTTTACGGCATGTTTGGTGCAACCCAAGGTACATTGAAGAACATCTTCCTCGACAACTATGATAACTTTGCTGCTAAAGTAGCCGATAACGACGACTATAGGTACTATATGGGCGGTGTTGCAGGTATTGTCAATGATGGAACGGTGAGCAACTGTGAAGCACGTGGAACGATGGATGCACAATACTGGAGTGATGCCTATATGGGAGGCCTTGTCGCCCGCATCGAAGGTGGTTCTGTCCATTCATCGATGGCCATGCCTATCATGAAAGGCGAAGCAACCCACATGGGTGGCCTGGTGGGTGAACTGCTAGCAGACAACAGTTTGAAGAACTGTTACAGCTACGCAGATATTACCAGAGATAAAGATTACACTGTGATCGGTGGTTTAGTGGCACACAACCTTGGTACTGTTGAGAACTGCTACTCGCGTCTGCAAGGCGACAAGCCTAGTAACTTCGGATGGTTTGCAGGCATCAACGATGGTACAATACTTTATTGCTACGCTCCTAGTGGTGAAAGCCTCTACGTTGCTGACGCTAATGGCAATCAACCAACTGGGTCTGGCAACTATGCCCCGACTGTTCTAGTTAGCACCAAGTACGGTTTTGCCCATACCGACCAGCAGATCACAGCCGAAAACGATTACGTAGAGAACGGTCCCATCGGATACGTAGAGGAAGAGGACGAGCACTTTGGCGAGCTGAAGGGTTTGTTGGCCACCTTGAACAACTGGGTGGAAGCACAGACTGGCGATGAGGAATTCTCGACTTGGTCGCGCACCTTGGCCAGCCCCGTGAACGACGACTACCCGATTCTGGAGTTCAACGACTTCGTCTGCCTGGGTTCAAAGGACAATATCTATCTCCTTTATAGATACGACCTCAACGCCATGATTGGTTTGATGAACCGCGACGACCTTTACACCACGATGGGCCTTATCAACGGTAACCAAGAGGGCGGCAACATCTTCCTATACGCCACGACCGATGAAATCAATGTAGATACTGAAGAAGATGTCAGGGTCTACATCGACGAGAACATTGGCGTGACGCAAGCTGAAGGTAACACAGTATATGCTCGCGTGGGTGTCACCTTCGACAACAGCGATGGTAGCATGCTCGGCTACGCTCCTTACGACTGGCACATGTTCTCCTCGGCCTTGAACGAACCTCCTATGGGTCTTATTTACCATACCAGAGAGCCAGGCTACCCAGGTGTGGACAACTACTACCTGACCGCCAATGGCTTTGACAACTTCGTGGCCAACGGTATCGAAGGCACCGACTATAAGGACCGCAACAAAATGGATCCGCCCATGACCACATGGGACACGGAGAACCTTGGATACTTCCCAACCGACTCGCCCTACGGCACTTGGAGACCTGATTGGGCAGGCGGCAATACAGCAGCACAACTAGGCGGAAGTTTCGACTTCTACTGCTACAGCGAGGAGTACTACCACTGGATTAACTTCAAACGCGAAGGTGTTGAGGGCTTCCTTGACCATTGGCATGAGAACGAAGACATCAACAACTATCACCAAAACATCCCCTATCTGAACGAAACGGAAATGGTGAACGCCAAAGGCTATTTGATGGCTGTGAGCGAGACTTCCATGCTGATGACCAGTGGCACGCTGAACAATGGAACCATTTATCAAGACGTTACCTACACTGAGCTTACCGGTTATGAAACACCGCTGAGGGGAGTGAACCTGATAGGTAATCCCTTCCAGAGCTATATCAATTTTGACGATTTCGCGACGTGTAACCTCAACAACGGCAAAATCAAAAGCAACACCTGTTATATCCTGGATGCCGACCAAAATGGATACATTGCTCGAGTCGCAGGAGGTTCTATACCAAGTCCAGGTGAGCATCATGTACAAAGCTACACGGCGCCCCAATACCTCCACCCACATCAAGGCTTCTTCGTCCGTGTGGAATCCGATCAAAGGCTCAACTTCACCAACGACATGCGTTTGGCAGAGGGCAATGCCGAAGAATCCTATTTCCGCAACGAGGCTCCTCACTATCCTATGGTGAACTTAAAGTGTACTGATGCACAAGGTCGCAACGACTTTGCCACCATCGAGCTTGACCGTCCTGAAGTTGGCGGCGGCGATAAGATCAAAGGCTTGCGTACCGGCAACGCCAGCATCTGGTTCCGCTTGGAAGACAAGGACTATCAAGTGGCCTTCGCACCCGTGGGCACCACAAGCGCTTTACTGCGATTTAATGCCTACAATAACGAAGTCTATAAACTACAATGGAGCACGGCCAATGCCGACTTCCACTACCTTCACTTGATTGACAATCTCACCGGCATGGACATCGACTGCCTGACGACAGACGAGTACGTGTTTGAAGGCAACACAGAGGATTACAACACAAGATTCCGCTTGATGTTTGGCTTCACTGGTGTGGAGGAAGACGAAGATGACAATACTACGATTTCTCAGAACTTCGCATTCCAAATGGGTGATGAATTGGTTGTCAATGGTGATGGCGTACTGCAAGTGTTCGACATCAATGGACGCCAAATTATGCACACCCAAATTCACGGTCAACAGAATGCCGTTGGTCTGCCAAATGTGGCAAACGGCGTGTATGTGTTACGTCTAACCAACAACAACCAAGTGAGAACACAAAAAATGGTCATCAATAAATAATAATTGAAAGGAGAATAATACAATGAAAAAAAGAATCATATCGTTAATTGCCATCCTGACATTACTGCTGGGCCCATTGATGACAAGTGCTAAGGCTCAAGTCTTCTTAGACCAGGAAGAGATGGAGCACCATGTGAGACTTGGAAATAACAATTGTGAAGAATTCCCATATGTTCCAGTACTGGATGTGACCTATGACCAATACGCTCCCTTAGGTGGCGAGCTCTTGGTTCTGGGTTGCCTTGGTGGAGCCTACTTGCTAAGCAAGAAACGTCAAAAAAACCAATAATAGGCTATAAGTATCCCGCCCTTTTCGGGCGGGATACTTACTTTATTCGTTTGTCAACGGATTGAGTCTGTCGGAAGATGCGTTTCTGTCGTATTTAGTCTCTCCAAATTATGAGAAATCTTGCTGAAAACAAGCGAAATGAAGATAACTAGAATGTATGTATAAACAAAAAAGCGGAGCCCTGAGGTTCCGCTTTTTGTATCAAGGTAAGTAAGACTTATTTCTTCTTAATCTTAGAAACAAGCCACAGCAAGACCACGGCACCCACTGTACCGACCAAAAGCTGACCCCAGAATGAGGTACTGACGGGAAGACCGATAATGCTAAAGATCCAGCTGCCTAAGAAGCCGCCGACGACACCGACGATGATGGCCCAGATCAAACCGAGGCCGTAGTTCATGATTTTACCGGCGATGATACCTGCCAGCGCGCCAATCAAAATTGAAACTAACATTCCCATAATGATGTAGATTTTGTGAATATTGAAGTTAATTGTAGTTGCTATTTCTTGTTGAGAAGATCGGCTATCTCTTTGTTTTGTTGCTCGATATAATCCAACACTTCGTCTCTCCCCTGCTTCTTCTCCGCCGAGGTGATGAAGATGGGCGGCAATTCCTCCCAGTTCTCCAGCAGGCGGTTCTTCATCGCCTGCACGTTACGATCGAGTTCGGCTTTCGACACCTTGTCAGCCTTGGTGAAGACGATGCAAAAAGGCACCTGACTCTCGCCCAACCACTCCATGAAGCCCAAGTCGTTGTTTTGCGGCTCAAGACGTGCATCGACCAGCACAAAAGTCGTCACCAAGTTGCGGCGGCGTGTGATGTAATTGTTGATCATGACACGCCACTGTTCACGCGTTTTCTTCGAATGATGTGCATAACCATAACCCGGCAAGTCGACAAGATACCAAGCGTCGTTGACAATGAAATGATTGATGGCCACCGTCTTGCCTGGAACAGAGGAAGTCTTTGCCAAGCCCTTACGTTGCACCAGCAAATTAATTAGCGAAGACTTACCCACATTCGAGCGACCGATGAAGGCATATTCCGGGATATTGTCGTTGGGCAGAAACTCAAAGCGAGTGTTGCTCATCAGAAATTCGGCTTTGTTAATTTGCATAGAAGGGCATTTTTAAATGTTCTGGGATCTCATTCATGTCATAAATCAAGTGGCGTTTCACTTTATCCTCAAACATGTCACTTATGGTCATCAAGATACCTGTTTCCTCCACTTCGCCAAAACCTGGATTGAGAGCGGTACCAAAGGAACGTAAGGTGGGCGAGAGGTTCATGTAAGCGTTCACCAAAGGCGGCACAGCAGCCCCCCGCTCACGCACTTGCTTGACCAAAGTCTTGTAGTTGTCACGATAATTATCGGCATTAAACACGCTATCAAGCCATTGTATATCAGTCAGGATGGGAAGATTCAACTCGGGTCGCACCGTAACCAAATGTTCCTTGTCAGGGAAGTGCTTTTGCATGAAATAAAGAATCATGTCGCGAGAAGTACGTTCCAAAGTGGGATACATCGTCACCTTGCCAAAATAATACAAGGCATCAGGATAGATATCGACCAACGAACCTAGGCCATCCCACAAGTTATCCAAAGAATACAGGCCTTTTGAAAGGCTCTTTGAAGGCTGGTAATTGGGCTGCACGAAGGAACGGCCCAACTCGATGGTGCCGGGAAGATACTCCTCCACGAACTTCTTGGAATAAAGGAAAAGTTCGCTAGTAGGTGTATCAACCTGACCGTTGTCGTCAACAGGAAGACCGTCGCAAAGAAGAAAACGGTAGCCACCCACGATAGCACGATCAGTAGGATTCCACACGATGAGCTGCATGAAATAATTCTCCTCACGGGTGTCGAACACGTCAATATCGCAGTCAAGACCCGTACCACCGCCAGAGTCGCGGAAGCTGATTTCGCGCAGGCGACCGATTTCACGCATGATATTTGGCGAATCATGGGCTGAAAGGATATAAATCTCGTTGCTCGCATTGTTGGTTTTGCGGAAAAACTTGTCACGGGTCAACTCATCCATGATGGCCTCAACTGGCACCGGTGCAATAATATCTTTCATCATATCGTATATTCTTTTTGAGGATCAAAAACCAAATCGGCATTGTTCGCCAAATTATAGGAAAAAGTGCGAAGCTTCTCCGCCCATTGGGCATCGGTGAACCGGCGGTCGAAAGTTTGATAAGGAATAGGCTTGCCGAAGGTGATGGTCAGCTGCTTGTTGCGTTGCTTGAAGAACTCATCGACGAGGAAAGCCATCTCAATATTCACCTTGATTCCCAAGCGTTTGCGCAGACGGGCAAGGTTATAGAAAAAGTTGGAGTTGCGGCCTTCGATATGCACGGGGACAATGTCGCGCTGATAAGCCTTCGATTTCGTTATAAACGTTTTTTTCCAGTCCAAATCCATGATTTTTCCGCCTTTAGACTTGCGCGAGCAGAGGCCAAAAGGGAAATAACAAATCGTGGCATCGCCAGCAAAAGTTTCATTGAAGAGTTTGAGGCTCTCCTCACGATTGGCGGTAGCACTGCCCACCTTACTGACGGGAATGAAAATCGGACGCAGGTTCTTCACAAACATCAAGAAATCGTTGACAGGGGTCAAGGTCTCTCCCCTATGGTTGCCCACCGCACCGATGAGCGCAATACCGTCGAGGCCACCCAAAGGATGATTGGAGGCCACAAGGATGCGGTCGCTCTCCATCAGGTTGTCAACACCTTTCAAAACAACATCAAGATTAAAATCGGCCACCACTGCATTGATGAAATCAATTCCTTCCTTGTCGGCATATTTAGTCAGAATCTCGTTGATGTCGTCTTCATGCAACAGACGCTGAATTTTCCTAAACAGCCATTCAGGCATATACTTCATCAGCTTGGGCACTTTTGCCGTGAAAATCTTCCTTAAGTCGATAAGGTTGTTCTGTTCCGAATCCATAATCGAAAAATCTCTACAATCGGCAAAAATAGTAAAAAGAAAAATGGGATGGTCGTTTTCGCCTGAAAAAACACCCAAAAAAGGCAAAATACCGCCCATCAACACATCTTTCCTTTTTTGGGTGGCAAATTGTTAACAATGTTATAAACAAGATATGAACAAAGTTATCAACAACCACTGTTGAAAAATAGACATAAGAATTGTGTAGAAAAGTGGTGAGAAATGGGAGAAAGTGTATATCTTTGCAGCTGAAAAATCATCGAACCGAAAATGAGCTATCTGGTAGGACATCATAATTGCAAATTGGACGCAAAAGGACGTGTTTTGGTCCCCAGCGAATTCAAGGAGCAATTGGGCAGCGAAGCGGAGGAAGGCTTTATCCTTCGCCCCGGACTGCATGCCCATTGCCTGGAGCTCTACACGAAGAAAGACTGGTATGAGGTGCAAGATCAATTGCGCGCCAAATTCAGCCAGTTCAACGTGAATGAAGAAGCCGTGATGCGTAAATACAACAGCGGCGCACGTTTCGTGAAACTCGATGGTAGTGGCAGGTTACAAATCCCAAAAGACTTAATCGAGAAAGGTTCTCTCGTCAAAGACATCGTCATCACCGCGGTCACAACGAAGATGGAGATTTGGGACAAAGACCTTTACGAACAGTCCATCAACGAACTCGACGATGAAGTTTTCTTCAAGTTACTTAGCGAAAACATAAAATAAGGAGGGATGAAAATGTATCACAATCCGGTCATGTTGAACGAATGTGTCGGGGGCCTGAACATTAACCCCGAAGGCGTGTACGCCGACGTCACTTTTGGCGGCGGCGGCCACTCGCGCGCCATCCTAGAACGCCTCACGACAGGGCACCTCTACGCTTTCGACCAGGACGAAGACGCTGAAGCTAACGCTTTTGACGATGATCGTTTTACCTTCATCCCACAGAATTTCAAGTACTTCAAAAACTTCATCCAACTCTATCACGGAGGGAAGATTGATGGTGTCATTGCCGATTTGGGTGTTTCATCGCACCAATTCGACACACCCGAAAAAGGATTCTCCACCCGATTCGACGGCCCATTGGACATGCGCATGAGCCAGATGACGCCCAACGATGCCGCAACCGTAATTAACACTTACGACCATGCCAACTTGACACGCATTCTACGACTCTATGGCGAGATGCAGCAACCCCAACTCATGGCCTCCGACATCATCATGGCTCGCGACGCAGAGCCTATCGAGACCACAGAACAGCTGAAAACTGCGGTGCGACGCCGCTTACCGAGAGGAAAAGAAAACAAAATCCTCGCCCAGCTCTTCCAAGCCTTGCGCATTGAAGTGAACCAAGAGCTCGACGCCCTCGATGCCTTCCTCACCCAATGCCCCGACGTGCTGAAGCCAGGCGGACGTCTTGTGGTGATGTCGTATCATTCATTGGAAGACCGCCTCGTGAAGAACTACATGAAGACAGGCAACGCCGAAGGAAAGGAAGAAAAAGACTTCTTCGGCAACCTACTTACACCCTACCATATCATCACCCGCAAGCCCATCACTCCCTCCGACGAGGAAATTGGAAACAACAGCAGGGCACGCAGTGCCAAACTCAGAATTGCAGAAAGGATTTAACCATGGAAGAAGAGAAGAAAGAGAAAAGCCGAAGCAAGCGCAAGAAGAAAAACGCCATGACCGTTTTGGGCGGTGGTTTCCTCGTGAGGGAGAAATTCACCAAGCAGTTTCCCTTCATGGTCTACATCACCATCTTGCTGATGGCCATCATCACCAATACCTATATCGCCGAAGAACGCAACCGCGAGTTGACCCAAACCACCAAAACGTTGAACGACCTTCAGGTGGAATACATCCAAGTGAAGTCGGCCATCATGGAAGCCTCCAAGCAATCCGTGTTGGCTAAGAAACTGGCAAACGTCGGCTTGAAAGAGGCAACCGAGCCACTGAAGCGCATCAACATCAACGAAGAAAACACGAAGGAACAATGAAAGCAGATCCAAAAACAGAGACCTTATTGAAGACCTATCTGGTTTACATCCTCGTTCTTGTCTTCGGTGTCGCCATCATCGCGAAGATCATCCTCGTGCAGACCAAGGACAACAAAGAACTGCTCGAACGCGCCGAGCAACGCGAATATCGTGTCAGGACTTTGGAGGCTTCGCGCGGCAACATCTTCTCTGCCGACGGTCAGCTGATGGCTATTTCCATTCCACTTTACGATGTTTTCTTCGACTATAAAGCTGTTGATTCGGTTTTCCTTGCCGAAAACATCGACTCGCTCTGCCGCCAAATGGCCGGTCTCTTCCCGAAAAGAAACGCCGCACAATGGAAAGCCTTCTTTGCCGAAGGCAAGGCCAAAAAGAACCGCCATTACAGAATTGCCCTGAACATCACGCAAACGGAGTTGCGCCAAATGGAGCAATTCGTCATCTTTAACCGCGGTATCTATAAAGGCGGCATCATCACTGAAAAGAAAATCCGCCGCGACCATCCTTATAAGGAACTTGCCAGCCTCATGCTCGGCATGGCCAACGAAGAGAAAGGCTACTATTTTGGTATCGAAGGCGCCTACAACGACTTCCTCAAAGGTCAAGACGGAAAGCAATTGGTGAGAAGGATACACCATGGCGACTGGATGCCTGTCAATTCTGAAGATGACATCGATGCCAAAAACGGCGACGACGTTTACACAACCTTCGACATCAAGTTGCAAGACGTTGTGGAAAGCGCCCTCAACAACACTTTAGTCACCAATAAAGCCGAGCAGGGTTGCGCCATCTTAATGGACGTGGAAACGGGTTATGTGAAAGCATTGGCCAACCTAAGACTCAACCACGAAACGGGTGTATACGAAGAATCATACAATGTGGCATTGACCGAACGCTATGAGCCCGGTTCCGTGTTCAAGATAGCCTCAATGGTGGTGCTGCTCAACCACAAAGAGAACACACAACTCACCGACTTGGTGAACATCGGCACGGGACCCATCAAATTCTCGAACCGCACCATGAAAGACGACCACAACTTTGCCAAAGGCGGCATCTGCACCGTACAAGAAGTCATCGAGCAGTCGTCGAACAAAGGCACTGCTGTGCTCATCACCAAAAACTTTGCAGCGCATCCCGAAAAATACGTTGAAGGACTCTATGCCTTAGGCCTGAACAAGAAAATCGGCACAGGCATCAAAGGTGAGGCAGAACCCGTCATCAAACACCCTGACGACAAGACCAAAGACGGCAGAAAGCTGTGGTCAAATGTCTCTTTACCGTGGATGTCCATCGGCTATGAGGTGAACGTAACCCCAATGCAACTCCTCATGCTTTACAATGCCATTGCCAATGGTGGCCGCATGATGAAGCCGCAATTTGTCACCGAAATCCGTAGGGGCAACCAGACCATCGAGAAATACGATCCCATCGTCCTCAACGAGCACATCGCCTCACCCGAGTCCATCGAAAAGCTCCAGACCATGTTGGAAGGAGTCGCCATCAGAGGTACTGCTAAACGTCAATTTGCTGATTGTATCGTCAACGTGGCGGGAAAGACCGGGACAGCCCAGTATTATGATAAGGTGCAAGGTTATGCCTACCATGAGCCTGGGCTCGGCAGGAAGTTATACAACACTACTTTTGTTGGCTATTTCCCAGCCGACAAGCCTCGCTACAGTTGCATCGTCATGGTAAGCCGCGCTCGCGGGGCCAAATGGGCGGCAGGAGGTGTTTCTGCCCCTGGTTTCAGGGAGATTGCAGAAAAAGTATATGCCATGCGCATCGGTGTTCAGGAAGACGACTCTCTCACCATAACACCTGAATATGGCATGGGGCCTGTTCTTGCCCGTCATGAAAAAGAGGCCAATTACCTCAACGGCATCGCCAAAAACTACAACGACTTTGCCATCAATGGCGACTGGGTCACTGTGGAAAGCAACGAAAGCGGTCAAATCAGCATACGCGAAGCCCAACTTGCCAACAACATCGTGCCTAATGTAGTCGGTATGGATATCACCGATGCAGTCTATCTCTTAGAAAACATGGGCATTCGCACCGAATTCGCAGGTCAAGGCACCGTGAAGGAGCAGTCGTTGCATCCTGGTGACACCCTCAAAACCAACCCTGTCATTCACTTAAAACTGGAGAAAAAATGAAACTCAAAGACATATTAGTCAACTGTAACCTTTTGGAAATTATAGGTGACAAGGACTTGGACATCCTCGACATCGCTTTCGATTCGCGGAAGGTTAAGCCCAACACATTATTTTTTGCCGTGAAAGGCACGCAAGTCGACGGCCATGACTATATCGACAAAGCCATCGAACAAGGTGCAACGGCCATTGTAGGCGAAAAGATGCCTCGAAAGAAGGTGGAAAACGTCACCTATGTCAAGGTAGATAACTCTGCCTACGTTCTGGGGGTCTCAGCTTCCAATTTCTTCGGCAATCCATCCAAGAAGCTGCGTTTGGTCGGAGTGACCGGCACCAACGGCAAGACCACTATAGCCACCTTACTTTATAGGCTTTTCACCGATGCGGGCTACAACTGCGGGTTGCTCTCCACGATTGAGAACATCGTGAATCGTGAGGTCATCCCTTCGACGCACACTACCCCCGACCCCATAGAACTGAATGCCTTATTGCAACAAATGGCCGAAAACAAATGTGAATACGCCTTCATGGAGGTGAGCTCTCACAGTGTTGCACAAGACCGTATTGCGGGACTGCATTTCACAGGTGGTATCTTCACCAACCTTACCCATGACCATCTCGACTACCACAAAACGATGGCCAACTACCGCAATGCCAAAAAGAAATTCTTCGACAATCTGCCTCAAACCGCCTTTGCCCTCACCAACCTCGATGACAAAAACGGCGCCATCATGTTGCAAAACACCAAAGCAAAAAAACTGAGCTACGCCCTGAAACACGATGCCGACTTTAAGGGAGTCATCATGGAAAGCCACTTCGACGGGATGTTGCTCAAAGTGAACGGTACCGAAGTTTACACCCAACTTGTTGGTGGCTTCAATGCCAGTAACCTGTTGGCCATCTACGGAGCCGCGTTATCATTGGGATTCAACAAAGACGAATTGCTGGTTGAAATCAGCAAGTTGCATGGAGCCAACGGCCGATTCGATATGGTACATTCCGACAAAGGCATTGTCGGCATTGTTGATTATGCCCACACACCCGATGCTTTGGAGAACGTGCTCACCACCATCAACGAAGTGCGCTGCCACAAGGAAACACTAATCACCGTGGTGGGATGCGGAGGCAACCGTGATGCCACCAAACGACCTGAAATGGCCGCTGTCGCCGTGAAGCTGAGCGACAAGGTCATCCTCACCAGCGACAACCCTCGCAACGAAAACCCTGACGAAATCATCCGACAAATGAAAACGGGCATCGCCGAAGAGGACAAGCGTAAAGTGTTAAGCATCACCAACCGAGGAGAAGCCATACGCACGGCCGTAGCCTTAGCCAAGAAAGGCGACATCATCCTTTTGGCAGGCAAAGGTCACGAGACCTATCAGGAAATCAACGGAGTAAAGAACCATTTTGACGACAAGGAAGTCTTGTCGGAAGCTTTTAAGGAGGCCAACTGATGTTATACTATCTGTTCAATTATCTGCACAAACACAGCTTCCCGGGTGCGGGTGTGTTCAATTATGTCACCTTCAGGGCAGCCGCAGCTATTATCTTGGCGCTTATCGTTTCTGTATGGTTCGGCAACTTCTTCATCAAGATGCTGAAACGGAGAAAAATTGTTGAAACCCAGCGTGACGAAGCCATTGACCCCTACAACACCAAGAAAGTTGGCGTTCCTACCATGGGCGGCGTCACCATCATAGCGGCCATTCTGATACCAGTTTTGCTGGTATGCAAACTTCATAGCGTCTACACCATTTTGATGATAGTCACCACGCTTTTGCTCGGTGTCATTGGTTTCGCCGATGACTACGTCAAGACCTTCAAGCACAAGAAAGACGGTTTGAAACCCATCGTAAAATTGGGTGGACAAATCCTGTTGGGTCTCATCGTAGGACTCACGCTTCGTTTCAGCCCTGCTGTGCAAATCAACGAGACTGTGAAGTTGAAAATCGAAGACAACAAGGAAGTTGTCGTGAAGAGTCCCAACGTGAAATCGACACAGACCACCATTCCTTTCTTGAAGAACCACAATCTCAACTATGCCAACCTGTTCAAATGGGCAGGACCGAAGTGGATGTATAATTTGGCTTGGGTCTTCCTCGTGCTGCTCACCGTATTCATTGTGGCTGCTGTGTCAAACGGCTCCAACCTCAATGATGGCATGGACGGCATGGCATCGGGCAACTCGGCCATCATCGGCATCACATTGGTCATTTTGGCCTACATCTCCAGCAACGCGGTCACTGCAAGCCACTTCGACCTGATGTATATCCCAGGTTGTGAAGAAATTGTAATCTTCTTGGCAGCCTTCGTTGGTTCGCTTATCGGATTCCTGTGGTTCAACTCCTACCCCGCCCAAATCTTCATGGGCGACACGGGCAGCCTGACCATCGGAGGAATTATTGCCGTGTCGGCGATTATTCTGCATAAAGAATTGCTCCTCCCCTTGCTCTGCGGTGTGTTCCTCTTCGAAATCCTCTCCGACTTAGACGTGAAACACTTTGTCAAGACAGGAAAGAAACACCGTATCTGGAAAAAAGGCCCGTTGCATGACCACTTTAGGACCTCGTACAGCGATTTCAAGAAAGCTTGGCCTAACTCAACTGTCACATTTAAAGGGCATGGTGAGGGCTACAACACCGTCCATCATGAGGTGAAAATCACCATTCGTTTCTGGATTATCACCATCCTGCTGGCTGCATTTACGCTTATTACTTTCAAAATCAGATAAATCTTAATTCAATATTTAAAATTCAAAATTCAAAGATTCAAAATTTAAGAATCAAAACTTTCAATCGAACAACCAATAACCAAAGCATCATGTTTTATTTTGAAGAATTAACCAATATGCGACATATGATACACAACACCATGGTAGCAGGAATATCGTCCAAAATCTTGCAAATTAGAAAAGAGAACATCAAACAGAGTCTCAGCGACCTCAACACCATTGAGCATCGACAAGACTATGTCGCCACCATCGATGGAGTGATGTATTACGACGACTCGAGGGCTGAGAACGTGAATGCCACCTGGTTCACTTTCGAAAACATCGTCAAGCCAGTTATTTGGATTGCGGGTGGCAACGATCGCGACACCGACTTCAAGGACCTGAAGCAAGTAGCCAAGAAGAAAGTCAAAGCGTTGATTTGCATCGGAAAGTACAACGCCAATCTGAAGAAATCCTTCCAAAAAGACATCAAGGACATCTACGAGGTCTCTGATATCGAAGAGGCCATCGACACCGCTTCGTTTCTGGCCAAGCAAGACGATGTTGTGTTGTTTTCTCCCGCCTGCAAGTCGGACAAGGAAGACGAGACCTTCGTTGAGCGTGGCAACCTTTTCACGGAAACCGTAAAGAAACTGGAAAATGAATATCATCAATAAAATATTGAGAGGCGACAAAGTCATTTGGATTGTTTCCCTGATTTTAGGCATCATCTCGCTGATTGTCGTGTACAGTGCGACCAGCGCATTGGCGGTCTCGAAATATGAAGGCGACACGGGCAAAGTGCTGATGAAGCACCTCGCCATGTTGATTTTCGGCTTCGCCATGATGATTCTAGCATCAAGAATCAACTACAAACGTTATGCGAAGATCGCCTTGCTGCTCATGATACCTTGCCTGGCTTTGTTGCTCTACACCTTGGTATTTGGCCGCAACATCAACGATGCCAGCCGTTCCATCAATGTCGGCGGATTCTCGTTCCAGCCCAGCGAGATGGCCAAAATCATACTCATCACCTACTTGGCCCGACAACTGATTATGATGGAAGGCTCAGTCTATAATTTCAAGGATTTCCTTCTTAGATTGGCACTTCCCATTTTGGTAACCGCAGCTTTGATTTTTTCCGAAAACCTTTCCACTGCCGTTATCTTAGTCGCCGTTTGCATGGTGTTGCTCTTCATTGGTCGCGTGAAATTTTTGCATCTGCTCGCATTGGTCGGGCTTTGCATCGCCGGTATGAGCGCTTATTTAGGCTACGACGCCATCAAGACCAATATTGAAAACAAGCACCGTCGTGCCGCACAACAAGACACCATGGTGATTGGAGAGAAAACAGACACTTATAAGGAAAAGCAAAACCGCATTCAGACCTGGTCGAACCGACTCAAATCGATGGGCGAAGACAAAGAGAAAGTGGATCCATTCGACGATAAACACATGCAGCGTACCTATGCCGATATCGCAGTAGCTTCAAGCTCAATTTTCGGAAAAGGACCTGGCAAGAGTGAACAACGCAATTTCCTGCCCCACCCTTACTCCGACTTCATCTTTGCCATCATCATAGAGGAGTATGGGCTCATTGGTGCTGTCGTTGTATTACTGCTCTATCTCATTCTCTTCACCAGAGTGTTGCGCATCGTCATCAAACGGCCACTCACTTTCGGTTCACTGATGGCCTTCGGCTTGGGTTTCCTCGTCATCCTGCAAGCCATGGTCAACATGGGCGTGTCTATCGGGTTGTTGCCCGTCACAGGACAGCCGTTGCCTTTCGTCAGCATGGGTGGCACCTCGCTGATGGCCACTGGACTCATCTTGGGCATGATACTGAGTGTCACGAGATACATGGAAGACGAGAATATGAATAAAGAACAAGAATTACAAGCACTTACAGAAATAACAGAAGATGAAAGAGAACCTTAAAGTCGTGATTAGTGGAGGCGGAACAGGCGGTCACATCTTTCCCGCCATCGCCATCGCAGATGCCTTGAAAAGGAGATTCCCCAAGGCTGACATCCTCTTTATCGGTGCCAAAGGCCGCATGGAGATGGAAAGGGTGCCCAAGGCGGGTTATCCCATCGAAGGCTTGTGGATCAGCGGCATGACCAAGGACATAAAGTCACTCTTGTTGCCCTTGAAGCTTACAAGCAGCTTCAACCATGCCATCGCCATCTTGAAGCGCTTCAAGCCCGATGTGGTCATCGGTGTCGGTGGATTTGCCAGTGGTCCCACTTTAATGGGTGCCAACTTTCTCCGTATCCCTACTGTCATTCAGGAGCAGAATTCCTATCCAGGCAAAACCAACCGCAACGTAGGCAAGAAGGCCAAAGCCATCTGTGTTGCCTATGACCATCTCGACCAATGGTTCCCAGCCAAAAAGATACACTTCACTGGCAATCCACTGAGAGCCAACATCACCCTTCGTGGCACCCGCGAAGAAGCCGCTGCGTTTTTCAATCTCGACCCGGCGAAACCTGTCGCGCTGCTCGTAGGTGGCAGCCAAGGCGCCTTAGGTATCAACAAAGGCATCAGTGCCCAACTTGCAGCCTTCAAGGACAACGACTTGCAGCTTATCTGGCAGACGGGCAAGACCTACATCATCCAAGCTCAAGAGGAAGTGAAAGCCTTAGGCTTGGAAAGCCAAGTGAAGCCCACCGTCTTCATCGACCGCATGGACTTGGCTTACGGCTTGGCCGACGTGGTCATCTCACGCGCTGGTGCCATGTCGATTTCGGAACTGGCACTGGTACAAAAACCTGTCATCTTCGTGCCGCTCCCGACAGCCGCTGAAGACCATCAGACCAAAAACGCCCAGCAACTTGTCGATGCTGACGCAGCCATCATGGTACGTAACGCCGACACGGAAAAAGAGCTTATCCCTGCCTTGTTCAAACTTGCTGCCGACAAGGACTTACAAGACAGATTAAGCGTCAACATTGGCAAATTCGCTCGCCCGAATGCGGCCGATGACATTGTAGATGTGATAATAGAAGCAATAAGTTGAAACCAGCCCCGTAGGGGCGACAGATATTAACGAGGCGGTGCAACCCCTCGGCAAAACGAAAACGAAAGATAGCCCCGTAGGGGCGACAGAAAACAAACCCAGAATAATGAACAATGGAGAAGGACATATAATCTACATGTTAGGCATAGGAGGCATAGGCATGAGTGCCTTAGCCAGATATTACCAAAGCCAAGGTTACACCGTGGCTGGCTACGACCGTACCCCTTCCCCGCTCACCAAACAACTGGAAGATGAGGGCATGGCAATCCATTATGAAGACAACCCCAACCTATTGCCTGCCCTCATTGAGTTTGTCGTCTACACGCCCGCCGTGCCTAAAGACCTCAAGGAATTTGAAGCCCTTAAACAACGTAATATAAAGATTATGAAACGCTCCGAGGCTTTAGGGCAAATCTCGGAGCATCACTTCACCATAGCCGTGGCAGGCACACATGGCAAAACCACCACCACGGCTATGGTTGCCCACATCCTACAAATCTGTGGCAAGGACACTACTGCTTTCATTGGGGGCATTGCCAACAACTTCAATAGTAACCTGCTGTTAGGCAAAGGCAAAGACAGTATCATGGTCGTAGAAGCCGACGAGTTTGACCGCTCCTTCCTCAAACTCCATCCCAACATCAGCATCATCAACTCTATCGATGCCGATCATTTGGACATCTATGGAGACAAACAACATTTGGTGCAAAGTTTCAACGATTTCGCTCAACTCACAGAGGGAAAAGTTATCGTCAAAGAAGGTCTTGATATCCATACTGACCGAGGCATCCGCTTCGGCTTTGGTGACAGAAATGACTACTGGGCCCATATCATTCGCTCAGAAAAAGGCGTCACAGACTATGTCATCAATGGAGAAGACACAACTACCGCTATCCAATTGCCCATGGCAGGACGTCACAATGTGCTGAACGCCGCCGCAGCTTTCATCGCCGCACGAAGCATTGGCATTCCCGCTACCGACATCGCCGAAGCCTTGACTTCATTCAAAGGTGTGAAGCGTCGTTTCGATATCAGGGTGAACAATGAAAAACACTGCTACATAGACGACTATGCCCATCATCCCGAGGAAATCCGTTCTTGCCTGACAGCCGTGAGAGATTCCTTCCCCGAAAAACGCATCACACTTGTGTTCCAGCCACATCTGTTCAGCCGCACTCGTGATTTCATGGACGAATTTGCCTCTGTTTTAGCTATAGCTGACGAGCTCATCCTTCTCGACATCTATCCCGCTCGCGAGTTACCGATCGAAGGCATCACCTCCGAAGCCCTTTTAAACAAGGTGAATGCAAGTAACAAGAAAAACTGCCAAAAGTCGGAGCTCATCGACCTGATTGACAGAGAGAAACCCGAATTACTCATCACAATGGGTGCCGGCGACATCGACCGCTTTGTTGAACCCTTGGAAAAACTGATAAAGACATGGTAAAGAAGATACTTAGCATAGTGTTATGGGTTGTCACAGCCGCCGCATTGGTTGTCTTGTTCATCTTTGCGAGAGAAGACTACCTGAACAAGCCCTTGAAGTCCATCCGACTGATAACAGAGACCGATACTGGCTTCGTCAAAAAGAGTCAGCTTCGCGAAGAGCTCAGCCAGATTTGCAACAATAAAAACATCGGTACCGTCAACATGATTGCCGTGCAGAATCATCTGGACGACAACCCTTGGATTGAAAACAATGCCTCATACGTCGACCTTGACGGTACGCTTAACGTCAGCTTTAATGAATACGAGCCCACCTTCAGGGTGTTCGACAAGGAGGGGCATTCGGCCTATGTGACCCGTGAAGGTGTCGTCATTCCATCGAGCCGCATCTACACGCCATACGTCCTGATCGCCAGCGGCAATTTCGACTTGAAGAAAGACACGGTTTCCTATCAACTTTGCGACACGCTCAACAGCGACAGAAACATAATCAACGCCCTGCATTGGGTTGAGACTATAGAGAAGAATAACTTCATCAAAAACTGCGTGGGACAGTTGTATTGCAACAATCATAACCAATTCGAGCTCACTGTACGCGGCCTCGACACAAGAGTGATTGTTGGCGACACACTCTATGCCGCCGACAAACTGAAACGCTTGGAAATCTTCATGAAACAAAGGATCGACAATCCTGAAACGCAAACCCTAAAAAGCATCAATCTGAATTATAAAAATCAAATAGTCTGTACAAAACGATAACGTTATGAGTGAAGGTAAAATCATAGTCGGATTAGACATCGGCACAACCAAAGTGGCCTGCATCGTGGGCCGCAAAGCCGAGAACGGAAAAATCGAAATCCTGGGATACGGCAAAACCATATCCACAGGTGTGAAAAGAGGCGTCGTGACCAATATCTTCGACACTGTCGAAGCCATCAAGACTGCCGTCAAGCAAGCCTCTGACCAGTCGGGGGTTGAAATCAATAGAGTCAGCGTGGGAATCGCCGGGCAGCACATCAAGAGCCTGCAACACAGGGGTGTACTCATGCGTGACAGCCACGATACGGAAATTTCGGAGGCAGAGCTTGAACGTTTGCGCAACGACACCTTTAAAATCAACATGACCCCTGGCGAAGAAATCATCGATGTCATCCGTCAGGACACTTACGTCGATGGCGAGTTGGCCACCAACCCAGTCGGCATGTTGGGCAACAAAATTGAAGCCAACTTCCATGTCATCATCGGCCAAACTTCGGCTGCCAAAAACATCATCAAGTGCATCCAAAGCGCAGGCTTGGACATGGATTACATGATTCTTGAACCCATCGCATCGGCACAAGCCGTCCTTGACGATGAAGAAAAAGATGCTGGTGTGGTCCTTGTCGACATCGGTGGCGGCACTACCGACATTGCCATTTTCAAAGACAAGAAAATCCAGCATACTGCCGTGATTCCATTCGGCGGCAACATCATCACCGATGACATCTGCACGGGTTGCTCCATCATCAAGCATTACGCAGAAGAGGTGAAGGTGAAGTTTGGCTCTGCCTTGGCCAGCGAAAACCGCGACGACGAGGTGGTATCCATCCCAGGCATCCGTGGAAGAGAGCCCAAGGAGATTTCGTTCAAAAACCTGGCCCATATCATCCAAGCACGTTTGGAAGAAATCTTCGAGCTGGTCAACTACGAAATCCAGAAGGCCAAGTCGGAGAATCAACTCATCGCAGGCATCGTCCTCACAGGTGGCGGCGCCATGATGCGTCATATCCAACAGTTGGCCGAATTTAAGACTGGATTGGAGGTACGCATCGGCTATCCAAACGAGCACCTCAACCAAACTGAGATGAAGGAAATGTCGAGTCCCATGTTCTCCACAGGTATCGGAATCGTCATCGAAACCATCGCCAGAATGGAGCATGACGAATACTTGGCAGCCGTGAAAGAAGCTGAAAAGGAAAAAGGAGGACTCATAGAACCGACTAAAAACAATGCCCAAGCGCTTGAACAGGGAGAAAACGACAATGAAAAGGAAGAATCCGAGGGCAAAAAGAAGAAAAAGAAGGGAATCGACTTGAAAAAAATCGTAACTTCGTTCACTGAATTTTTCACACCTGACGACAACCTTGTATAACCCATCAAAACCGCAAAAACATGGCAGAAGATTACACAACAAACCATAACACCCACGACGAAATGTTCAAGCCCGTCGGAGTGGAAAAGCCCAACTACATCAAAGTCGTCGGTGTGGGTGGTGGCGGCGGCAATGCCGTCAACCACATGATGGAGGAAGGCATACAAGGAGTCGACTTCGTACTTTGCAATACCGACCATCAGGCCTTGCTGAAAAGCAATGTGAAAACCACTGTCCACCTTGGCAAACGGGAATTGGGCGCTGGCAACGACCCCAACATCGGTCGTGAAGCCGCCGAGATGAGCAAAGATGAAATCGAAGCCCTACTTGACGACGAAACCAAGATGCTGTTCGTCACAGCAGGTATGGGTGGTGGCACCGGAACAGGTGCTGCTCCCGTGGTGGCCAAGTTGGCCAAGGACAAGGGCATCCTCACAGTCGGCATCGTCACCATGCCCATGGAACGTGAAGGCCGTCGCCGCAAACTGCAAGCCTTGTCAGGCATAGACGAACTTAAAAAATGCGTTGATACGCTTATCCTCATCAGTACCGACAAGCTACGTGACCAATATGGCAACATGAAGCTATCTGAAGCTTTCAAGAAGGCCGACGACGTGTTGGCTACAGCAGCCCGAGGCATCGCTGAAATCATCACCGTGCCCGGCTACGTCAACGTCGACTTCGAGGATGTGAAGACCGTCATGAAAGACAGCGGCAAGGCCATCATGGGTTCAGGTGTCGCTGAAGGCGAAAACAGAGCCGAGAAAGCCATCAAGGATGCCATACACTCTCCCCTGCTCAACGACTCCAACATCGAAGGCGCAAAGAACATTCTCCTATACATCACTTCGGGCACCAACGAAGTCTCGCTCGATGAAGTTGATGAGATCTTAGAAATCGCACAGAACGCCTGCGGCAACAACTCAGACGTCATCTGGGGCAATGGCACCGATGAAAGCCTCGGTGAGGCCCTCAGCGTGACTTTGATTGCCACCGGATTCAACCATGATGCCAAATCATACAGCTCCGTGCTTGCAGAAAAACAAGCTCCAGTCAGCACTACCCAACCGAAAAAGGTGTACGACTTGAACGGTCAAATCAAGGTGGACGAAAAAGAAGCGCCCGCCCAACCCGCCCATCTTGCAGTGGGGTCGGTTGCAGCCACCGAAGTCGAAAAAGCCTATCCAAAGGAAACGCAACCCGAAACCAAGCCCGAGGAAAAGACTGTGCATCCATTGTTCACTGTGGAAAAGCCCAAGGCCGTTGAGCCTGAAGTTCCCAAGCCAGTAGAAGAGCCTAAAGAGATACATCCCGTTGACGACGAGCCTTCCTATGAGCCTATCGCCGAGCCTAAACCCGAGGCACCCGTTTACGACACGCCACAAACCGTCCATCACGAAGAAGAACGCCCCGTTGTCAAAGTGTTCGACAATCCTTTCAGGACCAGCGGCAACGACGACGATGGCTTTGAAATCACCTCCCGCATCATGACAAAGGAAGAAGTGCAAGCCAAGGCCGAACACGAAATTGCCGTCCTTGAGGCAAAGAAAGCCAAGGAAACCGACCCGAAAGAGTTGCTGAAGAAACAGCGTTTACGTGCCCTAAGCATGAACTTCAGGACAACCCGTGGTTTGGAGGAGCTGGAGAACCAGCCGGCCTATTTGCGCCGCAATGTCGACATCACCCATAATGACGAGGGGCTGTCGGAATACTCGGCCTCCAAAAACGGCATCAGCGGAGAGAACTCCTACCTTCACAAGAACGTAGACTAAACAAAACTATCGTCACAGACTATTTGAAATCCGACGAGGCAAACGGGCTTCCTATTTGGGGAGTCCGTTTGTTTTTCTAGATCAGCGGCTATAACACCTTTATAAACTCCCTGATATTTATAACTTTGATATTTGGCCAAGGAGTTTTGGTAAGAATGTTGTAATGTTTGTCATTTGTAACGATGAATTCCGCTCCTGAGGCCACAGCACAATCTGCAAACTTGTTGTCATCCTCATCATCATGAATCAGGCCAAAATGAACATAGATTTCTTGGTAAGTTGTTGTGTGCAGTCTTGCAATAGCCTCCACCACATTGGTAGCAACCTCGCTGTTGATTTTTTGAGAAAGGATTTCTTCGTACTCGTCCAAAATCTCAGTGTTCACACAAAGACTGATTCTACCGCCCAATATATCTGTCCATATTTTGTGATAAGGGCTTTTAGAGGGCAATGACTGCAAAAGGCAGTTGGTATCAAGAACGATGCGCCGCATAACGATAAGGGGTGCGCATGTGCTCCTCGCCCCATTGCTCTATGGTTTCTTCATTGATAACGCCTTCGTCCCACAAGGCATCTATCGCTTTTTGGGCTTTCTCGGCAAAATACCTTGCCACCCAATCTTTGAACTCATTTAGTTCGGCTTCGGAATTGATGCTGTTCAAGGCATTCATCAATTCAAGTTGCGCCATTTCACTGTACGACATACATTTTTCTCCTTTCTCGCTGCAAAAATAACAAAATCCACCAACAGAGACATTCTTCCCTATAGTTTTTCGTAAGATTTGTTCCCCATTTCTTGCCCATAATCGTTTTTCTTCCTATTTTTGAAGCCTCAAAAGGAAGTCTAACCATAAAATTACCAAATGATAAAAGCGCATTAGGCGCATCCGACTGAAATAGAAATATTTATAGATAGCAATTGTTGCTGTTCTTGAAACCCATTTACCACATTGTCCCTTTGGGGACACACCTCAAGGACAAGTTACAAATGCCGTAGTTGCTACGGCGTGGAATAACTTGTTAGAGGTGTGGGCGTGGTAACCCGGGTTTCGAGCAAGTAATGGATTCCACGCTTTTTTGTCGGTTATAGAGAAAAACACGAACGAATAAAAACTAATGAATATGAAAAAGAGAACTATACCATTTAAAATGATGGCAAAGGCCGTGATGATTATGCTGCTTCTTGGAGTGGTAGGAAAATTGTACGCTTATGATTTTTCGGCTGTATGTGAAACGGGGCAATCTTTGTATTATAATATTATTGATGCCTCAAATCATTATGTTGAACTGACTTATCCAGGAAGTTTTGTTGGAAATCCTTGGGACGAATATGAACAACCAAAAGGATCTATTATCTTACCTGAAAATGTATATTATGATGGAGAACTGTATACTGTAATATCAATTGGTGATTATGCTTTTTTTGGATGTGGAGGTCTCACAGGCATTTTGACAATCCCTAACACAGTAATTTCGATAGGTGAATATGCGTTTCAGTATTGTTGGTTCACTGGTAATTTGATCATCGGAAATTCTGTAACTTCGTTAGGCCAACATGCTTTTTTTAACTGCCTTGGCTTTACATCGTTATCCATTGGGAACTCTGTAACTTCGATAGGCCAAAGTGCTTTCAGTGGTTGTTTCAATTTGGAAACTATTTCCGTAGGAATTGGCAACATTTTTTTTGATTCAAGGGATAATTGCAATGCTCTCATTAATACCAATACAAATGAATTGATTCTAGGTTGTAAAAACTCATTCATCCCTAATTCTGTGACCTCAATAGGCAATTCCGCTTTTTCTAGTTGCAGTGGCTTGTCTGGCGAATTGATTATCCCCAATTCTGTGACTGTAATAGGCAATTCCGCTTTCTATGGTTGCACTAGCTTAACTGGCGAATTGATAATACCGAACTCTGTAACTACTATAGGCGATTATGCCTTTTATAATTGCAGCGGTTTCACAGGCGGTTTGACCATTCCTAATTCAGTTACAACTATAGGTAGTTTTGCTTTCTTTAATTGCAGTGGATTCACAGGTAATTTGATTATTTCCAATTCTATAACCTCAATAAACAATTGTACTTTCCGCGGTTGTGATGGATTTACTGGTAACTTGACTATCCCTAGTTCCGTGACTTCAATAGGCGATTATGCTTTTCATAGTTGCAGCGGCTTTACGGGCGACCTGACCATTCCTAATTCAGTGACTTCAATGGGCAATGGCGTTTTCGTTGGATGTAGTGGCTTTACAGGTAACTTGACTATTTCCAATTCCTTGACAGAGATAGGTAATGCAGTTTTCTCAAATTGTAGTGGTTTCACGGGTAGCCTGACTATTCCCAATACTGTGACAAAGATTGGAGAATCGGCTTTCTCTGGCTGCAATGGATTTACTGGCAGCCTGGCCATTGGCAATTCCATGACCGAAATAGGCAATTTCGCTTTCTATCGATGCATAGGCTTCACTGGAAATCTTACTATTCCCAATTCAGTGACCTCAATAGGCAGTTCCGCTTTCAATAATTGTAGCGGTTTCACAAGTAGTCTGTCTATTCCTAATTCGGTGGTTTCAATCGGTGAAAATGCTTTTCGTGGAACTGAATGGTACAATATTCAACCCAATGGCATCTTGTATCTTTCAGATTGTTGCTTGGGCTATAAAGGAAATACACCAACAGGCACATTGACTCTTCTTGAGGGTACAAGAGTAATATGCGATGCTGCTTTCAGAAGTTGTAACAATCTTATTGGCGACCTGACCATCCCGAACACTGTAACCACAATAGGTGATGAGGCTTTTTGGTATTGCAGTGGTTTTACGGACGACTTGATTATTCCCAATTCTGTGACTAAAATAGGGAAAGATGCTTTTGCTGGTTGTAGTGGGTTTTCTTCTATTGTCAGTTTAGCCCAAACACCTCCCACTTTGGGTGAATGTGCATTTTGCCTAATGGGCTCAAACATCCCAGTTTATGTTCCATGTGAATCTGAAGAAACATACGCATCTCAGTTTTGGGGTGGCTTTGACAATTTTATCGGATTATGTGGAGGAACGGTCAGTGTCATGGTAAATCCAACGGAAGGCGGCACTGTAATTGGTAGTGGAATATTTGAGGCAGGTCAGTTATGTATTCTAACAGCCATTGCTAACGAAGGTTATGTTTTCCTCAATTGGACACAGGATGGGGCCATGATTGCCTCCGAATCAGATTATTCGTTCTATGTAGCAAGCGATATTTCTTTAGCAGCCAATTTCGTATCAGAAGACAATATTGACTTTGCCGATGCCAATGTGAAAAGCATCTGTGTTTCCCATTGGGATACTGACAATGATGGTGAGTTGAGTTATGCTGAAGCAGCTTTAGTAACAAACTTGGGTAATTACTTCAAATCTAATACGCAAATCAATTTGTTTGATGAGTTACAATACTTTATCAGTTTGTCTTCCATTGGAGTTAATGCTTTTCAGAATTGCAGTGGACTTCAATCCATCATACTGCCTAATTCTTTGATTTCAATTGGAAATAATGCTTTTAATGGTTGTAGCAATCTAATGACAATAACTATCCCCAATTCTGTTAACAAGATAGGGAGTAGTGCTTTCGTTGGAACAGGATGGTACAATAACCAACCTGATGGCATATTATATCTATCAGATTGTTGTTTAGGGTATAAAGGAGAAAAGCCAACGAATTCTTTAGACCTTGCGTTGGGAACAAGAATAATAAGTGATAATGCTTTCCAAGGATGTAATGGAATTACTTCGCTAACCATACCAAATTCGGTAACTTCTATTGGTTCTCGTGCTTTTTATAGTTGCAGTGGTTTCACGGAAGTACACTTCAATGCAACTAATTGCGCGGACAATTCGCCTAATTCAAATTCTTTCCTTTATTGTCATGGCGGCGCATTGTTTATTGGAGATAGTGTCACACGAATACCAGCGAATATGTTTTATGGTAGTGAGTTTTCGGGTGATCTTATCATTCCCGATGCTGTAACATCAATAGGAAAAGGAGCGTTTCAGCAATCAGTATTTACAGGTGATTTAGTCATTGGAAATTCGGTAACTATCATCGGGGACGATGCTTTTTATGGTTGCGGGTCTTTTTCTGGAAATCTTTCAATAGGTAGTTCTGTAACGAAAATTGGTACTTATGCGTTTCACTCTTGCAAGTTTACAGGAAACCTTCTTATTCCAAATTCGGTAATGAAAATTGGTAATGGTGCATTTATTGGTTGTAATGGTTTTACAGGCAATCTTGTCATAGGTAATTCTGTTGTAATGATTGACGATTGTGCTTTTATGGAATGCTCTGGTTTTGATGGCGAATTAACAATACCGAATTCTGTGGTTAAAATTGGCTTTAGTGCATTTTCTGGTTGCAGCGGTTTAACAGGCAAATTGATTATCCCAAGTTCTGTGACCTCTATAGGCGGAGAGGCATTCTTAAGTTGTTATGGCATTACTGAAATGATGGTATTTAGAACAATTCCTCCAGTGTTAGGGTATAGCGATATTGTAAATACCGGTTTCCCAGTATACGTTCCCTATGAGTCTCTCAATAATTATAAAATCGCCACCAACTGGAGCAATTATGAAAACAGGATTTACCCCATGGCCTACAAAACTATTACAGGTTACGACGAAAACAACAACCTTTGGCAATTCATCGCTTCGCCTTTGGTAGAAATAACTTCTCCCGAAACGGTGGATAATATGATGTCGGAAACAGATTACGACCTCTACCAATTCGACCCAACAGAAGGACAGTGGCGAAACTTCAAAGCCGACAGTCTCAACCTTGTTAACGGTCAAGGCTATCTATATGCCAGCGAGGAAGAAGTCAACCTCATTTTCAAAGGCGAATTCAATGAAGACGATACGAAGGAAGTAGAACTTATTTACGACGAAGACAATCCCAATGTCGGCTGGAATCTTGTAGGCAATCCCTTCCCCGTCAGCGCATACATCAATAGAGACTATTATGTAATGAATGAGGACGGCACAGGCATCAACCCCGTTGCAGTGCCAGCATCCACACCCATTCCGCCTTGCACAGGCGTGATGGTGAGGGCAAATGGAGCTGGGGAGACGGTCGTTTTCAGCAAAACAGCACCATAGATTGTGGTCTGTAGGGCTGTCACACCGTGGCAGCCGCATGAAAAACCACAAATGCGGCTGCTTTAGTACGATAGCCCTACAAGCCTAACATGATGACCCTATGCGCCAATAATACAGCCAGTATTATCTCATTTCAAAGAATTTGCGTATTTTTGCGCAAAATACACGCAAGAAATGAAAAAAGGACTGTTATTTCTCATAATCAGTTTGTTTTCCTCCCACCTGTTTTCTCAGGAATGGGTGAGTTGTGGAAGCCAAAACCCAACGTCGCCTAGCGTCAAACTGCTCTCCAATTCCCAAGAAGAGATTTCGGTCAGCTTCACATTGGGAGGTTTTTATAAAGACGAGGTCAGTACGCCTTTTGGACTTCAGTACACCATCACAGTGCCCAAAATGGCCTCTATGCTTGAAGAAGGCTCGCCCGACCTGCCGCTCTTTGCCATCCCCATGCTCATCGACGACCTGGCCAAGATGAAGGTGGAAGTCGACAAGGCCCAATATCAGGATTTTGAAGACATCGAAATCGCACCATCCAAAGGCAATCTCAGCCGAGAGATTGATCCTGAGACCGTGCCTTACCGATATGGAGAAACCTATTCAAAAAAACAATCCTTTCCTGGTTTTCAGGCACAACTAGACAAGCCTTATATCCTCCGTGATTTCCGCGGACAAAACATTTTGGTCTATCCTTTTGCATACAATCCCGTGACGAAAACCCTTCGTGTTTACACCCAGCTGACTTTGACAATGAAAAAGATGAGCGACAAAGGAGGAGACAACCCAAAACTAAGCCACAAATCAAACAAGATCAAAATGTCGCCCGAAACACTTGAGATGTATCATCATCGTTTCATCAACTATCAGGAAGAGGCTGCAAAATACAGTTTCATCCCTGACGAAGGCGAAATGTTAGTCATCTGCCCGCCTGCCTATCTCGATGCCATGCAGCCCTTTGTGGACTGGAAAAACAAATCAGGCCAGCCTACCACTATCGTCAGCCTTTCAGACATCGGAGGCAACAATACCAACCAAATCAAATCGTTCATTCTCAGCCATTACAACAATCCAGAGAAAAATCTGTGTTATGTACTCCTTGTAGGCGACTATGATGACCTTACGCCAAAGTCAATGAACGGTGGGGCGTCAGACATTTGGTTTGGCCAACTCGAAGGCAACGACTATTACCCCGAAGTCCTGGTTGGAAGATTCTCAGCTGAAAGTGTTGCTGACGTGGAGAACCAAGTCGCCAAAGTGATCTACTATGAGCGCGACATCCCCTCCGATGCGAATTGGCTCAACAAAGGCATGGGTATAGGCGCCACCGAAGGGGCTGGCAGCGGTCATAACGGAGGAGAATCAGACTATCAACATATTGAATATATCCGCGACACTTTGCTACATTATACCTATGCAGAAGTTTCGCAGCATTATCAAGGTGTGGGCGCGGGCACCAATTCCGCCATGTTAAGTGAGAACTTCAATAACGGTGTCAGCATCTGCAACTACTGCAACCATGGGTCCACAATAAGTTGGTACGTAGGCTCTTTCAACAATAGCCACGTGAACACTTTGGTCAACGATTACAAATGGCCTGTCATTTGGTCTACGGCCTGCCTCAATGGGAAATTCGACGAAAACTGCTTCGCCGAGGCATGGATGCGAGCCACCAACAACACTTCCGGCGCACCCACTGGAGCCATCGGCGGCATGTTTTCATGGACTTCCCAGCCCTGGCAGCCGCCCATGACGGGACAGGACGAGATGGTCGACATCCTTTGCGAATGGCACAACGCAGACCAATTCCACCACACCCTTGGCGGGGCTTCTCTCAACGGCAACATGAAGATCCTCGACCTTCATCCTTCTGATCAAGGCAAGACCCACAACACTTGGATTCTTTTTGGAGACCCAAGTTTGCTTCTACGCACCGACAACCCGACCGAAATGAATGTCATGTGCCAGCCTGAAGCCATCTTCCTTGGACAGACAGAACTACATGTTATGGCAGATGCCAACTATGCTTTTGCCACGCTTTCGGTTGACGGAGAAGTCATTGCTAGCGCCCCTATCATCGACGGAGAGGGCACGCTCACTTTCCCTAACCTCACACATACTGGGACGGCACAACTCATAATAAAAAGTTTCAATAAGGTTGCAGAAGTTCGCGACATTGCCATCATCCCAGCAAATGGCGCCTACCTCACCTATAATGGTTTCACCATCAACGACGAAAACGGTCAGGCAGATTATGGCGAAACACTTAACATGGATTTGAACATCAAGAATATTGGAAACGAAACTGCCTCAAATGTACAAGTCACCCTTAGCGTCGACTCTCCTTTTGTGGAAATCACAAACGGATCGTACACCATCGGCAGCCTTGCTGCTATGGAAGAATATACCATAGCCAACGGATTTGAAATATCTGTAAACGATATGATTACAGATGGGTATCAAGCTGAATTCACACTTACTTGCACTGAAGGCGGCAATACTTGGACCAGCCATTTCCGCATAACGCTTCATGCACCCGCTTTCGTTTTGTCGGAGTTTAGGCCGGCAAACACAGTCAATCCGGGCGAAAACGGAACTTTGCTCATAGGATTTAGGAATATAGGTTCGTCAGACGCGCGAGAAGCCACGGTACAGTTGTATAGCAGCTCCGACAATTTGATTTTCAATCCAATTCAATATAACCTCGGGATAATACCTGCTGGAAGCACTGCTACCGCGGCCATCTCATTCAGCACTTCGGCGAACACCCCAACAGGTACGAATTTTGAAGTGTTTTACCACATGGACGCTACCCCATACACGCTCAGCAGCACCGAATTCCTAAATATAGGCCCATTCAAAGAAACCTTCGAAACCGGAGACTTCAGCGCTTTTGCCTGGCAAATGCTTGGAGGTTCCTATTGGTTTATCGACAACAGCACTGCCAATACGGGAACCTATAGTGCCCGTTCAGGAGCCATTAGCGATGCCAATCTCACTACTTTACAAGTCAGTTTCGATGTTGAGGAATCAAGTGAAATCAGTTTCTACAAAAAAGTTTGCACTGAAGCCAACAAGGACAAACTCACCTTTTACATCGACAACACCGTCATGGGCGAATGGTCGGGAGAGATTGGTTGGAGCCGCGAGACCTTCCCTGTAGACCCTGGGACACACAAGTTTAAATGGATTTATTCGAAAAACGGCAGTGGCTCGTATGGTGAAGACTGCTGCTGGATAGATGATATTCAGTTCCCATCGGCTAACACTTTCTTGTTCTTGCCAAGCGTAGAATTAGAGACTCAAATCTTTGAAAATGAAGTTACTATCAATTGGCAAGCAAACAACTTGAACGACAATTACCATATCAGGCGCAATGGGATACCTATTGCTACACAGCACGAAACGACCTTAACGGAATTCCTCGATCTCGGTACTCACACCTATAGCGTCACGGCTTTCAACAACCAAGGTCAGCAATCCATCCCAGCATTTGCGACTGTGGAGATTACCATTCTGGGTATTGACAGCATCGAGAACGAGCTGAGAATTTTCCCAAATCCGACACGTAATTGGCTAAACGTTAGCTTTGAACATCCGTTCCAATATATTCTCTATAACGATGTTGGTCAGAATGTTATGGTAGGTCATAGCACTGGGAATGCACAAATCGAATGTGGCGTGTTGCCCAAAGGTGTATATATTCTACATATCAAAACCGATGACAAGATGTTCATCAAAAAAATCATCGTGCAATAACCCTTTTGACCATGACCTATCTGAAATCCAACTATCTGTTTGAGCAACTCTCCCCTGAGAATCTCTACCAACATGTGCCCCATCCCCTACTCATCGCCGACCATTTGATGACACCCGACAACTTGGGTGCCTTGATTAGACTGGCCGACAACATTGGGGCTAACGAGGTTTGCTTCTTAGGCAAAGAAGAGGATCACAGGTTAGGTAAAGTGCGCCGTGCAGCTGCTTCCAGCCGCGATAACATCCATTGGTATTTCAGCGAAGAGACTGACCTGCGGAAAATCGTTCCTGCTAGCAAAAAAATTGTCGCCATTGAGACTGCCGACAACGCTACCTGCATCTATGAGACTCAACTTCCACAAGATGTGGCCTTTATCGTGGGTAGCGAAAGCCAAGGCTTGAGTGAAAATCTATTAGGCCAATGCGACATGGTGGTCTATATCCCCGTTCCTGGCCCAACTCGCTCGCTCAATGTGAGTCATGCTGCAGCTGTAGCCCTGTTTGAATGGCAACGCCAAATGCTTCAACGATGAAACACTACAATCACATATTCTTCGACCTCGACCGTACCCTTTGGGACTTCGATGCTGCTGCCGAGGTGGCCTTTGAGCGTATCTACGAAAAATACAACCTGAAAAGTCTTGGCATCTCAAGCGCGCATGAGTTTCACGAAGTGTATCATCCTTTGAACGAACAGCTTTGGGTGCTTTACCGTGCCGACAAAATCACCAAAAACGATCTCAACCGCACCCGTTTCCAGAAGCCTTTGGAACATTATGGCATCCACAACACCGAATTGGCCGACCGTTTGAGCGAGGATTATGTCTATTTGTCACCCCGAATTGTAAGGCTGGTATCAGGTACGATGGAACTATTGGATTATCTGAAACCAAAATACCAATTGCACTTGATTACCAACGGCTTTCAAGAGGTACAACACACCAAACTCAGCGGTTCGGGCTTGGAGCCATATTTTGAAACCATGACCGTTTCTGAGGAAGTTGGCGTGAAAAAACCCAATCCCGAGATTTTCCGTTATGCCTTAAAAAAAGCCCACGCCTCAGCCGAAGAAAGCCTTATGATTGGCGACGAGATGGCGGTCGACATTGACGGTGCCCGTGCCGTTGGGATGGATACAGTTTTGTTCAATCCAAAAGGAGAAACGATTGAAGGAGAAAGGACGTTTGAGGTGAAAAGATTAATGGAAATAACAAAATTCGTTTGATTACTTCAATTTCGCCAGTACCGTTTCCTTTCCTACCGTCCGATGATTGATTTTCACCTTGACCTCAGCATCTAAAGGAAGGAAAACGTCAACACGCGAACCGAAACGTATCATGCCCAATTCCTCTCCTACAACGGCCTCATCGCCAGGCTGCAAATCACAAACGATACGCCTCGCAACAAAACCCGCAATTTGCCGAACCATAATCTCACGGCCTTTCTTATCCTTTAAAATAATGGTATTGTGTTCGTTATCAGCAGATGACTTGGGTTTGAAAGCCAGTAAAAACTTCCCAGGATGATATTTATAATAGGTCACTTCGCCATCGAAAGGAAAAAAGTTAATATGCACATCGTAGATTGACATAAAAATGGAAACCTGTCGACGTTTGTCATGGAAATACTCATCCTCCACAACCACCTCATTGGCTGCAATCACGCCATCGGCAGGGGCCAAAACTGCATCTTTCTCGATAGTGGTTTTACGCCAAATTGGGACACGGAAAAAACGGACAGTCAAGACAATTACAACAGTCAAAAAAAGATAAAGAAGATAATGCCACACCGACTGCAATGGCCAAACCCAATTGACGACAAACAAAACCGCCACAATGACGACCAAAGTTATCATTATGGCTTTCGTTCCTTCCTCGTGTAACCTTTTATTGATCTTCATAGCAACAGCAAATAAACGAAAATAAACGGTACGCTGAACATAATAGAGTCAAAACGATCCAAAATTCCGCCGTGACCGGGAATAAGTTTACCTGAATCCTTCACGCCAGCCTGCCTTTTCAGCATTGATTCACTCAAGTCACCTAAAGTACCAAAAATTACGGCGATACATGCCAAACCTATTCCAACAGCAATCGTAAGCCAATCAGCATAATGGGAGAAAACTATCATAGCGATAATAGTAAACACCAGTCCACCGATACTGCCTTCAATGGTCTTGCCAGGGGAAATACGAGCATAGAGCTTATGTTTGCCAAACATTTTACCCGAAAGATAGGCGAAAATATCGTTTGCCCACAAAAGGCAGAACACCAGAACGATTAGGCCAGGTCCAGCCATAGCTCCAAACAAGTCTTCACGATAAAAATAAAGCATCAAAGAAGTAGGCATGGAAAGGAAAACCAACGAACCATAGATATAGGTAAACACATGTTTGACATCCTTTGATTTAGAAAACAAAGCAATAAGGAACGGGAGCATCACAAACAGAATTTCCAATACAAGCCATTTTTGCGTAATGACCTGCAAAGCCGCCAATGCCGAACACGTGAAAGCACCGACAGAACATATCTCACCTAGTAAAAGGTAGAGAGGCTGGTTCATCTGCTGCAGGCAAGCCATCTCATAGGAACCGACAACAACGATGAAAAGCAACAAGGCGGCATAAGCCCAAGGTGAGACGAAGATGCATCCCAACACCAAGGCAACCAACACCAAGCCTGAAATCGAACGTATCAACAATTCTTTCATGGCGATTTGAAATGAATTGCAAAGATAGGAAAAAATATGGAAAGGATGGAAAAAATATGCCAATGCATAAAAACAGAACAGCCCGCCAGCTGTATGCTGACGGGCTTTCCGTTGTGGGTGGGCGGCGAACTACTTTCCCACGGTCTCCC
>CAMHRP010000002.1:0-132533 GCA_946187645.1 uncultured Bacteroidales bacterium | reverse complement strand
ATGCTATCTTTGCAGCGATAAAACATTGATGAATTACAAATCAAAACGATAACGAATTAGTAAAAGGATAAGTTTGAAATAATTACATAGAATAAAAGCGTTTTTGCTTTTCAAGTGGAACGGAAATCGGCAAATTTCTAAATTAACCACACAAGAAAGTGAAACGCTCACGGTATATCCGTGGGCTTTCTTGTTTGTGGTTAAGGTTTTGCCGAACCTCCGTTCCAAACATAAAGTTTCACGGATTTTTATTGTGATGCTTGGAAAGGCAAAACACTTTCAAATAGCATCACATCCCATGCAATACGAATCCACATTTAATGCCATCGACAATATCCTGCGCAATGAGGCGGGATGCAGCACGGAGCTGGACTATATTGAGCAGACCTCGTGGCTGCTGTTTTTGAAATATTTGGATGACCTTGAGGCCGAGCGTGAAATGAACGCCCAGATGGCGGGCAAGGACTACAAGCGACTTATTACGGGCTTCATGCGCTGGAGCCAATGGGCGGCACCCAAGAAGGCCGACGGCACCCCCGACGACATCAACTGCATGACGGGTCCCGACCTGCAACAGTTTGTAGACACTAAGTTGTTTCCCGAGCTGCGCAAGTTCCAAACAACGGCCAGTAGCGCCAACACGCTAGAATATAAGATAGGTGAGATTTTCGCCGAGCTGCGCAATAAGATTACCAGTGGCTACAACCTGCGCGAAATCATCAATCTCGTGGATTCGTTGCACTTCCAGAGCGCACAGGACAAACATGAGATGACGTTGCTCTATGAGTCGAAGATTCAGCGCATGGGCAACGCAGGACGCAACGGTGGCGAGTACTACACGCCGCGCCCGCTCATTCGTACCATTGTGAAGGTGGTCGACCCGAAGATAGGCGAGACGGTCTACGACCCTGCTTGTGGCTCGGCAGGCTTCCTTTGCGAGGCCTTCGCCTACATGTCGCAGAAAATCAAAAGCTCTAACGACAACAAGATATTGCAGGAGAAGACCTTTTTCGGCAAGGAGAAGAAGCCGTTGCCTTACATCATCGCTACGATGAACATGATTTTCCACGGGGTGCAGGCGCCTAACATCATTCGTGGTAACACGCTGGCCGAGAACATGGCACAGGTGCAGGAGAAAGACCGCAAGGATGTCATCTTGGCCAATCCGCCCTTTGGAGGCTCGGAACGAGGCGAGGTGTTGCAAAACTTCGATCTGCGCACAAGCGAGACCGCCTACATGTTCATGCAGCACTTCATCAAGATGCTGAAGGCAGGAGGCCGTGCCGGCATCGTGATTAAAAACACTTTCCTTTGCAATGGCGATGCTGCCCAGTTGCGCAAGGTACTGCTAGAACAGTGCAACCTCCACACCATTTTGGACCTTCCATCGGGTGTGTTCCAAGGAGCTGGAGTGAAGACCGTGGTGCTCTTTTTCGACAAGGGCAAGCCCACCGAAAAGATATGGTACTATCAGTTGAACCCAGGCCGCAACCTTGGCAAGACCAATGCCTTGAATGAGGATGACTTGGCCGACTTCCTGAAACTGCAAAAGACCAAAGCTGATAGCGAAAACTCGTGGTATATTGATGTTTCTGCTCTTGGCAGCGACTGTGACCTCAGTGTAAAGAACCCGAACAAGGTGGAAGAGGTGGATGAGCGGAGTGCAGCGGAAATCGTTGACTCGTTGCTCGGTTTGCATGAAGAAGCCCAAAATTTGTTGGATGAGATAAAAAAGATGGTGGAATGAAAGAAGGATGGACCTATAAGAAGTTGGGAGAAGTTTGCGAAATATATAACGGAAATAGTATTAACGCAGATTTTAAAAAGAAGCATTTCTTCGGTGCTACTGGAGGTTTACCTTTCATAGCTACAAAAGATGTTTCTACCAATGGCTCTATTGATTATGATAACGGAGTGCGCATACCAAATTATGATGAATATAAGGTGGCTCCTGCAAATTCTGTTTTTGTTTGTGCGGAAGGAGGAAGTGCAGGTAAGAAATTTGCATTTGTTGAACAAGATGTTTGTTTTGGTAACAAATTGTTCTGCTTGAACCCGAAACACAATTCCTTGATGGGTAAGTACATCTATTATTTCGTTCAATCAGATGTTTTCAAAGATCAGTTCTATGCTTTGTTGTCTGGTCTTATTGGAGGAGTTAGCGCGAAGAAATTTCAACAAATTGAGATTCCCGTTTCTTCAATAGACGAGCAGCGTTCTATCATTTCCCGCCTTGATGCCGCCTTTGCCCATATCGATGCCCTGAAAGCCAATACCGAAAAGCAACTCGCCGAAGCCCGCCAACTTTTCCAAGCCGAACTTGCCGAGTGCATGAGACCTAAAGAGGGGTGGGAGGAGAAGTCTTTTGTTAATTGCATAGACAAGGTGCCAAAGCAAAAACAAGTGAAATCAAAAGATTATAAATCTTTTGGAAACTATCCTATTGTCTCTCAAGAAAAAGAGCTCATAAGTGGATATTGGGACGATGATAGTTATTTGTATAAGCATGAGAGGCCAATTATAATATTTGGAGATCATACCAAAGAGATAAAATACGTAGATTTTAATTTTGTTGTAGGTGCAGATGGAACTCAGATCTTAAGCCCAAAGAAAGGAATTGATGCTAGGTTTTTTTACTATGCATTGGTGGCGACTCCTTTAAGAACACTTGGTTATGCTCGTCATTTTAAATTACTAAAGGAGAAAACATTTTTTATTCCACCTTTGGATACCCAGAACCAAATCGTCTCCCGTCTCGATGCCCTTTCCGCCAATATCAAAAAGTTGGAGGAGGTGCAGCGGAAGACGCTGGCGGAATGCGATGCATTGAAACAAGCGATGCTTCGAGAAGTGTTTGAATAAAAAATGTTAGACGTAATGCCCTTTCAACGAGAACACATACACGTATATGCGACCACTACTTATGGAGTACACCATGCGATGCTCATCGGTGATACGGCGGCTCCATTTGCCCTGAAGATTGCCTTTCAGCGGTTCAGGTTTGCCCATTCCGCTAAAAGGATGCTTCTCGATATCCTTCAAAAGTGCGGTAATGCGATTCATAATCTTCTCGTTACCAGTCCGTTTCCAGTAGTCTCGATCTTCCTTGGCTTTCTTAAGCAATACTACTTCCATAAGTCATCGATGGCTATGGGTTCTACTTTGCCCTCAGCAATGTCTTTCTCTCCTTGGCGGACGATGTCCTCCAATTCAGCTATGGGCATCTCGGCCTGTTTCTGCGAGGCAATGCGCTTGAGCGATTTAACGGCCTTCTTCATTAGCCCTTCATCCCCGGAAATGGTGTGGAGGGCTTCAAACAATTCAGCATTGAGTTGCATTTGTACTGCTGTCATCACATGATAATTATTGTTTCTGTTTGCAAAAATAGACAATTATAACGAATCGAAGTAATAAAACGAAAAAATAATGGACGAATCAGCAACCCGACGGAAAAAGATAGACCCAAAACTTTATGAGGTGGGTTGGGAGCAGGTGCCCGAAAGTGAAATCCTGACCGAACAGCGGGCTTACATTGCACCTGGTCAAGTGAGCGCACTGCCCCAAAATCGCCATCCCAAGAAGGTGGACTACATCTTGGAATACCGCAAGCAGAAGTTGGCCGTCATCGAGGCCAAGAGCGATGAGAAACATGTCAGCGAAGGGGTGGAGCAGGCAAAGAAGTACGCCGAGTTGCTTCATATCCGCTACACTTACGCCACCAACGGAGACGAGATTTGGGCTATCGACATGGGTGTGAAAGATGCCCAAGGCAACTATATCATCCCCTCCAAAGAAGGCCCTGCCGACAGGTTCCCTTCACCGCAGGAGTTGTGGGCGATGACTTTTGTGGAGGCCAATCCTTGGCGCGACAAGTTCAACCTCTGTCCGATGAACCGTGGTGGCGGACGCGAGCCGCGCTACTATCAGGAAATTGCCATCAACAAGGTATTAGAAGCTATTGCCAAAGGCGAACAACGCATCCTGCTCACCATGGCCACGGGAACGGGCAAGACCTATACTGCCTTCCAAATCTGCTGGAAGCTGTATCAGACCAACTGGAACACACGCGGCACAGAGCAGAAGCCCCGCATTCTGTTCATCAGCGACCGCAACATCCTCGCCAACCAAGCCAAGAACGACTTTGAGCAGTTTCCCGAGGACGCGATGGAGCGCATCACGCCCGACTTGCTTCACGACAGCAAGCACCATGACCGTGTGCCAAAGGCGCGCCATCTCTATTTCACCATTTTCCAAACCATCATGTCGAACGACCCGACGGGACAGCCTTACTACAAGCAATATCCGCCTGAGTTTTTCGACTTCATCATCATCGACGAATGCCACAGGGGAGGAGCCAACGACGAAAGCGAGTGGCGGCAGCTGATGAATTACTTCGAGCCTGCGGTGCAGCTTGGCATGACCGCCACACCGCGCAGGACGGTGAACGCCAACACTTACAAGTACTTTGGCGCCCCCGTTTATTCCTATTCGCTGAAGCAAGGCATCGAAGATGGCTTTTTGACACCCTATCGCGTGAAGATTTCGAGCAGCAATATCGACACCTACCAGTTTGACCCCAACGACGACGTGGAAGGCGAAATCGACCATGAAAAGACCTACACCGAGCAAGACTTCTATAATGGCAACATCGAAATTCGCCAGCGCGACGAGCACCGTGTCAAAGAATTGCTTGGGCAAATAGGCAAGGACGAGAAGACCCTTGTGTTTTGCTGCACCCAACACCATGCGATGGTGATTCGCGACATGATCAACCAATACAAGAAGGTGCCCGACTCGAACTATTGCGAGCGCGTGACCAGCGACGATGGTAAGGAAGGCGAAGCCAAGCTGAAACAGTTCCAAAACAACGACTACCTGCGCCCGACCATCCTCACCACCTCGCAAAAACTATCGACGGGCGTGGATGCCCGTAATGTGCGCAACATCGTATTGATGCGTCCGGTGAACAACATCGTGGAATTCAAGCAAATTATGGGTCGCGGTACGCGATTGTTTACCGATAAATACTATTTCACGGTGTACGACTTTGTGGGTGCTTCGAAGAACTTCAAGGATGCCGAATGGGACGGTGACCCATTCTGTCCGGTGTGTGGTAATTATCCTTGCACCTGCAACAAACGGCAGCCTTATCCTAATAACGAAGAGGGTAGAGACAATAAATCGCATGAAAATTATGGCTGGGAAACGCCACAACCTTGTCCTATTTGTGGTCACCTGCCCTGCACCTGTCCAGGTGGACATCAGAAAAAGACGGTAAAAGTGAAACTATCATCGACGCGCGAACTGACCCTGCACACGGACTGGGATGAGCGCATACAGTTTGGTGACGAGTTGATAAGCATCCAAGAATATATCCAGAAACTCTTTGGTATGTTGCCGCATTTTCTCGCTGGTGAAGATGACTTGCGTAAACGTTGGTCGCAGCCCGACACCCGCGAGCAACTGCTGGATGTGTTGGCTCAAAGCGGTTTCCCTGAGGACAAGCTGGAAATGACGCGCAAATTCCTTGAAATGGAGAATTGTGACATGCTGGATGTGTTGGCCTATCTCGCCTACAATACAACGCCGATAGACCGCCGACGCAGAGCCGAGATCCTGAAGGAGCAGGCACGGAAGAAGTACACCGCCGCGCAAGTGGATTTCGTGAACTATGTTATGGAACTATATGTGCGAAATGGCTTTAAGGAATTGACTTCGGAAAATCTGCCAATGCTCATTGACATGAAATACCACTCAGCGACAGATGCAGTGAACCAACTCAATATGCAGCCTGAGCAGATTAGGGGATTCTATCTGGGTATGCAACAGATGCTGTACAATGGACAGAATGCTGCGAGGGCATAATCAGCATAAACACCCTAACAGCCGCCATCATCGCAGATAAGCACGAATGATTCGGACATCTTCAACAGGCCGGTCGTTGGTGTCGGTAGCCACTTGTTGTATGGCATCTACCACATCGAGACCGGAAACGACTTCGCCGAAGACGGTATATTGACCGTCTAAGTGTGGCGTTCCTCCGATGGTCTTATACACTTCGCGCATCTTAGGAGTGAGTTTTACCCGACCGTTTGTATAGTCGTCAATTCGTTTCTGAACGCGGTCCAGGCTTTCATCGTCAAAGGCTTTCCCCCATACAATATAGAATTGCATGGCGGAACTACGCTGCTCTGGATTCACATCGTCACCTTCGCGAGCGGCTGCCAACACGCCACGACGATGGAATATCCCTTCATCGAGCCTGAATTCGGCTGGTATGGTGTAAGGCCTGTCACCATCACCGAGCAGAACACCGGGTTCAGCATGTTTCGAATCCGGGTCGCCGCCCTGAATCATAAAGTCGCGAATCACACGATGGAAGAGCAGTGAATCATAGGCTCCTTCCTCCACCAGCATCTTGAAGTTGTCGCGATGCAACGGCGTGGCATCGTAAAGTTTCATTTCAATGTTGCCTTTTGTGGTTTCCATTACCACTCGGACTTCCTTTTTCTTGCAGGAGGTCAACAGCGCTATCGTAGCTGCAAACGCAATAATCGTTATAATCCTTTTCATTTTTTTTTGTTTAATAATGGCCACAAAAATACAAAAAAGCCATGTCTTTGCGAATAATACTGTGTTTTTGTGCTCGGTCGTGGTGTTCTTATGTCGAATGGATCTGTTGGGAGTGCGGCGGATGCACCCAAATAGACAAAAATTGACGAGTTGGAAAAAAGTTATCATCACCCCTTGCGAAAAACATGGTTTTGTCATTAACTTTGCAAAGTCGAAAGACAAACGATACGAGATTTAATTATCAACATCATAAGAAAAAAGCCATGACTGATTGTATAGAAATCACCGAATCCAATTACAAGGATTATTGTTCGCTCGACATTGTCGCCTTTTTATTTGCGCAACCTGGTGCGATGGGGGATCCTGGAGGGGTTGAGATTATTGATGCGCAGGGACAGTATTACCACACAAACTATTGCTACAATGGTGTGAGCTATGACCAGCTCATGGAAATTGTGCCTGTTTTGAAAGTCTGTAAAATAGGTGTCGTCAATCATCAAGCACCTGAAGGCTGGAAGGCCATCTATTTGGGATTTGGCAACCATCTTACCATCAAAGCAGATTATTACGACAAGTTTGAAGAAGAGACCCGTAACAGACACATTGAGGAAGCAGTCGAATTGTATCAAAAATGGTCGGGAATAGTGTTGAAATGCATTAATAATCACGCTTAAGGTCTTGCGCTGGTCGTTTCATGGTTTACTCTTGCTGGCCACATAAACGGCAAAGCAGTGCATCCTCACTCAATCCCATACTTCTCAGCCAGCAAATCCATCAATTCGTCGGTTTGGGTCATGAATTGGGTGGCGTCTTCTTTCCAGTTCGGATAATCTTCTTCCGTCTCGCCCTTGCCGCGCATGGCGTTCATCCGGGCGAGGAAGGTGGTGTCGCGCTCCAACTGCTTGAACATGGGCAGCATCTTGTGGCAAAGACTTTGCATCTCAACGAAATCCGTTTTTTCAATCAACGCATTCATCGCGACCAAGTCATCTGAGGTGGACTGCACGAAGACCCGAAGGATGTCGGTCATGGCTTCCTTGTCGTTGCCCATCATCTCGCTGAAGGCCGGGAAGTCGGGGAAGGCGGTCTCGCCCTCGTTTTCAGTGGTGGCGACACTTCCAAACAGGTTCTCCAACTGCCTTAGGTTGAAGGGCTTCTGGAGGAAACCATCGAAGCCTTCCTCATGGGCTTTCTCGGTGTTGTACTCGATGCGGCCGGTCATCAGGATGACGGGCTTCTTGTTGTCGACTTCCTTGACCAGGAAAAGGATGTCGTTGCCGCTCACAGCACCCATCTCGCGGTCGGTGAGGATGTAGTCGTATTCTTGGATTTGCTGCAAGGCATTGTCCAAGTCGTTCATCGAACGGCAGGGGATGGCTTGGTGACCGAGACGGTGCAGCATGTTGTCGATGACGGATAGCAGGGTGTTGTCGTCGTCGATGACTAAGATGTTGAGGCTTTTTCTGCTGTCAGTGTCTTCGCCCTTGTCTTCAACTTGTTGCTCCAGGACTTCCACTGGGATCCTGACCTCGAAATGAGAGCCTTTGCCCACCTCCGATTCGGTGTGGATCTCGCCGCCAAGGAGGTCGACGAGACCTTTGACGACCGACATGCCGTAGCCGCTGCCCTCGGCAAACTGGTTGTAAGTCTCGATGCGTACAAAAGGCTTGAACACCTCTTCCAGCTTGTCCTCAGGGATGCCCACGCCGGTGTCGATGATGTCGAAGACGACCAGACTGCGCCCCAATCTCGCTTTGAAGCTGACGCTGCCTTCCAAGGTGTATTTGATGCCGTTTGAGATGAGGTTAGTGAGTATTTGCCTGATTTTCAGTTTGTCGGAGTTGAGCAGGGTGTTGGGCTCGATGTTGTTCTCGAATTGGAATTCCAGGTTCTTGTGTCGTGCGATGGGGGCAAACATCTCGGAAATCTCGGCACAGAGTTGTCCGATGTCGAAGTTCTCGTTACTGACTTGCAGCTTGCCTTGTTCGAGGCTGGAGTATTCCAGCAGGTTGTTGAGCAGGTTGAGGATGTGGTCGGCCGACTGCTGTATCGAAACGATTTCCTTTTCGTTGTTGTTCTTGTCCATGAGTTCCACGTGACCCATGATGGAGGTCAGCGGCGCCTTGATGTCGTGTGAGACGGAAAGCAGCAGCTTGTGGCGGCTTTCCATGATTTCCTCGGTCTTCCTCTTGGCTTCCTCGGCGGCGCGACGGGCACGGTAGCCTTTGTTGACATCGCTGATAATCAAGATAATGAAGATGATGATGAGGATGAAAGTTGCGGCTCCTATGAGGATGGAGGTACGGGTGTTTTCTTGGATGATGAGTTCGCTTTTCTCGATTTCGGCGACGGTGGAGTCAAGGATTTCCTGGTTGAGGCGTATCAGCAGGGAGGAGATTTGCTCGGAGAGTTGGTTATCAGCCTTGACCAGTTCCTGGGTCTTTTTCTCGTAATCCTTGATTTTTTTCCAGTATTCGGTCTTGGCTCTGTCGGAGAGCACGCGTAGGTTGGCCAGGATGTTGACTGAGTCTTGGCCTTGGTGTTGGATGCGGAGTGTGTCGGTGCGTTCGATGGAGATGTGGACGACGCTGTCTTCCTCCTTGTCGGGGCTGAAGACGTTGCCCACGCGGTTCCAAAAGCCTTTCTTCTCGGTTTTCGGGACGTGGATGACTGTGTCTTTCGAAACGGTGGTGACCACGATTTCCTCTTCGGGCTGGGGTGGGATGTAGTCGTCGATGGTGCGGTCGAACTCGGCAAGGGGGTTGAAGTCGTGGAACTGGCGCGACAGCTCGTTGCTGAGTCGGCCCTTGCTGTTGATTAGTTTCTCGATTTCGCTGACCATCATCTTGTTGTCTTCACTGATTTCGTATTTCATGAGCGAGTCGGTCTGGGTCTTGATGTCGTCGCGGTAGGCGTTGAACTCGCGTTTGTATTTCACTTGTTCGGTGAAGGCGTAGAGGTTGGCCGCGTTTTGTGCGCCGTGTACGTTTTTGGTGAACTGGTTGACCCAGTTGAGTGCATCGTGTTGCGTGTTGATGTTGGAGCGTTGGCTCTCGATGGTCTTTCGCAGGTTGAAGATATAGTAGAACAAAGCCGCACAAAGGGCCAGGACGAATAGATAGGTGATGACCACCTTCCAACTCGTGCGGCTCCCGCTTGGGTAATCGGTTTTGTTTTTCTTCGACATGACGGCGCAAAGGTAATACTTTTTTCTTAAATTTGCGGGTTGAAACAAGGATGGGAAAGCATAGGATACATATTGTGTTTCTGTTGTTGCTGTTTTGTGCCGCCTGCCACGCGCCCACGCGTGAGGCGCGGCGCATGGTGGACCGTGCCGAACATCTGGCCGACACCCTGCCTGACAGCACCGCCCGTCTGATCGACAGTGTGTTGCGCATGCCTGTCTATTTCAGCGAGCGAGAGCGCATGGACATGGCACTGTTGCAGGCCGAGGCCTTGTTTGGCGACCACGGAAACGCCATATCGCCCGTGATGGACGATGATTTCTTTGACGAGCACACCACTCTCTCCACCAGCCCAGACCTTGAACGCGCCGCAGAGTATTTCGCAAAAAAGAAACAATATGCCAAGGCCGCCCATGCCGCGCTCTACAGCGGCTTCGTGCAGCAGCACTATAACGAAAAGGAGGAGGCCATGAGGTCGTTTAAGGATGCGGAGCATTATGGAGAACTTGCTAAGGATAGCCTTGCTGTGGCTCAGGCGCAGTATTGGATGGGAAAAATGTTACTCAATGACGGTATGTATAAGGAAGCCCTTGTTGTTATAAACCATTCTGAACACAACTTTGGCAATTACTATTCCGAAAGGGCTTTATCGCTGAATATGCTAGCAGTATGCTATTTGGTTCTTGGTGAATATGAAAATGCAGAAATTAGCTTAAAACAGAGTTTGGTATTTGCCCAAAAAACTCATGATAATAAAATAAAGCGAAAAGCATTGAATAACTATGCTGTACTATTCCGTCTGCAAGAGGAATACGACCGAGCTATAGCTTGTCTTGGACAGATTGGAATAGAATCAAATCTTGACGATACTGAACTATTGTTGTTCAATTTGAATATAGCTGATGTATTTGTTGTAGCGCAAGAAAAGGATTCTGCCGCCTTGCATTATGAGCTAGTCAATACTCTCTTGCCCAAAACTAATGTAAAAGCTCAAACAAGAGTTTCGGCATACGAATCTCTATCTAAATTTGCTGAGATTCAAAATGAGGATTCTATGGCTCTATATTATTGGAAACTCTATATAAAATGGCTTAACAGAGTGAGGGACGAGCGCGAACAAACCAACGTTTACGGCATCCAACGAAAATATGATTATGAAGCCTTACAAAACGAAATGCATTTGAAAGTGATTCAACGACAACGTTTAATCATCATTCTGAGTGTGTTAGTTGCATGGGTGTTATTGGCGTATGCCATTTCCCAAATACGTTTGGCGAGAATTAGAAGGCAGGAAGCTGAAATCAAAGCCAGTTTGCTTCGTTTCATGCACGATAACGAGGAAATAGCCAAGCAAAGCGAAGCCATCAAGAAAGCACATCACGATTTGGAGCGAAGGCATCAGGAAATGGAAGAAGTGCGCCAAACCCTTGCTAATCAAGTTGAAAAGTATAAAAACGCGTATGTGGCTAGTGACAAAAAGCTTTCAAAAGCCTTGCTGAAAGAACAACAAGTTATGCAGAAGATGGCGGTTTATCTTACTCATAAGAATGATTTAGCGTTGTTCGACGCATTGAAACACAGTGTTTTAGGTGATCAGGAATATTGGGATGCCATGTTGAAAGCCTTCGACAAGCAATTTCCTGGAATGAGGAAAGAACTTGTTTTTCAACACCCTGACTTGACAGAAACGGAACAGAAGGTTCTCCTTTTGACTTATGTGGATGCTTCAAGGGAAGACACTGCTCTATTGCTAAACACTAGCATTTTCATGGTAGATAAATTGCGCACAAGCGTGAAGAAAAAAATGGCGGAAAAGAGCTAATACCGCCTGCGAACCCAAAAAAGTTCGGAAAAGATGGAAAAATAGTTCGGAATAGAATAGACATTATTTTTCTATATATCAACTATTTACAATATATATAAAGAATAAAAGTTCGGAATGGGGGTTCGTAAAGCTTATTAAGCACACTACTTTTGTATGTACAAAATGAACTATTTTAATCATTAACAATTAAACTTAACAGTTATGAAGAACGGAACACTATTTCTTGTAGGCCTTTACACCTTGGGGCTCTGCATTTGGGGCGCACAGTCCTTCCACACACAACACCCACAACAAATACTTATAAGTGTGGTTAAGGAAGACAACCACATTCCTTCTGAAGCAGAAGCTATTGCATTGCTGGGCAGGTTGAATTACAGTGCTAGTCCTGATGACATTGAAGCGGGAGCAACTAACAATGCCGTTTACCTCTATTTTAATCAAAACTTCGGCAATGTGAACATTACTCTCCACAACCCATCTGGAAACCTTGTTTACAGCACTGTTGTAAACACTGCTATGCAACAAATGGTCATTATTCCTATAACAAATTACGCTACAGGAACCTATACTGTAGTACTCACAAACACCGAAGGCTATGCCGAAGGCGATTTTGAACATGAATAATTAAATCAACATCCATCAATTAAATTATTAACAACTAAAACATTAGAAAAATGAAAACGAAAAGTTTTTTCATCTCTACCTTATTAGTGGTAGCAGCCATTTCGGTTGCCGTGGTTTCTTGCAAGAAAGAAACCGCAAGCGCCTTTACGGGCAACAAAAATGAATCAGCGCAAACCTTCAATCCACGAGAGATTGAAGACATGAATGCCTACCTTAAAGACTTTAAACAGAAGATGAATTCCACCGCCAAAGGCGAAGACGAGTCCCTTACGCTTGAAGATGCTGCATGGCACCTCTCCAGTTTAGCCAACTATGACTTCGGCCATGCCAATGTCGAATACAACGATGTGCGTTTTGATACGCTTTATGCCCATGTGAATGTCACAGATGGCGAAATCCTTTTAAGCGACTTGGCAAGCACTTATGAGGAAATCCACATGGGCATTGACAAATTCTATCACAGTCTTACGCTTGACAACAAGCATTTTCGGTTCATTGGAGCATCAATCGCTGAAAATGGGCAAGTCCTTATTTCCCTTATGACTACTTTCAGCAATGGTTCAAAAGATCTTGGAGACCATTGTTGGTATTATCAAAACGAATATGACGCTTTGTTGAATTGTTATTCATACTTTAATTTAGTGTCGTATCCATTTTCAACGACTGGTACAATGGAGTTACAACGTGTCTTGAATTTGGTTATTAGTCATTTACCCTTAGATCATGGCATTTACTATTTTACGCCTTTAACTAGCACGTTCTTTTATTATCGAGACTATATCGATCCATACGGCTCTCCTTGTTATAAGAATTCAAGAATATTTGCCAGTTGCACAGTCGATGACGATTTGGTAGACATAATGTGTTATCTTTTAGATTCATATTTGGGCTTGGGATGTGATAATTGCCCAACGGGTGAGTCTATTTTAAGATGGACCGTATCTCCCTGTATATATGAACCTCCTTTCCAAGGGGAACATCTTTCCAAACAATACCATGAACTTACTGTAGAATATGGAATAAAACAATGGCATGATCCTATACCTGGAGATAATGATTACTAAATCAGATCAAAGAGCGTTTCAATCAGAATAGTGATCCAAGTTTTTTTTCTTTGAAACGCTCTTACAAAAATAATTTGTTTATTTTTGCAAAAAAGGAACACTCGCATGAAAAGAACACTTTTATCCTTGGTCTTTCTTCTCGCGGCCATTGTAGCCCACGCCCAAGATGTCAACATGGGTTTCATCCCGTTCCATCATCCTGGCTATCGCATCTTTAACATCCGGAACTGCATGCAACAAAGCGACGGCGACGTTGTTTCAGACGTTTTGGTGGCCTCTCTCGACGGCAACAACCCCGTCGTCGTAGGCAACGTTTTCTATAAGGCGTCACCCACTGAGCTTCAGTATGTCGACTCGTTGTTTGTGGCCGACAGCCTTCCACCTAGTTACCTGTTAGTCAAAGACCCTCTTGGCGGAGGCAACCTGCGGGTCAACATCGAGCCCGACGGCGACGGCGGCACAGCATTGCGTATCTCGCACTTCACAGACAACGACCTCAACATCAACGCTGCCGAGGATATCGTGGTTCAGTTGTGCGACACGGTATCTTTCGATCATCGCCATAGTTATATGATGGATAGTCGGAACGATTTGATCATTAAATACTACACAGAAAGCCTCGATGGGAGTTATGTGTGCCACATAGCACGTGTTGGCCTTGACGGAACATTGAAACATACCGCCGTGCTGCCCCAGAACCAGAATTTCCTCATAACGATGGGAGAGTTTGACTCTCCGTCAGGACAATACTTCCAATGGACCATCAATTCAGACCGGAATCTTCTGTTCTATGTCATTGATTCCACATTTCATGTGAAAAACTATCATGTCGTCAACAAACAGTTGGAAAACGTAGTCTATTTTGATTCGGTCTACATCCAAGTTATGGAAAGTTTTTGGTTTAACGATTCCAACATGAATGGCACTTTTGTCATCCCAGATGAAGGAGATTTGCTGGTCGCGGCGCGTTATACCAGGGATTCGACCTGGGTATATGACGAAACAGAAAGAGGATTGGCTGTGGCGCGTTATGACCTTCGCACCATGCAGCGGAAGGCTTTGGTACATTTCAATGACCAACCTGGCCCCGAGACCGAAGCGCGTTGCATGTGTTTCCAGAAGGCATCCGACGGCAATCTTTATCTGGTCTATAGAGAACCTACACCGAACAATAAGCCGACCATGACTGTAGCCAAAATGGATCGTGACTTGAACCTGATATGGAAACGCTATTGCTATGACCAAGCTATGGCTTACGACCCATATAGTAGCATGCACTCCAGCATGCTGAACGACAACGAGGGGAATGAAGCAGGGATATACATCGTGGGCTATGCCTCCCCTCTCATGCAGGCCGGTGCTGGAATCTTCCATTTCTTCCTTACCGACGAAGGGCTGACAACTGTTAAAGACGGAAGTATTGCCATCCGTCCCTACAGCTATTACCCCAACCCCACACAAGACCAGCTCCACCTGCAGTACTCGCCCGACGTGAAGCCCACCCGAGTCGAGCTCTACGACATGCAAGGGCGCTTGGTGCACACGCAAAGTGAGGGCATAGAAAGCATCAACCTGCAAGGCCTCGCACCAGGGCAATACCTGATGAAGGTCACCTTGGAGGACGGGAAGACTTATTCGGACAAGGTGGTGAAAGAGTAGGCACTTGCGTGGAAAAATGCATCTATGCGTTATGATAACTGGATGAATTTCTATATCTTTGCAAGCACCATTATCAAATAAAACCTCTAATAGAATGAACAGATTACATAACTTGAACGACAAATTCTTTTTGCTCCTGCTGCTACTTGTGGCAGGAGTGGCAGGGGCACAAACGCATGAATTCGCTCCTGTGGGAGCGGAATGGTATTATGAACGCCTATATAGGGAAGGATGGAATTATTCTGGTATCGCATATGATAGATTCCGCTCGTTAGAAACCGTTGAAATCAACGGATGGGAATGTAAGGAAATCGAATTTTTCCAGAATCTCGACTGTGACGGTCTAATCAGTCCTTATACCGAAATACGTTATATTACCCAAGAGGGGAACCAAATCTATGAAGTGGAGAACGGACAACGTCTTCTACTATACGACTTTGACAAGAATCCTGGGGAAAGTTGGTTTGCTCCAAAATACGATGTTGAAGTTTATGTCATCGACACTACAACCATGATACTGGAAGATGGAAGCATTAGGAAAGTGCTGCACACCTTCACGATTGACGATTACTTCTATATTAACAATATCATCGAAGGCATAGGCTTAGACAGATCCGTATTCCCGTTTTATGATTTGGAAGGGCCTCCTCCTTGTAAGCACAGCCAGATTCGTTGTTATTCAGAAGATGGCTCGTCACTAATCGTATCTGATACGGAGTGTGATTATGAAATTTTGTCTGTTGATGAATACGAAAAAGAAAAAACGGTTCATATAAACACATTGGTAGTTAACGCCCTCCAAATTGACTTTCGGCAACCATTGGAAGGAACAAAAACGGCAAAGGTTATTGATATGGCAGGAAGAGTTATTTGCACATTTGAAACCAAAGATAACTCCTTAAACATAAGTTTTGCCGATAAACCCAAAGGCATGTATGTAGTTCAGATAGTGATGGGGGCTCAGGTGATGAATTATAAAATAGTGAAAAGATGAAAAAGATAACAATATTGCTATTAAGTTTGATGTGCTTGAAAATGAGCGCACAAATTACTACCTACAATATCAACAAAAACTTTAATTGTAGTGATACTCTTCAGCCATTTGGTATCCAAACCCATAGTTATGGTCTTAGCATAGATGGTGAAGGACAACTTCTTTCAGACACCGCTTTTATCAGAGTAGTGTTAGTTGATGATAACGAAAACGAATGGTTGGTTTATGAACGTAACAGCCTATATTCGACAGAAAAAAACAGTCAATTTCAAGGAGCTGCTTTTGAGACTGCTGCATTGTATAAAATTGTGCCGTGTTCCCTCATTGTTACTCTATGTGATGCTGCATTTTATCTTGCAAACATCAAAAACAATTGCACGTATACAATTAAAAACGAGGTGACTTCTGTTTCTGATTCTGTTTTTCTTTCAAAAAACCTTCAAATTGTGGAAAGAATTAATGCAAAGCTATCTGATCATAAAAAGGCTTGGCGTGCTGACACCACTTATCTTTCCAATTTAAGGTATCGTGACAAGAAAGCAATGTTTGGAAATGATTTGCCTAATCTCCAGGGATGGGATTACTATGCTTATGGATACTATTCCCCCTTGAACGACACCACGCCTCCTGCAAGCAATAATATAGTAAAGGAGTTTGATTGGCGCACACGACATGGCTCTCAAAATTCAGATTCTTATTATTACAATTCTGATGGTTCGGGGTGGATACCTCGAAGAAGATACGGGCAAAGAGCAGCTGAATGTTGGGCTTTTACAGCACAATTCACAACAGAGGCATTGGTAAACCTCTACTTCAATAGACAAATTAATGATGAATTATCAGTACAAGACATTATATCGTGTAGTGATGCTGGAACATGGGATAGTGGTGGCTCAGTAAAAAAAGCATTAAAGTATATTGCAGAGGAAGGAATTGTTGGTGAAAACTGTTTCCATTTTTATCCAAGACAAACAATCCCATGTGAAAGTCCATATAAATGTGAAAACCCTAATGAAATTGTTAGTATTTCGGATAGATCAGAATATTTTGGAGGAGAGGATACAATTAAAACAAATCTGATAACAAAGGGGGCTCTTGCATGCAGAATGAAAAAATGGGGACATGCTATGAGTATGGTTGGGTTTGGCGTTGTCAAAGCAGGAGACCCGATATTATATGGGAATTTTGAAGAGGGAAATGAGCACGAACTGGTTGTTGATGCCAATTCTCCTGATATTGGTAAACCTTATTATATATTTAAACAAAGTTATGCCGATTATGGGTATGATAGAAGTCCTTTTTGCAAGGTTATTATTGATGCAAACAGCCATAATACAATAATGATAGGAAATGAAACATATACATTGTTTACATATGTTGATGCGTTTAGTGTTGAGGTCCCAATTTCAAGTCTTTTATACGATGGATTGGGTGTTGCTTGTTTGGATGTTGATGGCGATGGTTATTACAATTGGGGAATCGGTCCTAAACCGGCCACTTGTCCCAACTGTCCAGACGAAGAGGATTGCGATGATTCATCTCCTTTGATAGGTCCCTACAATGAAAAATACGAATGTATGGTTATGTGCAACAATTATGTATATTCGTCTATACCTGAGTACATCATTGGAGAAACATTGTAGGGTAGCGAGAAGTATCTTGACCATGATGTAATTATTGAAGATGGAGGTACACTTACAATAATTAACACAATATATATGGGCGGGTCAACAAAAATCATTATTAAGCCAGGTGGTAAATTAATTCTTGACTACGGAGCTTTATTGACGGGTCTGTGTGATAATATGTGGCAAGGCATAGAAGTCTGGGGCAACAGTAGCACCCACCAGTACGAGACCAACGGCAGCTATGGACAAGGTTATCTGGAGATGCGTAACGGTGCCACCATCGAAAATGCGATATGCGCCGTGGAGCTGTGGAGGCCAGGACATTACAACACCACCGGCGGCATCATCCATGCCACCGACGCCACCTTCCGCAACAACGCCAAGTCCGTTCACGCCCTTTGGTACTCCAACTATTCCTACATAAATGACGAGCAGGAAATGCCCTATAACTCTTTCTTCCACAACTGCTCCTTCTCAATCGACGCCAGTTACCTCGGGACAACCACGTTCTCCAAACATGTTGACATGGAACATGTCAAAGGCATCAGCTTCTTGGGCTGCGAATTCTCGGTCAACAGAAACATTCCGGGCGTTTCCCTGTGGTGTATGGGCATCGGCGCCTATGAGGCAGGCTTCACTGTGAACTCATATTGCGAAAACAGCAACGTCCTTCCCTGCCCTGACGAGTATCTCATTCCTTCCTCCTTCCAAGGCTTCCACCGAGGCATACATGCCTCCAACGACGGCAGCGCGGCTCGCATGTTCACCGTCAGGAACTCCCTGTTCGACAACAACACCTGCGGCATCTACGCGCTCAACACAGATTACGCCATAATCGTGGGCAACGACTTCAACGTCGGCTGCGGCTCCGATTGCGACTTCGGCATCTATGCCGACGGACTGTCGGCGTTCTGCATCGAGGAGAACACCTTTCATCCGAGAGCGACCAATACCGGCTCGCCCTATGGCATTGTAATTGTCAACTCCCAGGGAACCAACGACATCTACCGCAACTCGTTCGCCAACCTGCGCTGCGGCAATGTGGCCGTCGGCGACAATAAGACTTCCACCTCTGGCCTCACTTACACCTGCAACACGAACTCGGGCAATGCCATCGACTTCTGTGTGCTGAAGGACGGCAGCATCGGCGATGTCGCTTCCTCGCAAGGCTCGGCAACAATGCCCGCAGGCAACACCTTCGACGGAAGCCTTTATCATTTCTACAATGACGGGAACCAGAAGATCACATACTACTACGACATCAACGACTCCGACCAGACGCCCGCCACGTCCTTGCTTCACCGTGTGGATGCCTTTGACACCCGAAACTCCAACAGGTGCTTGACGCATTACGGGAACGGCGGTTCCGTGGTGAAGTCGTCTTCCGAGAAGGCCGCATTGGAGTCGGACTACCTCTCGGCACACGCGACCTACTCCAGCCTCCTGCAGCTCTATGAGAGCCGCATCGACGGCGGAAGCACTCCCGCGCAGGTGGCCGACATCAACAACGCCACCTCCTCCGACATGTGGAGGCTGCGCGCACAACTGCTTGGCCTTTCTCCTTACGTATCGGGCGAGGTGCTGACCACCGCCGCCGACCGCGACGACGTGTTCACCGACCCCGTGCTGTTCGAGATTCTCGCCGCCAACCCTGACGAACTGAAGAAAGACACCCTCATCAGCTATCTCGAGAACAAGGACAACCCGCTTCCCGCCTACATGGTTGACCTGCTCAGGCAGATTGCCTCGGGCTTCACCGCACGCACCGCCCTTCAGGCACAGATGGCCCAATACCAACACGACTACAGCCTCGCGGCTGGCGACATCGTGCGCAGCAACCTCGACGACAGCATTGCCAATCCAACGGAGCTCCGCACATGGCTCGGCAACATGGGCAACATCGCCTCCGACAGGATGATTGTCGCTTCCTACCTTCAGGAAGGCGACTCCGTCCATGCCTTCGCCCTGGCCAACATGCTGCCCGCACTATACGGGCTGCAAGGCAACGCCCTTGCCGACCATGCGGACTACATGCGCCTGATCACACTCCACCAGACCCTCAACAGCGAGAACCGAAACGTGTCAGGGCTGACGGAGGCCGAGGCTTCGATGGTGGACAGCATTGCCACATACGGAACCGGCACATCCAGGGCAATGGCCGAAGCCATGTTGTCTGAAATATCGGACGACTACGTGATGACCTACTCTTGCCCGACAATGCCCGATGATGGTGATGGAGGGGACAGGGGCATGGGCAATGCCACGAGCGCTTCCGTGAACGAAGCCATGGGCTTCACTGTCAGCGTAAGCCCCAACCCGGCCGCCACATGGGCAACGGTGGATTACGCCTTGCCCGCCAAGACATCCAAGGCCACGGTCACCATTGCCAACACCCTCGGCGTGTCGGTGGTGTCGACCGAGCTGGACGGCAGCCAGGGACAGAAGGTGCTTGACCTGCGCGGCTTGGCTGACGGCGTCTATGTTTACACCGTCCGCTGCGGAGAGTTGATCCACACCGGAAAACTGGTAGTTACGAAATGAATGTCCCGATGAACGGTTAACACCTCCTAAACCGTCCCCATCCTTTCCCCACCAGTCCCATATTTCCCTGCCGTAAGATATACCCTATCGTGCGGGGAGATATGGGGTTCGTTGAAAGACCAAGCATATTGTGTTGCAGAATTCGGATTTGTCTAAGAGTATCTTCTAAGGTAAGAAAGTTTCCGCATCCTTTTGCATGCAAAAAATCCCTATCTTTGCCGCAAATCTGTCGGCTTATGAACAAAAAGAAACTGTTATTAGCACTCGCCTTGGTGGCGGTGGTCTTGTATCTTGTCCTTCGCAATCAACCGGATAGCCCATCTGAATCGTCAAGAAACCAACCCGCTGCAGATGAGACCGAAATCACCATCCTGTCGGTCAACGACATGCACGCCAACATCGACATGTTCCCCAAGTTCGCCACTATGGTGGATAGCCTTCGTGCCATCTATCCCGACCTTTTGCTTTTCTCGGCTGGCGACAACCGCACAGGCAATCCGATCAACGACCAATACGACCCCGTCAATTATCCTATGATTGAGCTGATGAACAAAACGGGCTTCGACCTTACCACGGTAGGCAACCACGAATGGGACGGTGACGTCGACAACTTGCGTAACGACATCAAACGGGCTAATTTCCCATTCCTCTGTGCCAATGTCATTATTCCTGCGGCGGTCAATCTCGATATCAAACCCTTTGTGACCATGGAGCAACATGGGGTGAAGATGGCCGTGGTGGGCATGATTGAAGTCCGTCACGACGGCATCCCAGGAGCGCATCCTGATAAGTTGAAGCTGGTGAGCTTCAAAAATCCTAAAGTGGTGTTGCCCGATTACAAATACCTCAGAAACGAGAACGATGTGGTGATTCTGCTCTCGCATTGCGGTTTTGAGGATGACTTGGAGCTTGCCCAAGCCAATCCTTGGATCGATGTCGTCATTGGAGGTCATAGCCATACCTTGATCGAGAATCCGTCTGAGACCAACGGCGTTTTGATTACCCAGTCAGGCTCGCATTTGAAGTATGCCACCTTGCTGAAAATCAGAATGAAAGACCGTAAAGTCGTGGGGAAGGAGGCTGTCGTGTTAGACGTTAATAAGGTGCGCAAGGAAAAACCCGAAATCAAGAAGCTATTGAATGAATTCAACGATGCTCCTGCCTTGAACGAGCCCATTGCGATAGCAAAGACCAAGTTTGAGACCCCAGAGGAAATCGGATGCATGATGACGGATGCCCTTCGCGAGATGAGTGGCGCCGACTTCGCCTTCCAGAATACGGGCGGCGTTCGCGTCAACTACCTGAAGAAAGGCCCCATCACGGTGAAGGACGTCTACAGCATCGACCCGTTCAACAACGAGGTGGTTGTTTATCAGATGACTGGCGCTCAGGTGAAGAAGTTCATCCTTAATTCCTACAGAAAAAACGGCGGCTTTCCTTCCTACGTTTCGGGCATGACCTATACGGTGAGCGACGATGGTAGAAGCGTGTGGGTCAACATGAATGGGGCGAATTTCTCCACAAACAAGGTATATAAAGTGGCATTCAACAGCTATATGGCCTCAACGGTTAATATTGAAAGTGAGGATGAAGGCCGGAGCATGTTCAAGACCTCCGAGGAAATGATAATTGATTTTTTGCGCAAACACAAAGAGGTTGACTATCAGGGTGTAGTTAGAACAAAATAAAATTCTGTTTGCAGGATAGAATGAGTTTTTGTAATTTTGCAGCCCAATTTTAGAAGAATAGAAATCGAAAAAGATGAAAAAAGCATTATCGATTTTTGCAATGGCTTTATTGTTAGTCAGTTGCGGACCTAAGAAGAAAGAAGTCAAGTTGATTCCTACCGAGAACTTCAATATGATTGTTGATGGCAAGAATGTTTCTCTTTATACCTTACACAATGGATTTTTGACGATGCAGGTCACCAATTATGGTGGGCGTGTGGTTTCCCTCTGGATGCCCGACTGCAACAATAGCTATGAAGATATCGTTCTTGGCTACGACCATATCAACAAGTATGTGAAAAACGAAGGTGAACGCTATCTTGGTGCCGTGGTGGGTCGTTGTGCCAACCGCATTTCCAAGGGCACTTTCTCCTTGAATGGTGTTGCGTATCAATTGACAAAGAATGATGGAGAGAACACACTTCATGGCGGTCTTGTCGGTGCCGACAGCCGCGTTTGGGATGTGGTTTCGGTTAACGACAGCGTGCTTCAGATGCACACCGTGTTTGCCGATGGCGAAGACGGTTTCCCAGGCAATCTCGATGTGACCATGAGCTACACCTTGACGCACGACAACCAGTTCCAGATTCGTTATGCCGCCACCACCGACAGCACTACGCTTTGCAACTTCTCGCACCACTCCTTCTTCAACCTGAAAGGCGAGGGCAATGGGAATATTCTCGACCACGAGTTGCAAATCAACTCACGCTACATGACTACCATCAATGACCAGCTGATTCCTGATGGCAAGTTTTTGGGTGTGAAGAATACGCCTTTCGATTTCCGTGAGAAGCATCGCATTGGTGAGAACATCGCCGCCGATGATGAGCAACTCAGATACGCCAAGGGTTACGACCATAACTGGATTGTCGACAAGAATGACCCCAAGGCCTACACTTGGGATGCCACGTTGACCGACCCGACAAGCGGCCGCGAGATGCAGGTTTGGAGCGACCAGGTGGGACTGCAGTTCTATAGTGGTAACTTCTTCAACGGTAAGGGCACAGGTAAGTGTGGCAAGCCATTGAACTTCCGTGAAGGTCTGGCTTTGGAGACCCAGTTCTTCCCTGATGCCATCAACCATGAGAGCTTGACTCCTGTCCCGGTGCTGAATCCTGGCGAGGAATACCACCAGCTTTGCATCTATAAGTTTGCAGTGCTGCCCAAGGAGAAGAAATGACACTTAATTGATAAAAAGTTGAAGCCTCGTGTCTGATGATGCGAGGCTTTTCTTATTTTTGCGGTATCAAAACTTAGAGTTATGCTGAAATTCAAATGTCCACTATTGGTGGTTACCGACATGGAGAAAGCCATCACATTCTACGAAGAGGTGATTGGTGACCGCGTTGCCTTCAACTTTGGAGAGAACGTCCAATTTGAAGGAGGTTTCGCCCTGCAAGAGGTGAAGAAATGGAAGGCGATGATCCATACGAATACGGTCCGTAGGAAGTCGAATAATGCCGAGTTGTATTTCGAGGAGAAGGACTTCGACAAGTTCCTTGAATACCTGAAGGAGTTTCCTGAGATAAAGTATGTCCATCCTGTTGAGGAAGCGCCTTGGGGTCAACGCATTGTTCGTTTCTATGACCCTGACTTCCATATCATCGAAGTCGGTGAACCTATGGATGCCGTCATCAAGCGGTTGTTCGAATCGGGCATGACGGTGGAGCAGGTCTCGGAGAAATCGCAATATCCCATCGAATACGTCAAGCGTTTCGCGAAATGAACTATCTGTCGGTCAACGCGATATCCAAGTCGTACGGCATCAAGACGCTGTTCGAAGATGTTACCTTTGGCATCGAGAAGGGCGACAAGACTGCCCTGATTGCCACCAACGGCTCGGGAAAGTCGACGATGCTGAAGATTCTGGTAGGGCAGGAGTCGCCCGACTCGGGGACCATCACCTACGCCAACGACATCAAAATCGGCTACTTGGAGCAACTGCCTGTGTATCCTTCTGGGACGTGCATTTCGGATTTGTTGGCCGACCTCAACGATGAACAACACCTCAAGGCACGGCAATATCTGACCCGCTTCGCCATCACCAACTTGGAGCAGTCGGTTGACGAGCTCTCGGGCGGACAGGTGAAGCGTCTGGCTTTGGCTTTAGTACTGCTGCATGAGCCTGACTTCCTGATTCTTGACGAGCCCACCAACCACCTCGATGTGGAGATGGTGGAGTGGTTGGAGAAATTCCTTACCCAATCGAGCATGACGTTGCTTATGGTGACCCACGACCGCTATTTCCTTGACCGCGTGTGCAATAAGATCTTTGAGCTCTACCAAGGCGTGATGTACACCCACAATGGCAACTTCGACTATTATGTGCAGAAAAGTCGCGAACGCGAGGAGGTGAAACGTGCCACTGCCGAGCGCAACAGCCAGCTGTTGAAATACGAGTTGGAATGGATGCGTAGCACCCCGCAGGCCCGCACAGGCAAGTCGAAGAGCCGCATCGACGCCTTTTATGATCTTAAGGAACGCGCAAAATACCAGGAGCAGGACGAACGCCTTGAGTTCGGTTTGCAGATGCAGCGTCTTGGGGGCAAGATATTGGAACTCAGCAATGTGTCGAAGTCGTTTGGTGACTTGACGGTGCTCAAGGATTTCGACTATGTCTTCAAGCGTGGCGAGCGCATCGGCTTGATTGGCAAGAACGGGGTGGGGAAGTCCACTTTCCTCAACCTCATCACCGGTGCAATGCAGCCCGACAAGGGAAGGGTGAAGACAGGTGAGACCGTGACTTATGGTTACTACCGTCAAGAAGGAATACAATTCGATGAGAGTAAGACGGTCATTAGCACCGTGCGCGACATCGCCGAGGTGATGACCTACGGCAAAGATAAGGTCTATACCGCTGACCAATTGTTGGCGCATTTCATGTTTCCTTACAAGATGCACCGTCAGCCCGTGGCTCTGCTTAGTGGCGGCGAGAAACGGCGACTCTACCTGCTGACCATTTTGGTTCAAAATCCCAATTTCCTCATCCTCGACGAGCCCACCAACGACTTGGACTTGTTGACCTTGCAGAAACTGGAAGACTTCTTGCAAGGCTACAAAGGATGCCTTTTGGTGGTCTCGCACGACCGTTTCTTCATGGACCAAGTCGTAGACCAGCTCTTTGTCTTCCAAGGCGATGGCATGGTGAAAGGTTTCATGGGCAACTACAGCCAGTATAAAGACTATCTCGATGCCAAACTAAAAGATGAGCGCAAGGAGAAATCGGCGCAGAAGAAAGAAGAGCCCAAGCCTGTAAAGCAGCGCGAGAAGGTGAAGCGTTCATTCAAGGAACAGCGTGAATACGAGATGCTTGCGCTAGAGATGGAAGCACTTGAGAAGGAGAAACAAAGTCTAACCGAAGCCTTAAACAACGAGACCGATTACCAGAAACTGAATGAAATGGGCAACCGCTTGCAGGAAATTAAGGACTTGTTGGACGAGAAAGAGCTACGTTGGCTCGAATTGGATGAAATTGGAGGATAACAACTTAATGCTATGAAGATCAAAAATATAATCCTTGCATTGGCCATGTGCCTGGGTTTGGCCGCTTGCGTCCCCCCTGAGACGAGCTATGAGGTAGCCTTCGTTTATCTTGACAACGACGAGGGCGTTAACTTCTTCTCCCAAGGTGACGTGAACATCGTTGCGGACAATAACTTTAACATTACGAACGCAGGCTCGGACCAGGTGGAGTTCGCCTTTGTGAAGGATTTGGTGTACCGTCTGAGCATGGTCGACAAGATTCCTCAGGATGGCTGGACACAAACCATCGAGCATATCAACCTGCAGGACGGCTATGTCGGTCGCCTGCTTTTAGACGACGGCACCTACGAATACTGCCGCTTCTGCGTCCACACCATCGACTACGACATGCATGCAGACCAGTTTATTCTGTTTAAGTATCAGAGTGATTTTATGGTGAAATAATTATATTTAATTTCTCAGTTACAATAATATATCCGACAGCAAACGACAACAAACGACTACTGTCGACAACAAACGTTTGTTCAACGGCTTTTTCTTGACAAGGTTTGCATCTTTGCGGTATTAAAACTAATAATAATATGGCAAAGAAAGACATCGAGACAAAACTTGAAATCACAACTTGTGATATCAAAGGGATTGACCGTATCAATATAGAATCTCTGATACGCATAGTAAGAGGCCAACAGGTAATGCTTGATTCCGATTTGGCGATGTTATATGGCGTTGAAACTAAAAGATTAAACGAACAGGTAAAACGAAATCTCAATCGTTTCCCGGAGGATTTTATGTTTCAACTCACTCAGGATGAGGCAGTTCGTTTAAGGTCGCAAATTGCGACCTTAAACGATGAAGGGATGCTTTTGAGGTCGCAATTTGCGACCTCAAATGAAAAGGATAATCCTTTGAGGCCACAATTTGTTACCTCAAACGGAAGAGGGGGTAACCGTTATTTGCCCTATGCCTTCACCCGCAATGGCATCGCGATGCTCAGCAGTGTATTAAGGTCTGACACAGCCGTGGAAGTCAACATCCGCATCATGCGCGCTTTCACCATGATCCCGCAACTCGTCAATCACAACACACAAATCATAGAGCGGATCTTCAACATTGAGCAGCATCAACAGGAGACAGACAAAACGATTAAGGTCATTCTTGATAGAATCGAGGACGTTAGCCCCAAACTTCTCCCCGAGCAGGTTTTTGCAACGGGTTGCGTCTGGGATGCATGGACCTACATTTCCGACCTTGTTCGGAGCGCCCGTCAAAGGATTGTCCTGATTGACAACTACGTTGACGACCGAGTACTCTCCATGCTCACAAAGCGGGCAGATGGAGTAACAGCGACCATCCACACACGCTATAACGAACAATTTCTCACCGACCTGAAGAAACACAACGCCCAATATCCTAAAATCGAGTTCATTCAGTTGCCCCACCGCAACCACGACCGTTTTCTGATCATTGACGATAAAGTCTATTTGTTGGGTGCTAGTTTGAAGGATATGGGGGCTGGACTTTGCGCTGTTACTGAAATGAGCATTGCGTCGGAGGTGATTTTGGGGATGGTGGGGTGAAAACAGATAAAACCGCCACATATTTAATGTTCATCACATCTTACGTAAAAAAGGAGTCCTTACAATTTCAATGATTCAACAAAAACCCGCTCCATTTCCCTCATCTTCTCACAAAAATCCCCATACGATGAAGCAGTCTTACATACCTCTATTCCATAAATGGATAAAGCGAAAAGGCTTTCTTTGAAATACACAGTAGGTATTTCTTCCCACAGCCAAGCACCATCGAACAGATAGAAGTGCCTAACCATCTGTTGTTGAGCACTGTCTAATAACTTGAAAAACCTACTATTTGCAGTGATGGTGATAGCCTCGCTGGCATATTAAGCGCTTTGAAGCTCGGCTCCGAGGGTGTGTAATGTATGACGGATTTGTTGAAGGCGTTGTTCACTTGGTTTGGAGATGCCATAGATATATCGCGCCAGTAAACTCTTGTTGATGCCGATGGCACGTGCGATTTCCGACACATTGAGCCAAGGGAAACGCTTGAACATTTCAGCCACTTCATTTTGGCTGTCGGGTTCACTCGTCTCGTAAAAACTTGAAATGTGCATGTCGGCATCCAAGTCTTCCCAACGGATGGAGGTGCCTTCCTCGTCGATGGTGAAGTCATTGCGCTGTTCCATCGAAGCATCTTTCAGTTCGGGATAAGCCTCCAATGGACGGCTCAGTACACGGCCTTCCGTTGTCTTCAGATAGATTCTTTTTTCGTCAAACCAAATGCTCTTTATCTTTTCCATAGTCCATGATTGTTTAGTCAAACCGTTTATGCCATTCCTCAATGAAATCTTCGCGGTAAATAGAGCAAGTATCGATAGCTTTCTTCAGCTTCTGTTCTTTTAGCCCGTGGTTGTATACAAGGTTAACCGTTGGCTCCAAGGCGATTTTAGCCTTCTTCCCGTTACAATCCACATGTACGTGAATGGGCTGATGCTCATCCAAATAGAAGAAAAACCGCATTCCAAATGTGATCAATAGGGTTGGCATGACTGAATTTTTCTGCAAAGTTAGGTATAAATTTTTATACCTTGCAATGTCTTAGTGATTTTTTGAAACTAATCTGCAAGTTTTGTGCAATACTTTTCTGCGGAAACTCTTGTTAGCCATGCAAAACGTCGCTTCAACGGTCTTTCTTTTCCATTAGCCTCATGGAAATAGATTATTTAAGTAACAACATCCTCACCACCACCGGTCGATGGTCAGAAGCCTCTGGCTCGTCAATCACAGTTGATTCAAGCGTCTCAGCAGAATGGCCTTTGAATAGGGCAACATAATCAAGGCAGTCCTGCGGTTCATCAGCGGGGTAGGTGGCTTCGCTGCCGGAAAGGATGGTGAAATGCTTCCCCAGCTCTTGCAACAGCTCCGAGCCAGGGGTGTCGTTCCAGTCGCCAGCCAAGATGAATGGTTTTTGCCAACGTTGGGCTTCTTTCACAATGAGCGGGACAGAGGCCAAACGCGGATCTTCTTCGAGGTCTAAATGGGTGCAGGCCATCACATAATCCTGCAATTCCACCACCAGTAACACCCGAGGTTCGTCGCCAGGCAAGGGGATGTGCTTGATGCTCAAAGGTGTTTCTCGGGTGAGGATACCCACGCCATACTTTCCTCCGTCGTAATCGATGGCGGCACCAAAGACGGGATGATACTGCGTGCGACTGGCCAATTCACCTAACTGATACCGATGCTCACTTCGGCCAGTCATGCTGTCTAACTCTTGAAGAGCTACCACATCGGGCTGCTGCATAGTAATCACGGCGGCAGTGCGGTCGTAGTCCAACACCATGTCCATGCCCGCACAATGGCGCACGTTATAGGTCATCACCTTTAGCGTGTCCTGCCCAAGGACTGCCATCGTGATGCCACAAAGCACCAAGGCCAAAACGATTCCTCGTTTCATGCGGATAATCAAATCATTTTCTCGATATTCCAGCTGAAAGCCCTCAACCCCAAGTCCGGGGTTTTGAGGTCTTTTTCGTGTAGCTGGTTGAGGATGCCGTCCACCTTGTCGTCGTCGACGATGCTGATAATGGCGTTGTTCAAGGTCGGCCAAGCATGGGTGCCGTAGTGCGGCTCGCCCGTATTGCTTCCATGGCCTTTGATTTCGTTCCATTCCGTGAAACCATTTACGCCATTGTCGTTGAGGGTGGCAGCTATTTCATCGTAATATGCCTGATTATATGTTATGAGTATTGCTTTCATGATTAACGGATGTTTTCAGTTTTGGTTAACGCTTCTTCAGCCTTTCTTCTCTTTCTACGAACAGCTCTTGTTTCCAACGAGCAATACAGTGCTGGAATTAACAACAGCGTAATCAACGTAGACACCGTTAAACCCCAAGCGACAGTTACACCCAACGAGTTCCACATCTCGGCGCCTTCGCCACGACCAAGGGCCATGGGCAGCATACCCAAGACGGTGGTGAGGGTGGTCATCAGGATAGGACGCAAACGCGAGCGGGCAGCCTTCACCGTGGCTTCCTTCACCTCGACGCCACGCTCTTCCAACAAGGTGGTGTAGTCGATGAGCACGATACCGTTCTTCACGACGATACCCATCAGAATCAAGATGCCCACGAAGGCCATAGCGCCCAAGGCGGTGTTGGTGGCCCATAGACCGAGGAACACGCCCGTGAAGGTGAACGGCACGGAGAACATGATGACGAAAGGCTTCATGAGGTTCTCGAACTGAGAGGCCATCACGATGTAAACCAAGATGATGATAAGGATAAGCAACGTGAACAGGTCGCCAAACATCTCCTGCTGGGTCTCGTAGTCTCCGGCGATTTTGGTCATGATCTCGGATGGGATTTCGGTGTCGCTGATGACTTCCTCGCACATCTTCACCACATCACTCAGCACTTGTCCCTTGCCGACGACGGCGGTGACGCTGACCATACGTTCACGGTCCTTGCGCTGGATGCTGGGCGGGGTCAGGTTTTCAACTACCACACCGAGGTCGCCCACGCGGACGGGCTGACCGTAGCTGTTGTAAATCTTGATGTCCTCGATGTCCTCAATGCTCTTACGGAACTCGGGGGCATAACGCACGCGGATGTCGTATTCCTCACCGTCCTCACGATAGTAGGAACCCACGGAGCCGTTGATGCGGTTCTTGACGTAGGTGGCCGCCGTGGTGCTGTTCAAGCCGTTAAGAGCCAGTTTCTCGCGGTCGAAATCAACTTGATACTCAGGCGTGTATTCATCACGACCCACAATGACTTGCAGGATACCTCTATCACGGAGTTTCTGTGCGATATCATTGGCCACACGGTCGGTGGTGCCGAAGTCGTAACCATAGACTTCCACCTGAACGGTGCTCATGCCGCCCATGCCGCCACCGCCTTCGTTGACATTGGCTTTCTTAATTTCAGGCATGGCGTTGAGCTTGGCGCGGATTTCATCGGCAACCTCACTGGTCTTGCGCAGACCTGCCTTACGACGTTCGGTCTTGGTGCCTAAACGAAGGTTGAACGACATGATGTGCGTACCATTGCTTCGCATCGAAGCAAAAGCATTGTCGGAGTCAGCCTGACCAAAGCTATAGTTACAAATCTTCACTTCGGGGATGGCCATGAAGTCCTCTGCAAGGCTCTTGGCGAAGGCACCAGTGACATCTTGTCCCGTGCCCGTAGGAAGTTCGATGTTGATGCTCAGACGGCCTTCGTCCATCTTGGGCATCATTTCGGTCTTCAAGGTCGGGGCGAGGAGGACAACAGACAGGATAAACAATCCCAGCATGCCGAAGATGACCACCTTACGATGGTTGACGCACCAACCGATGAGGCGTGCATAGCCGTTGCTGATGGCATCCAAACCCTTGTTGATGGGGCGGAAGATGGCTTTGTGGAACTTGCTCTGATGGGGATTCATCACCAGCATCCTGGAGCACATCATCGGTACCAAAGTAAGGGCACCGCAAGTGGAGACAATCATGATGATGGAAACAATCCAACCTAACTGCTTGAACATCACGCCCGTGGTGCCTTTGATCATCGTTAAGGGCAGGAACACTGCCAACATGGTCAATGTGGAGGCGATAACCGACAGCTGCACCTCTTGGGTGGCGTGCACAGCGGCCTCTTTGGGCTTCGAGCCGCGCTCGATGTGGGTAGTGACATTCTCAAGTACCACAATGGCATCGTCGACCACCATACCAATGGCGATGGTCAGTGATGACATAGAGATGATATTCAAGGTGTTGCCTGTGGCAAATAGGTAAATCAACGAAGCTAACAGCGAAATCGGGATGGCCAGCACGATGATGAAGGTGGCACGCCAACGACCGAGGAACACAAACACGACCAGCATCACCAGTAGGAAGGTAATGAAGATGGTGTCGCGCAGGCTGTTAATGGTGTTTTGGATGGAAGTGGAACCGTCGACGATGATGCTCAGCTTGACATCGGAAGGCAGCGTAGGCTCAATGGCTTTCAGCTGCTTTTTAATGCCTTTGATGACGTTAACAGCATTGGCGTCTGTCTGTTTCTGGATGACGATGGTGGCACCTTGACGACCATTGCTATACGACTCCTGGATGCGTTCTTCCGAACCGTCTCTCACCGTGGCCACATCGCGCAGGTAGATAGGTGCAGTGCCGCGAGAGCCAACGATGATATCCTCCATCTCCTTGGCCGAGGTAAACTCCTTCTGGATACGAAGGCTGTAGCTGTTGGAGCCGATGTCGATGTAACCGGCGGGCACGTTGCGGTTTTCGGTGGCTAAGGTATTCGAAATGCTTTCAAGGGTTAAGTTGTAGGCTTCCAACTTGTTCGGGTCGACGTAAACTTGGATTTCACGCTTTGGTGCACCGTTGGCCGAAACCGTACCCACACCGCTCACACGTGCCAAAGGCGTGGTGACGCGGTCCTCGATGATCTTGTCCAAGGCGGGCAGACTCTCATCGGCCGTCACGCTAAGCAGCATGATGGGCATGTCCTCGGCGTTGAACTTGAACAGGACGGGATTGGTCGCGCCGTCGGGTAGGTAGTTTCGGACCATGTCGATCTTGTCGCGAACGTTATTGGTGGCGGTCTCGATGTCGATGCCGCTCTCAAACTCCAACGACAGTACCGAGGTGTTCTCGCGCGAAGTGGAGGAGAGGTGCTTCAGGTCGGGGACGGCGTTCAAAGTGTTTTCCAAAGTCTTGGAAATGTTGGTCTCGATATCCGCGGCACTGGCTCCAGGATAGGAGGTCATCACCATGATGAAGTTGGTCTCCATGTTCGGTAACTGGTTGATGGAGAGGTTCATCAGGGAGAAAATGCCGAAAATGGCAATGGCGACAAACACCAAGGCCGTCGTCACCGGATTATTTACTGCTGTTCTTTGTAAGCTCATCTTTTTGTTGTTTAATTGTTTGATGTTGAATTGTTTAATTGTTTAGGGATGCCGCGTTGGTCAACACTTCAACAATTAAACAATCAACACTTCAACATTCATTTCACGGTAACACTCACTCCATCTTTCAGTCTCACCTGTCCTTCGGTGACGATGCGGTCGCCTTCATTGATGCCGCTGATGATTTCGTAACGGCTGCCGAGACGTTTGCCAAGTTCCACGAGGGTGTATTTAACGGTGTTATCGGGTTGGAGTACATAAACGAAATGCTCACCGGAACCCATTTGCTTCACCACGGCAATATCGGGAATCACTACATGATGGTTGGTGCCGAAGTTGGCCGTCACGCGGGCGAACATGCCGGGACGTAAGCGCAAGTCTTTGTTGTCGCTGATGACTTCGACAGGGAAGGTGTGAGTGGCAGAACTGACGGTGGGGTAGATGAGGTTCACTTTGCCTTTGAAGGTCTCGCCAGGATAAGAATCCACCTCGATGTCGAACTCCATGCCGTTGTTGACATGTGTGAAGAGGCTCTCCGACACATTGATAAGCATCTTAACAGGTTGGATCTGTTGTACGACGAAGATGGGCTGTGCCATGCTGTACATGTCGCCTTTGTCGTAGTTGCGGGCGGTCACCACACCATTGATGGGGCTGCGAAGATAGGTGTTCTCAGCCAAGTTCTGGTAAGTTTTCTTTGTTACATTCAAAGCGAGTCTGGCCATATCGTAATCGGATTGTGACACGGCACCGATGTTATAGAGTTCGGTAAGGCGTGACAGCTCCGTCGAGTCGTTGACGTATTGCATACGGGTCTTGGCGAGGTTGACGTCGTCCATCTTGGCCAAAAGTTGTCCTTTGCTAACCCTCTGCCCGACTTCAGCGTTGATGCTCACAATACGTCCCGCTGTTTGCGACACGATGTTGTTGATGGCGTAAGGCTCGATGTTGGAGGTAAAGGTGTTGGTGATGTCGACATCTTCAGCTTGTGCAGTGATGACACTGACGATTGGAGCGGCTTTCTGGGTGTCCTGTCCTGCTGGAGCTGCAGTGTTGGTTTTGTCTTTTTGTCCGCAAGCCGTCATCAATGCGATAGCGGCAAAAGCGATGATACTGAGTTTGAGGTATTTCATTGATTTGTATTTAATTATTCAAGATTTAAAATTCAAAATTTAAGATTCGAAATTCAAAATTGGCTTTCAGCTTGCAGTAACAGAGCTGATGGCTGACTGCTTTATTCTTCCTTCCCAATCAATTCATCCAGCGAGGCCTTAGCCACCATAAAGTTGTAAACCGCTTGGGCTTGTGTGAGTTGTGACTGCATCAGGGCCACTTGCGCATCGTTCAGCTCGACCATGGTTGCCTTACCGACTTCGTACATCTTTTCGGAGATGTCGTAGCTCTTTTGGGCAATCTCCACCGTGGCATTGGCGGCTTGGTAGTTCTTGATGCAGAGAGCCATCTGGTCGTTGAAGTTGCGGATGGATATACGCAGGTTGCGTTCGGTGTCTTCGCGCTGCAAGTCGAGCATGTCCTTGTTGATTTTGCTCTGCTTGATGGTGTAATGCTTTTGGAAGCCGTCGAAGATGGGGATGCTAAGGCTTACTGCAGCAGTCGAGGAGGGGAACCAACGGAGTTCCTCGTCGCCCATGGCGTTATAGTTGTAGTTGATGCTGGCGGCAAGTGTGGGCAGGTATTGTTTTTTCTGCATCCTGATGGTCGATTCGAGCATACGGCTTTGGATGCCGAGTTGCAGCAACGAGCTGTTGTTGCTGAGGTCGTCTTCCGAAACGTAGGGGCTGAGCATTTGTGCGGTATAGTCGTTCAGGTCGCCGACTACCTCCACATCAGTGTCGAGGTTGATGCCCATGACGGCTTTAAGTTGCCAGGTGGCCAACAGCACAGCGTTTTCGGCGCTTGACACATTGGGTTCAGCATTCATCATCGTGACTTGGGCACGCAGGCGTTCCACTTCCGAGGCCTTACCTACATTGAACCGTTGCAAGGTCTTTTCGTAGTTCTTCTGGGCGTTTTCGTAAACATTCGACACCACATCGAGTGACTTCTCAGCCAGCAGTACGGCATAGAAGGCTTGCTTCACCTGCTTCACCATGGCGATTTTTGAGGAACGGGCTTTCTCTACGGCCAGCTCCACATCCATGCCCGAGAGTTTGAGACTTTCCCAAAGCTGGGCATTCACCAATGGTATGCTGGCAGTGGCCGAAGTGCTGATGTTGTTGTCGCGGCCTACCTTGATTTCCATAGGCTGTCCTCCCATGTCCATCACCATGACCTGCTTCTTCAGTGTGCGCTGGTAGGAGCCATTGGCACTAATGTTCGGATAAAGTGCAGCATAACTGCCTTTCCGGGCATAGCCCGTCTTTTCCACTGTCATGTCGGCAATCTTGATGGTGTTGTTTTCCGAAAGAGCAATCTCTAACGCTTGGTCAAGGGTGAGATGCAAAGGTTGAGTCCCTTGAGCCTTCATAATCATCGGGGCGATGATAATTGTTGCTATTGATAAAACTCTAAAAATCAGTCTTTTCATAAATCCGTTTCTCTATTGTGGATGCTGTTTATTAATAAGGTGCAAAAATAGGAATATTTGCGTTTTGTTTGACGTTGATTTCGACGAATTATTATGTTGTTTGACTGAATTTTAATCCAAATCGACAGACAATTCAATAAAACGGCTGATTTTGTCGATTAATATGAAACTTCCTTTATTGACATTTTCTTTATTTTCGTTGAAAAGCAGCTGTCGATATCGGGATTCGTTTTATATTTGCATTCAAATTATTGGAGATGAAAAAGCGTACTTTGCCGACCCTGCCCACCGCCAACCTCGACCTCTTGGAGCGCCTTTATAAATGGGGCGTTGTATGGCTGGTGCTGTTTGTCATCTTCTTTACGGTACATTCCAACGGCAGCTACTTGTTCCGTGCGGTGAGTTCGCTTTGCTTTGTGGGTTTGGTGGTGCTGCTGGTCACTTTTACCAATAAGGTATTGTTGGATTATTTCATGAAGCCTGGTAGGGTAGTGCTGTTCATCCTGCTTTCCATTTTTGCCATTGTGGCATGGGCGGCTGCCTCAACGGCTATCGATTCCTGCTTGCTTCATTGGATTGACAAGCGGTCGTTCGATGAAATGCCATTTTTCCCCGTTGTTTTGGTGACTTTCTTGGTGCGCTTGATATGGTTTATTGCTACTTATGCCATAACAGTGATATTCTTTTATCAACGTAAGGAGAACGAGGAGAAAATCATTTCAAACCAGTTGAAGAGTGAAAAACTTGACATGGAGCTGCGTTACCTGAAATCGCAAATCAACCCGCATTTCTTGTTCAATGCGCTAAACAATATCTATTCGATGGTTTACACCCACGATAACAATGCCGCTGATGGCGTGTTGAAGCTTTCGGAGATGCTGCGTTATGTGCTAGTCGATTGCCAGGCCGAAATGATACCATTGAGCAAGGAGATTAAGTATATCGAGAATTTTATCGATTTCCAGATGATGCGCATGGCTGGTCCGCGCGATGTGGTGTTGGAACAGGATGTGGAGAAAGAAGATTTCATGATTGCGCCCATGCTGTTGCAGCCCATCATTGAGAACTGCTTCAAATACAGCCGTCTGGAGACGCATCCTGAAGGCTATGTTCACATTAGCATCCAACAGATAGGCGGCGGATTTCGTTTTGTGGCTGAAAATACAATTGCCCGCAATGCCTTGCCGATAGCCAGTAATGGGGGAGAGGAGAAGAAATCAGGCATAGGGCAGAAGAACGTGCAGCAACGTCTGATGCTGCATTACGGCGAGAATTATAAATTTGATATTCAACAAGATAAAGAACTATATAAAGTCAAGATTGAACTATGAAAGAGAAATACAACGTGATCATCGTGGATGATGAGTATTTGGCTCAAAAACTGTTGCAAGACTATGTGTCGAAGGTGGAATCGCTGCAAGTAGTGGCTACATGCTCAAATGCCTTTGAAGCCATGAACGCCTTGAAAAACAATCAGGTTGACATCATGTTTCTTGACATCCAGATGCCCGACCTTACCGGGCTTGAATTGGTGAAGAGTTTGGAGCACAAGCCGGCTATCATCTTCACGACCGCCTATTCAGAATATGCAGTGGATGCCTTCAATCTGTCGGTGGTCGACTACCTGCTGAAGCCCTTCGACTTCCCGCGTTTCTTCCAGGCGGTCAGCAAGACCATTGGAAGTGAGCAGCCTTTAGTGAATTTGCAGAACAAGCCGCACGATACCATCAGTCGTTCCAACGATTTCATCACCGTGAAGGCCGACTACAAGCTCTACAAGATCAATTATGACGATTTATTATTCATAGAAGGCCAGCATGAATATGTGACTTTCCATACCATGCAACGACGCATCACCGCACTTTTTGCCTTGAAGGATTTGGAGGAGATTCTGCCTAAGGACAAGTTTGTGCGTGTCCACAAGTCATACATAGTCTCTTTCAAGCACATCCAGGATTTGGACAAGTCGGACGTGACTGTGGCGGGCAACAAAGTTCCGGTTGGGGCCAGCTATCGTGACGAACTATTGGCGCGTTTGCAATGAAAAAAATCCACTTTTTTTGACGATGCAATGAAAAAAATGTATATTTGCAGCGTAAACCAACTTTAAAACAGAAAATTATGGGTAAATTTGAAATCAAAACTAGAAAGAACGGAGAGTTCCAATTCAATCTGAAAGCTACTAACGGTCAAGTTATCCTTACCAGCGAAGGCTACAAGACCAAGGCTTCATGCCTCAACGGTGTCGAATCCGTAAAGAAGAACTGCCAGGACGAGAAGCGTTTTGAAATAAAGGAAGCTTCTAATGGCAAACCTTATTTCAACCTGATGGCCACCAACGGTCAAATCATTGGTTCGAGCCAGATGTATTCCAACCAAGTGAACATGAAGAACGGCATCGCTTCGGTGATGAAGAACGCACCTGAGGCTCCGATTATCGATTTAACAGAAGCTTAAGCATGTGCTTATAGCAAACGAAAAAAGGAACGGCATGCCGTTCCTTTTTTCGTTTTCAACTTGTCGGGGCAAAAGGATTCGAACCTTCGACCCCCTGCTCCCAAAGCAGGTGCGCTAGCCGGACTGCGCCATACCCCGAAAAAAAAGACGATGCAACCATCGTCTTCTTTCTTTCGCGGAGAAGGGGGGATTCGAACCCCCGGTACCCCTTGCGGGATACGACAGTTTAGCAAACTGTTGGTTTCAGCCACTCACCCACCTCTCCTCGGCGTTGAATTGCGGTGCAAAAGTAGGCTTTTTTCTGATACCCACAAGCTTTTTTTGATGATTTTTTTCAATTATTATTCTTGTTAGTTGATTTTCAGTAAGATATTTTCTCGTTTTTACATACCAGTCATCGTGTTGGATGGGTTTGCCTAAGACTGTATGGTGCCAAAATCCGCAAAAATCTTTTTCTTCGTTGATATGAAATGAAATAATTCATATATTTGCAGGCTTAATTATACAAACTCAATCGGGTTTCGTGCCCTGATTTGTCTAAAAACTTAGTGAAATGGAAAACAATGAACAACTGAATCAAAATTCCATCATTAATGAAGGAATTGAGAATGAACAGATTACGGAAATGACTTCGAAGAAAGCCATTGATGCAATTGAGAAAAAGAAGATTGTCAAACTTATCCAGTCTAGCATTTTGCCTGCTAAGGTGAAAATTGAAGTGCACACTTTGATGGATGCTAGTAAAGCTGAATCCATCCCAGCTAACGATGAGGTAATGCCTGAAATCGAGAATACTCCCGAAATTGAGGATGATGAACTTGTGGAAGACAGCAATGAGCTTGATGGCCTCAATAAGCTGCTTTTGGTGGAGATGCTTGAAGAACTTGTGCAAAATCCCGATATCCAAAGCATCAAAGATAAGGTTGCAGCTATTCGTCTCCATTTCAATAAGTTGAACAAGGAAGACATGGACAATGAGCTCGACCAGTTCCTGCAAAGTGGCGGAGAAGCTGAGAGCTTCCAACATGCAGAAGACCCCATTGAGCAAAGGTTCAATACGGCTTTTGGCATCTTTAAAGCCAATCGCGCGAAGCAAAACGAAGACCTTGAAAAACAAAAGACGGAGAATTTGGCCAAGAAACAGGCCATCTTGGATGAGTTGAAAGAAATCATCGCATCAGACGACTCTCTGAAGAAGACATACGATGACTTTCGGGCCCTTCAGGACCGCTGGAAGGAAATAGGTCCGGTGCCTGCTGCCGAGAATTCCAATTTGTGGAACAACTACCACTTCCTTGTCGAGAAGTTCTTTGACAAGGTCAGAATTGGCCGCGAACTTCGTGACCTTGACATGAAGAAGAACCTTGACGCTAAGATTGAACTTTGCGAAAAAGCTGAGGAACTGTTGGATGAGAAGTCCATCACTAAGGCATTTAAGGCTTTGCAGAAGCTCCACGAGGATTGGAAGGAAGTCGGCCCGGTTCCGCAGGATAAGAAGGACGAGATCTGGGAACGCTTTAAGGCTGCTACCGATAAAATCAACCAAATTCGCCGTGAACATTATTCCAAGATTGAAGAAGAGCAAACGGCTAACTTGGAGGCCAAAAAAGCTTTGTGTGATAAGGCAGAAGAACTCATCGCCGAAGATTATCCAAGTGTGAACGCTTGGCAAAAGAAGTCAACGGAGCTGTCGGAGATTTTCGGCGTTTGGAAGACCGTTGGCCCCGCCAGCAAGAAAGACAACGAAGAGATATGGCAGCGTTTCCGCGGCGCTATGGACACGTTCTTTGCCAAGAAGAAAGCATTTTTCGCTTCACTGAAGGACCGTCAAACCGAGAACTTGGAACGCAAGACCCAGCTCTGCATAGAGGCAGAAGGCCTGATGGATTCTAACGAGTGGAAGAATGCTACCGAGCAGATCAAGAAACTGCAAGAAGAATGGAAGACCATAGGTCCGGTGCCGAAACGTCATGCTGACAAAATCTGGAAACGTTTTCGCGCTGCCTGCGACACCTTCTTCAACCGCAAGAACGAGCACTTCAGCGGACGTCGCACAGAGGAAGAAGCCAACCTTGCCGCCAAGAAGGCCTTGTTGGATGAGATCAAGGCTTTCGAACTCACTTCAAGTCGCAACGAAAACATGGAAGCGATTAAAGCGTTCCAGAAACGTTGGATTGAAATTGGTTTTGTCCCGATGAAACATAAGGATACTATTAATAAGGAGTATCGTGAACTCATCGATGGCCTTTTCGACACGATGCGAAAGAACCAGAACGAGGCCTCGACCAACGACTTCAGGGAGATGATGGAAAGCTGGAAGGACGATCCGAATGCTGGCGACCGTGTCCGCAAGGAAAGCTCGAAGCTTCAGACTCGTATTCAGAAGTTGCGTGACGAAATTGCCGCAATGGAGAACAACATCGGTTTCTTCTCCAACAGCAAGAACTCAGAATTGATGCGCGCCGAATATGAGAAGAAGATCAACAAGGCCAAGGAAGACCTGAAGGTCCTTGAAGAGAAGCTGAAGATTGCTGAGGGATAAAGAAACAATCTTCTTAGACGAAAAGCGGGATGAGGTTAACTCGTCCCGCTTTTATATTGCTTATGTGCAACAAAAAAAGCACCTCGTTTTGAGGTGCTTTTTTGGATTGGGAACCTTCCGATTAGAAGTTGAAGCGGAGGTTCAAAGCAGCTGACCAAGTGGAGTAGGTGCTGGCGTAGGTGTTCCACTTAGGATTGGTGAAGGTGTAGGTGTAAGGTTCTTCTTCAGTGCCCTTACCGTTAAGCTTCAGGATGTCGCTGCTGCTCAGGCGTTGCATGTTGCCCCAGCCTCTATAGAACAGGTTGGCGAGGTTCTTAACATCGATACCAGCGCTGATGCTAGTTCCACAGTTGAACTTGTAGGTTCTCTCATACTTGAAGTTAATGGTGTGTCTCCAAGGAGCGATGGCACCGCCGCGCTCGGCATACTGACCGCGGTGGGCGCTCAAATACTTGTCGGCCTTGATGAAGTTGTTGAATTCTTCAGCATTGGTGTAGGGGCTACCCTGGGCCATGAGTTGGCTTTCAGTCGGGATGTAAACCAAGCTGTTGGAACCACCGTCACCATTGATATTGCTGGTCATGGTGTAGCTGTAACGCGTGTAGCTGTAGTTGCCAATGTAGCAGTGGTTGAAGCCTTCGTAGTAGAGACCGATGGTTTCAGAGGTGTGTTTGCCAATGCTCCAGGTCCAGCCAGCGTTGAAGAGCACACGGTGAGGCGTGACAAAGCTGCTGTAGCCCATTTCATGTGCGTTGGAACCATTGATGCCGAAAGCGTTGGTGCTGAAGGCGGAAGAGACTTGGTCGCCGATACCATCGGTGATGTTCTTACCCACAGCATAGGTATAGGCAGCCATCAGGTTGAGACCACACTTGAAGTCCTTGCTCAGATTTACAGTACCTGAATAGTAATAACCATTTTTGTCGACATTGGTGATGTAGTAAGGAGTGACCTTGCCACCGATGCTGTTGGTGACATTCTCGCTCACCCAAGTCCATCTCTTGTCAGGTTCGCCAGGCAGTTGGATGTCGTCGCCACGTTTGATACCGAGTTTGGTGAAAGATACGGTGGTGATGTCCTTGTTGTAGATGCCTTCCAAGGTGGCTTTGATGCCGCCAGGGAGTTCGGCGTCGAAGGCCAACGAGCTCTTCCAAGTCTGCGTCATTTTCAGGTTCTTGTCCATGATAGTGGTTGCGGTAGGAGCAGCCAGGTCTGCCGGCAGGTTCTCAGTGCCAAACAGGGCGGCATGGTTAGCAATGATATCATTCAGGTTAGAGTAGAAATGGATGTCGGTATCATCGGCAGAAGGATTGATGTATTGATACTGCATGCAGTTGGAGTTACCCACAGTCGAAACGATCCACACGAAAGGCAGACGGCCAGTGTAGAGGCCCGAACCACCACGGATGATGTACTTACGATCGCCGGTGAGGTCCCAGTTGAAGCCCAAACGGGGTGAGAAGTTCACGCGAGCTTTGGGCATGTCGGCAGTTGAAAGACCCTTCAAGCTGTTTTCACCGTCGGCAATAGCGTGGTGGATAGTTGAAGTGGTACCATCTTCGTTGGTGACTTTTTCATCCCAACCTTCAGCAAATTCCTTGTTGTAGTTGTAGCTGGAGATAGAAGGATAGTAAGGCAGTTCAACGCGGAGACCAAGGGCAAGTTTGAAGCGCTCGCTGAGGGTCATTTCATCTTGCAGATAAACCGAACCTTGCATGTAATTGAAGGAAGGATACACCTGCTTCGGGTTACCATTGTTGTCGCGGTTGTTACCAAAAGTGATGGCAAAAGCAGTCGGGTTGGCACCGCTGGTGAAGTCATTCCAGCTGTTGTATACATAATAGCCAGCACCGCCTTGCATGTAACCATTCTTGGTGTTGTCGAATTCATATTGGGCGCCAAAGGTGAAGTTATGGACACCAGTGAGGTAGCTCACTTCATCGGTGACAACGGCGGTCTGCACTTCACGAAGGTTACCGTATGTGAACGGGTCGGGACCGAAGCTGGTGTAGACAGCCTTGGTTTCAGCAACGCCGTCACCATCGGTGTCGAGGTTCTCAAGAATATCAACAGTGGGGAAGAGGTCGCCCACGAAGCTGCGGGGCTCATACTGGCGCGAGTAGGTGGCACGCAGCATGTTGTTGCCGCGGCCGCTCAGGAAGCTGTGGTTCCATTCAGCTGCAACGGAGCTGAAGTTCTGCTCTTGGAAGTAACGGCTACTCTCAAAGTAGAGGGCGCAATCAGAGGTACGGCCATAGCTGTTACGGTTGTATGGGTTGGGGACGATAGGATTCACCGAGTTGGAAGGTGAGGACGAATATTTGTTCTTCACCAAGCTGTAGCGGATGTTGAACTTATCTTTGTCGCTGATGTTCCAGTCCAAACGGGCCAACAACTTTAAGTCGGGCGTGCTGGCACTGTAGTTCTGGTAACGACCTGGATCGTAGTTGTACTTGCTCTTCAGATAATCCTTCATCATGTTCATTCTCTCAACAGTAGGACGGCTGTATTGCGTGCTGCCACCCCACTCGACGTCTTCGCTTTCGCGGGCAAAATGGGTCTGACCGGGGTCAACATCGCTCTGATATTCGAAGTTCACGAAGAATAACAACTTGTCTTTCACGATAGGGCCACCAACGCTGATGCCAACAGTATTGTCCAATGACTTGGAAAGGGACAGCCTTTCAGGATAGTTGCCTAACGCGTCAGCTTTGCCGAATTTGGTGCCGATGAGACCATCGTTGGTGAAGTAGTCATACAAGCTGACATGCCAATCGTTGGTACCGCTCTTGGTGACGGCATTGATGGCGCCGCCTGTGAAACCGCTGTGACGGACATCGAAAGGAGTGACGTTAATGGTCATGGCCTCAATAGCGTCCAATGAGATGGGGCTACCGCCAGCAGGCAGGTTGCCGCCAATACCGAAGGCGTTGTTGAAGGCAGCACCGTCAACGGTAACATACGATGAACGGTAGTTGCCACCGCCGATAGCCAAACCGTTGGAGGTGGTAGCAGCTTGAGGCGTCAAGGCCAACACATCGTTGAGGCTACGGCTGATGGTGGGCAACGTAGTAATTTGCTCGTTGTTAATGGCCGTAGTGGCACCGGCACGGTCGCTGTCCATTCCATTAGAAATGGCCTCGGCCACAACGGAGACTTCGCCCAGACCGACAGACTCTTCGTTCAAACGAACATTAAGGATCTTGGTCTCACCTAAGGTTGCAACAATGCCTTCTTGCTTCACCGTCTGGAAGCCGACCATACGCACCTCGATGGTGTAAGGCCCGCCAGGACGGATGTTGAGCAAACGGTAGGTACCGTTGGCATCAGCCACAGCATAATACTGCGAGCCTGAAGGCGTGTGCGTGGCAACAACTGTGGCGCCCGGAAGCGTTCCCTTGTTGCTGTCTGTGATTTTTCCACTGATGCTTGAAGTGGTCACCTGGGCCATCAAGCTAATGGAGGCAATCATAGCCACGAAAAAAGTAAGTAACTTTTTCATAGATAATAATTTAATGTTAATAATTAAGTTGATTGTATTTGATTTAGTTGTGTCGTTTTCATTTCATCAAAATATATAAGACCGTGCAAATATAAAGCTTTCCAACGACATGCCAACCCTTTATTTTATGACATTTTTGCCTTTTTTATGAAAAGAAATCAACAGTTTTTTGTTTATAACTTGTAAGAATCTGATTCTGAAAATAATGAAATGAGTTGTTTAGGCTATCTTTTAATGTGATGATACCTATTATAATTATGGATTAAGCCATTCTTTCAAAAACTTACCCTCTTTCGATGAATGTTGTTGTTTTTTTGTGTATTTTTGAAGCCTGAAATACAATATAACCATGAAAAGGTTTTCATTCATTGTGATACTGGCTTTGATGATAGGCCTCGGCTCATGCGGCGATCAACATTCAAAGCAGTTTAAGGCGATGGAAGAGGAATTGAAGTCCATCGAATTGAAAATCAATGAAGTTGCGGATTGTGATGATCTTCAGATGATGAACTTCAGCATCTTAGGGTTGCGCTCCGATGTTGACAACTATCGTCAAGAATCGGAAATGACGGAGGCGGAAATTGAGCAGCTTGATGGCTTGATAGATCAGTTGGTGGCTTTGTGGAACGGCAAATGGGCTTCATTAGACTGCGAAAAGAACTTTGCCGAGGAGGAACTTGACACCTCTGGTGAGGAAGTAGGTGAGCTTGATTAAACAAATGGATGTTTCTTGCTATTTTTGCAAATCAATACTATAACATTATGGCATTCTTTTATAAACATAATCCAAAGAAATTCAACTACATACCTAGATATTATGACCCTGAGCAACAAGCATGGGAGGAGAAAAAGGCTGCCGCAGGCCTCGATTCAAAGCTGACTCATGAGGAGCAGCTCCGAATCAAGATGAGGCAGAAATGGGGTGAAAGCAGAAACGAAGAGAACAAGGAAGAACAACGCTCCAAGCTGATTCGTCGAATCGTACTTGGCGTCTTCATCCTGTTCGTTTTCTATTTCATTTTCTGTACGCCTGTGCTGAACAACATTGTGGGCGGACTGATGAGAAAATAAGGTATGCTGGACATCATTAAATTGTTGCCTGATAGTGTCGCCAACCAAATTGCGGCGGGTGAGGTGATCCAACGTCCTGCATCGGCTGTAAAAGAGTTGATGGAGAATGCTTTGGATGCTGGTGCCACCCAAATTGACCTGATAGTGAAAGAAGCTGGAAAGTCAATGATCATGGTTGTCGACAATGGTTGTGGCATGTCGGAAACCGATGCCAGAATGTGCTTTGAACGTCATGCCACTTCGAAAATCAGCAAGGCAGAGGATTTGTTTGCCATTCGCACTATGGGTTTCCGCGGCGAAGCCTTGGCAAGCATTGCCGCCATCGCCCAAGTGGAACTGAAAACGCGACGAAAGGAGGATGAAGTTGGCACAAAGATTATCATAGAAGGTTCAGTTGTAAAAGAGCAAAGTCTTGTGCCTATGCAGACTGGTACAACGTTTACGATTAAGAACCTGTTTTTCAACGTACCTGCAAGACGCAATTTCCTGAAATCGACTCAAGCTGAGATGCGCCATATAGTGGAGGAGTTCACCCGTGTCACGCTGATGAATCCTGAAATTGGCTTCACACTAAACAGTGACGGCAAAGAAGTGTATCATCTGTATCCTGGCAACCTCAAGCAACGCATCATGGGACTGTTCGGAAGTAACTATGAAGAAAAACTGTTGCCTGTCCGACAGGAGACGGATCGGGTTTGTATTGATGGCTATATTGTCAAGGCGGAATTTGCAAAAAAGACTCGTGGCGAGCAGTATTTCTTTGTGAACAAACGGTTTATCAAGCATGCCTATTTGCACCATGCCATCGAGAACGCCTATTTGGAAATGATTCCCAAGGATAGCTTCCCAGGATATTTCCTGAATATCGAGGTAGACCCTGCTGACATTGACATTAACATCCATCCGACCAAGACTGAGGTCAACTTCTTGGATGTCAAGCTGGTGTATGCTATCCTTCATGCCGCCGTGCGCAAAGCCATCGGTCAACACAATCTCTCACCGATGATTGACTTCGACGAGTCGCCTGAGCTGAACAACGACTTCGGTTCTGCCATCGGCATGTCCAAGCCTTTGACCATTCCCAACGTGCCGATGGATCCTAATTTCAATCCTTTTAGGAAAGAGTCTTCGCCGCGTGAAACGCATTGGGTAGGCTCGTATCAGCCTCAGCGGAACACACCTTCGGATGACTGGCGTTTACTCTATGGTGAGCGAACAGACCAGCCCAGCGGAAATTCTGAAACGAAGGAAGCCACTTCAAATAACCAGTATTTGCAAGTGAATCAGTCATATATCGTTACCACTGTAAAGTCGGGCATGTTGGTCATCGACCAACATCTTGCACATACGAGAGTGTTGTTTGAAAAGTTTTTGAAAGAGTTGGAGAACCATAATGGCTTGTCGCAGCAGGAATTGTTTCCACAGGCTTTGTCGCTTAATGTAAACGATGCCTCGTTGATAAAAGAAATGCTGCCTGATTTGGAGAATCTTGGTTTTGTTTTGGAACAAGCCAATCCGACCACCTATATGGTAATGGGGACACCTTCAGATGCAGCGGGTTGTGATTCGGTTGCTTTGCTGGAAAAGATTTTAGACAATTACAAAATAAACCGTAGCGATTTGCAGTTGGATAGGAAGTTGAATCTTGCCAAGACCATGGCGGTTCAATTGGCCATAAAGCCACAGACACGACTTTCAGAAATGGAAATGCAAAACCTTGTAGACCAGTTGTTTGCCTGCAATGTCGCCGAGGTGGCACCGAACGGAAAAAAGATTTATGTGATTTTAAATATGGAGGATTTGTTTAAATGAGTCAACAATTTAGCCCAACAGGATTCAAGGTGTTGCCTACAGTGGTAAAACATCTTTTGATAATCAATATATTGCTCTTTTTGGCCACTTTTACTTTTCAGAAGTTTCGTATTGACTTGACAGACTTGTTGGGTCTTCATTTCTTTATGGCAAGTGACTTCAGGATCTATCAGTTGGTCACCTATATGTTCATGCACGGTAACTTTGGCCACCTGTTTTTCAATATGTTTGCATTATGGATGTTTGGCAATACGCTTGAAAACATCTGGGGCTCAAAACGTTTCCTTCTGTTTTATATGGTATGTGGTATAGGAGCTGGATTGTGTCAGGAGTTGGTACAGTACATCCAGTATGCGACTTCATTGGCCGATTATTCCACAGTGAACATGGGTGGAAGTATCATTACAATGGACGCTTATCTGAACATGATGACCACTGTCGGTGCTTCGGGTGCCATCTATGGTCTTCTGCTTGCTTTTGGCATGATGTTTCCCAATTCGATGATTTATTTCTACTTCTTAATTCCCATCAAGGCAAAGTGGTTTGTCATCGGGTATGCCGTCATTGAGTTGGTTACAGGACTCTCTGGAACTGACAATGTGGCGCATTTCGCTCATCTTGGCGGCATGTTGTTCGGTTTATTGCTGATTTTGTATTGGAAAAAGAATCCAGCTGGGCCGAACAAGGATTTCAGGAAATGGAAGGTCATTTTTCAATCATGGAAGCGTAGATCCAAAGTGAAATACACACCTTATGAGGAAGTCAACGACAAGCCTCGGGTGCCTCGATCAGATGAGGAATACAACCGTCAAAAGTTTGAGAAAGAACGTGATATGGATGCCATTCTAGATAAAGTGGCCAAGAGTGGCTATGCTAGCCTAACACCAGAAGAGAAAGAATTTTTGTTCAAAAACAGCAAATGAAGATGGAGAGAAGAGAAAGAGGTTTTTTGGGAAGAGTATTGGTGTTCATCTTGTCGGTTCTGGCGGTTATAGGATTAATCGCCATGACTTTGAGCGTAATCAATCCTTACATCAACCCTAAACAGTTTGTTTGGACTTCTGTTTTCGGATTATCGTTTTGGGTAATCTTCTTCTTTAATGTGCTGATTTTTATACTTTTGGTTCTTTTATGGTCGAGAAAAGCCTGGATTGCAGTGTTGGCCCTGCTGATTTCTATTCCAGGTCTCAAAAAGTCATATTCTTTCGGCACAAAAGCTAAAGCTGACAACAGCATTCGTGTCATGAGTTATAACCTACACTTATTCAGCGACATCACAAAAAAGACTAATAAAGAAGAGTTTGCCAACAATTTGATGAATCTCGTTCGGGAGCAATCTCCAGATGTTTTGTGTTGTCAGGAGTTCCAATCGTATAATTATAGAATGACTCGTCCCCAATGCATCGAGGCTTTTGCTAAAGGGATTGACTTTCCGTATGTATACTATAACAAGAAGAATAATTTTGGAGGCAATGTCATTTTCTCCAAATACCCTATACAGAAAGTAACCGAAGAGTCGGGGTTTGGGCAAGAAAACCTTTATGGGGTCATGGTCTCGGTAGATGCGGGTGAGAAAGGCAAATTCCACGTGGCTGACGTGCATTTGCTTTCTTACAATATTACCGACAACGAATTGAATGTTCTGATGAACCCAACCGAAAGGCAAAAGAATTTGGATACGGTAGGCAAGACCGTGTTGCATAAGTATAATTATGGAATCCTCCGTCGTAGTGACGAGATTGACAGCATGTTAGGAGGGATGCCCCCAGTTGAGGGTCCTGTGATTGTTTGCGGTGATTTCAATGAAACCCCACTCTCAAACGTTTACAGAAAGATGCAAAAAGCGGGCTATGTTGACACTTTCACAAAGGTAGGGCGGGGTGTCAAGTCTACATTTGCCAGAAAACTACTTCTCCTAAGGATTGACTATATTTGGGCTAATTCTGAAGTGGTTCCACTTAATTTTGAGCGTAACTATTTCAAAGCTTCTGACCATTATCCGATTATTCTAGATTTTTCAATTAATCATCAAACAAATACAGAGCAATTATGACACTTATCAAATCCATATCCGGCATTCGTGGTACCATTGGCGGCCAGCCGGGCGACAACCTCACGCCAATCGACATGGTGAAATTCACCGCTGCTTTCGTCAAGTTTGTCCAACATCATAAAGGAGTAAAGCGTCCCAAAATCGTTGTGGGTCGTGATGCTCGTCTTTCTGGATTCCTTGTGAATCAGGTGGTTTGTGGTACTTTGCAGGCAATGGGCGCCGATGTTCTCGACATTGGTCTGAGCACCACGCCTACAACCGAAATCGCTGTCACTGGACTGAAAGCTGATGCGGGCATCATCCTTACGGCAAGCCATAATCCCGCTCAATGGAATGCATTGAAACTTCTTAACGAGAAGGGTGAGTTCATCTCAGCCGCCGAAGGCGCTTGGCTTCTTGATGTGGCTGCCAAGGATGATTTCGATTTCGTGCCGATCGAAGAAATCGGTAGTTATCAACAAGTTGATGGCTGGATGGACAAGCACGTTGAGATGGTTTGCCAGTTGCCTTTGGTGAATAAAGAGGTGATTGCAAAAGCCAACTTCAAGGTGGCTGTGGACGCGGTCAACTCGACAGGTGGAATCGCTATCCCGAAGATGCTCCGAGCTCTCGGTGTAAAAGAGGTGTTGGAACTGAATTGCGAACCTACTGGCAAGTTTGCGCACACTCCAGAACCCTTAGCTCAAAATTTGACTGACATCTGCCGTTTTGTGCGTGAACAAGGTTGCGATTTCGGTGTGGTCGTCGACCCCGATGTGGACCGTCTGGTTTTCGTTAAGGAGGATGGAGAATTGTTTGGCGAGGAGTACACCTTGGTCTCCGTAGCCGACTTCATCTTGAAACATACGCCTGGACCGACCGTGAGTAACCTGTCTTCAACTCGTGCTTTGCGTGATGTGACACAAAAGCATGGTCAACAATATTTTGCTGCTGCAGTTGGGGAAGTGAATGTTGTTGAAAAGATGAAGGAAGTCGGTGCTGTCATTGGTGGCGAAGGCAACGGCGGTGTCATTTATCCCGAATTGCATTACGGTCGCGATGCTTTGGTTGGCACGGCTTTGTTCCTTACCCAATTGGCCGAGAAGAAAGTGAAATGTTCCGAGTTGAAGAAAACATATCCGTTGTATGTGATGTCAAAGAACAAGATTCAACTCACACCTTCGACCGATGTGGACGGTATATTAGCAAAGTTCGCCGAGAAGTTTAAGAACGAGAAGGTGACGACCATTGACGGTGTGAAGATTGACTTTGAGGAAGGTTGGGTGCATCTGCGCAAATCGAACACCGAACCCATCATCCGTATCTATTCGGAAGGCAAGACTGAGGCTGAGGCCGAACGCTTCGCCAATATGATATTGGAAGAAGCCAAGAAGATGGTGTGATAGGTGAGAAGCTGTTATTAGTCAATCATCGAAAACGGAAAGGCGAAGCGTCGGGTTGACCGGTGCTTCGCTTTTTATGTTGTGTTGTGCGGCTTTCAAACCAAAGATAACGGCTTCTTTACCGCAGATGCCAATGGAATGGGCATGTATGATACCTGCAAAAAAGGCATCGCCTGAACCCATTACATTTACGACTTCTGCGGGTAGGGTTGGATATGAAGTGGCAACGTTTTCGGAACAATGTACGACTCCTTTTGAACCTAAAGTTAAATATACATGGTTTATTCCTTTGGAGTTCAAATCTTTAGATGCCTCAATGGCATTGTTTTTTCCGGTAATGGCAACGGCCTCTGCGTAGTTGCATTTCAGTGCGAAGACAGAAGTCCCATCCGACTTTTTCAAAGCTTCAGAAAGGCGTTTGGCTTTGCCCGGTGAAACTGTGTCGATATAGAGAGGGACTTGGCAATGGTCCATCAAAAAGGAGAGGGCGTCGACACTCAGGAGTGTGTCGGCAACAACCAAATCCGATTGATTGACAGTCTCCATCTTGTCTTTCAACCAGTCCACATCCATCTTGTCATTTAGTGCAATATCAGAAGCGGCAGACTGCATGTTGCCGGTTTCATCGTTGAAACTGAGAAAAATCGGACTTTTTTCGTATGGATATTGGGCCGACAGTGACAAGTCTATTCCAAGATGGTTACAATCGGTGATGAGGTTTTTGGCAAAATCGTCGTCACCAAATACGGTCATCAGGTTCACTTTATGCCCAAGAAGACAAAGGTTATGTGCAATGTTGCGAGCCACGCCGCCATGATGAAAAGCGATGTGGCTGGGAACGCATGTCATTTGCGATACAACCGCATCCTTACGGTCGGGTCGGACGGTAATATCGATGTTAGCTTCTCCTATTACGGTGATATTCATTTTCGTTCAAAATGATTGCAAAAGTAGGAAAGTTTTCATGATTATTTGGATTTCTCGATTTGTTTTTGTTATTTCGTGGCTTCAAATCAATCGGTTATGGGGCAACATCACAAAAAAAGCAAGCGTCGCAACTACAAATATCACGCGATTACGTTCAAACTATCGGCTGGTCAATACCGTTCATTGCGTAATTATTGCAAGGCTCGAAAAACAACCCCTATCAAATTGATCAAGAGAAATATAGAACGTTTTATCTCGAACTACGAATACGAGATTCCTCAGGATTTGTATCTCACCGAGAATCAATTGAATCTATTTGAGGAGCCACATTTGTAGAGAAGCAGAAATAACGCCTCTGTTTTTCGTAATTATTTCTGATTGAACGGGATGCGGTTTTGTATGGATCGACCTAAGGTGACCTCATCCACAAATTCCAAGGCATCGCCCACAGCAATTCCTTTTGATATGACCGAAATCTTTCCTTGAAAATTACTCAATTGCCTGAAAATATAAAAGTTGGTTGTGTCTCCTTCGATGGTGGCAGGCAATGCAAGGATGATTTCTTTAATGTCTTCTTTTTGAGTGCGTTGTACCAATTGGGCAATCTTTAAATCATTAGGTGAGACACCTTCGATAGGGCTAATGACCCCGCCGAGTACATGATACAGTCCGTTGTAAGATGCGGTGCGTTCAATTGCTAACACGTCGCGCATGTCGGCCACCACACATAGTGTGTTTTCGTCGCGGCGAGGATTGCTGCAAATGGAACAAACCTTGGTGTCACTGATGTTGTAGCAACGTTCGCATAGTTGTATGTTATGCTTCATTTTCAGCAGTGAATCAGCGAGTTGTTCTGTCTCAAGCGTGTCTTCATTAAGCAAGTGTAAGGCTAAACGAAGGGCGGTTTTCTTTCCGATGCCCGGCAACTTTGCAAGCGACTCCACCGCGTTTTCTAATAATATGGATGAATATTCTGCCATACAATAATCGAGGCAAAATTAAGTTATTTCCTTAAATTTGCAGTCTCAAAAGCGAAGAAATCATGAAAAGAATTGCCTTAATACTTGTCTCACTGATAATTGGTGTCACTTCATTGTTGGCTCAAGATTTCAATCGTACCGATGCCAAAGGCCGTCGACAGGGCGCTTGGCGGGGATTTTACCCCAATGGGCAAATACGTTACGAAGGCCAGTTCAAGAACGACAAATGCAAGGGTACTTTCAAATATTACGATGAACAAGGTAACTTGAAGGCTACCAACGAATTCGATAAATCAGGTGAGCAAGCCTTGAACAAAACGTATGCCCCGAATGGAAGGATGATTGCCACTGGGTATTACCTAAACCAAAAGAAAGAAGGAGCGTGGAAATATTATGACGAAGCCTCCGGTCAACTGCGTTTGGTTGAAGACAATAAGGAAGGTAAGGTACACGGATGGTCGAGACTCTATAACCCGAATAACGGTGTGTTGGCCGAAGAGACACAATATGTTGAGGGTCAGCCAGAAGGGAAGTGCGAAAAGTATTCGGATACAGGCGTTTTGATCATGGAATGCCAATACCATAACGGACTACTTGATGGTCCTTCAAAGACCTATTATCCCAGCTCGGCTATGAAGGAAGAAGGGCAGTATTCCAAGGGACAGAAAGTGGGACAATGGAAAACCTACAATGAAGAAGGTGACCTCATCGAAGAAGAAGCTTTTGGAGAACAAGAAATCCGATGATTATTTACATCTTTTGAGATAATCTTCCAGGTTCGGTCGACCATATTTGGCTGCCAGTTGGTAATACTCGCATGCCTTGTCTTCATCGTTCAGCAGGTAGTACGTCCTACCAAGGTTGAAATAGGCATCCGCATAGTCGGGCTTTAATTCCACTGCTTTCTCAAAGTCGGCAATGGCATCCTGATACCTTTTTTCGTTTACCTTAGCACAACCTCTGTAATAATAGGCCTCGAAATTGTTTTTATCATATTTGATGGCCTTGGTCAAAGTTTCCTCAGCCTCTTCAAACTTGCTGTATCGCAATAACAGCTTTGAGCCTTCCTCTGTATAAACGCGGGATTTCGCTGGGTTTTCACAACCGGTCATAGCAAGAAAGGCAAAAAAGGAAAATATTAGTATCAGTCTTTTCATCATTTCAATTTTTTTGCAAAGATACACTTTTTTCCGTTATGCGAAAGTGGCTACAATGGCTTTCACCGTGCCGATGAGTTCCTGTAGTTTTTTCTCGCTCTTGGCCTCGCAAAGGAAACGAAGGTAGGGCTCTGTGTTGGAAGGCCTGATGTTGAGCCACCAATCGGGATAGTCGAGGCGGTAACCATCAAAGTCGAGGAAACGCTCGGGCTTTTCTATTTGCATGAAATGATCACGAACGGCATCCATGGCTTCTTGTTTGCGCTCAATCTTGAAATTGATTTCGCCTGAATTGGAATAGGGTGAGATTTCGTCAATGATTTGGCTCATTGTTTTGCCTTCTTTCTTGCGTTCGGCCAGAAGCCGGAGGACGATGGAGGCTGCCAACAAAGCAGAGTCGGAGTAATAGAAGTCGCGGAAATAGTAGTGCCCTGCCAGTTCGCCGCCATAGCAACCGTCTAATTCTCTGAGTTTCAGTGCGGCGTAGGCACGTCCCACACGCCAAGTCTCTACCTTGGCTTTATATTTGTTTAGGTATTCCTGAATGGCACGCGAACTACGGATGTCCTGCAAAACAATCCCTTTCTGGTGTTGCTCCCCAATGAAATAATCGCCTAAGAAGGCAATGATGAGGTCGGGGCTAATGAAGCGGCCTTTGTCGTCAATGAAAGTGATGCGGTCGGCATCCCCGTCAAAGAGTAAGCCGATGTCGCATTTCTCTTTCAGAACCAAGGCTTTGATTTGCTCTTGAGCGTTGGCCTCCAAAGGGTTGGGTTCGTGATTGGGGAAATTGCCGTCAAGGGTGTCGTTGATGTAGTGTGCCTTGCCGATTAATTCATGAACGAAGATGGAGGACATGCCATTACTGCAATCCACGGCGATATTGAGATTCGACAAGTCGCCAACAAATTGTTTTTGGAAAGCGAGATACTCGGCATACACATTCCTTTCCTTGATTTGGCCTTTGGCATTGACGGGTACAGTTGGCTTGTCACTTGCCACTAACATTTCCAAACGGTTCAGTCCCGTGTCGTAGCCTACGGGCAAGGCATTAGCCGCTGAAATCTTGAGACCGTTATGGTGTTTGGGGTTATGCGATGCTGTGATTTGTATGGAAGCGCCATAGTTGTATTTGGCTGTCGACCAGTAAACCAATGGGGTAGTGGAAAGGCCAATTGAATCCACGTTTTTGCCACGGTCGGTGAGGCCTCGGGTGAGGGCATCATACAGGGATGGGGATGAAAGGCGCATGTCGCGGCCAACGAGATAGGTGTCTGTGTCGAGAATGTCAGGCAGGAAATAACCGATGCGGTAGGCGATGTCTTCATTGAGGTCGGTGCCCCATTCGCCACGGATGTCGTATGCTTTAAATGCTTTCATTTTATCAGTTGTTTGTTGTTTAGTTATTCAGTTGTTCAGTTGACTATGACTTGTGACAATGACCATGACAACCACACTCGAGGGTGAAGTTGGTAGCCTTGGTTGAATTGGTCATAGTCATAGTCAATGGTCATAGTTTTTATTTCATAATCCCCCTTTGGTTCAGCGCTTGTTGATATTTTGCAGCATTGCGGTTGTGTTCAGCCAAGGTCTTGGCGAAGTTATGATAGCCCGAAAAGTCTTCCTTGGCGCAGAAGTAGTAATAATGGTGGTCTTCTGCATTCAATACCGCTTTAATTGCTGCTATGGAAGGTATACAAATGGGGCCGGGAGGGAGGCCTGGATATTTATAGGTGTTATAGGGTGACTCGATTTCCTTGTGGCGATCAAGTACACGCTTGATGGTAAAGTCGTTCCAAGCAAAGACGAGTGTGGGGTCGGCTTGCAACAACCAATTGCTTTTTAGTCGGTTGAGATAAACGCCAGCCACACGAGGCATCTCGTTGCTCATGTTGGTTTCCTTGTTGACAATGGAAGCCAATGTGCTGACTTGGATTGGGGTCAGACCTTTGGCTTGGGCTTGTTGTATACGTTCATTGGTCCAAAACTTGTTGTATTCTTGGAACATACGAACTACAAAACCTTCTGCATCGGTGCTCCAATAGAATTCGTATGTGTCAGGCAGGAATAGAGCAGGAATAGTATAGCTATTGAAGCCCAATTGGTTGATATACTGATTGTCATGAAGTAGATTGGAAATGGAAATGGAGTCGGCTTCGATTTGTGAGGCAATGCGTCCTGCAAGCATGTCTACATCGCGGATGTTATTGAAAGTCACTCTTATAGGAGATTGCAAACCTCCACGCAACATATTGATAATATCGTTGTTGCTCATGGTATTATCCACGATATATCGTCCAGGACGGATATTCTCTGGGTATTTTTTCTTTTGGGCTACCCAATAGAAGCTTTTTTCGTTGATGATTACATTGGCTTCTTTCAGGATAGCTTTCACTTGGTCATAATCAGAGCCGGTGGGGATGTAAATTGCGGTTTCAGTTCCTGTTGGTGTCTGCACGTTGGGCGAGAGTAGGGTTCGATAAAGCCAATAGCCGAAGGCTAAGGCGAAAACCATAAGGATGTCAAAGACAAGAATAACGATGAAGCGGGTGCGTTTTTTGCTATTCTTTTTTTTGTTTCTTCTTTCATTTGGGAGTTTGGTCTGTATTTTAATCATGGTTTTTGACATTTAATCGTTGATACTCATACACATCAATATATCTTTCCTCAATCCGAATCCAATCTTTTCGGTGTCCACAAAGTGTGAAACCTTGATCGAGAAAGAGTTGCTGGCTTATCACGTTGGTTTCATCGATGGAACAATACACCTGATGCAGCATCAAATCATCGAAAAGATAAGCTATGCACAATGCCAACGCAGCTTTGGCATAACCCTGTTGGCGAAAATCCTTGTCGATGAGGATGCCCAATCCAGCGCGGCAGTTAATGCCATCGTAGTCAAAGATGTCGATACAGCCGATGGAGGTTCCTGTTTCATTCAATTCAATCATCAGACGAAGCTGCTTTTGGCTGAATAAATCATTGTTACTCAACAAAAACTGCTCAATATGGAAACGAGTGTAGGGCACATGTGTCCCGCTGACCCGCCAAATGTCTCTATCGTTTTCCCAACGGTAAATCAGTTCAGCATCTTCAGGCTCAGCGCATCGGAGCGTTATCGTTTCATCCTTGATGAACATGGCTGTATTAATTCGTGAAAATCTATACTTTACGTTTAGGTTGGCACATAATTTGATAACCTCTACCCGCTAAATTTTCGACAAAAATACACTTTTCAGTGCAATAAAGGTTGAAAAAAAGCATTAATGAGAATATAATAAGAAAAAGAAACCAATAAATTGAGACAAGATGAGAAAAGTGAGTATGTCTTTGATGCTCGCCGGACTGTTGATGGCGACATCGTGTGTGAATTCATCGAAAAATGCTAACCAAAGCGAGAACCTGACAGAACAGCAGAAGCCTGCCACTGAAATTGAGCAGGTTCAGCAAGCTCAAGTGCAGCGGGCGGCCTTCATCCCGACCGAAAGCACACCAGACTTCGTTGACGCTGCCGAACGTAGTGTCGATGCAGTGGTCCATATCATGACTAAAGTGGTAAGACAAAGCACCACGTATAACGACTTCTTCGGAGCCTTGCTCGGACAACTCTATGGCTACCCTGGTCAAACGCGCAACAATACAATGGTGGCTTACGGTTCTGGTGTCGTTTTAACCCCCGATGGATATATCGTCACCAATAATCATGTTGTTGAAGGTGCCGATGAAGTGGAGGTTACCTTTAATAATAAGGTGAAGAAAACGGCTACTATTATTGGTACTGACCCGACCACCGACTTGGCTTTGATTAAGGTGGATGCTTCGGATTTGGAATACCTTACCTTTGGTGACTCCGACAATGTTCGCATTGGTGAATGGGTGCTTGCCGTTGGTAATCCTTTCAACCTGACTTCCACTGTCACTGCGGGTATCGTGAGCGCCAAGGCACGTAACCTTAGCATTTTGGGTGAAGGTACCTCTGTGGAATCTTTTATTCAGACTGATGCTGCTGTCAATCCCGGTAATAGTGGTGGCGCTTTGGTGAACACAAAGGGCGAATTGGTTGGAATCAATGCGGCAATTGCATCGCATACAGGCTCTTACGAAGGTTATTCATTCGCTATCCCATCCAACATTGTTCGTAAAGTGGTTGACGACCTGCTTCTTTATGGTACCGCTCAGCGTGGTTATCTCGGTGTGCAGATTGCAGAACTTACCCAAGAGTTAGCCGAAAAAGAAGGTTTGGAAAACATTGAAGGTGTATATGTTGCAGAGGTCACTGAAGGTGGTGCTGCCAAACTGGCAGGCATGAAGTCTGGTGATGTGATTACCGCCATCGCAGGCAAAAAAGTGAACACTACCACACAACTCAAGGAGAGCATCGGACAATACCGCCCTGGCGACAAAGTGGAAGTGGAAGTGAACCGCAATGGCAGCCATCACCGTTATGAACTGACATTACTTAATGAAGCCGGTAATGTTGATGTCGTCAAGAAAGGTGACAGTTTCTTCAATTCAGAGTTCGGCCTCATGCTTCAGCCAATCAACCAAAACGACATGAGCCGACTGGACATCCAAAGCGGTTTGAAAATTGTTGAGATCCGTCAAGGACGGTTCATGAACTCAGGTGTGCCGGTCGACTTCGTCATCACCAAGGTGAACGGCATCACTGTCAACAGCAAGTCCGATTTGGAGAACGCTCAAAAGAGCAGCCGCTCACGCCGCACCACCATTGAGGGAGTCTATCCCAATGGCATGAATGCGACCTTCTACTACAGCAAATAATTTTTGCGTCAAGAAAGAATTTTCTGAAAATCAAAAACTTCGGTACGGTTTTTGATAATAAAAACCATCGTGATTCAGGGAGACAACCTTTGGTTGCCTCCCTTGATGAACGGATTATGCAAAAAAATTGTGGAGAGAGCTATGAAGAGTAAGATATTGAATTTGAAACAATTAAACAATTAAAGATTAAGAAGAAATGAGACAACTGAAAATTTCGAAACAGATTACAAACCGCAATGCGGGGACTTTGGACAAGTACCTCGCTGATATTGCGAAGGAGGCGTTACTGACCACTGATGAGGAGGTGGAGCTTGCACAACGCATCAAGGCTGGCGATCAGGCTGCATTGGATAAATTGGTCAGGGCTAACCTGCGTTTTGTGGTTTCCGTAGCCAAACAGTATCAGAACCAAGGTCTTAGCTTGCAAGACCTCATTAATGAAGGAAACCTTGGTCTGGTGAAAGCCGCACAGCGTTTCGACGAGACACGTGGATTTAAGTTCATCTCGTATGCCGTGTGGTGGATTCGTCAGAGCATCCTGCAGGCTGTAGCTGAGCAGGCGCGTATCATCCGTCTGCCCATGAACCAGGTGGGTGCCTTGGCAAAGGTGAAAAAGGCCGTATCGCTGTTGGAGCAGAAACTAGAGCGTCGTCCCACCATCAAGGAGATTGCCGATGAACTTGGTATGCCTGAGGACAAGGTGGATCAGTTGATGAGTCTTAACTCCCGAGCCGTTTCGACCGATGCACCACTCGACGATGAAGATGATACCAACTTCTTGGATGTCTTTGTCGCAGAGGATGAAGTGAAGACGGATGCGGCTGTGGAGCAAGAATCGACCAGCAAGGCCATCCGCAAGTCACTCGACATGTTGAACGAGAAGGAACGCACTATCATCAGCATGTATTTCGGATTGGGCACCTCTCGAGAGTATTCTTTGGAGGAGATTGCCATGAAACTTGACATCTCACGTGAGCGTACCCGTCAGCTTCGTGATCGTGCTTTGAAACGCTTGAAGAGCGAGCCGGATTCTCCGCTCTATCAGATGTATATGAATCAATGAAAAAAGTGGGATTCCTGCTTCGGAATCCCACTTTTTTCTATTTTTGCAACCATGAACAACTAATTACAACAATATGAAATACGAACTCATTAAATTGCCCTATGAGGCAAATGCATTAGAGCCTATCATCAGCAAGGAAACTTTGGGCTTCCATCACGGTAAGCACCTGAACGCTTATGTCAACAACCTCAACGGCCTAATCGAAGGCACGAAATACGAAGAGATGCCTTTGGAGGAAATCGTGAAGACTGCCGACGGTGGCGTTTTCAACAATGCTGGCCAGATTCTGAACCACAATCTTTATTTCACCCAGTTCCGTGCTCCTAAAGCCGACAACAAACCTACAGGAAAGATAGCAGAACTGATTGAAAAACAATTTGGAAGCTTCGATCTTTTCAAGGAGGAGTTCACGAAGAAAGGTGCCACTTTGTTTGGCTCAGGATGGGTGTGGCTCTCTGTCGACAAGGACGGAAAACTCCAAATCACGCAGGAGACCAATGCTGGTAATCCTGTGCAACGCGGCTTCAAGCCTTTGCTGACCTTCGATGTGTGGGAACACGCCTATTACATTGACTATCAGAACCGCCGTCCCGACCATCTGAATGCCTTGTGGCAAATCATCAATTGGGATGTGGTCAATGAGCGAATTTGACGATTCGATGGGTGCACATGCTGTCGCCATAGTCAAGACGCAGCATGTAGATTCCCTCACTTAACTCGTTCAAATTGAGGTTGATCTGCGTTTCCGAAGCAGATTGGTTCTTTACTAAACGGCCAAAGACATCATAAATGAGGATGTTTTTGACCGTTTTTTCTGTTGTAATGCTCAAGGTCGAATTGAATGGGTTGGGGAAGATTTGGCAGGAAGCGGAATAGTCATCAATTGAAGAAGTGTCGATGATGCTGATTTCCTGAATGTTGCTGCCAATCATGGGGTAGTTGGTTGAAATCACACGAATTTTATAATGCTGTCCTTCCGGCACATTAGGAATCTGTACTGTGAAGCTTCCACTGGTGTTGGTGGTGATGCGACCCAACTCGGTGGGATTGCTGAAATTGCCGTTGGAATCGGAAAGTTGGGCGATGACCTGGTTGGCAGATGCATTAAGATTGTCGGGCGACATGGTTCCAGTCAACGTGAAAGGGATATTGATGGTTGAGTTGATGGCGTATTCGTTGGAGACTAACTGTTCAAGTCTGAGTGTCGGATTGTAAACTAACAAAACATCGTCTACGAAAAGATCGTCGTTGGTGCTGCCCGTGCCAGGGGTCTCGTTGGTGGTGGCAGCAATGAGGATGTAGCGTACATCGGTGCAGGGACCATTGTTGTTGAAAGGTATGCTCAGACGGCGCCAGGTGTAGGCTCCATTAGCGGTCGAAGTGCGGGTGAACGACGAAACCGCCGTCGCCACACGCATATCGGCAGGCTCTTCGGTGCCGTTGGCAATGATTTTGTAATCGGCATCTCCGTGGACTACGGCTTTCACTTGAGCCTTGTCGGTGGTGCTTTGGCTGCGGAAACACACCCAAACAGAGAGCGAATCAGGAAGTTGGTTGATGGGGGTGTTGAATGCACTTTCGGAGCGTTGCGTATAGTTGTAGTTGCCTGAGCCAGTGGCCGACATGCTGCCCGCATTGATGCGTCCGTTGGTCAGTGTGCCGTTGGCGGTAATGCCAAGTACACTGTCGGGGAACACTCTGACACTCTTGTTCCCAGTAGTTCCAGGGCGAGTCTGCGACGACTGTTCGATTTGGCTCGACAAAAAGCCTGACCATGTCCCAGTTGCCGTGCCCCCCGAATGCCAATGCACAGGTTCGTTGACACGGTTTGTCCATTGTTCAAAGCCTCGATTATCGAATTGAGGACCATATTGTGCAGAAAGATTAATGCTTAAAAAATTGATAATAAATAAGGTGAAAACAATTTTGTATATTTGGTTCATCGCTTAGGGCTGTTTTATGATGTCGCAAAAATAGGAAAAAGAAGCACTGAATTGGATTTGCTGGAGACTTTTCCTTACTTTTGCAGACAAATTTTGAACCTATGAAGAAAGTTTTTATCACCCTTAGTCTGCTGCTCTTCACCTTTGCCGCGAGGGCGCAGTGGACTTTGCAAACTTACGGCGAGTACGATTACACGCGTACCTCAGGAAGTAGTGCATCTTTAGCCTTAAAAGGCGACTATCGCTTGGCCGACAATTTCAACATCGGGCTAGGTTTCCAAGCAACGACCTTGAGCCGTTATTCTTTAAACCTGCAATACCAAGTAAATCTGCTCCAAGCAAAAAGCGGCACGCTTTATTTGGAGAACCGCTATCTCTATCGTTTGTTCCCCAACTACAATTTGCAGGAGTTTAACGGTGTTTTGGACTTGGGCTGGCGCAACCGTCACTTCAACTTCCAGTTCGGCTTGACTAACCGTTATACGGCACCCATTCCGCTGCGCAAGAATGGCGGCATGGATGCAGTGTTAGAGCCGATGAATGTCACTTTCTGTGTAGAGGGCAACCTCTTTGACCAGGAGCATCCTTGGAATGTGGGTGCCCGAGTCTCGAATTACCGTGACTTCGTCATCGAACGTTTTACGTTGTTTTTTTATAGCGTGAACGGCTATTACGACTTGGGCAATGGCCTGCGCTTGACTGCTGAAGCAGGATTGCATCCCAGCGGTGTGCTCAACTTGTCGGCACAATACAATGGCTGGTTTGGAAACGTCGGCCTCATTTGGAAACCCTAAAATCGCAAAGCGATTTTGTCTCTAATTCCATAAAATTCAGACAGAAATTCGATTTCTCAAATTCACTAATTCTTGATAAAATGAAAAAGACACACTTTATATTGTTATTTGCAGCAGCCACTATTTTTGCCACTGGCTGCAACCGTCTTGACATTGCCGGAATGGTCGTCAACCGCAGCGACACCGAAGAACGAGTGGCCGACTGGCTCGACTACAACGCCCAAAACAGCGAACCCGTCATCGAGAACGCTCCTGATGAGTATCACATCTATTCCTGCTCCGACTCGCACTATTCCGAGCGCGACAGTATTGTGCCACAGGGGGAGAGAGACCGCCTCTACAAATACATCACCGCCGAGCGCAACGACCCAATGGCCCTTTTTGCCATCCATGCCGGCGACATGGTCAATGAAAGCGGAGAGGCTGGTTTCAGAATGACCAATGACGCTTTGCGTTACGATTCCGTGAATCAAGCCGAGAACGACCCATGTTTTTTGGTTATTGGCAATCATGACGTCTATTACGACTGCGCAAAATTCTTCAAACAGTATTTCCATACTTCGACCTATACCGTGACAGTCAAAACCATAGGTGGGTTCAAAGACCTTTACATCTTCCTCGATTCAGGCAATGGCACGCATGGCAAGCGCCAGCTGGAATGGCTGGAGGAGAAACTCTCGCACCGCGAGGACTATCGCCACTGCTTCGTCATCAGCCACAACTGGCTGTTCCGCACCTCGTACAACTACACCACCACACCTGCTGCCAACTTACCACAAGACGAGCAATACGCCTTCATGGACCTGATGAGTCGCAACAATGTTGATATGGTTATCATGGGTCACTTCCACATGCGCGAGCAGCGCCAGTTCGGCGGCGTGCAGTATGTGATGACTGACAACCTCAACGATGGCGGAAAGCCGAGCTATTTGGTGCTGACGGTCGGGGAGAAGGTCAGATATGAGTATGAAGAGTTGGAGATGGAGTAAAAAGGTCTCTACCATCCACTTTTCAACGCACTGAATTACAAATAGTTGATTTCGGGCTTTCCGCAAATGTCTCTACACGAGGCTGAGGCTTGCGGAAAGCCTGTTTTTTCACTATACTTTTGCATGGTCAAACCTAAAAATGTACCATGCGATGAACACAAGAAACCTATTTCTCACAGCCGCCTTTGCGATGGTCAGCGTGGCGGTCTTTGCCCAAGTCGAAATTCCTGAAGTCAAACCGAAAGCCGACAGCCTACAGATGGCGATCGACACTTTACTGCTTGAAGGCGTCACCATCACGGCGGAGCGGCCGCTATATTCTGTCGAAGGTGAGAAAACATTGTATCAAGTCTCAGACGACCCGACCGTGCAAGGCGGCGTGGCCTCCGATGCTTTGCAGAATGCGCCTGGTGTGAGCGTCGATGTGGAAGGCAATATCACTTTGCGAGGGACTTCTTCCGTTGAAATATGGATCAATGACCAGCCTTCGAACCTTACGGAAGAGAACCTCAAGACCTACATCCAGACCTTGCCCGCCAACGCCATCGACCGCATCGAAGTCATCACCAACCCCTCGGCACGCTATGCCACCCAAGCCGATGGCATCATTAACATCGTGATGAACGCCAAAATCAAACGGAACGAGTTCTTTTGTTTTGGAGCCAATGCTTCTTCGCAACCCTATGTGATGCCATGGCTTTCATACATTTGGAAAAACGAGAAGTGGACAGTAAACGCCTACGCGAACGCCTATTGGTATCATGGTCGGAGTGAGGCGCATGCCGATAAAGACTTGTTTGGCGTGGATGAAGAAGGCAATCAATTGTTGACCAGTCATTTGAAAAGCAGCATGTTCAGCAATTACACGACTTATAGTCCTGGATTTAACCTTGACCTGACCTACACACCCGATAAGATGAACACTTTCTCCTTTTATGCCATGTTTTGGGATTCATTTGGGCCATCGGAGGTTAGACAGGAGCGCGAACGCATCGAATACATTGAGCAATCGGGCGAATACAAATACTCCATCTTGAACAAATCGAATTCAAACTATCTCTTTTTTCCATGTGGGTTGACTTATCAGCACAAATTTGACGAAGAAGGACATAACTTAACTTTGCGCATGAATGGAAGTGTCACCCGTTCAGCTATTCCTATTGATTATCACAAGACCTACACCTTGCCGTCTCCGTATGAAAGGGCATTCGTGATGGACTATGTCTCAACCAACATTCCCATCAACGCTCGCGTGGATTACAATGTATCTTATTCCAAGAATGGCGAATTTGGCATGGGCATCAATGCTGGTTGGGAAGGAAAAAAAGAGCGCAGTCCCTTGGACAGTCTGGCCAATGGCGTATATGTGCACGACTCTGTGATGTCGTACCGATTCCGTCAGGTCGATCACCATTTGGGCGGCTATTTCCAGGTGCGGCACCGTTTCGGTAATTTTACTGTGCAGCCCACTTTGAGCTTAAGGTATTATCGTACGGGCATCGTCTATCCAGATGCTCCAGAATATGATTCTACAGCTTATTATTTCTATCCTTTGCCATCGCTGCACCTCTCTTATCGAACCCAGTCGCTGCACAACTTCAAGTTGAGTTATTCTTTAAGAATTCAAAATCCTTACGCAGAGCAACTGAGTCCTTTTATCAAATTCGATGAGGAATCCTATGCTATGGGCAATCCTAAGCTGAAACAAGTTTTCACCCACAACATTGAGGCGAGCTGGACGAAGTATTGGGACGATTTCGGTTCTGTCGGTTTGACGGGTTATTACAAGGGAAAACAAAACGAAATCAACAAGATAACTGATGCGGCTTACCATGAGCATTATGGCAGGGTGGTCTCTTTCAACTGGCCGGTCAATGTAGGCAGGTCGTATAATGCGGGTGGTGAGTTCAACATGATGTATCGTCCGAACGGGATGCTCAATTTGCGGTTTTATGCCAACCTTTATGACTCTTATATCAAGACCGAAGATGCGTTGGAACCGAGTGAGATGCTTTGCTACAGTTTTCGTTTGAACCTTTGGACCAAACTATGGGACCGTCTGGAAGTGCATGCCTCGGCTTACTACAACTCTCCGACCCAGACGCTGTTTTGGAAGAAGGGCGCCAATTATTCCGTTGACTGTGGTCTTCGTGCCGATTTCTTCGATCATAAGTTTTCGGTGTTTGTCAACGGCTATGATTTGTTTGGCTTGTTGAAGCAAGACACATACATTGATAGCCCAACGGTAACAGTTTCAGAGACATCAAGATACAATTCATCTTGTGTGTGCGCGGGTTTTACATTGCGTTTCGGTAACATCGAATTAGAGAGTGAGGCCAAGAATGGAGGCGAGGCGGCGGGGCAATAATTGTTGAATTGTTGCGTTGTTTAATTGTTTAATTGTTAAGACAATGCTTAATTTGCTATACAAATCAAGGAGTTGGTTGGCTTTTGTGCTGATTTGCCTTTTGGCGGCCTGCAATGTGAAGTCCGATATGGACAATATGGAACGGACGGTGCTGGAGATCGAAAGCAAGTTCAGCAGGGGAGAGGACATCTCGCAGGACACCTCCATCTTCCAGGCGCGGCGTTATTTCAACCTCTCTGACGATGCCAAGATGAAGACCCTTTCGGCACTCTATAGCGGTTGCGTCTATTGGCAGCAGAACAACTATGACTCTGCAATGGCAGCCTTGAACGAAGCCATTGTCACGGCAAGGTTGAGTGAGGACATCAAACTGATGGAAAAAGTGCAGACCACAATATCAGCTTTGAATGGCGATTTGGACCATAGCGAAAATATGATTTCTGTGTTTCTGCGCCGGCGTAAAATGCTTGTCATCATTTCGTTGGTATTGGTAGTGGCGGTCACGTTGGTGTTTTTCCTCTTGTATCGTGCCACTCAAAAACGAGCTACGATAGCCGAACTGAACCTTGACATTACCCGTTTGCAACAAGAATCCGAGGCATTAGCTGAGACCAACCGCGACAATCTTTTCCGAAAGGTGATGATGATTTACAAGGTATTCTTGATTGGCGAGAACAAGGACATAGACAAACCCTCTTTCCAAAAGTTGAAATCATGTGTCTGCGGACAAGCCGACTCTGCCTATGATGTCATCTTTGAAGAATACAACAAGGTCTATCCTGATGTAGTTCAACGCATTAAATCAAATGTACCTCCTTTGTCTGAAACCGAATTCAAGATTTGCATCCTCTCCATGATGCCTTTCAGTGTGAAAGAAGTGGCCGACATGATGAAGGTTTCGACTGCTATGGTCGGTAAGGCACGCACCAGCATCCGCAAGAAACTCGGGATGACCGAGGCACGGGGAAGTATTGAGGAGTTTGTGCTGGAAATGAAGAAGGGATAGTTTATTATGGTTGGGATTCGAACGTATCCTTATCTGCATAATACACATCAATAACGGCAATCAAAGCGGCAAGACTCCATACGGGGACGGCCAGCTTGTCGGTGTCCAAGAAGTTGTTGAGGAAACCATGGATGAAGTAGCTGAAGAAAGCCAACGTGGCTCCCAATACGAGCACTTTTGCAGTCTTGTTTTTGCATCGGGCGTATGTCTTAAGGCCACAGGTCACCGTGACAACGACGAGCACTACCATGATAAGCGAACCGACTAGACCTTGCTCGGCCAAAGGACCAAAATACTCGGAGTGGGCATTGCCGCCATCGCCCGCGTTAGTGCTGATGATGGTCTTTTCCTTCGACATCTGGAAGGGAGCGTAAACAAACTGATAGGTTCCTGGACCCCAACCGAAAACAGGGCGCTCGTGAAACAGACGGAAAGCCGACTGCCAGCGATTGATACGTTCGAGGTTGGAGGCATCGGTAGAGATGTTGGTGATGGATTGGATGTTTTCCACTAGGTCGCCCGAAGCGTCTTGGTTGTTCTTTTCCAGTGCGTCAATAATCTGGTTTTGGAAAGCGAAAAACAAACCCACCAAAATCACGATGGCGGCGGCAATCCAACGGACCTTGATCTTCAGTAATATGCATATCAGGACACCCAAAGCGGCAATCATACTCAGCCATGCCGCGCGACAGTTGGAGAGCATGAGGGCTAAGCTGAGCAAAACGACAACACCGATGATGATAAGTCTACGACCTCGTTTCACCTCGGGAAGGAAGACATAAGTCAGGGCAAGGATGAGGTATATGGCCAGAGCTGCTCCGTAGGCCGTGTGGTCGTTGTAGAAAGGTGTCATCACCCAGTGGGCCGAGTCACCGTCAAACCCGAATTGGGCATGGTGGATAATGGTGTAAACACATACTATGCACAAAGCCGCGATGTAAAGCCAAATGATTTTATGTATGTTTTTGGGATTCTTGAAAAGCATGGCACAGAGGAAGAATGCTGGCACGACAAACCACAATCGCGATAACAGGAACTTGATGGATACCACGGGCATCTCGCTCGTGATGGTAGTGACAATCATCCAGGCAAACATGCAATAAATGACGATGGCGATAGGATGTAGGGAGATGCGTTTGTCGTATTGCCCGTCATACAGCATTTTTGCCACAAACAAGACCAAAAGACCCATCAGCAATGGTTCGGCAGGCAATGAGATGGCCAACCCTGCGTCAAGGGCTTTGAGGTTAACCGAGAGTGGAACAGTGAATGCCGTGAGCAACAAGACTTTGTCCATTGAGAAGATGTAAAGCAGCAAAATGCCGAGCACGACAGGCAGGGCGAAGAAAAGGTAGGTGTTTTTCTTCACCACAAGGAACAGCCCCACGGCCACAAACAGCGCCGCGATGACATAGAGCCAGGCTATTTTCGCTTTCTTCTCCACAACTTATTTGTTTTCGGCAACGAAACGCTTGCGGTTTTCGATAATGAAAATCGCCACGATGGAGAGCAGGAAGGCACCTAAACCGCTTAAAGCTACGACCACCCAACGTACAGGGAAAGCTTTTTTGTCGGCAGGGAAGGGCTCGGTGATGATGTTGGAGTAGGTGAGTTGCGAGTGGAAGAAGCGAAGCTCTTTCTCGTAATCCAGTTTGGTGGCGACGTAGGTGTTGCCTTCGGCAGCAATCTTGGTGTGCAGGTCATGGATTTCGGCACCGTATTGTTCAAGGTTGTCTTTCATTTCCGAGGCTTTTGCCGACCCGCTCAAAAGGCTTTTTGTCACTTCACGGGTTTGGCTCGAAATGTCAGTGATACCGTAGGTGGTGCTGATTTCAGTATAGCGTTGTTTCAACGAGTCGATATTGTTTTGTTTTTCCCTCAATTGTCTTTCGTACATGGCTACCACTTCGCCGACTTTCTGTGTATGAAGGTTGTGCACCTTTTGGTCGTAGAATTTAAGAATGTCGTTGGCAATATTGCAAGCCACAAATGGGTCTTTGTCCATTACGGTGATGGAAACGGCCTCGTAAGGAGTCTTGCCAATTTTGATTTTGCTGCGGTATTCATTGATCATGTAGGTCTTGGCAAATTGGTCGGCCTTGTTGATCTTGTAGTCCGCCCACAAGTCATACTTCTCAACGATGGAATCCATGATGGAGGTTGAGTTGATGATTTCGAGCATCTGTTCGGTCTCGCTTTCATCGGAGTAGGGGCTGATGTTGGCAGGATAAGCCACGGCAACCGATTTGTAAAGCGGGGTGATGAACATGGAGCTGGAGAAAATGGCACCGCAGAGGGCAGCGGCAATAGTGATGATGATGATGTGCCATTTCCATTTCAGCACAAGTTGAACCAGTGAAAGATTGTTGAAATTATTATCCATGATTTGATTTGTTATTTTCGGTGTAGAGGATATTATTTTATTAGGTGCAAATATTGACTCATTCTTTTCTAAGATGCTTATTTTTTTCCTTGGAGGCCGCTTCCTTTTCGGCCTCGTGACGAAAAAAGTCTTTGGATTGGTCGTAGACCACGATGCAGAAAAGGAGTAGCAGGAAAGTGCTCAACACGGTGACAACCAAAATAATCCAACGCACGGGATAGCTCTTGCGCTCGGCTTGGAAGGCCGAGGTGACTACAAACTTATGCGGTATGAATTCGGTGGCGTCCACTTTGGCTTCCTCATATTTCGACTTGACCAGTGAGAGCTGCAGACGGTCGTTATCCAGGCGCTCGTTGATGGCGTATGAAGCTCCGCCATATTCGGCCAAGATATCAAGCATTTTTTGTATGTTGTTGACACCTTGTGTGTTGCCTTTTCCTAATTCAACAGCAAGCTGTTGGCTCAGCATTTCCACTTGCGATTCGTAGTCGAAAACACCCAGTTTTCGCAAAGTGTTGAGGGAGTCTTCAAGCATGTTCATCTCGGCAACGAGGGTGTTGTATTCCTGTTCCACGATGCGGAAGGCCTCAATGGCGACTTCCTTTTGCATCTGGTTCATCGTGCTGTCAAAGATTTCAGCGATTTCATTGGCGATGCGGGCAGAGAGGGCTGCATCAGCATCCAATACGGTAATCTTCACGGCATTGTATTCGGTGCGACGGAACTTGATGCGGGCATCATAGAGTTTGTTCAGCTTGGTGATGGGATACTTGCTGTTGGCCTTGATACCGTAATGCTCCATCAGGTTGAAGCGGCTGATAACTTTGTCGCGCACACGGTTCGAGTTGAGCACCTGAAGCATCTGCTCGGTCTGCTCGTCTTCTCCGATGTTCATGATGTCTTTTTCCGACTGATAGGTTGTGCTTATCAAGACTTTGGAGATGGAATTGCTGGACGTGGGATAGATGACAGTCGTCGACTTGTAAAGTGGGGTAATAAAATAAGGAGCGCTAAAAACAATGGCACAAAGGGCAGCAACGGCCAAAATGATGAGGATAGGCTTCCTATATTCCACCAAAAGCTTACACAAGTATTTGGAACTGTAGTTGTTATGATTATTTTCTTCCATAGATATTTATGAAATAAGTTGACAAAAATAGGGCTTTTTCCCGAATTAACAATGAAAAAAGCCAAATTATGCCTTTTTTTCCTTGGGGATGACGAGGCTCACGATTTCCTTGAGACTGAGCAGACGTGTGAAGAAGATGGCACCGCAATTGATGGCAAAAGCGATGATAAATCCCAGCATCCAGTTGAGATTCAGTTGTTTTACAAGGAAGGTGACCAAGGTGACGGTGGCCAGGAAAATGACGATATGAAGCCAATAGCGACCGCTTATTTCCAGTTTTAGAATGCGTTTGGCAAGCAGATATTGCAGGAAAGCGGTGACGGCTTGAACACAAAGGCTTGTGCATGCTGCGCCCACCGAATAGAATCGAGGTATGATGATGAGATTTAACAGAATGTTGATGACCACGCCAGCTGCGGCCACGAGGTTGAGCTGCTTGAGGCTGCCGTTGGCGGTGAGCAGGGTGCCGAAGACGTAGGTCGTCGACAGGCAGAAGAAACTGCCCATGAGGATGGGGAAGATGTTGGCATATTGCCCGATGCGCTCCACGTCGTCGGCGGTGGCGTCGGCAGGAAGATACATCAGCTGCATGATTTCCTGGCGGTAGAAGACGCACATAATCATGACGATGCCCGCCATGGCCACGATGACGTTGAACGAGGTCTTGACCAGGTTGTTCAGCTCCTGCTTGTTCTTCAGCGTGGCGGCAAACATGGGCAACAGCATGATGGCGAAGAGGTTGGAGATGTTGTTGCCTGCGTCGAAGAGGCGGTAGGCGCGGCTATAGAAACCGGCTTGCACGCCCTTGTCGTCCAAAAGGCGCTCCAACAGCACTGGCTCGATGCGGCTATAGACGCTCATCAGCAGCACGAGCAAGGCGAAAGGTAGGCTCTGTCGTAGTATCTCCTTGAAGAACTGGAAGTTGACCTTGAAACTGAGATTTTCGGTGTGGCGCAAGACGATGGTAAGGGCAAGGGCGAGGGTGACGACATAGGCCACGGTCTGGGCTTGCAGGTACCAGATGGCGTTGAACTTCTCCATGGGGAACCAGCCGCTCCACAGCACCAGGCACATGATGATGATGGCCAGCACACGGTCGAAGACGGAGAGGATGCTGTCCTGCTTGAACAGCAGCAGCCCTTGCATGTTCGACCTGAGGAAGAGGATGAAGGAGAGCAGGATTTGGTTGAGACCGCACCAGAACAACAGCTTGAGTTTCATGCCTTCGTTGTAGCCGCAGAAATAGCCGACCACGAAAATGACGACGGCATAGAGCAATCCGAGAAGTAGCTTTGTTTCGGTGAGGCCACCGAAGTGTTTGGAAAGGTTTTTCGGGTCTTGCGCTACGGCACGGCTGTTGAAGTTGGTGATGCCGAGGTCGAGCAATATATAAAAAAGGTAAGAGAAGTTGAAGAGGGCTTGGTAGGTGCCGTAAGAAGCATCACCAAGGAGGTTCTGCACTTCACGGTCGATGCCGAGAATCCAGAACGGCTTCACCAACAGGTTGAGAAACAGCAGGAAGATGATATTTTTGATGAAGCGGTTCTGCATTGATGCGTTGTTGTTCGGTGGGCAAAAGTAGGAAAAAAAGTTCTTTGAGGCTTTTTTCTGCTCTCATTTTGGAAATAATATGTATTTTTACCCCGTGAAATTCGACTATGTGAAATGAACAAGGAACAGGAAAACGTTGATGTGCTGGAAGAGGAACTGATTGAAAATGAGAAGAGTCTGTTGCTCATCAACGACGATGTGAATACTTTTGAATATGTCATCGACACCTTGATGAAGGTGTGCCATCATACACGCGAACAGGCCGAGACTTGCGCCTGGATAACGCACTACAAAGGCAAATGCGCCATCATGCATGGCAGCTTCGACGAATTGAAGCCGTATTACGACATCCTGCTTGCTCACCAGCTCACGGTCAAGATTGATTAAGCGCAAAACACATGGCAGGTTACTCTTCATTGGAAATATTGGCTATTCAGCAGGCCTACGAATCGATGCTGAAAGACATCCACCCTTTCATCAATGCACCCAATCAGTTGGAATTGATTGACAAGGCTTACCGTTATTGTCTGGATAAATATGACGGCCGGTATCTGTTGTCGGGCAAGGCCTATATGTTTCACTTGATTGAACTGGGGCGTATCGCTGTGCTCGAAGTGGGCTTGGGGTACATCTCTGTGGTGGCCGCTTTCTTGCATGGCATTGATTACAAGAAAGATGTGAGTGGCAAGGAGTTGAAGGACCAGTTTGGCAAGACGGTGGCCATCATTCTTGAAGACTTCAGCCAGATTTCGCAATTGGATACGGAAAAGGTGGCCTATAACTCGGATAACTTCCAGGTGCTATTCCTTTCCATGATTGACGACATGCGTTCGGTGTTGTTGAAAGTGGTGCATCGTGTGTATGACGTTCGCAATCAAAAGGATGTGGAGCCTGATAGGTTGTCGAAGTATTTTCATGAAATCAAATATATCTATATTCCTATCGTTCATCGACTTGGCCTTTATAAACTGAAGGCTGAACTGGAAGAGAAGCTGATGCTCTTTGAGAATCCGGAGTTGTTCCATGAGATTGAAACCAAGATTGAGGCAACTCATGAAGCCCAAAAGCAGACCGCGGAGAAGTTTGTCGCCAAAATATCGGAAAGCATTGATGCAGAGCTTGAAAGGACGAAGAAAAACGGGAAAAACAAGTTCACATATTCCATCAAGTGGCGACTGAAGTCGATTCCTTCGATTTATGCCAAGATGAAGGCGCAGAATGTGCCTTTTGAAGAGGTCTACGACTTGATGGCGGCAAGGGTCATCATCAATTGCGCCTTGAAGGACGAGCAGGAGTGTTGCTGGATTGTGTACTCGGCTATCACGAATATCTACGACCCCATGCCGGAACGCCTTCGCGATTGGATTACCAAGCCTAAAGCCTCGGGATATGAGTCGCTGCACACCACGGTGAAATATGACGACAAGTTGTGGTTTGAGGTGCAGATTCGCACTACCCGAATGGATGAGGTTGCCGAAACGGGTCAGGCGGCACACTATTTATACAAAGGTGAAAAGGAGACTTCGGAGGAATGGTTGCTCAATGTGCGCCAAGTGCTGGAAAACCCTGGTATGGTGTCGTTTGAGAATTCTTACAAGAAGATCCATAAGTCCGATAAGATATTCATTTTCACGCCTGAAGGCGATTTGAAACAGCTTCCGATTGGCTCAACGGTGCTTGATTTTGCCTACGAGGTGCATACGCGTGTGGGTGAGACCTGCAATGGCGCGCGCGTCAACGGGCGTATGGTGCCCATCCGTCATGAGCTGACCAATGGCGACAAGGTGGAAATCATCACGAACAAGAAACAGTCGCCGCGTGCCGACTGGCTCAATGTGGTGGTCACGGAAAAGGCCAAAAACAAGATTCGTCGCTACCTCAAGGAAGAGGAACTGAAAGAGTCGGAGATGGGCAAGGGCATGTTGCAACGTAGGCTGAAAAACTGGAAGCTGCCATTCTCGGAGACAGTGGTCGACATGTTGGTCAAAGAGTTTAAGTTGGAAAACTCGTTGCAGCTTTATCATCGGATTTCTACCGAAAAAATCGATATAGCGGAGGTGAAGCGATTCCTGACCGCTAAGTTCGGTGAGAATGTGGAAAGAGGTGAAAAGCCTGTCCCAGAGACTATTGGAGCTTCAAAAAAAGAGCAGAACGCCGAAGTGGAGGAGTCGCTTTCCATTGGCGAGGACATCAGCAATGTGACCTATAAGTTGGCCAAATGCTGCAATCCTATTCCTGGCGACCGTGTGTTTGGTTTCGTCACCAATGAAGGCACCATCAGTATCCATCGCACCAACTGTCCGAATGCCAAGGGCTTGCAGGAGCGTTATGGCTACCGCATCATCAAGGTGAAGTGGAATGGCGTTGAAGCTGACGGCTCGCAAGCTACCATCCGCATCTATGGTCGCGACGTGATGGGTTTGTTGGGCAAAATCACCAAGGTCATTTCCGAGGATTTGGAAGTCAACATGAAGAATATCGTTTTCAATTCCGACAAGGAAGGTTTCTTTGAAGGAAGGATCGTGTTGCAAATCACCGATGTGGAAGCGCTTGAACAGCTGATCAATAAGATTAAAGCTATTGAAGGCATTGTTGATGTAAACAGAATCGATTAAATGTAGAATGTAGAATGCAGAATGCAGAATGTAGAATGCTGAATGAGGTATGAGGTATGAGGTATGAGGTATGTTGAATCTTTGAATCTTGAATTTTTAAATATGAAGAAACTATTTTTGATAATGGCCTTTCTGTTTGTGGGTTGGGCATTGATGGCTCAGGATGTGCAGCAGATCGGGAAGATGTACGGTGTTGATCATGAGAAGAAAATCATAGTAGCCACGGGACGACTGCCTGAGGGCATGAAACCCTATAAGGAAACGATGGAGATGAAGGGTGAAACCTATGTCTATTATCGTAGCGAGATGCCGCTTATCACTATTACCACCGATGGGCCGATTGTCAACTCGCCTGCGGTGCATGGAGTCATCAATGTGGCCGATGCCGATGGCAATGTCATCATGATGCACGCCGGATTTAAGATTAGAGGTACTTCGTCGCAGCAATACGATAAGAAGTCGTATCGTGTTGAGCTATGGGCGGATGAAACGGGAACGGTGATGGCCGACACCACTTTCCTGGGTTTGCGCAGCGATGACGATTGGAATCTGGAAGCCATGTGGGCACAGCCGCTTCGTCTTCGCGACAAGGTGGCCAATGAGCTGTGGATGGAGATGTACCAACTGCCTTACGCAGAGAGTGAGCCTGATGCTTTGCCAGGTATTCGCATGGTGTATGCCGACCTGTTCATCAACGACGAATATATGGGCATTTACGCCTTGACCGAGCGTATGGACCGCAAGCAACTCAGACTGCGCAAATACAACGGAGATATTAGAGGCGTGCTGTACAAAGGCAATGGCCCTGGTGCTCCTACCTTTGACAGTTTGCCCGATTATGACAATACGCAAGACACGTGGGACAACTACGAATGGGTGTATCCCAACGAGAGCGACTCGGCCATCAATTGGAGCTATCTCTATAGTTTCACTAACTTCGTGATAAACGCCTCCGACGTCGTGTTCTATTCACAGTATGCCGTCCAGTTTGATAAGAATAACGCCATTGATTACTACTTGTTTATCAATAGCTTGATGGCCATGGACAATATGGGGCGCAACCTCTTTTTGGCCCGTTACAAGAAAACGAGTGCCTATATGTACATGCCTTGGGACTTGGATGCCGTTTGGGGGTTGGACACAGATGGCAACAAGACCTACAACGCGGCTGGTTTGAAGAGCAACGGCTTCTACAATCGTTTGACCCAAGACTGTTATGACAATGGATTTGTGGCTTTGGCCAAAACGCGTTACAACGCCTTGCGCAATGATATTCTGACCACAGAACACATCATGGAACGGGTTCAAAGGCAATACGATGAGTTGGTTGAGAGTGGTGCCTACGACCGTGAGCATGAGGCTTGGCCCGAATACACCGTTGATGAAAGCCAGTTGACCTACATGAGTGATTGGTTGGACGACCGTTTCAGTTATTTGGATGGCGAAATCAATGCAGGGTGTGGCACATGGAATGTCGAGGAAGTCGTTGAAACTCCATTTGTTGAGATCTTTCCTAATCCTGCCAAGGATCGTATCAATTTGCGTTTTGCAGAAGAAGTCGAAGCGGTGGTTAGTCTTTATGATATGACTGGTCGTTTGGTGCAATCGTTCGCTGTACAAAATCAATTCCTCGTTATTCCTACCCGAAATCTGCCTAAAGGCATTTACACTTTGGTGACATTTGTTGGTGGAAACCAGCAGGTTGATAGGGTGGTGGTGGAGTGAAAATTTACGAAGTATTGCAGTTTGAAAGTCTAAAATGTACGAAGTATTGCAGTTTGTATGCAAAATTTGTACGAAGTATTGCAGTTTGAATACCAGTTGCTTTTCGGCTTTTCATTCGAAGGTCTAACATTTTCAAAGTAGGGAAAAAAGGATTGTGGGAAGAAAAAAGATGTGTTTTTGTTAAAACCTTTGCAGAATGGGAAAATGTTTGTAATTTTGTGGTCGAAAAGTCGTAAAGGTAAACGAATTTAGTATACTTTGACAACAAAATGACTATATTTGATTGGATAAGGGATCGGGAAAAGCGAGGGCGGGTGACATTCTCTGTAGAGGAATTGAAGCAAGCCTTTAGCGAGAAGTCATATGAAACAATTAAGTCAGAATTGACTCGACTTGCGAAAAAGGGCTATATCACTTCTGTTTACCGAGGGTTTTATGTGGTGGTGCCAGTGCAATATCAGTTGAAGGGTATCGTTCCCCCGACCTATTACATCGACCAGCTCATGCGATTTGTAGGCAAGCCTTACTATCTCAGCCTGCTTTCAGCTGCCGCCATGCATGGGGCATCGCATCAGGCTGTTATGGTAACACAGGTAACGACTATTGCACCAAGAATCAAGTATTCTTCAAAGAATCTGTATTTGAATTGGAATTATCGCAAGCAAATACCAGAAGAACTTCTATTGACAAAGAATGCCGAAATGGGCGTAGTGCGCTATTCCAATCCGGAGCTTACCGCCGTGGATTTGGTGCAGTTTGCCGACCACGTTGGAGGTTATCAAAGGGCTTCAACCATACTTGCCGAACTGATTGAAGTGATGGATATGGAAAAGATGGCAGATGTGGTGCCTTACACGACTATCGCAACCTTGCAACGCCTTGGCTATTTGTTGGAGTATGTGCTTGAAGAAAAGGAGAAGGCAGATGCGTTGTTTGCGATATTGAAAAATCAAAGACAATGGAACAGCATCTTATTAAGAAATGACCGTCCGAGAATGGAAACGGCGCAACCCAATAGATGGCATGTAAACGGAAATGTTGAAATAGAAATCGATGAATTATGATAGATATAGCATCAATAATGGAATGGAACGAACAAGTTCCTTGGAAGGAGTCGGCCATGGTTGAGCAAGACCTCCTCATCTGCCGCTCGCTTGTGGCCATCTATAGTGACGAGTTTCTTGCTTCGCAACTGGCTTTTCGCGGCGGTACGGCTTTGCACAAGCTGTATCTTTCGCCGCAGCCGCGCTATAGCGAGGACATTGACCTTGTGCAAATCCATCCTGGGCCTATCAAAGATATCTTGTTCAGGTTGGGCGAAGTCTTGAGTTTCATGCCCAACAAGCTCACCAAGCCCAAGCGCTACAACAACACGATGCTTTTCCGCATGGAGTCGGAAATGCCGCCTACCGTTCCCATCCGCTTGAAGGTGGAAATCAACTGCTATGAGCATTTCGATGTGTTGGGGTTGGTCAAGCGGTCTTTTTCGGTGGAGAACAGTTGGTTCACGGGACAAGCCGATTTGACCACTTATCAGTTCAACGAGTTATTGGGCACTAAGATGAGGGCTTTGTATCAGCGCAGGAAGGGTCGCGATTTGTTTGATTTGTATGTCGGACTCACCGAAGGACAGTATGATGCAGAAGAAATCATCCAGTGCTACAACCGATACATGGCGTTCACTGTGGAGAATCCGCCGACTTACAAGCAGTTTGTCAACAACATGGAAGCCAAGCTAAATGATGCGGAGTTCTTGGGTGACACTGAAGGCTTGTTACGGCAAGAAAAGTCGTTTGACCCTGCGGTTGCTTATCAAGTTGTGAAAGAGATATTGATTGATAGATTGCAATAGTAAGCTATAGTTTCCAAATCACCTCCACTTTCAAATCCGTCTTGTGATTCCCTTCAATCAACGTCAAGCCGCTGCCAATTTCATCGCGGTCGCTGTAGATGGTGCGGCCGATGCGGGCGTAGAGTGTCAAGGCATTGAATAGCTTTACTTTACCTAATAGATAGATTCTCATTCCTTTGCCGTATAGAGCGGGCACGCTGAAGGAATACAATACATCGTTTTCGTAGGCATAGATACGGGCGTTGTAGTCCTTGGCATCGAAGATGGCATAGCGGAAACTGAAGCTATAGGGTTTGTTTTCAGGTTTGTAGGCGATGTCCTGACAGAGAAAATAACCATGTTCATTGCTGCCGTCGTCGTTGCGGTAATAGGCATATTCGGCTTTGTTGGCACAGTGGATGTCCCAACCTAATTCATAGTTGATGTTGAAACGCACGTCGTTCTTGGTGTAGAAGATAGGGTAGTGGCTGAAGACAAAAGCGTCCGTTGAGTTCTTCATCTTGGTCTTTGAGCGGAATTGCAGGTAGGCATGTGTGCGGCGATTGAAGCTGTGGCTGACGCGCAGGTAGTAATCGCGGCCGCGGCTCGGTGCGTTGACTTGTGAGGTCAGCCAGGTGAATTGGAACTGGTCGACATAGGCGAGGATGTTCCAATAGGGCGCGGGTGCGGCTTCCACGCCGAGATAGATGCCACGTTGCCCTTGGTTGCGGCTGCCTTCGCCGAAAGCGTTGCTCATGAGGTTTTGGTAGGCCTTGCCATAATCGCGGTACATTAGGGTGAAGTTCAAATAACCGGCAGGTTTTACGGTCAAGCCGATCAAGCCTGCAAAAGCCAACGGTCCTTGAGCCTGTCGAAGGGCCGTACTGTCAAAGTTCATGCTCATAGCGGCTTCGCCAAACAGCGCATATTTCCCTTTCACATACTTGAAGTCAATACCTTGGTTGGTAAGGCTTTTGCCCTGAAAATAATACTGGTTGTAATGGCTGGGCTTGAGTTCGAGTGGTGCGCTGAGCCAAGTGTGGTGTGCGGTATAACCCACCTCGAAATGGGCGATGGCATAAGCCAAATGTCCTCCAATGACCTGCTGACGGATGGCATGGCGGTCTAAAATTTCACCGATAGTGCGATGATAGCCCGTTTCTTGCAGGCTGCTGACGAGTTCGGCTTCATTTTCTATGGTGTCGACCATGCTGATATTAGCGTCTATCATGCGGTTGGAGTAGAACACTGTACCGCTGAAAGGTCCGCTACCAAGGGTGACTGCCGCGCCTCGCATAAAGGCATATTCACTGGCCGAGCCCTTGGGCGTGATGCCTCGTCCTTGCTTCATCACGCTGCTGCCCGAGCCCGCTTTGCCGAAACTCATTCCCGACCATAAGGTCAATCCTTGACCGAACGACAGTTGGTAATCGCCAAGCACAGCAGCCTTTACGATTCCCAAGTCTTTGGCATAGAGGTGGAAACCAACGAAATCGAAGCCGCGATAGAATTTGTCGCCCAACAGCTTCTGAATCGTGTCGCCGACCTTGTCAGTGAAGAAGATTTCGCCCGCGTCTTTTTCAAGTACAAAGCCTGCCCGAATCTTGTTCCTATAATTATAGGTGTATTTCAGCTGGTATTTCTGCGGGCTACCGAGATAGCGCGAGTTGGGCTTGGCCAAAAGTGCAGAGTCGTCGATGGGTTGGTAACCTTGCTGTTTTTCAAGGATTTGTTCGTAACGCCCCACAATCTGGTGTTTGCCGTAACGCGCCATTTTGTTGAGCGTGAGTTTGTCGTTGCTTTGGTCTTTCTCGATGCAGACCACGGGCCGGATGATGGCCAGAGTTTGTTCATCGAAACCTTCCACCATTTCCAATTCGTCGAGGAACATAAAATCTCCATAATAGCGACGGTATTTCTGCAACTCTTCATACTGGAATACATTGAGCAGGTGTAGCTCCACCAATTGCATCACTTCAGCGCTGTTGATGTTGACGGGATTCTCGCTGAAGAAGATGTAATTCTCCAAAAGATCTTCAAAATCAATGTCTTCATCGCTGTCTTCGGCAAGGCGTTCCACCTGTTCGATGAGCAGTTGGTTCAAGGCTTCGGTGCTGAGCGTGTCGATAGCGATCTGTGCCTTGGCGGCGGCGACGAAAAACAAAGATAATATGATGATAACCAGTTGTTTCATTTTACTTTCCAATGCTGAAAATCATTCCGATTTGTATGGATGCTCCCAATTCGTTGTGCAGCTGTGCCGCGACGTTGATTTGCGCAAAGCGGATGCCATAGCCAAGTCCGAAACTCAAGATTCCTGGGTTGGTTTGCGCCCCGGCGCGGATGTAGAAATTCTTGAATGCTTCATACTCCAACCCTCCTCTAAGGCTGACCCCTTCGCGCTCCGTGTTTTTCTCGATTTCGCATTGTCCGATGAAATCTTTGGTGAATTGGTAGGCCAAACCAAAACGCATCACGATGGGCAGTTTCTCATGGTTCAAGGTCTGCTCCAACCGGAAGTTGACGGGATTGAAAATGTAGGTGCCAAGCGTCAGTTTGTCAGTGACTTGCGATTGCAAACCCAACTCAAAGGTAACGGCTCTATACGAGCCATAGTCATTGCCTATTTTCAGTAAGAGGTAGTCGAGTTGAAGCCCGATTTGTAGGTAACGCCCGAAGTCCTTGGCATAGGCGAGTCCAAACTTGTTCTCGTTGTATTTCGATGAGCCAAATTGGTTGAAGCTAAGACCTAAGCATCCGAACTTGGTGGGCAGGGCAAAGGCACCGCATTTGTAGGCCGTTTCGGGCAGCATCCAACGGTTTTCATAGTACAATCCTAAGCTTATTTTGTTCAAGTTGGCCATGCCGGCGGGGTTGTTCTGCATGGCCCACAGCCCTTGCGAGGCCACCGACGAGCCTCCCATGGCTGCTGCTCGCCCTCCGAGGGGATGGATGAAGTCGTGGGCGAAAAGCGTTGAAGTTGAGAAAAATAGGGTTATAAGGAATAGAAGTTTTTTCATACAATTGGAGTTTTATGGTGCAAATGTAGGACTGTTTTTTCACAAAAACAACATTTCGTCAAGCTCAATTACCTTTTTTTACTATTTTCGCAGACTAATAACTTTTGGGTATGGTTTATGTCATAATTGTTTTAGCCATCTTATTGGCTCTCATCGGTTTGGTTGGTGCTGTCGTTCCAGGTATCGCGGGGACACCATTCAGTTTTCTTGCCTTGTTGGCCTTGTCGTTTGCCGAAGGTGCTACCTATTCCGCTAAGTTTTTGATTATTATGGGTATCATAGGCGCTATTGTCTTCACTGTAGATTACGTTGTGCCTATCTGGGGAACAAAGAAACTGGGCGGAACCAAAGCGGGGGTTAGAGGCAGCACGATAGGACTTTTTGCTGGGCTTTTCATCACTTTTGTTTTCCCAATTGGCTTTATCGCTGTCCTTTTGGGTCCCTTCCTTGGTGCCTATATTGGTGAGAAATTAGCTGGTACTGACGATCATTTGGCATGGAAGTCGGCATTTGGTTCGTTCGTCGGTTTCTTGTTGGGTACGGGCATCAAGTTGATTTATGCCTGTGTATGTATATATTTCATTGTTAAAGAGTTAATTGTAATATTATGATAGATTTGGAAGAAAAAGCACGACATATTCGTGAATTGATACTGACCGCTTTGGCTGAGGCAGGCTCGGGACATACGGGCGGCTCCCTCGACTTGGTGGATATTTTCACGGTATTGTATTTCAACCATTTGCGCCATGACCCGAAACGTCCTGATTGGGAAGACCGCGACAAGGTGGTGCTTTCCATCGGGCATACGGCACCTGTGCTTTACGCGACTTTGGCGGCGGCTGGTTATTTCCCTGAAAAGGAAATGCTGACCTTGCGCAAGTTGGGCAGCCGGCTGCAAGGACATCCGAGCTACGAGTTCCGTTTGCCAGGCTTGGAGACCTGTTCGGGTTCGTTGGGACAAGGTCTTGGGGTGGCATTGGGCATGGCCTTGGCAGCCAAGATGGACGGCAGCCCTAACCGTGTGTTCTGCATCATGGGCGACGGTGAGCAGCAGGAGGGAAGCGTGTGGGAATCAGCCATGGCGGCGGCGCATCATAAATTGGACAACCTTTGTGCTATCATTGACCGCAACCGTCTGCAAATCGACGGAGGCACGGAGAAGGTGATGGCCATTGACCCTTTGTGCGACAAGTGGAAGGCCTTCGGATGGCATACCATCGAGATTGACGGTCATGACTTGAGTCAAATCAAGATGGCCTTGGAGTTGGCTGATAAAGAAAAAGATAAGCCAACTGTAATCATCGCCGACACCATCATGGGCAAGGGCGTGAAAAGCATCGAAGACAACAACCAATGGCATGGCAAAGTGCCGAGTCAGGAACAACTAAAGGATTTTTTGCATGAACTATACTAATAAAGGCAACAAAGCCACAAAGACGGGCTTCGGCGAGGGTGTTCTCGCTGCGGCTCAACAAGATAAAAGGGTAGTTGGTCTGGGTGCCGACATCACCAATTCGGTGGGAATGAACCTCTTTGCTGAAGCTTTCCCCGATCGGTTCTTCTCCATGGGTATTGCAGAGCAGGATGCCGTGGCAACTGCGGCTGGTTTGGCATTAAGTGGAAAGCTTCCCGTGTTCAGCACATACGGGGTTTTTGCTGCACATCGTGCCAACGACCAGATTCGTATTTCCGTGTGCTACAACAATGTGCATGTCGTCATAGGGGGTGCCCATGCCGGCGTATCGGTCGGCCCTGATGGTGCCACGCACCAAGCTTTGGAGGACATTGCCACCATGCGTGTGCTGCCCAACATGACTGTCATCTCGCCCTGCGATGCCACCCAAGCCAAAATCGCTACGGAGAAAGCCATTTTGGAATGCAAAGGTCCTGTCTATGTGCGTTTTGGGCGTGAAGCAGTTCCGGATTTTACCGATGAAAACCAAGACTTTGAGATTGGGAAGGCCCAGCTGATGCGCGAGGGTACAGATATTACCCTTGTGGCTACGGGTCACGAGGTGTGGGAAGCCTTGGAAGCCGCTCACATGTTGGAGCGTATGAATGTCTCTGCCCGCGTCATTAACATGCACACCATCAAACCGTTGGATGGCGATATCCTCAACAAGGCTGCCGAGGAAACCCGAATGATCTTTACTATCGAGGAACATCAAATCGCAGGTGGTCTGGGCAGTGCCGTGGCGGAGTTTATGGCCGAAAACCACCCCATTAGTGTATGCCGCATTGGTATGGACGACCGCTTCGGCGAGTCGGGGCAGGCCATGGCGTTGATGCACAAGTTCGGGTTGGATGCTGCGGGCATCGTCAAGCGTGTGCTGGAGATTACATCCAACAAAGATTTCAGCGTCTATATCCGCCGGTTGGGCAAACCTTTCGATACCTATATCAAGAAGTTGTATGACAGCAAGAGGCTGTATGAAGGCTATGATTACCACGATGAATCCACCTTCGAGAATTGTTATGACACGAAAGTCTATCGGCATTATATCGCTCAAGGCAAACGTGGTCACGATGTGTTGGAGACTTTGGCGCGCGCCCTTCATGACCATTTCATCACGCATCAACTGTACAAAATGCTTGATATGTATGATGAGAAGGATATCATCGGCGTCATGGGCGGTCACGCCAAGCGCCGCGACGACCCGCAATACCGCCAGATTGTTTTCTTGAGTAAGCGTCTCACCGAGATGGGCAAACTGATGGTGACAGGTGGCGGTCCTGGAGCCATGGAAGCTGCGCATCTCGGAGCCTGGATGGCGGGTAGGAGCGAGGCCGAGACCAACGAAGCCGTTGACATGCTCATGCCTTCGCCGACTTATAAGGATGAGGGTTGGCTTCGCCGTTCTTTCGAGGTGATGGAACGTTTCCCCTTGCAAACGGACTACCGTAGCCTTGCCATCCCGACCTATTATTATGGTCATGAGCCGACGGCACCTTTTGCCACCGACATCGCCAAATATTTCGACAACAGTGTGCGTGAGGATGGCATCGTGACCATCGCCAAGGGAGGCATCATTTACACCCCAGGCAGCGCAGGCACCATGCAAGAGATTTTCCAAGACGCAGGCCAAAACCATTACGAGAGCGAGGGTTATGCCAGTCCGATGATTTTTATGGGCAAGGACTATTACACCAATTATATTCCAGCCTATTCGCTGCTGAAGGACCTGAGCGACCGTGGCATCTTCAAGAACATGATTCTCACCATATCCGACGACAATGACGAGATTATCGACGCGATTGTGCGGTTCAAAGAAGGAAAATGAGCTTCAGAAGTGCTTAACAATCAAACAGTTCAACAATCAACAATTCAACAGTTCAACAATCAACAATTCAACAAAAACATGTTCTCCTGTCCCATCCAAATCCGAATGAGCGACCTTGACCCTTACAACCATGTCAACAACGGGTCGCAGTGCAATTACTTCGACATGGGCCGAAGCCGCTATTTCGAGCATGTCTTCCAAACCGAAATTGACTGGCTGACCTTCAAATATGTCCTCGTCCACGTCGACCTTGATTTCCGAAACCCCGTGCATTTCCACGACCCCATAGTCTGTGAGAGCCGTGTCACCGAAATAGGCAATTCCAGCTTCAAAATGGAGCAATGCCTAAAAGACTCCGAAACGGGCGAGGTCAAGACCTTGTGCCATGCCGTGGTGGTCTATTTCGACCGTGAGGCGAACAAGGCGGAGCGGATACCTGATGAAGAACGTGAGATGTTGATAAATGAATCGGGAAAAATGGCCAATGGCTAATGGCTATGGCCTATGGCAGCTTAAACGGAATGGTAAGTCCAAATTCTCGTAAAAGCTGCCATAAGCCATGGTCATAGGCCATAGTTTATAAAACAAAGATCTATTCCAATGAAAAAACTGACTTTTACCTTAATTAGCCTCATCGCCACAATGACCCTCCAAGCTCAAACCGAAGCCGAGCAGAATGCTTGGAACGATGTCAACGTATACGAAATCAGCCGCTTGTATCCTCGGACGAATGTCATCCCCTTTGGGGAAGAATGGTCGCAATGCCTCAATGGTGACTGGAAGTTCCAATGGGTCGACTCGCCCTCAAAAGCCCCTGCCGACTTCTATAAGGAAGGCTACGATGCCTCCAATTGGAAAACTATCAAGGTGCCGGCCAACTGGGAACTGAACGGCTACGGAACGCCCATCTATGTCAATGTGGACAACGAGTTCCGTCCCAATGAGCCGCCATTTGCCCCGACGGTCGACAATCCCGTGGGCTGCTATTTGACTGAATTCAACATTCCAGAAACATGGAAAGACCGCTTGACCTTCATCAACTTCGGCGCGGTGAAGTCGGCGTATTACGTTTGGGTGAACGGTCAGTTTGTGGGCTATTCCGAAGATGCCAAGACCAATGCTGAGTTTGACCTGACGCCATACGTCAAGGTGGGGAAGAACACATTGGCCGTCAAGGTCTATCGTTTCTCCAACGGCTCCTACTTCGAATGCCAGGACTTTTGGCGCTTGAGCGGCATCGAGCGTGATGTGATACTCTATTCCAAACCTACGCTGAATGTCTACGACTATGAAATCCATGCCGGTTTGGACAAGAACTACCAAAACGGTACTTTCTCAATCAAGGTCAAGCTGCAAAGCAATACCAATAAGATACAGAAAGGCAGTACATTGATTGTTGGGGCATACGAAGGGCCAGAGACAAAAGGCTTCCCCGAGCATATCCTGTTCACGCTCACCAAGCCTATCAATGAGTTGACCTTTACTCAGGCAGACGATGGCTATTATTATGCAGATGCGGAGTTGTCGGTTGATAGCGAGGAGATAGGGAAGGTGAAGCCATGGTCGGCGGAAAGCCCTACCTTGTACCAGCTGAGGATGTCCCTGATGGATAAAAAAGCCAAAACCATCGAAAAACTTACTTTGTCATTCGGCTTCCGTACATCGGAAATAAAAGACGGCAAGTTGCTCATCAACGGGCAATACGTATTAATAAAAGGTGTAAACCGCCACGAGCATGACCCCTACACTGGCCATGTGATTTCGCGTGAGTCGATGGAACGCGACATCGCCTTGATGAAACAAATGAATATCAATACCGTGCGCACCTGCCATTATCCCGACGACCCGTATTGGTACGAACTTTGCGATAAGTACGGCCTTTATGTTTGGGATGAGGCCAACTGCGAATCCCATGCCCAAGGCTATGGTGAAAAGAGCCTCGCCAAAGACCCGCAATACAAGGAAATGGTGTGGCAGCGCAACCGCAATATGCTTGAACGCGACAAGAACCATCCCTCGGTGATTATGTGGTCTATGGGCAACGAGTGCGGCAATGGCGTCAACTTCGAGTACACCTACGACTGGATGAAAAACCGCGATAATACCCGCCCTGTGACCTACGAAAGAGCCGTCTACGACCGCAACACGGATGTCATCGGCTTGATGTATGCCAGCCCGAAATATCTGCAAAAGTTTGTGGATGAAGGTCTTGACAAGGAAGGAAGACCTTTCATCATGGTGGAATACTGCCACGCGATGGGCAACAGCATGGGCGGCTTGAAGGACTATTGGGACGTGATTGAAGCCAATGAGCAATTGCAAGGCGGCTGCATTTGGGACTGGGTGGACCAGAGCTTTATTGTTCACGACAAGGACAAGGATGTAGATTGGCTTGCCGTTGGCGGAGATTTTGGTCACGCTTACGGCGTGGGCGACGATGATGCTTTCTGTGCCAACGGCGTGGTCAGCAGCGATAGGAGACCGCACCATCACGCTGCTGAAGTGAAGAAGGTGTATCAACCCATCAAGTTCACTGCCAAGGACTTGACTTGGGGTAAGTTCGAGGCCAAGAACTGGCTTTCGTTCACCAATGCCTCAGCCTTCGATTGCGATTTTGAAATCTTCTCAGCCGAAAAGACGTTGCAGAAAGGTAAAATTGACCTTGATATTGAACCTTTTGGCACACAAGAGATTAACATTGAACGCCTGCGCATTTATGGCAACCCTGGCGAGGAGTTCTTCATCCGTTTTTCGGTGAAACTGAGAGAAGACCAGCCCTTCATGCCCGCTGGAACGGAGGTGGCTTACGATGAGTTCAAGCTGGATTGGCCGTCGGCACCGTTGGAGTCTTTGGTGAAAGAGAAACCTGTGCAGTTTAATTCGGGCAGTGGCTCGGTTTACAATGATGATTTCATGGTGACTTTCAATAAGACAACGGGTGCCATCAATTCCTATGTCGTTAAAGGGCAGGAACTTTTGAAAGGCGAGCTGAGAGACAACTTCTGGCGTGCCCCGACCTTGAACGATGAAGTTGACAGTTGGGCTTTGCCGCGTTGGAACAAAGCTGGTTTGCAGCACCTGACGGTCAAGACAGACGGCTTGCATTTTGAAAAGCTTGATGACAACACGGTTTCGGTTAATGCCGACTTGGAATATTATGACGGCATGGGTCAGTTGCAAATTGTTGTAAATAAGGTGTATCTCATCGATGGCGAAGGCAACATCAGCATCACCGACCGCGTGGAGCCGATGGAAAGCGTGACTTCCTTCCCGAAGGTCGGCATGCAGTTCCGTATGCCGTTGGACTATAAGGACTTGAGCTGGTTTGGCAAGGACACCGAAAACTATCCCGACCGTAACGCCTCGGGCAAGATGGGCATTTATCAGATGAATGCCTTGGATTTGTTTGAGCAACACGTTGTGCCTCAGGATAATGGCAACCACGCCGAAACGCGTTGGATGGTCTTGACGAGCGACAAGAGCAATGCCGGGTTGTTCATGACGATGCAGGAGCCGTTCAACTTCAGCGTCTACAACTACGATGACGCCAACCTGACCCAAGCCCATCGCATCAACCAACTGGAACCAAAGGATTTCCTGACTGTAAACATCGATTACAAGCAAGCTGCTATTGGCACGGCCACCTGTGGCCCAGGTGTGGATGAGAAGTATGTGCTGGGCAATCAGGTGTATGAATACACGGTGATGCTTCGTGCCTTCGACAAGACGACAGACCCGATTGAGTTGACCCGTTTCCAAGTGCCTCAAATGACGGAAATGATGGTGCCTTCGCCTGTCATCCATGCTGAGATGGCTGGAAACGAGGATTATCGTATCTACAACCGTCCCTTGACGGTTACGATGACCTGTGTTGACTCTGATGCCGAAATCCATTACACCACCGACGGCAGCGACCCGACGATGAAGTCCCCCAAATACAAGTCGTCGTTTGTCATTGTGAATTCCTGCATCATCAAGGCGAAAGCTTTTAAGAAAGGGATGGTGGAGTCGTTTACCACGATGCGCGTCTTCAACCGCTTGAACATCAAGAACACGACTTTCGTCAACCCACCTGTGGAGCGTTACGGCAAGGATGCCGACATCGCCTTGATGGACGGAAAAAAAGGTGTTCCTGGCGACTATTACAACGACTGGCTCGGCTTTGAGGGTGTCGACATGGAGGCCACCATCGAGTTGGCCGTCCCCACCAGCATCAACATGGTGAAGGTTGGTCTTTGCCATGAGCCGCAGTCGTGGGTGATGTGGCCCAAGGGCGTGTGGGTCAGTTTCTCAAAGAACGGCAAGGAGTTCACCGATTGGCAGATGGCCGAGTTACCCGTTTTCGACCGTCCCGACAAGATGCAAGGCTTTGGAAGGATAGAAGCCCGTCTTCGTTCCGACGGCGCGCAGTGGAAATACGTTCGCGTGAAGGTGGAGAGCCAAGGCGTCTTGCCCGAGTGGCATCCCTATAAAGGCGAGAAGGCCTGGATTATGGTGGATGAGGTGGTGGTGGAGTAGTTGAAAGCCGTTGAAATCTATGGCTGCGTCAATTCAATTCTTTCTGCCCATGTCATCCCCGCGCTGGAAGAGGGTAGGCTGGGATCTATGGGCAGAAAGCCGGTGAAATCTATATCTGCTATAACGCGATTGCCATGCCGTCAGCCTTATTTTACTGTCACTCATCAGATTTTACATCTGCTTTATTTTGTTCTAAATAATAGAAACTGCATTTATTTATGCAGAAAACCAACATTTTAGCATGTTGATAATTTTGTTGACAAATTAATTGCATTTTTTATATCCCCATGTCACCAAAATGCTTTACTTTCGCGGAACAAAAATTAATATATGTTATTCATAACTATAACAGACACAATCATTCAAGACTTGTATGCCAAGGCGATAGAGACCTTGACTAACGTGAGCCTTGAACCCGTGGAGAGGAGCTATCTAACCAATAGTTCCCTATTCTTCATACATCAACCTGCGAGGCCCTGCCTTGCGCAAGCAAAACCAATGACGAAACCGACGTTGCGGCCACGTTGCCGTTCGTTTATGCTTGCCAGAAGCGGTCACAATCCTGACAGTGACTCCATAAGCCATTGATAGGAACCATTTCGGGCATTTCCCCCTTTTCGAGGTCAAGACCAACGACCGTTCATGAATTGATGTGGATGATAGTCGTACCTCACGATGAAATGTTAGCGCGATGGACAATATGTCATACACAACGATTGATTTCTTAACGCGATGCGGAAAGACATCATAGTTGACGATGAAAAAGTCCAATAAGCGGGCGTTTTAATCAAGATCAACGACTGATTTCCTCAACCGTTGGGCTGTCGAGTCATCGAAGACCATCGAAAAGGACGAAAAAAACGGACATTTTGTCGTATGCTACGACCAAACAGTTCACTCGGTGAACAAAAGCATTGTGTGGTACGACAAAAAGTTCATGCGATGAACAAATCGTCGTACATCACGACGAAAAGTTCACGCGGCGGACGAAAGCATCGTAAGACATGACGAAGTCCACGCGATGGACAAAACGTCATACAACACAACGAAAAGCCTCAAACCGTGAGATGAGAGGTCGTGCATGATGACGAAAGTGCTGAATGCCCGAATGGATGAGCCAAGCATGTTGATGCGTCCCTTCCTCGCAGCAAAGCCGCTGCTGCCTGGAAAACAACTATTCGAGGACGGCCTGAGCCGTTCAAACAATCATTTTTTTACAATTCATTTTTTATTTTATGTTTAGTGTACATTTGAGTTTAGGGCTGAACTCCGATCAGTTCTACACAGGTCTCGATCAGATCTGCCACCGCTTATCAGACAACCGTTCGGACGAACATCTGAACGCGTTGGTCAAAGAGGTGGAAAACGCGAAGGGGATGCTCTTCCTGACCATCAAGAAAGACATGGTCAAGGTGGGCATCAAAAAGGAATCCTTGATGCTGCACGATCGGCTGGCGTCGGCCTCACGCTACATCGACTCACATCGTTTTGAGCCTGATGAAGAGATGAAGGCCAGTGCCATGGTTCTCAAGCAGCAACTGAGGAAGTACGGCGTCTTCTACAAGATGGACGTGCACAGCCGTCTGGCTGAGGTGCAGGCCATGTTGAGCGACTTGGACAATCCCGAGTTGAAAGTCCATGTGGCCAAGATTCCGGGCCTGGATGCGCGCATCAAGAACGTCAGAAGCGCGATGGAAGCCTTGTTGCAAAGGCTTATGGCAGTTCAGGATATGCACAACGAGGTCAAGCCTCAGAAGAGCAAACTTGAACTGAAGCGTGAAGCTGCCGCCAAATTGGAGAGGCTGTTGGTCTATCTCGACGGCATGGCCTTCAAAGCCCCTGGCACCTATGGCAAGGACTACAACTATGTGGTTGGCCTAATCACCGACCTCAACAAGACCTACAAGCGCAAGGTCAGGAATGCGAAGGAAAACCCCGATGAGGGCGAGCGTGACGAAGGTGACGAAGAGAAGGAATCGCCCGAAAACGTCGATGAGCCAAACACCGGCGAGCTTCCCGAGAGCGCTGACTCCACAAGAGTAGCGTGATGCCCAAGGCAGCAGCTTGACTTCGGCCACTGCTGCTTTTGCCTCCCCATGAGCTTTTATGGCTTGTGGGGAGTTTTTTTGTTGCCGAAACGGAAAAGTTCTTTATATTTGCAAATTCTAAATATTTTGTAGATGAGTTGTTCAAAATATGTGTTTTCTGGGCATGAATCTTTTCCTTGCAAGACGCTTTGGTTGAAGAAGGGATACGATTTTGTTGTGCAGGGGAGGGACTTTAACAAGCCAGAGGCTGTAGTTCATTTGGGTGTTGGTAAAAATATGGTGGCATCCATCCGCTTTTGGCTTAAAGCTTTCGGAATTTGTGAGGGCAACCAGCAGACTTGGTTGGGTGACTATTTGTTTGATGCAGAAAATGGTAAAGACCGATATATAGAAGACCTAGCTACGCTTTGGCTCCTGCATTTTACTCTTGTTTTCGGTCAAGAAGCAACACTTTATCATCTGTTTTTCTGTGATTATCAGAAGGGGCATACACAGTTTGAACGTGATCAGGTTGTAACCTACGTGAAACTGGATATGATTGAGGCAGGTAAGCAGAATCTCTTTAACGAAAATACAGTCAAGAAAGATGTTGCCGTATTGATTCAGAATTATGCTCTGCCACGTAAAGCGCAATCGAATGAAGACTTTTCCTCCATGTTGATTGACCTTGATCTTATCAGACAAAATGCCGAGGGTAAAGGTTATTACTTCAACATAGAAGGTAAGAGAAAAGTGCAGAAAGAAATCTTTATGTATGCTCTGTTGAGGCTGAAAGAAAGGGAAGGTGACAACACCATTTCCTACGAAACCGTTCAAGATGAGATTGGCCTTGCGTTTTGCATGCAGGACCATGAGACTATTGAGATGCTGAAACAACTGGCAAAGGATTACTCAGAATACATGTCCTATAGTGACAACGCTGGCATCCGCATGGTACAGTTTACTAAGGATTTGGATAAGGAACAAGTTTTAAATGACTACTATGAAAAGAACGTTTAGTTTATCCGCTAATATAGAGAACGGCTTTGCTGAGGGCGCTCAATACATAGTAACACCCAATGCCCAAAAAGCAATTAGTAGCATTGTGAATGACTTTCATACAGGGATCCATTCCTTTACGATTATTGGTTCATACGGCACGGGCAAGTCAAGTTTCCTTTTGGCTTTGGAATCAGATTTGAAAAGACGAGGCAAAACACCTTATCTGTTGGATGCCAAGAATCTTCTTGGTAATTCTGATGTCGAAATCATGAACATTGTAGGAGATTACACCGAGTTATCAACACTCCTTCGCCGAAGTCTGAATGCAGAGGACACAACAAATAGTGTGCTTGATGAGCTTAAGACCTATTACAATAAGAGTCAGAAGCAGGGAAAATTTTTGCTGATTGTCATTGATGAATTTGGTAAGGTATTGGAACACGCTGCAAAGAACAATCCTGAAAAGGAGTTGTATTTCCTTCAGAAATTGGCTGAGTTCGTGAATGTTCCATCCCGCCAGATTCTATTGCTGACCACCTTGCATCAAAACTTCAGTGCCTATGCCAAGGGATTGACTGAAACGCAAGTCAATGAGTGGAAGAAAGTAAAAGGACGGTTCAAGGAAATCACTTTCGTGGAGCCAATAGAGCAGCTGCTTTATCTTGCAGCAAAGCAGATGCAAGGAAACAATTATAATGAAGTTCCCGCTTGTGCAATTTCCCTTTATGAACTGGCAAAAAGTACTGGCTATGTTTCCAGTGACTTTCTCGTTGATACGGCGAAGCAACTCTATCCGCTCGATTTATTCTCAGCATACGCCATTACGACAGCTATTCAACGATATGGGCAGAATGAGCGTTCTCTGTTTACGTTCTTGGCTTCTTTAGGAAGTATCTCAACTGATGAAAAGATATACAATCTTCAGAAAGTATACGATTACGTCTATTACAGTTTCTATTCTTATTTGAAAGATGCCAATGCCGACTCAATGAGTTGGAGCTCTATGCAGATTTCCATCGAAAGAGTGGAAGGACAGAGTTGGGATTCTGAGGAACAAATGCTTTATGCCATCAACATCATCAAAGCAATTGGATTGCTCAATCTTTTTGGTGTCGCTGGGTTCCGATTGTCTAAAGAGTCGCTTGCGGATTATGCGACTCTCGCAATGGACATTCCAGATGCAAAGAACATAATAGAAAAGCTGGAAAGCAAGAAGATTATTCGCTATGCTGCCTATAAAGACCGTGTGATGCTGTTTGAAGGTACGGATGTGGACCTTGAGGCTGAGATTCGCGAGGCAGGGTTGATGGTTTCACGACCTGTTGCTTTTGTGGATGAACTAACCGTATTCTTCAATCACCGTATTTCTCCTGTGAAAGCCCATTTTTATCAAAAAGGCACACCCCGTTTCTTCGACTACAAACTGTTTGAGGAACCGACGGAGTTGGTACCTAAGGGTGATACTGACGGTTATATAGAACTGATATTTTCAACAAGGAAAGATGCGCTGGAAGAGATCAAGAGATTTAGCGCTGATTCTGAACATGCTTTGATTTTTGCTCTCTTCATTGATACGGACAACATCATAGACCATCTGTATAACATTAAGAAATACAACTACTTGACGGATAAGGTTATCAAGAAAGAAGACCTCGTTGCTGTCAAGGAAATTCAGAAACTGAAAGAATACGAAGAGAATCTGCTGAACAAAGCTATTAGCGACAATCTTTTCTCCTATAAGAATCGCGTGGTTTGGATATTCAAGGGTGAAGTGCGGAAGGTAGAGTCTCATCGTGATTTCAACATATTGTTGTCAAGCGTATGTGATGAGATTTACAGCGAGACGCCTGTGATGAACAATGAACTGTTCAACAAGCATAAACTGAGTGGTACCATTACGGCTGCAAGAAAAAGTTATTTGACCTATCTCATTGAGCATAGTAATGAAGAGAATCTTGGATTTCCGGAAGACAAGTTTCCACCAGAAAAGACCATATATTTCTCACTGTTGAAAAACACAGGGTTACATCAAGATGGTGAGTTTGCAGATGCTCCTGCAAATGAAGGGTTCCTTTCTGTATGGACTGCTTGTGAAGATTTCCTGAAGAGTACAGAAAACAAGGCCCGAAAGATTTCAGAGCTGATAAAGATTCTTTCTACTCAGCCTTACAAACTGAAACAAGGCTTTTTGGACTTTTGGATTCCCACATACTTGTTTATTAAGAGGCAGGACTTCGCCCTCTATGATGCATCAAAAGGCGCATTTATGCCGGAGGTGAATATGGAGTTTTTCGACTTGTTGCAAAAACATCCGCAGGATTTCGAGGTAAAGAAGTTTGCCGTAGATGGGGTGAAGTTAGGGTTCTTTAACCAGTACCGTCGTTTCATCAATCTTGGCGATGAGTTTAACATCACAAAGGATAGCTTCATAGAGACTATTAAACCATTCCTCTCTTTCTATGCCCGATTGGATGATTATACTAAATACACCCGCAAGTTCGACCATGCGTCAACAATGAAGTTCCGCGATGTGCTGGCAAAGGCAAAAGACCCGGAAAAGGCTTTCTTTGAAGACCTGCCAGAGGCTTTGGGCTTCAATCAGGAAAAGTTGAAACAAGAGGAGTTTATCCGAGAGTATGGCATTATTATTCAGCGGGCCATCCGTGAACTACGTTCTTGTTATTCAAGACTGATTGACCGTATTGAGGAACGGTTGGTAGATGGATTCGGCTTGCAGTCCTGCGATTACAATGAGTATGTCGTAGAAGTGCGCGAAAGGCTAGCCCATGTGAAAACCTATCTTTTGACAGACAAGCAACGCGAGTTCTACCATCACGTTATGACCGAGTATGACAATCGTACACAGTGGTACCAATCAATCTGCTACACCATCTTGGAACAACGTCTTGACTCTCTTCGTGATGAACAAGAAGACAAACTGGCAGATGATTTGGTGTATCTGTTCCGTGAGTGTGAAAAATATTCATCTATCTCGCAGCGGTTGACCGATTCAGAAACGAGTGATGCCTATTCGTTTGATATGGTGACAAATAAAGGAACCAATGTTAGAACACAGACCTACATTCTGCCCAAGAAAGACAAAAAACGTGCATTGGAATTGGAAGAACATATAAACAACATTCTTTCTGGCGACAACAATGTTGATGTTTGCACGTTATTGGCGATACTTAACAAGAAATTAAATACAGGAAAAATATGATTAATACTGTATCGATTAAAAACTATAAGTCTGTAGTGGACGTAAGTTTGCCGCTTGGAAGATTTAATCTTCTGATAGGCGCGAATGGCTGCGGCAAGTCGAATATTCTCGAAGGAATTGCCATGGGGGCTGCTGCCAGCTCAGATAAATTGGACTATGAGTACTTTGCCAATCGAGGTATGCGCGTTGTGGAACCTCGTTTCATGTTGCCTGCTTTTGAAGGCGTGGAAGCTGAGAGAATAAGTGTTGCTTTAATAAATGAAGATAAAAGCGTCGCAACATTTGATATACGATATAACGAAGATTTAAAACCTGCTCGATGGCAGGATGACTCTGTTAGTGCAGATAGATTTGTATCATATGTTATGGAGAACACATCAGAGCGAACACCTCTCATTAATGATATGGTTGAATTAATCAAAAGAGCGAAATCAGACAGTAAGAATCCTTCTTTAATTATCAGATTGAAGCCAATCGAAGATAAAGTTACCATCATGACGGTAGATAAAGACATAAGTCAATTTGTCATTTATTCGCCTGAAGAGTCAAAGTTGAGAGAGCCCAACACATCAAATCGTCTTTACCCTATGGGCCGTCATGGTGAAGGCTTATTCGCATATATAAAAGAGTTGACTCAAAAGCCTGAAGGTATAGAGATCATCAACGAGATAAAAGAAAACCTCAAGGTTCTTGATTGGTTTGATGACATGGAGGTCCCTTCTGGCCAATTGTCTATGGAGTTTAATCTAAAACTCAAAGATAGTTACTTGGCTGATACCATAAATGCCTTTGACCAGCGTAGCACGAATGAGGGTTTCTTATACCTGCTTTTCTATCTCACGCTTGTCATATCCGATGAGACGCCTCGTTTCTTTGCCATTGAGAATATTGACACGGCATTCAATCCGAAGCTATGCCGTGAAGTAACGCGCCGATTGATTGAATTGGCACGAAAGCACAACAAGCAGATTATCGCTACAACCCATAATGCAGCGGTACTTGATGGAATGAATCTCTTTGAGGATGATGTTCGTTTGCTCGTTGTTCGTCGTAGTATTGACGGTTATACTAAGACGAACAGGGTGACGCTGAAGGATGATATGACGATGCCTCTCTCCGAAGCATGGGTGAAAGGCTTTATTGGTGGACTCCCTGATAACTTCTAAACGGAAACAGCTATGGCTTCAATTGCTTTGATTTGTGAAGGAGTGTCGGAGATAAAGATGCTTACTTTTATTATCAACCGGTATTTGGGTGACGATGTGGTAGTGAATCCTATTCAGCCATCACTCAAATTGTCGCACGGACAAGAGAAACAAGATGACGGAGGAGGGTGGTCGCAAGTCCTCAACCATTGTTCTGACGATGTTATCAATAACATCATGGTGGCAAATGATTATCTTGTCGTTCAGATTGATACGGATGCCTGTATCCAACCCTATTATGATGTGGATATTTACGACGAGAATCATCAGAAAGTTGCTGATGCAGTTCTATATGATAGAGTATGTGCCCGTGTGAAACGTGACATCAGCGAGGAGGTTTGGAATAAATTTTCCAACAAGATACTGTTTGCCGTTTGCTTCGATGAAACCGAGTGCTGGCTGCTTCCTCTTTACTACGAGAATGATACCAAGAAGTGTTGTGCCACCACCAATTGTATCTATATTTTGAATCAAAAACTACAAAAAGATGGTATTGGTATCTCCAAAGACAAGAAGAATACACCAGAAGTTGTCAAAGTGTATCATGAGATTTTGAAGAAGATGAAGCGGAAAGATATTCCACGTATATCTCAATACAATTATGGATTTCAAAAGTTCGTAGAACAAATGGATACCATTAAAGAAGAAATCGCGGAAACGGTATGAATGTACGGCATATATTAGGCATATCAGGAGGAAAGGATAGTGCGGCGCTCGCCATCTATCTGAAGCAGAAGTACCCGACCTTGAAAATCGAGTATTACAATTCAGATACTGGCTGCGAATTGACTGAGACCGAAATACTTATCAATCGTTTGGAAGCCTATTTGGGAAAAATAGAAAGGCTACGTGCTGCCGAGGGTAGTCCTGAGCCAACGCCTTTTCATCATTTCCTAAAGGCTATGGGCGGATTCTTACCCTCGCCACAAGCTCGTTGGTGTACTCAAAAGATGAAATTGGCAGAATTTGAACGTTATGTTGGTGATGATTTGGCAATTTCATATGTTGGCATTAGGGGTGACGAGGACCGCGACGGCTATATTTCAAACAAGCCGAATATTCAGGCGGTTTTCCCTTTCCGTCGGAATATTTGGAGCATTGATGTGATAAACAAGGTTCTGCATAATGAGAATTTGGAACAATTGATAGCTCTGTATGACAATCTTTGCCCTGATGGAATGCTGAAAGAAGATATAATGGGGATTGTACGCAAGCCCTTGTCTAAAGCTTTTTATTATTCGAAGAAGATGAACGCATTGCTTGATTATGATGTCAAGTTGTTCAATCATGTTGTGTTCGAGTACCTAAAAACAACTGATTATCCTGTAGGTAAATTGGAAGAGTTTCCATTACTTGACAATACCGATGTACTTGTGAAAGATGATATCTTTAGGATTTTGAGGGAAAGTGGAGTCGGCGTTCCTGCCTATTATGAGGAAATCCCGTTTGAAGTGGATGGGAAAAAAGGAACTTATTGTAGAAGCCGTTCAGGATGCTATTTCTGCTTTTTCCAGCAAAAGATTGAATGGATATGGCTGTATGAGCAACATCCTGATCTTTACGCCAAAGCGATGGAGTTTGAGAAAGACGGCTACACTTGGAATCAAGGCGAAAGTCTTTCCGATTTGTGTAAACCTGAGCGTGTTCGACAAATCAAACTTGATATAATAAAACGTCAGGAAGAGAATCGTAAGCAGAGTAAAGGCACGACGCTTGTGGATATTCTTGGCGATGATATAATGTGTGCTAATTGTTTTATTTAAAAACGGAGTGTAATTATGGCAGTTTTAAACATAGAAAAGTCTTTTTTAACTGAAAATAGAAGTGTTCTTGATTTCTTGAATCAATCAGGACAAGGTTTATATATCCCATTATACCAACGTGATTATAGTTGGGATAGCGACAATATTGAACAATTATTAGAAGACCTGACTCGAGGCATACAAAGGATAGCCTCGGGCGAAGTATCTGATGACAATAAAGAGATTCGTTTTTTGGGCACAATAATTACTGTTGTGGAACCAAATAGAGATCATATATATCCGGTGGAGATACAAGCTGTACCATCCAGAATTGAGAAACTGATAGACGGTCAACAACGCATTTCAACAATTGCGCTGATGGCAACACTATTGACAAAACGGTTAACCGAGATAAGAAACAAAGTGAAACCTAACAATCCCATTTATGAGCAAGTAAATGAGGTTTGCAATATTTGGATAGACCAAAAGCTTGCGTCGATATTTAGCTTTGATTTGGGACGAGGAACGCCAAGACTGAAACCAAAAATCATCCGTGGCGCAAAGGATTATTGGACGAGAGCTGATGAAGTGGATTCAGCCTATAAATCTGAGCTTTCCAATTACTTGGGCCATTTTATTAAAGCCTATTCGGATAAAACTTCTTTCCCCTGCTTAACTAAAGAAAAGTATGGGAATACGCTCCTATATCAAAATGGAAGGAGAATAGAATCTTGGTTGAAAAAAACAGTCTCTACTGCTCACGAAGAACAAAATGATGACGATTTCTCAAATGCAGAAGAAATACTCTCCCATTTCTCCCAAGACCATTTGTGGGAGTTTGAGCGTCCTGACTTAGTGGACATTATTAAGGAAAAGGATTTTTCTGACAAAAAAACCAATTCATATATTCTATGTGAACTTGTTCAAACCCTTTCTGTTTGTCATTATTTGCTTGACAGATGTTGTTTCACTATTATTCAGCCCACAGATGATGACTGGGCTTTCGACATGTTCCAATCACTTAACGCGACAGGTACACCATTAACAGCAATTGAAACTTTCAAACCTACGGTCGTTAATACAGTAGATGGAGAGACTGGGCATCAATTCAAAGATTCTGATAGTGACAAGTCGTTTAAGAAGGTTGAAAACTTCCTATCTGATGCAAATACAGCTGCACAGAAAAACAAGCGCACAAATGATTATCTAACCTCTTTCTTTGTTGCATACGATGGAAGAACCATGTCTACTCATTTCAGCTATCAGCGTAAAGTGCTCAATAGTGTTTATGAATCACTGACGGGATTCGCAGAAAAGGAGAATTTTGTCAAGAAGATGGGCAACTATGCAGAGTTTTACCAAAAGTGGATTAAGTATGATGGGAAGGACAAGTCAACATTTCCAGGAATAGGTTCTTCTACAGATGCAGATTTGGCTTCTATGCTTATTTTATTCTTAAAAGCATCGAATCATAAGATGGCCATTACAATACTTGGCAGTATTTATAATCTTGTGATAGAACAAAAGAACGAATCAGTAGAGTCGTTTATTAGTACTGTTAAGGCTGTTGCTGCCTACTATTTCCTTTGGCGTTCTGCATATTCAAATTCTGGGTTGGATTCAACGTATCGAGAGTTTTTCAAACAGCACAAAGAGATTACTGTAGACACCGTGAAAGAATACTTGAAAAATGTTTTGACAAATCACAAGGAAATAGGCAATTTGGAAGCTTGGAAAGCTAAGGCCAAAAACTATTTGAAGTATGACACAACCGGCAAGGATGTTATACGCTTAGCGTTGTTGATTGCAGCACACGAAACTATTATAGATCCAACTCAAAAAGGGTTAATTGTAGAAGGTCGTGAAGGAGGACAGAAATACCTAAGTATAGAAAAATGGACTTCTGCCGATTTGAGAACCATTGAGCATATCGCTCCACAAACTAATAAAGACAATCAGTGGAATACCAATTTGTACGACTCTCATATTGAGCCGTATCAGTCATTAGGTAATTTGACCCTTTTGCCACAAGACCTGAACTCTTCCGCAGGAAACAAGGGATGGAAAGAAAAATTGCTGTATTATCAATGTGTTGCAGAGGAGAACCCGGAAAGAATTAAGCATATTGAGGATATTGCAAAAGAATTGGGCGTCGACTTCAATAAAGATACATTTGAATTACTTAAGAGTTCTCATTTCAACAAACATCTTGCTTCCATTTCAATGTTGTCAGTCGATGATGTATGGGATAAAGATTTGGTTGACAAGAGAACAGATAGAATGTGTGATGTTATTTGGCATAGAGTTTCAAAATGGATTTTCTAAATATTTATATGGACTAAATTGTTGTATTATATGGGGTGATAATTGAGAAAATCTATTTTACGGTAAGAAGAGCAGGATATGAGTATGCCAAAGAGCTTTATCAAAACTAGGCTAAAACTTTTGCCGATGAGATTGTAGACAAAGAATCATCCTTATTAAAAAAGGCGACATTTTCAACACTCTGCTATTTCAAATGATGAATGATATGAATGATGTATACTCAAAAATAGGAAATTTGATTGCTGGCATATCTTATAATCGCGCTTGTGAATTGTATGACAATTGGAACGAATATGTAAAGTATGATGCCAAAGATTGGGGATATGGAGGAATGGTGATTTCAGATATTATCAAAGAAAATAATTGTTATGAGTTTGATAACACGCCATCAATAAAAGTAATTTCGGAAATTGTCAGTTATGAATACAGTATGTTCAAATCCGATTATATACCTGATTTTTTGCAAAATGCCACTGATGAAGAATCGGATTGCTATAATTTGATGACAGACGAAGAAGTGATGGGGTTTATTGATGTAGGAATTAGACGTTTTGAAACAGAGAAACGATTATAATAATTTGGAAAACAAAGGTAACTATGGATAAGGAACAAATCTTCGAACAAATCAGATTAGCTGGTTATAACTATGCCAAAGATGTGTATGTCAATTGGGGAAAACGCTATATGGAAGAACTTGATGTAGAATCATGGTATAAAGATTCGTTAGATGAGCACGGGAATCCAAAAGAAGAAAAGTTCTCTGAACAAGTAGGTGAAGAATCCTATCACAACTATTGTGACGGTGATAATGATGATTTCTTTGATTTCTTTGAGATAAGCGGCGTTTCGCAAGAAGAAAGAAAGAGTGTCGAAGACGATGAACTATATGACATTTTGGATGAAGGTATCACCAAATTTATAAACGAAACATATCACAAATGCTAAAAGAGGTAACATTTCCAGCACACCGTCATTTCAAGTCGCGGACAGAGTGGGAGCCAATAGGTTTCTTCTCCGATTGTCTGTGCAATGCCACACAATTTGATTTGATGCTGGGCTTCTTTTCCTCTTCCGCAATCAATGTTTTGGCGGATGGCTTTGCTTCTTTCCTCTACAATGGCGGTCGAATGAATCTGATTGTAAATGACATTCTTACCGAACAGGACAAAGCCGCCATCGCCAAGGGCAAACTTGATACGCCAATCCCATTTTTTGATATTACAGACATTGAAACACTGAAAAACACTCTGTCGGAGCGTGATGTTCACTTTTTCGAATGTCTTGCGTGGCTAATCCGTAACAACAGGCTTGAAATCAGAATCGTTGCACCCAAAGACGGCATCGGCATTTCACACACCAAGACAGGTATTTTCAGTGACGGCGTGAACAAAGTCGGCTTCGATGGCTCTTGCAACTTCTCACGGTCGGCATTGATTGACAATATCGAAAGCCTAACGGCATTCTGCGATTGGGACGGCAACCCTGCATCCGCCACAATAGACAAAATCAAGGGCGAATTTGAACTTGTGTTTGGCGGCAAAGACGAGAATGTCGTTTTTGTCTCTATCGACAAAGTGAAAACCCGAATCGTTGAATCCTTCAAGGACAAAGAACTGAAAGATTTGCTTGAAGATGAATACAGAATCATTCAACAGGATATTGCCAACAAGACCTTGCCCAAGTCTGTGATAAAGGCATTGGACAAAGCCAAAAACAAGGTTGAAATCGAGATAGAGAAAACCAAGAAGCAAGGCGAAAACTTTGAACCTATCGACTTCGGTAAGCCTCGTTTCCCCTACGAATCTGGTCCGCGAGAATATCAGAAGAAAGCCTTTGAAAACTGGAAAGCCAATAACCAAAAAGGGCTTTTTGCTATGGCAACCGGAACGGGTAAGACCATTACTTCGTTGAACTGCCTGTTGGAGATATACAAACGGAATGGTTATTATAAGGCTCTTATACTTGTGCCGACCATTACGCTTGTCGAGCAATGGGAAATCGAATGTAAAAAGTTCAATTTCAGCACTATCATAAAGGTTTGCTCAAAATACAACAACTGGAAATCGGCGGTGGCCAATCTTCGCTTGCTCGAAATGACAAACGCCGACAACGATTTGTCTTACATCATCATATCCACTTATGCTTCATTCGTCCGCTCAAATGTGTTTTTGGAATTGAATCAGTTTCCCAGGAACAAACTGCTGTTTATCGCTGATGAGGCGCACAATATGGGCGGTGGATTAATGGCCCAACGTTTGTCTGACATAAAATACTTGCGCCGCATAGGGTTGTCGGCGACGCCCGAAAGACAGTTTGACGATGTAGGCAACCGCAGACTGATGGATTTCTTTGGCTGTGCCGACAGCTACACTTTCGAATACTCAATGGCTGAAGCCATTCAGAATGGGGCTTTGTGCCGATATTACTATTATCCACACATTGTTCGCCTGACTGAAAACGAGATGGCTGAATATGTTGAACTTTCAAAGAAGATTGTCAAAATAATGGGCTTCCGTGACGATGAAAGCCAGGAACGATTGAAAAAGCTCTTGCTGAAACGCAAACGCATCATTCACAAAGCAGCCAACAAGTTATCTGCTTTTCAGGAAATTGTTCGGCAGCGGATGGAGGAAAAAGGCAGTCTGAAATACACGTTGGTTTATGTGCCGGAAGGCAACAAGCCCGACAGTTTCGAGGCTGATATTTTCGACCATTCCGACACCATCGCGTCCGACCCCGAAACCGAACATCTGATTGACGACTTCACTCGCATTGTCCGTGATATGGATTCCCATATCATTGTTCGTCAGTTTACTTCCGAATCAGCCGACCGCGATGCTATGCTCAAGGGCTTTGCCGATGGCAGCATTGATGTTCTAACGTCAATGAAATGTTTGGACGAAGGTGTTGATGTGCCGCGAAGCGAATTAGCTATTTTCTGTGCAAGCACAGGAAACCCGCGCCAATTCATTCAACGTCGTGGGCGTGTTCTGCGAACACACAAAGACAAACGTTTTGCCATCATACACGATTTGATTGTCATTCCTGACAATGTTTTTGACGAGGAATGTTACTCGTTGGAAAAAAGCCTTGTCGAAAGCGAATTGAGGCGTGTCCGCGATTTTGCCTTGTTGTCGGAGAATTTGAATGATACCGACAACGAACTGCAAGATGTTTTGAATCATTATAATCTATCCATATTTAATTAGAGCAATATGAGTACCTATCAAACCAATGGCGATAAGATTTTGCAGGCTGTGATTGCTGATGAGCAACTTGTCAATTTCTATGGCTATAACCCCAATGATTACAATTCAATATCTGATGCTTTGGATTCTGATGTTGCCGTAATCCAAGCCATTGCCCAAATCATCAATCGAAATGAGCAAAAGGCCACTGAAAGGGAAATCTACAATGAAGTCAGTAACTTTCTAAAAGCAAATATATGATTATCAAAGACGTAAAAATCAACAACTTCCGAAGTTATTATGGAAGCAATCACCTTTCTTTGTCAAAAGGTCTTACTTTGGTAATCGGAGACAACGGTGATGGAAAAACGACCTTGTTTGAGGCGTTGGAATGGTTGTTCGACACAACTGGCGAAAACCGTAAGGATTCGCATATTTCCGAAAAGCGCAAATCAGAATTGGAAATTGGCGAAAGCGATGAGGTTTCGGTTAGCATCACCTTTGAACACGATGGCGAGAAAGAGATAGAGAAAAGATTCACTTTTGAGAGATTGTCCAAAGACAACATCCGCACAAAAGACTTTAAGTTTGTCGGATATTTCATCGATGGTGCAGAACGACATTCCATTTCTGGAGACAGGTTGCTGAATATGTGTTTCGAGCCAGTCATCCGCAAATATTGTTTGTTCAAAGGCGAGAACGAACTCAATGTTTTCGATAACGATACTGCATTGAAAACATTGGTCGATACCTTTTCTGGAATCAGGGATTTTGACAAATTGGTTGAATTGACTTCAAGTTTTGAGCAAAGTTCTGCAAGAGCGGCAAACCGTGAATTGCAAAACGACAGGAAAGTGTCGAATCAGGCGAAGGAATTGAATACACAACTGAATGATGTAATAAGCGACATTCAGAGCATCAAGACAGAATTGACCCAAAAAAGGATTTCAATTTCTGATTTCGCAGCCAAGTTGGAAGCATTGGAAAAGAACCAAGAAACTTCTGAACGTTATCAGGCTATCAAAGAACGAATTAAAGGGCTGAAAGACAAACGCGCCAAGTTAAGCGCATTGTCATCGTGCGACTATAGCACTAACTTGTTGGACGAATATTGGATTTTGCGTTCTTTCCCTGCAATCATAAAAGAGTACTCGAAAAAAGTATCTGCATTGAGCAAGGAAAAACGAAGACTTGACAAACAGGAAACGGAACGCCGTGCGAAAGAGGCTGGAGAACGCGAGGCTATCTCAAAAATCCAAAAACTTGCCAACGATGCCGTTCCTTTGCCATGGAATTTGCCCGATGAGGCGACAATGAAAGAAATGATTGACGATGAAATCTGCAAAGTCTGCGGTCGCCCTGCCCCGAAAGGTTCGGAGGCTTACGAGTTTATGTGCAATAAACTTAAAGAGTATCTTTCCCATATAGCAGCAGAGGCCAATAAAAACTCAAGTAAAGAAGTTGACGAAAAGCCACTGTTCCCCAATTCATTCATAGATGAGTTGCACTCTCGCCAAATCAAATTAAGTGGCGACACAGAGCAAGAGATTTCAAAAATTGCCACCACTATTTCTGACCGTTTGGAATTCATCACCAAAAGAAAAACCGAATTGGCTGAAGTCGAAAAACAGTTGCAAGAGTTGGAAACAGAGCAGAACGATTTACTGATGCAATCGGGGTTAAGCGCAGAACTTCTTGACAAGAGCATATCCGATTTGAGAGGCTTCTTTGATGCAAAAAGCCGTGCGGAAAGTCGTGTTTCTGAATTGGAAACAACATTGAAATTCAAGGAGAGTGCAAAGGCAGAAATTCAAGAAAAGTTGTCGCAACTTGAACCGACAAGTTCGATGACACAGGTTTATCAGCGTGTGCATACTGCTTTTGAAAGGATAACCAAAGCCTTTTCAAATGCCAAAGAGCAAAACATCAACAATTTCTTGCAAATGCTTGAAACTGAATCGAACAAGTATTTGCAGAAGTTGAACAAAAATGACTTTTTCGGAATAATCCGTATTCGGAAAACCATTAACAATTCGGCGCGAATTGAACTTTACAGCGACAACGGAACACGCATTGAGAATCCGAATGGTGCCTTGAAGACGACAATGTATATGTCGGTTCTGTTTGCCATTTCACAAATCACGACCTTAAAACGAGAGCAAGACTATCCGTTGATTTTTGATGCCCCTACATCTTCATTTGGTGGTTTTAAGGAAGATACGTTCTACAATGTGATAGACACTATCGACAAGCAATGTGTTATCGTTACGAAAGATTTGCTCAACATCGACAAAACGACAGGACAAAAGGCATTGGATTTCGATACAATCAACAAACTTTCCTGCTCTGTTTACAGGATTGAGAAAGTCGAACCGTTCGATGACAAGGACTTGTCAACCATTCAAACAATTATTAAACTAGTAAGATAATGAACTATGGCAGCGGAAAAGATATATGATTTGTGGGCAAGCCGAAACCCACAATGGGAAAAAAGATACGAGGACAATATCATCAAGAACTTTTGCGATTATGGTCGCGGCGCAACTTCTCTACGCGAGGATAGAGGAAAGGTTTTTGGAGGCGGTTATGAAATTTTTATTGTAGCCTTTTTTATGGGACTATATTTCAATCAGAAACGACCGCTCATCGAAGATACACAGAAACGCAAGACTTTCGGTCAGCCCATTCAATATTGGGGCAACTTGGATTCTGTCAAAGGACGGAAAGCCTACCCGAAACTTCGCGAGTACATTTTCACCGCACTTGTTGCCCGCACTGACATTGATTTCATCGCTTTGGAAAAAGGCGAAATGACATCACGCAAGGCGGTTGATATGCTGATGCAGACTATGGAGGAATACGCCAATTGGGGTTTCCACTTTATGGAAGACAAACTGACCGACGACCCCAGTTATTTCTTCCGCGAAACAGCATTCTTGGAAGTGTTTTTGGCTTTTGATGCTGGAATTAATAATGAGGGCGAAGAGGAACCCGAGCCGTTGGATTAGTTACATTTAAGATGTCCCTTGCCGCTTAGGAGATTGCGGATCAAGTCCGCCATGACGGCAAGGGGCGCAGGTGTTGTCATTCCGTGAGGGTGTAGGATGCGGCAGCCCAGCCCCGAAGGGGCTAAACTTCCTTTACCATAGGTCCGCGACCTACGGCAGCACCCCGGCAGGCACCCTCTGACAAGTCAAAGTCCTGAAAGGACGGCCCTACCTCACCCCGATATGCAATGTCGGGTTTTTATATTGAGGCGGGCGGATTCCAGTATGCCGCAGCCATAGATCCCAAGCCACCGCACAAGCCAGCGTGGGGATGACTTGGCTGCTTCGCTCTCTATCATCTGACTTCGTGACTTGGTTGCTATTTGACCAGGACCGCTTTCACGGGAATGATGAAGTTGCTGCCCATTTACCCCATACTTCACGTTTCAGAACCCCATAGTGTTTTTGGTTCAGATATGGGTCAAAAAAAGTTGAGATATGGGTCTTAACCTTTCGTGCACTCCCGGTTCCCGCTTTAGATGGCTTTTTTACTGCTTCAGCAGAGGCCGGAATGGACGCTCCACCACACCCCGATATGCAATGTTGGGTTTTATATTGAGATGGGCGGATTCCTGTAGGCCGCAGCCATAGATGCCCGCCAGCGCGCAAGTCAGTGCAGGCATGACATGGCTGCTGGAGCCATCCGCACCCTGATGCAATATCCCCCAAACAATTAATGACAATTCGTGGTACATTAACGGTAATTCGTGTAAAACAACCAACCAACGACAATTCGTTGCAATAGAATTTCCTCCATCATCTTGCGGGTTTGTGGAAAAGTTGTAATTTTGCGGCATAAAATACCGGTCAGGGGCTGCGTTCCAAACTACGGGGAGGTAACGGATTACATGACCGGTTTTTTTATTGCACCTCGATCTTGTTCACGCAGTATTGGACATGCTTTCCGCCAGTCATGACACCAATAGTGAGTTTTACTACAAAATCCAAATAATCTTTTTCCTCATTCACGAAGTGATGATACAATAAAATCATGTTTTTGTATCCATTACGCTTTTGTTCACCTTCTTTCCGTGAAACGAATAAGGGTTGTCCTTCCATTGGCTTCGCATCTTCAATGACTGTTCTCAAATGCTTCACTGCATACGTTGATTTCCAATTGTGCAGAGCCTCACGAGCCGTCTTTTTGTCACTCTCATTTCTTACAATATAGATGTCTGCGTTTAAAAACTTGTTTTTCACCGCATTGGGTAGACCTTTACGCTGTAATTGTTTCCATAGTGTTTCATAATAGCCCATGATCAAAGTAAAACGTTCTTTGCTTCTCTTTTTTTCAGTTGGGATGCCTTCAATGTATTCAGGTGTTTCCATAGTTGTAGGTTTAAATTGATTATCGCGGCAAAGATGCAACCCTTGTCAAGACCAAGCCGTTGAACAAACGTTTGTAGTCGACTGTAGTCGTTTGCTGTCGGGTAAGTAACTGGAAATGAAATGGATGTTTTTTTTTGGAAATAAATCTTACATGAATCTGTCGTAAATGGATCGCTTCGTGCCTCGCGATGACGGCAAGGGGCTCTAGTGTTGTCGTTCCGTTTAAGTGCGGGGTAGGGGACAAAGTCCTGAAATCGAAGATTAGCTACGCTGAATCAGAGATTTCGACGTAGTCAAAGGACGATCCTAATTCACCCCGATATGCAATGTCGGGTTTTCATGATAAGATGGGCAGATTCCTAAGTGCCGCAGCCATAGATCCCATGCCGCCGCACATGCCAGCGTGGGGATGACATGGCTGCTGAATTCTGCCGCAGCCAAAGATGCCCGCCAGCGCATAGGCCCATGCTGGCATGACATGGCTGCTGGAGCCTCGGTAAAAAGAGAAAAATCATCCATTATCTTGCGGGTTCGTGGAAAAGTTGTAATTTTGCATTGTCGTTCTGGAAGGGAGTGTCTTTCAGGTAAAATCGGCAATGAGTGCAGTCCTGTCGATTATCGGACGAATAGCCCAGTTTCATCTGGGCTTTTTTCGTAAGTCAAAAGCTGAAAGGAGAAATGTTTTTTCTTTCCCATTCCATTTCTTTTGTATGATAACTCTGAACATTTGGCTTTCCAACATGATTTTGTTTTTGTCGGATCTCTTCTCTTGCAATTCTCCAAATTGAACTACGATGGGCACAAAATCCTCCACCTCAAAGCCTAGTTGGTTTATTTCTGTTTCATGCTTGTCGATGATGTGTGACAATCCAAAACCTTTGTGTTTCATTGGGTCGGTAACTTCTCCCCAAACTATATCAATGTCTCAGATATCGTCTCGATGTAGTGAAGCAGGACACTCGCCTTGTTTCTGCTGCCTCAAAAACTTGATAGCCTCTTTCGGTTTGCCTTTGAATTGGGTGTAGATAGGGCCAAACATCCCTTGTTGTAACTCTTCCATTTTCAATGTTTTTGTAATTGTTTCGCAAAGATGCAACCCTTGTCAAGATTAAGCCGTTGAATAAACGTTAGTAGTCGACTGTAGTCGTTTGCTGTCGGGTATGTGACTGGAAATGAAATGGATTTTTTTTTTTTTTTGGAAATAAATCTTACATAAATCTGTCGTAAATAGAGCGCTTCGTGCCTCGCGATGACGGCAAGGGGCTCTAGTGTTGTCGTTCCGTTTAAGTGCGGGGTAGGGGACAAAGTCCTGAAATCGAAGATTAGCTACGCTGAATCAGAGATTTCGACGTAGTCAAAGGACGACCCTAATTCACCCCGATATGCAATGTCGGGGTTTCATAATAATACGGATGACAATGATAAGCCGCAGCCATAGATCCCATGCCGCCGCACATGCCAGCGCGGGGATGACATGGCTGCTGAATTCTGCCACAGCCACAGATCCCAAGCCATCGCACATGCCAGCGTGGGGATGACTTGGCTGCTGAATTCTGCCACAGCCACAGATCCCAAGCCATCGCACATGCCAGCGTGGGGATGACTTGGCTGCTGGAGCCATCCGCACCCAGATACAATATCTCTAAAACAATTAATGACAATTTGTGGTGCATTATCGGTAATTCGTGTAAAACAAGCAACCAATGACAATTCGTTGTATTAGAATTTTCTCCATCCCCCTTGCGGGTTTGTGGGAAAGTTGTAATTTTGCAGTGTCGTTGGCCGGTAAACAGGGCTGGCTGTAAAATCGATCCTACGAGTATCCTTGCGGAGATAACGACAAAGAATAAAAGCTCCTATCTTTTAGGGGCTTTTTTCATTTCTTTTGCCCGCTGCGTATTTTTTCTTGATATGGGGCGTAGGTCGAATGCCGTAAGTAGCAGTTGTTTCGACTTTCCATACCATTCTGTGGTGACAATCAGCCTAAACTCTTTCCCTTCAAGGTAAATTCTGTTTTTCTTTCCTTCTGTGTTTAGTTTGCCGAAATTCATTATCATCAGGATGAAATCGATTGGGTCGATATTGAAATCCTTGATTTCATCACCATGGTCTGTAAGAATGTGCGATAGTCCAAAGCCTCCTTTGCCAGTGGTTTTGTCGTTGGGCTTTCCCCAAACGAAATCAACAAATCCGACATCTTCACGATAGAAGGCTTTTGGACATTCTCCGTCTTTTACATTGCATAGGTGGGTCATGGCTTCTTTCGGTTGGCTCTCGAATTGGGTGTAGATAGGCCCAAACGCTCCTTGTTGTAACTCTTCCATTTTCTATGTTTTTGTAATTGTGTCGCAAAGATGCAAACCTTGTCAAGACCTACCCGTTGATTAAACGTTTGTAGTCGACAGTAGTCGTTTGCTGTCGGATAAGTGATAGGAAATGAAATGGATGTTATTTTGGAAATAAATCTTACATAAATCTGTCATAAATGGATTGTTTCGTGCCTCGCCATGACGCGAAGCGGCAGTGGGGCCAAAGTCCTGAAATCGAAGATTAGCTACGCTGAATCAGAGATTTCGACGTAGTCAAAGGACGACCCTAATTCACCCCGATATGCAATGTCGGGGTTTCATAATAATACGGATGACAATGATAAGCCGCAGCCATAGATCCCATGCCGCCGCACATGCCAGCGCGGGGATGACATGGCTGCTGAATTCTGCCACAGCCACAGATGCCCGCCAGCGCACAGGCCCATGCTGGCATGACATGGCTGCTGAGCTACTGGTTACCGCAGCCATAGATGCCTGCCGTCGCACAGGCTCATGCTGGCATGACATGGCTGCTTGACCCTAATTCACCCCGATATGCAATGTCGGGTTTTCATAATAAGATGGGCAGATTCCTAGGTGCCGCAGCCATAGATCCCATGCCACCGCACATGCCAGCGTGGGGATGACATGGCTGCTGAGTTACTGGTTACCGCAGCCATAGATGCCCGCCGTCGCACAGGCCCCATGCAGGCATGACATGGCTGATTCGCTCTTCTCATCTGACTTGATGACCTGGTGGCCATTTGACCAGGACCGCTTTCACGGGAATGCTGAAGTTGCTGCTCATTTACCCCAAACTTCACGGTCCTGACCCCCATAGTGTTTTTGGTTCAGATATGGGTCAAAAAAAGTTGAGATATGGGTCTTAACCTTTCGTGCACTCACAGTTCCCGCTTCAGATTCCTTTTTTTCTGCTTCAGCAGAGGCGAGAATTGACGACCCCACCTCACCCCGGTATGCAATGTCGGGTTTTATATTGAGAAGGGCGGATTCCTGTAGGCCGCAGCCATAGATGCCTGCCCTCGCACAGACCAGCGTCGGCATGACATGGCTGCTGGAGCCATCCGCACCCTGATGCAATACCCCTAAAACAATTAATGACAATTCGTGGTACATTAACGGTAATTCGTGTAAAACAAACAACTATTGACAATTCGTTGTAGTAGAATTTTCTTCATCCCCTTGCGGGTTTGTGGAAAAGTTGTAATTTTGCAGGCAGTTGGTCGCGGACACGGAATGAAAAACCAGTGGATTATCAAGACGTAAGGGGCGGCCGAAAGGATGTTCCCTCCAGCGATAACAGATTAACCCCTCTCTTTTGAGGGGTTTTCTTTTTCTCGTTTTATGAGGCTTTTGAATGCCAAGCTTTTGTTTCGCTTACGTATTTCCTCAACATAGTAATAGGTGCCCCCAATCTGTTTGGTGTATTTCAATATGGTGTTATGATGCGAAATGTCGGTTTGTGCCGACACTTCCACTTTGTCCCTGTTTTTGATAATGAAAGGGATAAGCAGATAGTCTTCGAGAGAAAGGGGAGCCCTATCATTACTTTTAAAGCCGTGTCGTTTTTCGGCATGCTGTATTCCTGATGTTTCAATGACATGCTTGAAACCTTTCAGGTTGATGCCATGACTGGCAGCGAGTGACATCAACTCATCGTCAATGTTTTCGTCAATGATGCAGAATTTGTAGTCACAACTTGATCCAATAAGCTCCACTAATTCAGAAAACGGAATCTTCGTTGGTTGCTCTTTGTCGAAAGGATTCTTTTTGGCCATATCAAATGTGTTTGAATTATGTCGCAAAGATGCAACCCTTGTCAAGATTAAGCCGTTGATTAAACGTTTGTAGTCGACAGTAGTCGTTTGTTGTCGTTTGCTGTCGGGTAAGTAATTGGGAATGAAATGGATGTTTTTTTTTCTATATAGGAAACAAATCTTACATAAATCTGTCATAAATGGATCGCTTCGTGCATCGCGATGACGCGAAGCGGCAGTGGGGCCAAAGTCCTGAAATCGAAGATTCGACGTAGTCAAAGGACGACCCTACCTCACCCCGATATGCAATGTCGGGTTTTCATAATAAGATGGGCAGATTCCTAGGTGCCGCAGCCATAGATCCCCGTTCTCCCGAATTTGCAATTCGGGAGGCGAGAATGTCTGCATTTGCAATGCGGAAAAACACCGCCATTCGACTTATTCCAACTTCCCTGAACGTTTGAGGCGAGACTCAAGCGGAGTCTTTGTCGCAGAAAGGTCAGTGGTGTGAACCTCGGTTTGTTGACCTTCGATGTCGAACTGCAGCGTGGCGCCATTGGCGCGAACGTCCATGGTAACCGGAGCACCCATCACAAGAGGCAGGTTGATGTCGTCATGACCCGCGGGAAAGCCACACATGACGGGAATGTTGTAATCCGTAAGATAGGAGTGAAGCATCGCTTCCACACTCTCGTAGTCGAACTCGCTGCCGCAGCTGACAAACGACCCAAGAATGACTCCTTTGCAACGGTCGAGTACACCGTTCATGGCAAGGATGTTGAATTGACGGTCGATGTTGTGCATCGATTCCCCCACCTCCTCAATGAACAGAATGATGTCATCAGCTTTGGTGGCGTCGGCTTGAGTGCCTAGGTTGGGAGCAAAGGTGCAGAGGTTGCCGCCTACGAGCACGCCTTGGGCGTGTCCCGTGATGTTTTGTGGATGTATTGGTAGTTCATAGCGTGGCACCTGACCCATCAGCAAGTCACGCATCAGGGTGCTGGTAGCATCCGTGCCACCGGCTGCAAGGAACGAACTCATCGTTCCGTGAACGCTCATCACACCGGCTCGGCTTTCTAGGCCGTGCAACGTGGTGATGTCGCTGAAGCCCACAAGCCATTTTGGATTTGCCTTGAAATCGTTGTAGGACAATTGGTTGATGAGTTGAATGGTGCCATATCCGCCACGGTTGCAGATGATGGCTTTAATGCCGTGTCGGTTGAGAGCCCAACGCAGGTCGCTGACACGCTCCTCGACGGTGCCGGCATATTTGTCTTGGTATATCTTGCCCACATTGGGACCAATGATAGGTGTCAGTCCCCAACCACGTAACACTTCGGCGGTGCGTTCCACGTTCTCCATCGGCGTATAGTAGGATGGAGAGATGAGTGCCACCGTGTCGCCCTCCACTAAGTAGTTGGGCTTCTCACATTGAAGCTTCACTATCCCATTCTCAGGGCCGGTCGTTTCTTTTTGGCATGAGATCATAACACCGCAGAGGATAAAGATGGCGGTGAGCATCCAGCGTGTTGTCTGTTTCTTCATATCTTATAAGCTAAATTGACAATAAAAGGAGTTGCGAACCATCGTAACTCCTTTACTCATTTTTGTCTTGAATATTTTCGGATCTTGTTTCTATCGTCAAATACTGTATTATTACCACTCCACAGCCATGCGTTGCACAGGCATCGTCATGCATCGGGCGCCGCCGCCACCGCGTGAGAGCTCGTTGCCCTCGAAGGCGACGATGCACTTCTTCACGTTGTTCAGGTTGACCTTGTTGTTGGCCACATCGGCAGCTGTGATGATGTTGAAGCCGGCCTTGTTCAGCGCTTCCAAGGTGTGCTGGTTACGGCCGTAGCCGATGAACTTTCCAGGCTCGAAGCAGAAGAAGTTGCAGCCACTGTGCCATTGCTCGCGGGCAGCGAAGTCGAGGTTGCGGTTGCCGCAGTAGACGGGCTCCAAGTCGATGCCGAGACCCTTCAGTCCGGCAAGCAGGTTGGGCACTTCCTGACCGACAGCTTTCTGGCCATCGATGGTGATATGGAAGGTCTTGAAGGAATTACTCATGATGACGGGCTCATAAATCATGCATCGGTCGACATCCAGCATGGTGAACACCATGTCGAGATGGATGAATGACTCAGGCGTAAGCGGAAGCTCTTGGAAAATCAGATGCTTTACACCGGGCTTGGTCTTCAGGTGTTCCACCAACGACTCAACGCCGTGCATGTTGGTGCGTGAGCCCAGACCGCAGATGATCACGTCGTCGCGAATGATCTGAACGTCGCCGCCTTCCACTGTGCCTTCACCATGGATGTCGTAGGTCAACACAGGGTTGATGACTTTGGTCTCAAACAGGGGATGGAGGTTGTAGATGCTGTTCAGAATCAGGCACTCGCGGGAGCGTACCGTCGTAGCCATGTTGCTGATCATGATGTTGTCGAACATGGTGAACGAGGCGTCACGCATGAAGAACAGATTGGGTATCGGCAGCAGGGCGTATGGGTCTTTGTTGATGAAGGTGACGTCATCCAAACGGACGCCTTCGATGAGTTGACGGGAAAGGTCCTCGGCCGACAACGAATTCAGGTAGGGGGCAAGAAATGCCTTGTCCTCGACCTTGCAGATCCGGTTGACCATGCTTGTCTTGACATTTTCCATCTTTAAGATGTCGGTCAACAGGTCGCGGATTTCGTGGACCTCAGCCACCTTTTGCAGCACTTTCTTGAAATAACCGTATTCTTTTTGAGCGACTTGCATGTTCAAGATGTCGCTGAAGAGGAAAGTATGTGCGTTTTCTGGGGTAACTTTCTCGAGTTCTGGGCCAGGGGTGTGCACCAAAACGTGTTGGAGTTTTCCTATTTCCGAGTTTACACTGACGTTGATTCCTTGTGAATCCATAAAAAGCTATTTAGTGAAACAATGAGAGCCTTGCTTGTTGGCAGGACTCCAAATATGGGTGCAAAATTACGTTTTTTTCGAAGATTCCAATGAAAAAAAGTGAAAATCCTTTCTTTGATAGGGACATTTGAAGCATAATATGCTGTCAATCACCATGAAAATCTATGTCTTCATCCATGTTGTAGGCCCTAAACCTGAGTTTCTCCGGCTGCTGTATGTTGAGGAACAAAGGTTCGTACTGGCCAGTGCCCCAATTGCCCACCAGGGTGGCCTCAATTGTTAATTTTTTCAGTTCATCGATAAACTGGTCGCGTGGAATAGGGTAGGCGCCAAGACTCATCAGATGGTTGGTCTCCTGCTGGCAGTCAATGAGTTTGAAATCGTGGCTTTGCAAGAACTGGTGCAAGGCATAGAAGGCAACCTTGGAGGCGTCTGTCTCAAGGTGGAACATCGACTCTCCGAAAAACACTTGACCGATGGAAACGCCGTAAAGCCCTCCCACGAGTTCATCGTCGTGATAGGTCTCAAAGGAATGGGCGATGCCCAACTCATGGAGATGACAATACGCTTCGATCATTTCATCCATAATCCAGGTTCCGTCTTGGTCTTTGCGGGGCGTCTCGGCACAATGCAACATCACCTCTTGGAATTGGGTGTCGATTCGGGTCTCAAATCTTCCCGACCTCAGTGTGCGTCTCAGCGACTTGCTGACCTTCATCTCACCGGGACGGATGATCAGCCTCGGGTCGAGCGACCACCACAGCAACGGCTCGTTCTCGCTGTACCATGGAAAGATACCGTTGGCGTAGGCCACTATCAGACGCTGGGGAGAGAGGTCACCGCCAAAGGCAAGCAGTCCTTCGTCGTTGGCACGATTGGCAGGCGGAAAGAAACAGTCGTCGTCGTTGAGTTGGTACAAGATGTTCATGACCTTACAAATGGAGCGCAAAGATAGGGAATTTTTTGAATGCAGAATGTAGAATGTAGAATGTAGAATGTAGAATGCAGAATGTGGAATGTGGAATATAGAATGTAGAATGTAGAATGCAGAATGCGGAATGTAGAATGTTATCTAATTCAGCATTCTTAATTCTTAATTCTTAAATCTGCATTTAGTTTTTCTCTATTTTTGTGCCTTCAAACAAAACCAATGCCGCGTTATTTCATTCACATGGCTTACAACGGCAGCCGCTACCATGGCTATCAGATTCAGCCGCACTCCGACAGTGTACAGGCCACGGTGGAGCAATGCCTGAGCCTCAAGTTGGGACAACAGGTCTCCATCACGGGCTGCGGGCGCACCGATACGGGTGTCCATGCGCGGAACTATTATGCCCATTTCGACATGGAGCAAGAGCTGAATGACACGGAAACGCTTGCCCATCAGATGAATGCCTTCCTTCCCGAGGACATTGTGATTTACCGGATTTGGCAGGTCGCGCCCGACATGCATGCCCGCTTCGATGCCGTGTCGCGCACGTATCATTATTACATCACGCGCACAAAGAACCCGTTCCATATCCATGATGCCTACTTTTTGTATGGCGATTTGGATGTGGCTAAGATGCAGGAAGCCGCCGATATGCTCTTTGAGTATGAGGACTTCACGAGCTTCTCGAAAGTGCATACCCAAGTGAAGACCAACAACTGCAAGATTATGGAAGCGCGATGGTTTGAGCAGTACGGTTTGTTGGTGTTCCGCATCAAGGCCGACCGTTTCTTGCGCAATATGGTGCGGGCCATCGTCGGCACCTTGTTGGAGATAGGGAAGGGGCGCATGAGCTTGGAGGAGTTCCGTGCCGTCATCGAACGTAAGGACCGCTGCGAGGCAGGGACTTCAGTGCCAGCCCATGCGCTATTTTTAGAAGAAGTGGAGTATGAAACACAATCTTTGAATCTTGAATCTTAAATTTTAAATCTTTGAATTTTAAATCTTTGAATCTTTAAATCTCATCCCCCATGTTCCAGAAGCTCATCCGTTTTTGTGTAAAGCTGGTTCAGAAATACTTGCCTGAGCCCTTCATTTTTGCCGTCGTTTTGACTTTGTTGGCCTTCATCATCGCCATGCCCGTATGCAAGCAGACGCCTCTTGAGGTGGTCGAGCATTGGGGCAATGGTGTGTGGTCGTTGTTGGCTTTCGCCATGCAGATGGCCTTGGTCTTGGTGACAGGTTCGGCCTTGGCGGCGGCGCCTTCCATCAAGAGGGGCATCAGTGCCATGGCGGCTTTGCCCAAGACACCTGCCGGTGCCATAGCCTTGGTGACAGGCATCTCGGCCATCGCCTGTTGGCTCAACTGGGGCTTTGGCCTCATCGTGGGCGTCATCTTCGCCAAGGAAATCGCTAAAAAACTCCGCGGTGTCGACTATCGCCTGCTCATCGCATCGGCCTATAGCGGTTTTGTGGTGTGGCATGCCGGCCTCTCGGGTTCCATCCCGCTGACGATGGCCACAGAAGGCTCCAATCTTGAGGTGGTCACCAAAGGCGCGTTGACGCATCCCATCCCGATAGGCCAAACCATCCTTGCGCCACAAAACCTCATCATGGTGGCGGTGGTCATAGTGGCCATCGTGCTCGTCAATGCCTTGATGCATCCCAAAGGGGATCAAGTGGTTACCATCGAGCCTGCTTTGCTATTTGAGGAAGAGCCTAAGCCTCAACCGAAAGCGACCACACCTGCCGAAAAGTTGGAGAATAGCCCCGTCCTTTCGTGGATTATCTCATTGTTGGGCTTGTCCTATTTGGTCATTAAACTGTTCTTCAAAGGCGGCAGCTTCGACCTTGGTGCGGTCATCATGCTGTTCCTGTTTTTGGGTGTCATCCTGCACGGCACGCCTTTGGCCTATGTCAGAGCTTTTGGCAAGTCGGTGGGAGGCGCTGCAGGCATCTTGTTGCAGTTCCCCTTCTATGCGGGCATCATGGGCATCATCACGGGAGTGGGTGCTTCGGGAATATGCTTAGGCGAAGTGATTAGCAATGCTTGCGTGTCCATCTCCACGCCGAAGACCTATCCTTTGTTTACCTTCTTCTGTGCGGCCATCCTGAATATGTTCGTGCCGTCGGGCGGCGGACACTGGGCCATTCAGGCTCCGATTATGTTCACGGCAGGCGCGACATTAGGCGTTGCTCCCGGTCTGACGGGCATGGCCATCTCGTGGGGCGATGCCTGGACCAACCTCATTCAGCCTTTCTGGGCCTTGCCCGCCTTGGCCATTGCCAAACTTAACGCAAAAGACATCATGGGCTTCTGCATCATCGACCTGTTTGTCACGGGGTTGATTATCTGTGGAGGCTTGTTGCTGTGGGCGTGATGGGAAATTCCAAACCACTTTCCAGCTTCCGATGTGCCGCGTTGTAGAAAAGAAGTTGACACCTATTTAATATATAAGTTGCTTGTTCCGAACTCATGTTAAATAGATATCCGATAATCCCTGTCCGTTTGGGTGGTTTTTTTGTAAGTAACTGTTCAAAAATAAACTGCAACATCCTTTGGCTTCGGGACGATGACTTGTGACTATGGCAATGACCGCTTCAACCAAGGGCTGAAACTTCAGCATCCCAAGGAGACGGTCATTGTCATTGTCAATGATCATAGTCAAAAAGTCTCGTAGTCTAGTGTCCAATATGTAAACTAATTTTGCTCATCTACTGACAATCCCAAAGAATAGCTTTTTACATCGCCCCACGTAGTATGTAAAAATCATAAAGGATTTGTTGCTTTTTCTTGTATTAATGGAAATTTCCAAATAAATTTGCACCCATCAATCATGAAGTATTATCAAAATAATAAATAATTAAAAATCAAACACAATGGGAAACAATTACTTACATCGAAAATGGGTGATGCGGATCATCCTGTTCATCCTGCTGTTGGGTGCAGTGGGGATGACGAAAGCCATGGCACAAACTAGCACCTACACACCGGCATCAGCCCCAATAAGGGATACAGTTAAAGCGAAGACTGTAGGCATCATTCCCTACAGTGATGATTTTATAACACAAGAAGAGGTGATGGAGCGCTATTATGCCATCACTTCATTCAGAATGATAGACACAGCAACTGTGGCGGTACTCACGGGCGCGTCGGATATGATTCTGGTGTATTCGTTGGATCAGAATCAGATACTGTATAAAATTCAACTGCCCATATCTGTCAGAGCATTTGATTATGATAACAATCTTTTTCATGTGATAGGAGACAGAACCTATTTGACGATAGACCGTGACGGGATGATCCATGAAAGAAAGGATTTCCAACAGCCCAAACTACCGAATGAGCAAATCTTTATTATTACGGATTTGAAAATCATTGACGGGCAGCCGATTATCCACGAATGCAATGCAAATACCTATAGCATAACTTCAGATGGATTGCAAGAAATCGACACATTCTACTATCATTATGCAAGAGGTTGCAAAATTCATCCACAATACATTGATGAAAACAGTTTCACATTATATAATGAAACACCTTCTAAAAGTGGAAGACATAATATTTCGATGGAATCCTTAGGACTGGAGGGTAAACTAGCTTGTCTTGATGAAATAAGTGTCAATGATGATTTTATGGCAATAAACTTACAAACATCACACAATCGTACTGGACGTTTTGTGAAGAGCTATTTGTTAGTGGTTAATCTTAACGGTGAATTGGTTAACCTCGTTGAAGTTCCCATTAATTTCTTGTCATACATACACAAACCTTTCCTATGCAAGGACAATGCATGGTATTATGCCTTTTCAGGACAAGAAGGTATCACTTTCTTCAAAATCAACACGAACACGAACAAAGTAGATAGTCCCGATCCTTCCATATTGTTAGACGAGAATATTGACTATTCCTATCCCGAACCTGAATATGAAAGTTCCTATGAAGATACAAATAATAATGACACTACGAGAGGAAATTGGAGAACAATCACCCAGACATGGTACAATGCAAATCAATACTGCATTTTGGAATGGACTCCTATATATGATAATGTGGCCGCTGAATGCACATATATTGGCGGATCGGGAGCGGGATATATTAGAACAAATGTTTCAGATTATGGCTACACAGAAACAGGTGTCCCTTATAAATGGGCTGGTTTTACGGATCGTATGTCTTTTGTGTCCCTTGCTTCTCAGGGTAAGAAAACAGGAAACATATGGACTCCATCAACCACATGGTTTTCATGTTCAGGAAGTCCATATAGCTCAGATTCAGATAGCTATGTTATCGGTGTTGACTGTAGTGGATTTGTTTCAAATTGTTGGGAAGTAAGTCATCAAGGTTCTTCAAGTATTTTCAACATTTGTTCAGATTATGGACTTGTTACAACAGCAAGTACCAGTGCTTTCCAAAAAGGAGATGCTCTTACCAAATCCGGTAATCATGTGATGCTGTACAGAGGACATAATAGTAGTAATAACAAAATCATGATATTTGAAGCCAGTGCAAGGGACTGGAAAACATCTCCCTATGAATATCTATCCAGCTATTTTTCTGGATATAGAATACTACGCTATAATAATATGAAGAATATTATTCTACGTTTAGCCGATATTGAATTGAGACAAAATGGTTCAATCGTGACAGATGTAACACAAGGAGTGCCATTGACTGTGAATTACAGTGTATATAATGCCGGTGGAGAATCCTGGACGGGATATGCTTCCTTATGGATAGAAAAATCAGATGGGACGGACCCGGTGTGTATTAAGGTGAGCGATGTTACAACTATTGGCGCAGGCAATACGGGTTATTTTACATTTTCAAATAATGGGGTTCAATCACCTCCAGGTACCACTAAATTTTATGTCAAGTTGAAAAATTACAATGCTGGTGGTTATTATGGAGAACGATGGTATGATGCCGGTTCTCTGACAAACTCCAACCCCTTGGTGTTTCAGATTGTGGGAGGTGGAGGCGGTGGAACCGAAACATGCTTGATAACATTTGAACTCAACGACTCGTACGGTGATGGTTGGAATGACAACTATTTGGTAGTGAACTCCTCTAACGGTTCTTCATGGCAACTGACCATCGAAAATGGCTCAACGGACACTTATTTGCTTCCAATTGCAGACCAAAGCCATGTCAGCTTGACTTGGATTGAGGGCAATTGGTCAGAGGAGTGTTCTTTCATTGTAAGATATTCCAATGGAAACGTTATCTATGAAGGCTCCAATTTGAATGGTGATTTCTCGTACGGATTTGATGTGGACTGCATCGGGATGCCTTCGTCAACTTATTATACGGTTACGGCTACAGCAAGTCCGAATAATGGAGGTTCGGTTACTGGTGGTGGCAGCTATCTGTCGGGTTCCACATGCACTCTGATAGCTTCGCCCAACACAGGCTACACATTCGAACGTTGGACGAAAAATGGGAGCCAGGTTTCAACCAACCCGAACTATACCTTCACTGTGACTGAGAACGCAAGTTATGTGGCTGTCTTCAGCCAGAACAGCTACACCATTTCAGCCTCGGCCAGTCCGAGCAACGGCGGATCAGTGAGTGGTGGCGGCAGTTACAACCATGGCTCTAGTTGTACACTCACGGCTTCGCCCAACACGGGCTACACTTTCACGAACTGGACGAAGAACGGCCAGCAGGTCTCGACAAGTACGAGTTATACCTTTACCGTCACGGAGAGCGCGAGCTATGTGGCGAACTTCAGCCAGAACAGCTACACCATTTCCGTTTCGACCAGTCCTTCGGTAGGCGGCACGGTAAGTGGCGGAGGCTCATATAATTACGGCAGTTCTTGTACTTTGACCGCTACACCTGCTACAGGCTACAGCTTTGTCCGCTGGACGAAGAACGGCAATCAAGTTTCTACCAATCCAAGCTATAGCTTTACGGTGACGGAAAACGCGAGTTATGTGGCGGTCTTCAGCCTGAATAGCTATACTATATCAGCCTCGGTCAGCCCAAATGCAGGTGGAAGTGTGAGTGGCACGGGCAGCTACAACTATGGCAGCACTTGCACCTTGACTGCCACTCCAGCCACGGGCTACAGCTTTGTCCGCTGGACGAAGAATGGCAGCCAAGTGTCGACCAACCCAAGCTACAGCTTCACGGTGACGGAGAATGCATCATACGTTGCAGTGTTCAGTTTGAATAGCTACACCATTTCAGCCTCGGCCAATCCATCCGCAGGTGGTACAGTTAATGGGGCAGGCACATATAACTACGGTAGTTCTTGCACCTTGACAGCCACACCTGCCACGGGTTACAGCTTTGTCCGTTGGACAAAGAACGGCAGCCAAGTGTCGACCAACCCAAGCTACAGCTTCACGGTGACTGGAAATGCCAGTTATGTGGCAATCTTCAGCCTGAACAGCTTCACCATCTCTGCTTCAGCAAGCCCGAGTGTTGGTGGAAGTGTGAGTGGCGCGGGTAGCTACAATTATGGCAGCACTTGCACCTTGATAGCCACACCTGCCACAGGCTACAGCTTTGTCCGTTGGACGAAGAATGGCAATCAAGTCTCGACCAACCCAAGCTTCAGCTTCACGGTGACGGGAAATGCCAGTTATGTGGCTGTGTTTGAGCAAAGCCCCATCACTCAGAACCAGACACTCAGCACGGGTTGGAACTGGTGGAGCTCCTATGTTGAGTTAAATGGTGCCGAGGGGCTAAGTATGTTGGAGAATGGTCTCGGCTCGGCAGGCCAAATGATCAAGTCGCGGTCTGATGGCTATGTGGAATCCTATACTTACAACGGCGCCACAGGCTGGTTCGGTTCCCTGACCTCCATCAGCAACGAGCAGATGTACAAGATTAACATGAATACCAGCAGTAGTGCAGCCGTCACAGGCTATCTTGTTAGTGCCTCGAATCATCCGATAACCATCGGCAATGGTTGGAACTGGATAGGCTTCCCGTTGAACCAGTCGGTGGGTGTTGCCGAGGCACTGAGCGGTTTCAGTCCCGCCGTGGATGATGTCCTCAAGGGACGTAACAGCTACACCACCTATTTCTCCAATAATGGTACAACGGGTTGGTTCGGATCTTTGAACACACTTGAACCAGGCTATGGCTACATGTACCAGTCGCAGAGCAGCGGCACGAAGACGCTGGTGTTCCAACCAGGTCGAGGTGCGGTCATGCTGGCTAATATCACACCCGAAAACAACATTTATCAGCCTTCGGATCAACGGTTTGCCGACAACATGACGGTGACAGCAGTGATTGAAGTGGAAGACGAGGAATTACGCTCCGACAGCCACGAGTTGGCGGCATTTGTCGACGGTGAATGCCGTGGCAGTGTACGTCTGTTGTATGTGGAGCCGATAGACCGCTATGTAGCCTTCCTGACCGTGTTCGGTGAGACAGGTGACGCATTGGAGTTCCGCTTGACGGACGGCACGGATTCACAGTTCTCGACAGACATGCTCTCTTTTGCCTCCGATGGCGGGGTAGGAACACTTGCATTGCCAAAGGTGCTCCATTTTGGTACACTTGGCTTAGGCGAGACTTCGGCCATGGTACGCATTTATCCCAATCCTGTACGCAGAAAGGGGACATTGAACGTCTCTTTGCCCGAGGCATCGGGGACGATGACGGTGGAAATCGGCAATATGCTCGGGGTGACAGTGCTCAGAGAGGAAGTCGTTATGGATCCCACGTCCGTGGTACGCATCTCATTGCCTGATTCGGTGTTGTCTGGCACCTATATCCTGAAAGCGATCCGTTCTGACGGCAACGTGTATTATGGGAAGTTAGTGGTGGAATGACGGTGTAATTGGTTAAATAAAATAATTAAACATACAGAACAATGAAAAATAGAAATCGATTCATCCTTTTTTTGATAGCCTGGCTCGTTCCTTTCGCAATGGTAGCCCAGACCAACCATTGGACGCCTCAGAGTGCGGGGTATGAGGACAACATGACGCTGACGGGTGTCATTCAGATTAATGGAGTGGAGCAGGAAAGCACCACCTTGGAAGTGGGAGCCTTCTGTGGCACGGAATGTCGAGGCTCGGCAAGACCCGTGCTGTTTCCGGCAACGGGACGTTATTTGGTGTTCCTGACGCTCTACGGCAATGATGGCGACCAGATTACCTTTAAGCTGTATGACCACAGCCAGGGCGCGGAACTCAACCTTCAGTCGCCAGCCGCCATTACGTTTGGTCCCAACGGATTGGGTTCGCTCATCAATCCCTATGTGCTCAATTTCACAGCATACAACTATACCATCACAGCCTCGGCTAGCCCTAGCAACGGTGGTACGATAAGCGGTGCAGGCACCTACCCAAGTGGCAGCACATGTACTTTGACCGCCACGCCTGCCACGGGCTACAGTTTTGTCCGCTGGACGAAGAACGGCAGCCAAGTATCGACCAATCCAAGCTACAGCTTCACGGTGACTGGGAACGCATCATACGTTGCCGTATTCAGTCTAAACAGCTATACCATTTCTGTTTCAGCTAATCCCTCTGCGGGTGGTACGGTGAGCGGTGGAGGAACTTACGATTACGGTAGTTCTTGTACTTTGACCGCCACGCCTGCCACGGGCTACAGTTTTGTCCGCTGGACGAAGAACGGCAGCCAAGTATCGACCAATCCAAGCTACAGCTTCACGGTGACAGGGAATGCCAGTTATGTGGCTGTGTTTAGTTTGAACAGCTATACCATCTCTGTCTCGGCCAATCCTTCGGCTGGTGGTACGGTGAGCGGTGGAGGCACTTACAATTACGGTAGCTCTTGTACTTTGACCGCCACACCTGCCACGGGGTACAGTTTTGTGCGCTGGACGAAGAACGGCACTCAGGTTTCGACCAATGCCTTATATAGTTTCACCGTGACGGAAAACGCTAGTTATGTGGCGGTCTTCAGCCTGAACAGCTACACCATTTCTGCCTCGGCCAGCCCGAGCGCAGGCGGAAACGTGAGTGGTGCGGGAAGCTACAACTATGGAAGTACTTGCACCTTGACTGCCACTGCCAACACAGGCTACTCCTTTATAAAATGGACCAAAAACGGATCGACGGTTTCCTATCTCTCTCCCTTCAGTTTCAATGTAACAGAAGGCGGCGATTATGTTGCTGTTTTTGAGGAGACAAATGGAATTGTCATTGGTGCGCCTGAAGAGTCCAGTTATCGTTTGCCAGTTTATCCTGTTGGTTACCATCTCTCTCAGCAAATATACACCAGTGATGAAATTGGAGAGAGTGGTGCAATCACTAACCTATCTTTCTTCAATATAGGAGAACAAAGGACTGGTACCTACGAAATCTATATGGTGCATACCGACAAAACTACTTTTGGCAATAATACGGATTGGATTACGGTTACGGAGTCCGACCGTGTGTTCAGTGGCGAAATCGCAATGATGACTGGATGTTGGACGTCGATTACGTTTGACACGCCGTTTATCTACAATGGCTCTTCAAATCTTGCCATAGTCGTATATAGTTACTTGGACTATAGTTCAATATATCAATGTTCTTTTTCTTGTCGCGTATTCAACACCCAAGTCAATCAAGCCTTATATTACACAGGTAATAGTGTCCATAGCCTTAACCCATATAATCCTGAATATAATGGCACGCTTATCTCGGTAAAAAACCAAATCGTTTTACAGATTTCCCCAACTATTGACATCACAGCCACAGCCAGCCCCGCCGAAGGTGGCACCATCGAGGGTGCGGGTGCCTACATAGAGGGTGCCACATGCACGCTCACGGCGACGGCCAACACGGACTATGCTTTCACCAACTGGACGGAGAACGGCGAGGTAGTCTCAACAGAGGCTACTTATAGCTTCACGGTTACGGGCGATAGGAATTTGGTGGCGAATTTCGAGATACAAGAGAATGTCATCGTTTTCGCCGACCCAAACGTGAAAGCCATTTGCGTGGCCAACTGGGACACCAATGGCAGCGGCGAACTGAGCTATGCCGAAGCGGCAGCGGTGACTAGCCTCGGAGAAGTGTTTAGAGGAAACACAACGATTACATCTTTTGAAGAGCTGCAGTATTTCACGGGCCTAACAACAATAAACGATCGTGCATTCCAATTTTGTAGTAGTTTGACTGGCTCATTGATCATTCCTAACTCAGTGATTATAATAGGAAGTGAAGCTTTTGATTTTTGTAGTGGCTTAACAGGTTCTCTGATTATCCCGAACTCTGTAACTTCTATAGGGTATAGTGCATTTTATCGTTGTAGCGGTTTTTCGGGTTCTTTGACTATTCCGAACTCCGTGGTCACAATTGGAAGTTATGCATTTATGCATTGCAGCGGTTTTACGGGTTCTTTGATTATTCCGAGTTCCGTGACTTCCATCGGTGATCATACGTTCATGAACTGCTCAGGTCTGACCTCGGTGGAGATTCCCAACTCCGTGACTTCCATCGGAGGCTTTGCGTTTTCTGGTTGTAACCTGACTTCAATTGAAATCCCCGGCTCCGTGACTTCTATCGGGACTAATCCGTTTACTGCATGTTCTAGTTTAATTCAAATTACAGTGGCAAACGATAATGTGGTTTACGATTCAAGAGAGAATTGCAATGCCATTATTCATACTACTTCAAATACGCTAGTTTCTGGTTCCCAAAACACTATCATTCTCAATTCGGTGACTTCCATTGGAGAGTATGCGTTTTCTCAGTGCAGCGGCATAACCTCGGTGGAGATTCCCAACTCCGTAACTTCCATCGAAGGTTTCGCATTCCGTTTTTGCCACAATCTTACCTCGATTGAAATCTCCGGCTCCGTAACTTTCATTGGAGAGATGGCGTTTGAGCATTGCACTAGATTGGCTTCGATGAGCATTTTGCCTGTCACCCCACCAACACTTGGGAACAGTGTGTTCAGCTATGTTTCAAAGAGCATCCCCGTGAATGTTCCCTGCGCTTCCATCGCATCGTATCAAGCGGCGGATGGATGGAGTGAGTTTACCAATTATCACGGGATTGATTGTCCGAGTTGCATAATCTCGGCTACAGCTAACCCAGCAGAAGGCGGCACAATAGAGGGTGCTGGTAGCTATGAAGAAGGCGCCATCTGTACGCTCACGGCGACGGCCAATACAGGCTATACTTTTGTGAATTGGACAGAGAATGGCGAAGTGGTTTCAACGGAAGCAACTTACAATTTCACAGTTACGGGTGATAGGTACTTGTTGGCGAACTTCATGCAAGCGAGTCCCTCCATTCCAATTTTGGGTATGATAGCTTACTATCCTTTCAATGGCAATGCCAATGATGAAAGCGGCTATGGTAACCATGGAATTCTACAAGGCAACGTACCACAACTTACCACCGACCGTTTTGGTAACGAGAATAGTGCATATTTGTTTGGAGGATACAATAATAAAGGTTGGATTAAGGTGCCAAACAGCAGCTCACTCGCTCTTAACGACGCCATGAGTATTTCTTTTTGGGTGAATTTTACTGACTATGGTGGCCAGAATGGATATGGCTATTATACCACCGACAATAATGTCCATGCTGTGGTATGCAAAGCAGGCGACACATATAGCCGTCCTGGCTTCAATGTATGTATGGGACCTGCTGGCGATAGCTTGCAAGTCTGGAGCTTCAATCGTTACCCGGACTTTTATAATGTGGGTGCTTATTATCATGGTTATGAGCCAGGCCAGTGGCTGCATTGTGTTGTAACTGTTGGGAATTCGTCAGCTCGACTATATATTAACGGTGTTTTGTGTCAAGAAGAAACATATGAAAATGCCGATTTCTCAAATGCCAATAATCAAGATATGACCTTTGGTGTCATGAATGCAGGCTCTTGGTATCCTTTCAACGGCAAGATTGATGATATCGTTCTTTACAACCGTGCACTTACGCAGCAAGAAGTTCAATTGCTATATGGTATCAATGATGGACTTATAGCCTATTATCCCTTCGATGGCGATGCCAACGACTATAGCGGAAATGATTATCATGCTACTCCTCAAAATAATTATCAATATGAGGACGGTGTGGTAGAAGAATCAATTGCAGTTGTTGGTCAAGGTTATACCTCACCTTCAGGTGGTCATGTCTTACTTCCTCAATATGAGTTTAATGCATCCGCTGGCTTTACTCTAACTCTTTGGGTAAAATCATTAGGCTTGACGCATTCGGATGGAGAAACTTATATTAGTTTAGGTAATCATAGCAATGCTGACGGCGCATATATTCTTCAAACCCCAGATTCTATTCAATTCTATTATCATGATTCCCATTTGTCCATTCCTTATTTGGAAGACTACACGGGTAATTGGGTGATGTACACAATGACATGCGGATCTGATGGTTTTTTGAGGGCTTATGTTAATGGAGCTACTGCTGGAGAAAAAGCCGTGGTTTATAATGGACAACTTAGCACCGCGTATGCTGGTCTTGGAAGACATTGGTGGTATTCAGGTGACACATCGTCAACACGATTCATAGGCTCGTTCGATGAGGTGAGGATTTATGGTCGAGTCCTTTCGTCTGCTGAAATTCAAACGCTTTCTTCATACCATAGATTTGATATAACCACTTCTGCCAATCCCGAAGAAGGCGGCTCGATTAGTGGTGCGGGGAAATATAATCCAGGAGAAACCTGCACGCTTAATGCAACGGCTAATGAAGGCTACACCTTTATGTATTGGACGGAAAACGGCGATGTGGTTTCCACCGAGTCCACTTATAGCTTTATAGTGACGAGGGAGAGGAACCTGGAGGCGTTTTTCTCGCCTCCACTCAACATTACTGCATTAGCCAATCCATCCGTGAGCGGCACCGTAAGTCTCAGCACAGACTTTGAGAGCCAACAGATTCCATCCAACTGGACCAACGACGCTACTTATCCGTGGGTGGTTGCGACACCTGAATACTCAGGCTACAACGGCTCTTTCTGCATGATGAGCGGCAATAGCGGTGTGCATAGCTCAACTTCGTCCATCGAAGTCACGGTAGATTTCATCCAAGATGGCTCCATCAGCTTCATTGCAGGTTGCTGGGGTGAAGGCTCCTATTGGGATCTCTGCAAGTTCTTCATTGACGACAATCAGCAGTTCAGCTATGGTGCTCAGCAATCATGGAATTCCTATTATTATGAGGTGCCCGTTGGTACTCATACGTTCCGTTGGTCTTACTCGAAAGACAATTCCGTGCATCCCACAGGTGACGCCTTCTTTGTGGACGATGTCAAATTCACTGGTGCTGGCATTGGCAGCCAATTCAATTATGGCCAGACCTGTACATTGACCGCCACTCCCAACGAAGGCTACCTGTTCCTGAACTGGAACCGAAACGGCGAAGTGCTCAGCTGCAATGCCAACTATAGTTTCACTGTAACCGAGCCTATTACCCTTGAAGCGGTCTTCATGCCTCTTAATGGAAGATTGGTCGGTTCCGGCGAGGCGACAAACCAGTATCTGCCAAGCTATTCGTATTATTGTTATACCCTTTCTCAGCAGATTTATACGCCGGATGAGATAGGAGCGGCTGGAAGTATTCTTACTCTCTCCTATTTCAACGCAGGTGAAACCAAGACCCGCAGCTATGACATCTACATGGTACATACCGACAAGAACACGTTCGAAAACAATACGGACTGGATTACTGTGACGGAAGCCGACCGTGTGTTCAGTGGCGAGGTGACCATGACAAGAGGGTATTGGAACACCATCCTCCTTGACGTCCCCTTTGACTACGACGGTACCTCCAACCTTGCCATCATCATTGATGACAATTCGGGGAACTGGTCGAGTAATCATATGTATTGTCGTGTGTTCAACGCGAATGGCAGCCAAGCCATACGTGTCTATAGCGACGGTACTAATTACGACCCGTATAATCCTTCGGGATATGGCGGTACGCTTCATTCGGTGAAGAACCAGATGATATTTGGTGTTATGCCAGCCTACCATTTCGTCACGGCAGGCACATGGGGCAACGCCGCCAATTGGAGCGGTGGCTCATTGCCCGGAGTTGGCGATGCGGTCTTCATCGATGCCAACTGTGCGCTCAACAGGGATGCCGAAGTGGCCTTGCTTTCCGTTACCCCAGGTCAGGTGCTCACCCTTAGGCCAGGCAAAACCCTTTCAGTAACAGGCAACTTGTTTAATACGGCCATAGAGGGCTTGGTCGTCGAGGATGGTGCGCAACTTGTCAATACCTCCTATAATGTAGCGGCCACAGTGAAAAAGAATGTACAAGCTTTCAATAGCAGCAACCCCGATGGCTGGTACACTATCTCTTCGCCCATGAATGGAATGGTTATCGAAGGCAGCAACTTCCTAACATCAGGTTATGATTTGTACCGCTTCAACGAGACCAACCTCACCCACGATGAATGGGAGAACTACAAGGTCAACCTTGCAGACTTTACTACCTTTGAGAAGGGCCGCGGCTACCTTTATGCCAACAACAATACTTTCGCCCCTGCTTTCACTGGCATACTGAATAACTTGGATGTCACCTATACGTTGACCTGCACCGAGCGACCCAATGACCCGCTCAGCGGCTTCAACCTCATTGGCAACCCGTTCCCGCATGAGATTTACAAAGGGGCTGGTGGTGCTATCAACAATGTGAACTTGGCTTCGGGCTACTATACTCTGACCAACGAAGGCACTTGGGAAGTCCACAGCTTCGACGATGCCATCCAGCCTGGACAAGGCTTTTTGGTGAAAGCTACCGCTCCAACGGTTCTGACCATTGCCAAGAGTAACGAGATGGCGTTTTCGGAATCAGGTGATGCTAAGAAGGGGGTGACGGAGCGTATGTGCATCAGCGTTGCGGGCGACAACGGACAAGATCGTACCTACGTTTATTTCGGTCAAGGTGTTGGCTTGGACAAGAAGAACGACTTTGATGCTCAGGTGCCCAACCTTTGGATTCGCGACAACGGCCATGATTATGCCATTGCTCATGTTGAGGACACTGACGAATCGTTAGAGCTTTGCTTCAGCAACAGAAAGGAGGGCGATTTCACATTAGCCATCACGACAAACGATATGGAATTCGAATACCTGCAACTGATAGACCGTGCTGCAGAAGTGACAGTAGACCTGTTGAAACAGTCAGTCTATACTTTCCATTCCGATAGAAATGAAGGTACGAAACGCTTTACGCTAGCTTTCAAGAAGAAATGAGCGTGAATGCCAGAGCGTGCATTTGATTTATAGGGCTGCCACATTAACCGTGGTGGCCCTATAAAATTAGAACGAATCCATGCCGTCCCACTCGACCAAGTCGTGGCGGACGTATCCCACCTTGTCTTTTACGCGGATCTTGTACCATTCATCAGTCTTGCCGAGACAGGGATAAGTCTCAGGGACATTGCCTTTCTCGTAGGAGATCTGTGTCACGATAGGGGCAGTGAGCGAAGGCGATTTCCTTATGTTGACATGGGTGCGTCGTGTATAAAGAACCCCTTGCTTGTTGGCCGCACTGAATTCCACTATCCGGTGACCTTCCTTTGGAACTTCAAAATTGTCCTGAACGGAAACCGTATATGTGTTCTCGTTGGTGCCCACATAGCGTCCCACCAGATTGCCTTGGTTGTCTAACACCATTTTCATGTTGTCGACAGAGGCTGCTTCTACAGTGGGGATTTCTGTGTTATTCGGCAAAGTGTTCGTGATGGTGGTCTCGATGGTATCGGTATCGGTAGTATCAGCAGGGGTGGTGGAGTCATCGGAGGTATTGCCTCTGCCGCCACAAGAGAAAGCCGTTATGCTCAGACCCAGCAGGAGCATTACTGCATACAAATGCCTTTTCATGGTAAGATGTTTTTATGGTCAAGTCCGACAAAAGTACGAAAAAAACCATTATGGAGAACAAAAAGAAAAGAGTAAGGTCGATTTTCAACCTTACTCTCATTTCGTAGCGGGATCGAGAATTGAACTCGAGACCTCCGGGTTATGAATCCGACGCTCTAACCTGCTGAGCTATCCCGCCTCGTTTCGGGGTGCAAAAATAGATATTATTTCAATACGAACAAGGAAAAAGCGGAAAATATTTTCCGCTTTTTCCAACAATAGTTCTTATCTATCACTCAGTCAGCTCTTTGGCTGCTTGCTCGAGCTTGGTGTCAAGGACCTTAATGGCCGGTTCAAGACCGTTCGATGTATCGCCTTTCATGCTGAAGTAGAACTTGATCTTCGGCTCAGTGCCCGAAGGACGGATGGTGATCTTCGATCCACTCTCGGTGAAGAACTGCAACACGTCGCTCTTTGGCAAGGTGATAGGCGTGACCTTTCCAGTAGTCAAATCCTTGGCTTCTTGAAGCTTGTAGTCGCGGATCTCAATGACTTTCTCGCCAGCGATGACGGTGGGAGGGGTGGTGCGGAACTTGGCCATCAAAGCCTTGATTTCCTCGGTGCCACTGATGCCTTTCTTGGTCAGGGAGACGAGTTTCTCCTTGTATAGACCGAACTCCTTGTAGATGTCCATGAGCAGCTGATAGAGCGTCTTGCCTTGCTCAGCAGCCCAGGCAGCGGCCTCGGCAATCATGCTGGTGGCGATGACGGCGTCCTTGTCGCGGACGAAGTCGCCAGCCAAGTAGCCGTAGCTCTCTTCGCCGCCACCTAAGAACTGCTTCTTGCCTTCGAGTTCGAGGATCTTGTCGGCGATATACTTGAAGCCAGTCAGCACATCGTAACGGTCCACATTGTATTTCTTCGCCATTTCGAAGATCAGCTCGGTGGTGACGATGGTCTTTACGATGAACTCTTTTCCTGTGAGTTTGCCCAGCTCGTTCCAGCGGGTCAGTAGGTAGTAGACGAAGAGGCTACCAGTTTGGTTGCCGTTGAGCAGGATGTACTCGCCCTTGTCGTCTTTCACGGCGATGCCCACACGGTCGGCGTCGGGGTCGGTGGCCATGACGAGGTCGGCATTCACTTCTTGTGCCTTCTTCACGGCCAAAGCCATGGCAGCAGGCTCCTCGGGGTTGGGAGACTTTACAGTGGGGAAGTTGCCGTCGACGACCATCTGTTCCTCAACACAATAGACGTTCTCGAAGCCTTTGCGCTTGAGAATTTCGGGCACCAAGCGGCGACCTGTGCCATGGATAGGGGTGTAGACGATGCGCATGTCCTTGTGCTTCTTGATGAGGTCGAGCGAGAGGGAGAGGCCGTACACCTTATTTAAATAGATGTCGTCAAACTTCTCGTCCAAGACAGTGATGAGGTCGGGGTTGCGCTTGAAGTTGACCATCGAGGGGTCGGTGATTTTCTCCACCTCAGCGATGACGTTCTTGTCGTGCGGGCTGACGAGCTGACCGCCGTCGTTCCAATAAGCCTTGTAGCCGTTGTATTCCTTGGGGTTGTGCGAGGCGGTGACCATCACGCCGGCATCGCATTTCATCTCGCGCACGGCGAATGAAAGCTCTGGGGTGGGGCGGAGGCAGTCGAAGATGTAGACCTTGATGCCGTTGGCCGACATCACGTCAGCCGTGACGTTGGCGAAGGCGGGGCTGTTGTTGCGGCCGTCGTAGGAGATGGCGACGCTGAGGTCTTTCTTGTCGGGGTGCATCTTCTTGATGTAGTTGGCGAAGCCTTGGGTGGCCATGGCCACGGTGTAGATGTTCATGCGGTTGGTGCCTGCACCCATGATGCCACGCAGTCCGCCAGTGCCGAACTCGAGGTTGCGGTAGAAGCTCTCGGTGAGTTCGTTAGGGTCGTTGTCGAGCATGTTTTGCACGCTCTTTCTTGTTTCTTCATCGTATTGCTCAGTGAGCCACGATTTTGCTCTTTCGATGATTTGAGTGTCCATATTGTATATGTTTATGTGATTGTTGTTCTTACAGGGACTCACGTCGCCTGGCAGGGACTCACGTCGCCTGGCAGGGACTCACGTCGCCTGGCAGGGACTCACGTCG
>CAMHRP010000001.1:0-151575 GCA_946187645.1 uncultured Bacteroidales bacterium | reverse complement strand
CACGCTCAATACTATTATAATAACCATACCAAACATTGTTGACATGGATTTTTCCCCACCGCTTCTTTACTGCTTTTTTATCAACAAAAGCGCCTTTTGAAAGCTTATCTTTTGTATTCAACTCGTCTTGAACATACGCTTTACGGAATGTTGCCATTCCTAAATAATAGGTAGTCGAACTGATTCTCTTCAATATTTTGCTGATATACAACAGACTTTTGTTTGGTTTCATACTAATATGCTTTACTTATTTTAATTTTTTAATTATTCTTCTTTTTAACAAGACAAGCCTCCGAATAAAACTATTTCTTGACATAAGGGTTGCTTTGTTTAGTGATTCTTTGAGGTCTGAATCCAAATCACATAATCCAACGACATTATCATGAGATAATTGAACGTATCGATATGTCACATTGAGACTATCTTTTTCGATGGTAACAACTGCAACACATCCGCATCTCGAGATGTTTTTCCATACTCTTCTTAATGGTTTTTCGATAGGAAATGGATAATTGTATGTGTCTTCAATACCCGACAAATCAACAGAAGAATCTGGATACCATATTGGGCGAGGAGGAAACATGTAAAAATCTGGAAACAAAAAGTTTCCCATGCTAAAACATATAAAACCTTGTTTGTATTTGATGCAGGGTTGCACTACATGAGGATGACTACCTAACACCGCATCAGCTCCTGCTCTTATCATCTGTTGAGCGTAAATGATACATTCTTGTATCGGTTCAATATGATACTCTAATCCCCAATGTGGCATCGCAATTACATAGTCGTATTTAGTTTTGGCTTCCTTAATTTCTTTGACAACTTTCTCTATTTCAAACGGGTTTGTTCCAGCTTTTTTTTCTCCTGCAAACTCTACATATCCCAAGTATTTAGGTCCAAGACAATAAGCAAAAATGGCAACGCTCACCCCATTTTTATTCAAAATGACAGGTTTGGACGCGGCGTCTTCATCCATTTCCGCTCCTATATGTTTAATATCTGCTTTATTTATGGTATTAATTGTATTCTTCAACCCTTCTTCGCCCAAATCCCAAACATGGTTATTAGCTAAAGAAACGACATCAAACCCCATTTCCTTAATTCGCAAAAAATCCTCATCTCGAGCATAAATAATGTTTTGTCTACCAGCCATTTTAATAGAATCATAAGGCATATTTGTTCCAATAGCAGCTTCCAAAGTTCCTATACGAAAATCGAAGCTTTGCATATAGTCCTGCAATTCTGGAGTAATATATTTGCTTTGATAAGGCAAAACACCTCCTGGCATAATGTCACCACAAAAGAACAATTTCATATTATTTCCTTTTAAGTTTTGCAAAATACATAGGAATATTGTCTCTTACATATTTAAAACTTTCCATCTTGAATAACACCGAAGCTCCCAAATAGACTACCATAAAAACCAAAAAACGAACAATGCCAAGAACATACATATTACAATTGGGAAGGATGAATACCAAACAATATGCTATGCCCCACGAAACTAATGACAAAACAATAATCGGCAACAAATTAAGCATTTGTGTGAAAAACTTATAACCAATATATTTGTGTACTTGATAAGCATTGATTAAGTAAATCAGCCATGACTGTATTACCATGCCAACCAACAAACCTTTAATACCAAAAGCAACTAAACCTCCTATGATTAAAGTTAATCCAACTCCACGTTTTATTAACGTCCAACTAAACATTGCTTTACTTTTACCAACGGCGGCTATTGCTTGAAAATTCACTCCTTGCAAACAAATTGCAATACCTGCAATACATAAAATCTGAAAATAAGGTATACTATCTAACCAACGGTTGGAATATAGAATAATAAAGATTGGTTTTGCCAGTAAGATTAGCAAAAACATCATTGGAAAAGTAATATAAGCTATAGAACATGTAATACGTTTTATTACATTAATCAACAATGGTTTATCATTCTGATATTCAGCATACAATGGATAAGTAACCTGACCCATAACATTAGAAATACTATTAGAGGCCAGTTCTTCTGTGCTTTTTGCTTTTGAGTAGTAACCCATTGTTGCAGGATTATAGAATCGTCCTATAAGCAACCCTTGAACATTATTGCAAATATTATTGATAATATGGGTAAGGAACATGAAGAAACCGAAATTAAACAATTCCTTAAACGAGCTTTTTGAAAACACAAATAAAGGATACCATTTGTTGGTCAACCAATAAACTAGAGCAGGAATAAACGTTGATAGAAGGTTCATTGTCACCAATGCCCAAACACCAAATCCTTTATATGCCATAAAAATAGTAACTGCAAGAGCTATTAAAGAAGTGGATAAATGCACAATAGCCAGTTTTTTGAACCTAAATTGCTTCCTTAACTGATTACTTTGAATAATGGAAAATGCATTTATAAGCAAAACCAATCCTTGAACACGAAGCACTGAACATAAAAGTGGCATTTTGTAGAAACGGGATATGGCTGGAGCAGAAATGAAAAGAATTGTGTACATCAATAAAGACATACCTAAATTGAAGAAAAAGACTGTAGAATAATCTTCTTGGGTAGGTCTTTTCTTCTGAATCAATGCCGAGGCGAAACCACCGTCTACAAAAGAGTTGGCTATCACCATAAAAATGGAAAGCATTCCAATGCAGCCATAGTCATTTGGGGTAAGGAGACGAGCTAGAACAATTCCAGAAATGAATTGAATACCCATTCCTGCGAACTTTTGGATAGAAGTCCACACCATGCCAGAGGCGGCTTTTTGTTTTAGGTTGTTTTGTGGCATTATTTTTTTTGGGGTCAGATTTAAAGGATATATTGTGTTGATATGGAACTTGTTCGACTATGACCATTGACTATGACCATGACCGCTTTTACGTAATGTGGAGGTTTCTTGGCTTAGTTTATGCGGTCATTGTCACGAGTCATTGAACTATGGTTTTGTGTCGTTAATGTAAACTGATTTTTCTCATCTACTTTACATATCCGATAGACTGAAACATCGGGGTTCAATCTCGTAATTGCTGAAGTATTTGTTGCGCAATAGTTCAACCTTTTCCTCAAAAGGCTGCCGCTTGAAATTGCGCTTGTCGCGTTTTACCTCAGCAATGAGAACTTTGGGGCTATCATAGTACACCGCTACAATATCTACTTCGTGCTGGTCATTGTCGTTCTTTTTGCTCCGGCTTCCCTCCCACCAAGATCCGATTTGTGCTATCGGCAACTCTTCGCACAACTTATCCTTGAAATAGTCTTCCAATTCCTTCCCTGAATAGGTGGGATAATCCTGAATGACAATATCCCTTAATCTTTCCCACTGACCCGTCTGGATCAGGTTTTGGTGCTTCACAACATAACGGAACCAAAACCTCAAGAAGTGATCTTTAATCTCATATCTGACCGTCTGAGTACCTGGCTTTGACATGATTGGCCGTTTTTTGCAAACCATATCATAATCCTCTTCCAAACGTTGCATAATTCCACCGATGCTCTGTACACCTGTCATTTGTATAATACGAGAACTTTCGGTAGCACCATTCGCTATGGCAGACAACACCGAATAGTATGTACCATACTGCTTGCCCATCTCCTGTATCAGAACAACATTCCCTTCTTCAAGAAATAGGGAATTTTCACTGCACATCCGCTCCAAAATGGCCTGCACGTTAACGCATCCGTTATCCATCAACACTTCCACATACTTAGGTACACCGCCTGTTGTGGAATAGAGTGCCAAAAGGTCGTCATTTGTATAGCTGGAATTGTAGTCTCGTAATATCTGTTTCAACACGCTTGGCGAAAAAGGCTTGAGCCTGATGATGCCTGACGCTCTTCCATAAAGCGGTTCTTTATAGTCCTGAAATATGCGGTGCATCAAGGTGTAAACGGACCCGCAAATGAGTAGGTTGACATGAGTGTAGTCTTTGGTTTGATCCCAAATGTTTTGGATTTCGCTAAATACGGCAGAATTGATGTTGTAAAACTCCTGAAATTCATCAAGTATCAGATTGAAGGGAGTGTTCTTCCCGTATTCCATACAGAAACGGAAAAACTCACGAAAGGAGACGATGCCTTCGGGGACAAAAACGCCGAGCGACCGCCTTGCTTCTTCCGAAAACTGGCTGCAAAGCGTGGCTTCGTTGTTGCGACTAACAAACAGATAGAGTGTTGGCGTGGTTTCGCAACTCTTCATAATCAGCTTGGTTTTGCCGATTCTGCGTCGCCCCGTCACCACAGTCATCTGCGAATTGACAGAAAAAGCTACATTCCTAATTCTATCTAATTCGTTGATTTCCTTTTGTCTATCGTAGAATTTCATACTTTGAATTTTCGCGGTGGTTATTTTCGCGGTGGTTATTTTTCAAAGTGCAAAGATACATTTCTTTTTGAAAACATTGACTCTTCAGTACACTTTACCTGCCTTTTGCAAAATCGGTCAAATAATCGAATCTCGGGGTCAAGACACCGTCTTTCAAAATCATCGAACGATCAATCACATCAGAATGTTCGCCCTTCAACAAAGGCTCAAACACATGTTTCGTCAGCATTTCACCGAAATAGGCACTGGTGTCCATGGCCAGGGCATTCGGGCAGGTGTCGACCGCCATCACGGAGATGTTGTTGGGCGAAGAGAAAGCAGGTTCGTCTTGCTCCGTCATCGGATTGTAGTCATAATAAGGATCATCGTGCGTGGCAGGACGTACCGTTGACTTAATGCTACCTTTGATGTCACAAGTCACATCGCCAATCATACGGATACGCAAGTCCTTACTACGCAAGTCTTCTTCGCTCAGATACACCGGAGCTTCGGGTCCCCAAAAGTGGGCACAAATCAACACATCGGTTTTCTTGGCCCAACGCATGAAGTCGCTTTCGTATTCCTTAGCGTTGTGGGTGAAATCATTCCACGAGAAAGCACCGCCATCCTTGCGTTTCACCAAACGGTCAACGTCGGCAAAGCAATAGGACAATTGATCAACCTTGTCCGTGGCAAGATACACTTCTTCTGTCAGCTTTTGGGCACCGATGTTATCCAACACATACTGTGCACCTTGGGAGACACGGCCAGCGCCAGTCACAAATAGCTTTATTTTCGGCAATTCAATACCTTTCAACGATTCCAACAACTGGGTGAGCGTGAAACGCCTATCGGGTTTTGGTAACTCATACAATTTGTGTTTCAAACCATAACCACGTAGTGTATAGTAAACGCCAACCACGCCAGCCCACCAACCGAAGGCACAAACGCGGATGCCCTTGTCATCTACAAGGTATTCATAGTCGCAGAAGGTGATGTGCTTCTGCATGAAAGCCTGCAACAACGGACGGTTATATTCCTGCATCTTGGCAATGTGACCGAAGAAGAAGTAGTGCTTGTTCGGAATCAAGCTTTCTATCTTGGCTTCCTTGATACCAAAGAGGATGTCGGCATCGCTGACATCACTTAGCACCTCTACGCCCTCTGCCCGATATTCTTCATCGGAAAAAGCACGGATGTCGCTGGCCTGCACCACAATCTGATGCTGAGGAAACTGTTTGTTCAATTCTGCCACCTGCTTGGGGGCAAGTGCCACGCGGTTGTCCACCGGGGTCTTGGTTTCTTTGATTAAAGCTATTTTCATGATTGATTATATTTCTTATTTGAATTCAAATATGCTCCTCCACCCCTCTGAAATGAACATTTAGCTCGTGGAGATGCTCCAAAAGTGTTCCAAGAGGTGTACCCTCTGTCATCTTGGCAAAGGCGTTCACATCCTTTGGGAAGCACTTGCCGCCATAGCCATATTTACCATCGGGACCAGGAACATAGGTATGCGTGTCGTTGATGTAGCCCGAAAGGAGGATGCCTGTATGCACCTTGCGCCAGTCGGCACCCATCTGCTCGCAGTACTCACGACAAGCGTTGAAATAGGTCACCTTATAGGCACCGAACACATTGTGCATATACTTGGTCAGCTCAGCCTCAAGCGGGGTCATGACAGTGAACTTCTTGCCCACAAAAATCTTGGTGAGCAAATCGTGAGCTCCAGTGAACACCATAGTTTGCTTCTTGAAGTCCTCGATATGGGTGCGTTCGGTAAGGAACTCAGGCATGTAGTGTACCTTATGTCCCGTCTCGCGCGAGAGCATTTCGCTAGTACCAGGAAGAATGGTAGTACGGACGAACACAGGCACATCGGGAAGCTTGCGAATGAGTTCCTTCATAAGACGGAGGTCCTGTGTACCATCGTCTTCGGTAGGGACATGTATCTGCAAAAAAGCGATGTCAACCTTGCTCAGGTCATCATTATAACCCTTGGGAGGGTCGCTAATGAATAGTTTGCATTCTGGGTTGTTGTGTTCCAACCAATCTTTGAGGGCTCCACCCACGAAGCCACAGCCGATAATTCCAACGTTGATCATATTGTAAATGTTTTTATTTGTTTTTGTTTCGAAATTGTTTATTTGTTTTTTGAATAATCTAATCTCTCGCTGACTTCGAGGAAGGCGTTTAGGTCGGTCATAAAGAAGTCCTTTTATTACAAATCCATAAGCAACCGGGTATAGAAATGATGATAATCGGGTAAGACAAGGTAATCATCGTCATCATAAACTAGTTTTTCATAGCCCTTTGTGGTCATTTTATCGCAAGAGGTCTTAATGCCAATTTGCCGAAACCTGACAGGTTTTGGGAAAGATGCCTCACCTAATATCACTTTGATACGGTTAACAATAAACTCTGCAAAAGTCTTTGCGATCAATGTTTGCTGTTTCGGACTAATGATAGTATCTTTCAAGTCAATGGAAAAAGCCACCAATTCATTGTTGTCCTCCACAAACAAAATATAATCGCACATGCTCACCATACCATGTACCTCCTTAAAATAAGGGAACAACTTACGATTGTTGCTTCCTTGGTCGAACTTACACAGCAGTGTCTCTTCATTTTTCGTGTCAATCTGACATTGCATAGAGCCACACTTTCCTCCCGTATTCGTTTCGACCATAAAATTCTGATCTACAGAAATATAATGGGCTTCCAAAACACTACTAATAATGTCAAGCATCTGATGGCAATCAACTCTATTCTTCTTTGCCATAACGCAGTCGATAATACAAAGATTGCGAAGCTTCATTCAATTGGCTGATGGTAGCATCGATGGTACTGACTTCAAAACCCGATTCTGTCACCTCTATCGGAGTAACCTTTACCTTGTTATCTTTACCAAAGGCAAAAAGGTATGCTCCCACCGAATGGCAATCAATGGCCATTTCTTTTTGATAGCCCCATTTCTTTATTTCTTCATCCATCGATTCTGAAACACGGCTTAACATGATGAGATTGTTAATCTCGCGGATGATGTAGTCGCTATGTGTGCTGACAACAAGTCGCAGCCCCGCATTGACCATCCTTGCAAAGATACGTGCCATTAGAACCTGAACATCCGGATGGCAGTTCACCTCCGGCTCGTCAATAAACACCATATCGCCTTTGGCGGACTTATGGCGCAGGTAAAATACTAAACCAGCAACAGCTTTGGTCATCGAGGCAGATAATTGTAAGGGTAGCTCTGTTGTTGGCGACTTCATTGATGTGAAATGCATGTCGCCTTCGTTGGTAACTGAAACCGTGCCAAGAAGCACGTCGCGTTCAATATCATCGGCAAGCTGACTATAAAAGCCCTTCTCACTATTCAACTGAGCCATATTTGCTGCATCTTGTAAGGTATGGTTAATGACCAAAGGAAACTGTGAACTGCTGTTGATAATCCTCTTCACAATCTCCGTGGTGTTAGTACCTTGCTGATGCAACTTATCAATCAACTGGTTTCGCCCACCCAAAATGTCCTTGTAATAAGTGTACATGCTAGTACGTTCTACTGGGAAGAAATGGGAGTTAAGCACAGGATTGATGATGATATGATAATATATTGCTGTCAACAAATCATCTTTTACCTCAAAGGTGTCTTCTTGGAACATTTTCTTTGAAGTGTTCTTGATAACCAATAAATCTTCTCCTTTTTTTTTGGTTATCTTTGCTCTTATGTTCTCATTCAAAGCAATTGAAAAATCAAAATGTTGGCTCAGCAAGTAGTTCTTATACGCATCTGGCCCCAAGTCCATGTCAATCTTGAAATTAGGGAACATTTCAACAGCGGTGGTCTCTGAAACCCCAAAGATAGTGGCCAGGTCGTGACTTATGTTTTCAAACCGTGTTTTCATCACCTTATAAAGGTGATTCAAATCCATATTGATCTCAAGTTGCCGATTGTCCATGAATGATCTCACTTGAATATCAGTCAGCTTGTCCTCTGGTAAATAAATACGTCTTCGGGTAAATGCATATAATATATAGGAGAGGTAGGTCTTACCCGTGCTGTTCGGTCCACAAAAAACACTAAGTTTCTTGTCGAAGTCAAACTTCGCCTCACGAATAGGCCCTAAGTTTTTAATAATTATATACATGATTAACTCTTTTCAATTACAAATTAAGCATTATCATTTCCTATAAAATTCCGTCTAAAACTCAAAAACTTCTGATATTCTCTATATATAATCCACCGCTTGATCTCAAGCTTAAAATACTCGTCAAAAGAAAGATTGCCTAGTGCAACCAAAAACTTGGGCAAATCAATGATTTCACATTTGTTGACAGGCATTTCATCTTTCCTTATACATGTCCTCGTAATACTTCTGGTAGTCGCCACTGGTGACGTTATCCATCCACTCCTGGTTGTCCAAATACCAGCGGACAGTCTTTTCGATGCCTTCCTCAAACTGCAAGCTCGGCTCCCATCCCAATTCTTTCTGGAGCTTAGTGGAGTCGATGGCATAGCGCATGTCGTGACCAGCGCGGTCGGTCACATAGGTGATCAAATCCATGTCGGCACCTTCAGGACGACCAAGGATACGGTCAACGGTATTGATGAGTACCTTAATGATATCGATGTTCTTCCACTCATTGAACCCACCAATGTTATAGGTCTCGGCCACCTTGCCCTCATGGAAAATCAAGTCAATGGCTCTGGCGTGGTCTTCCACATAGAGCCAGTCGCGTACGTTCTCGCCCTTGCCGTAGACGGGCAACGGCTTGCGGTGACGGATGTTGTTAATGAACAACGGTATCAACTTCTCGGGGAACTGGTATGGACCATAGTTGTTAGAGCAGTTGGTCACCACGGTTGGAAGGCCGTAAGTATCGTGGAAAGCTCTCACAAAGTGGTCGCTGCTTGCCTTGGCTGCACTGTAAGGACTATGGGGCTGGTATTTCAAATCTTCGGTGAAGAACTTCTCACCGTAAGCAAGATGATGCTTACCAGACGAAGCCTTCGTAGTGAACGGAGGTTCAATGCCTTCGGGATGGGTCATCTCCAAGGCGCCGTAGACCTCGTCAGTGCTGATATGGTAAAAGCGTTTGCCTTCAAACTTTTCGGGCAGGCTCTCCCAATACAACTTGGCTGCCTGCAACAAGGATAATGTCCCCATTACATTGGTCTGTGCGAAGGTGAACGGGTCCTTGATGCTGCGGTCCACATGGCTCTCGGCAGCGAGGTGGATGATGCCGTCGACTTGTTCGTCCTGCATCAGCTTATAGACGCCTTCGAAGTCGCAGATGTCCATCTTGACGAAGCGGTAGTTCGGCTTGTCCTCTATGTCCTTCAAGTTGGCGAGGTTGCCGGCATAGGTCAGCTTGTCAAGGTTGATGATTTTGTATTCAGGATATTTGTTGACGAACAGGCGAACGACATGGCTGCCGATAAAGCCAGCGCCACCAGTGATGATGATGGTTCTTTTCATGTTTCGATGATTAAAGTGAAGCACGGGTCGCACAGAACGAGTCCTGCAAGACCCGTGGCTTCGGAGATAGATAAAGTAACTTTTTTATTTGTTTCTCTCTGGATGAGTGAACGTATCAGAGTTGATGTCCTCCTTCAGCTCATCTATTACTCTGAGCAGATATTGCCCATACTGGTTCTTCAGCATCGGTTTGGCCAACTCGCGCATCTTTTCCTCTGTAATCCAGCCGTTACGATAAGCAATACCTTCCAAGCAGGCAATCTTCAAACCTTGGCGTTTCTCGATAACCTCAACAAAAGTGGAGGCCTCGCTGAGACTGTCGTGTGTACCCGTATCCAACCATGCGAAACCACGACCGAATACTTGCACTTTCAGTTCACCATCTTTTAGGAATTCCTGATTCACCGTGGTAATCTCCAATTCGCCTCTTGCACTGGGCTTGATGGTCTTGGCTACATTGACAACCTTGTTGGGATAAAAATATAGACCAACCACAGCATAATTGCTCTTGGGCTCCTTAGGTTTCTCCTCAATACTTAGGCAGTTACCGTGCTTGTCGAACTCGGCCACACCATAACGCTCGGGGTCGGAAACCCAATAGCCAAACACTGTTGCTTTCTTGTTCTCCTCGGCATCTTTCACTGCATCTCTGAGCAGTTTGGTAAAACCGCTTCCATAGAAGATGTTGTCACCAAGCACAAGGCAGGCACAATCGTCACCGATGAACTTCTCACCGATGATGAAGGCCTGTGCCAGACCATCAGGAGAAGGTTGCTCGGCATATTCGAAATGTACACCATAATCGGAGCCGTCGCCCAGCAGACGCTGGAAGCCAGGCAAGTCGTATGGTGTGCTGATAATCAATATATCTCTAATTCCAGCAAGCATTAAAGCCGAAATAGGATAATAGACCATTGGCTTGTCGTAGATAGGGAGCAGTTGCTTGCTAACACCCTTGGTGATAGGATACAATCTTGTGCCGGAACCTCCGGCGAGAACGATGCCTTTCATGGATTTTCTTTTTATATTATTGTGTTAATTCTGATTTTAACAGACTTAGATGCGAAACGACTCCACATGCTACGCCCTAAGCTATGGTGAAATTCGTTTAGAGTTGAGTGTTTAGATATGCGAAGCATTGGCTATGCCGAATGCAGAGCATTTCGACGGAGTCAATTTAGAGTCAGTGGATGGTGTAGCATTGAAAATGCGCTACATCCAAATAAGGGCGAAACAAAAAGATTTATATAAGATTCACGTAAGATTTGTTTCCCTACCCCTCTTCACAGCTTCGCCCCGTCAGTCACATTCCGTGTTGACAAAGGCCTGATTACAAACGGGTTATCGGAATTGTTCTAAGAGGATAACAACTCCAAAAAACCTATAGTTGGTTGCAAAGATAGAATAAAAAACATTTAGAAACGAAATTTGGAAGAATTTTTCGGAAAAAATCATGAGGCGTATGGAAACACTAAAAGCGGACTTGGCGTTTTGGCTAGGTCCGCTTTTTGTGGTTTTATTGTTTTAGTTAGGTTTGAGTCTATTGATAGTGGCTGGTTTGGTGCCAATATAAGCAGATGGGAAGGAGAGGATGAGGAGAATGGTGTTGGGGGAATTGATTGTACTTGGCGGGAATTATCTAACGTACACTTGACATCAAGTCGGACAGTGCCTTGTTTAGGCCTTCCTCAGCCAAATCTCCAAAAACTTGTCGTAAACTTGGTAAACACCTTTTTCTTGAGTAATTAAATCCTTGTCCAATAAAGCATTTACCGCCGATTTCACGGCGCTTGGCGAAACCAGCCCGTTTTGCTTGGCAAACTTTCCTGAAGTAATCTGACTCACCTTGCCTTCATCAGCAATGGCTCTCAACACAAGGCTTTGCTTCTCGGGCAATTGATACATCAAATCTTCGTAAGTGGGACGAGTGAAGTCGACAATATAATCAATGGCGGGTTGCAATTCTTCGACCCCACAATGCTCGCCCTCACCTGTGCGCATGAATAATACATTCATCACTTTCTGAAGATAAAACGTCACACCTTCAAATTGCGTATACAATTTTTCGACCACATCCTTGTCAATCGTTTTCCCGGCTTTCTCAAAATGCGTCCTGCAAAACGCCCAATACTTTTCCATGTCAATCAGATTCAGGTTCATTACGGTGACACTTTGGTAGAAGGGGCGGTTGGGCGAGACAAACATGCTGCCCATCAAATGACGTTGAGAGCCCATGAAAACGAAATTGGCGTTGCTGCAATACTGAACGTATGTGCGCAATGCCGCCTCAACGTTAGTGTCGCGGTATTTCAGTATCTGCTGGAACTCATCGATGGCCACTAAACAAGGCTTGTCAGCTTGTTGCAGATAGCTGAAAATCTCGTCCAAAGCGTTGTTGGGGTTGGCGATGTCACCTACCGATACATTCCAAGAGGGCTGTCCCATGGCATCGTATGTGATTCCTGTCTTGAGTGAATGGACAATGTTGAGAAACAGTCCCCAATGTCTTCTCCCTTTGGGTTTTAAGGTTTCAAGTATGGTGCGCCCCATCTTGTTGACCATCTCTGACAAGGATTTGGTGGAATAAATGTCAATGATGAAGGTGTAATAACGTTCCTTCATTTCTTCTTGGGCGAAACAATGTCGGACCAAGTCGGTTTTTCCATAGCGGCGCGGTGAAATCAACGCGAGATTGTTGCCATTGCGGAGCCAATCGGTGATGTCTTTCGTTTCTTGAACACGGTCGCAGAAATATTCCGCACCCGCATAACCGCTTGTAACGAATGGATTAATCAAAGTCATTTCCGATTATTTTGCCGCAAAGATACATATTTTGTCATAAAACGATAATCATAAAATGACAAAAATCTAAATTGTTAACCAAGCACATCTAATAGGTATTTGAGAAAGCCTGTATTCTTTCAGCCGTACATCATAATAGTCATTCACGCTGATGTATTAGTCTCGTTTAAAAATGTCTCTAGTATAAACCTTCTCCTTCACATCATCAAGACGACTGTCATAACGGTTGGCAATGAAATCCTTACGGGTACGGATGCTCTCCACGATGGCGCGAATGAGGTCTTCCGGCACGTCCTCGTAATTAGCCAACAGCTGCTTTAAAAGATTTATATAAGATTCACGTAAGATTTGTTTCCTAACCCCTCTTCACGGCTTCGCCCCGTCAGTCACATTCCGTGTTGACAAAGTATTGATTACAAACGGGTTATCAGAATTGTCCTAATAGGATAGCAACCCCGAAAACCCTATAGTTGGTTGCAAAGATAGAATAAAAAACATTTAAAAACAAAATTTGGAAGAATTTTTCGGAAAAATCATGAAACTTATGGAAACACTAAAAGCGGATCTGGCACACCCCACACTTCCCTCCCGTGGCACCCTATATCTGCCATGCGGCAGATATGGGTTTCGCATATCTGAGATATGGGTTTCACAGAAAAATAAGGTACCCTTGTTTTTACTGAAAAAAAACAGACAAAAAACCTTGGCTTTATTTTAGAAAAAGACTACTTTTGCCGTGTGAAACCTAAAAAATTTACTATTATGAAAACAACGAATGCTTTTAATTTGGAGGATCAACTCAAATTGTTGATTTTCAATCTCGAAGAGGGTGCAAATATGTTTTCCTCCCCCGATGGGTTAAAAACCTATTACGAAAGCATCCCATTCGAGATTACCTCAGCCACCGAATTACTGAAAGAAGTCATACGGTTCATCAAAAGCAATACGGATTTGTTTTGCCCAGATGTCGTCTTTCAAATCAATTACGAGAACCTGAAAAAAACTTTTAAAAACAGCCTCGAAAACTTGAAAGCCAATCCTTTGGTGACCGACGAGACTACCGAAAAGCTTCAAGAACTTATCGACTGTCTTGACGAGATCATGGAACTCGTCGATGACCCTGCGGAGGAAAAGGTGCTGGTGTACTACCTGACCCTCAGCAATGAGTTTGAAACCACCCGGTTGAAAAAAGCCAAACACTATCTCCATGCCAACATCATGGCCATCCTTCCCAAAAAGACCGACATGCGCCGCAAGACATTGGAACATTACCGGTCAAAATACCTCCAAAAGCTGGAGGAGAACAAGGTTTTTCAATGTAAGAAAAAACATTTGTTTGGCAATGTGTTTGACGAAATCTGCCATGACGGAGCGCTGATTCCCGAAAGCATCGCCCCTACACTCTTCAAACACCATAAGACTATCGGGAACAAGGAGGTCGTCCTCGACTTTTTCCAGCTTTTTACGATTTACCAAGCGATTCAAGACGAACTCGACAAGGTGAACAAGAGCGACCACGACACGCCTGCTGACGACAACATGAGAAACTGGTTCGTCGGCTTGGGCGATAAACTGAAGTCGCATGCCGTAAGGCAGGAGCTTCGTCCCAACTTTCCTACGCTCATCAACGACCTTTGCCAGCATCCTGACTTGGCTGATGCCCTTAAGAAAAAGTCTTTGAAGATGGAATATAACCTCAAGTTGGCTTACAACCTCTTTGGCTTGATGATGCGCAAGAATCTCTTTGACGACAATGTGACCATGCGTTTCGTCGATAACTTGATTTCGTCGCAACGCCAAGACCAATACATCAAAGCCGGCAAATATAATGACGAAGGCAAATACAACGAACTGAATCCCACACTCCGCCAAATAGCCACCGAAATCATCGATTCTTGGCTGAAAAACCAAGCCAAACCATAGGATACGATTTGGCTCAAAGGAGGATATAGGTTGATAAAACCGTGATAAAACTTTTTCTGTTTTATCAAGATGATTGCAAAAGGCTGGTTGTCAGCCTTTTTTTATTTTGATAATATCATTCTCTGGTTTAGGCATTTCCGCACGATCATCTTCTTTTTCTTTGCACCGACAAAAGCCCCCGAGCCCTACCAAGCCCGATGAAAACCATCAGGTTTGCTGACGCAACGAAGGGGAAAGTTATCCTGGGTCTTTACAATTTAAATAACTCAAAAAGATGAAAAAAGTTATTTGTGGCCTGATCAAAGCTGCGACGGAGGTGCAACAGTTTGACAAGAAGAACGGCCAATCCAACGTGAAATGCATCCTCCACATTGTGGCTGTTGGCGATGAACCCTATCCTGAAGAGCTGGCGGTGACCGTCTGTGGTCAACTGACCCTTTACGCTGCTGCGGTAGGCAGTGCCGTCGAAGTGGAGTACATCGTGCGGGTGTTCCCCTTCGAGAAGAAAGGCAAGACGATGTACGGCAACGACGTCTACGCCACCGCTATCCAACCGTGGCAGCCATGAGACGCGTATCGCCAGCGCCCACGCTTGTGCTGACCCGCGTGCAGTTTTATGAGGACTGCACTGTGGGTCGGCTATGCGACCCACAAAACCACCTCCTCTGCATGACACTGGAACCGCGCTGGAGTGCACCGCTGTCGAGGCAGGTCACCATGAAAGGCCCTTGTTGTATCGTACCAGGGATTTATCGCATGTACTACGAATACGACTATGGCCTGAAGTATCTGTGCTGGCATACGGGAAGGCACCACGGTAATACCTTTGTCCGCCTCTGTTTCCTCGCCAAAGGCGGCTCGGTAGCGGCCCACACACAGGGCGACATCCTCCTGGGTTACCTCAGCCCTGAAGGCGATGAAGAACGTGCCTTCGAAGGGCAACTCTACCGCCCCATGGAGGCCTTCGAGCGGCTGCTGGCTTACTACGCTGCCCTGCGCGCCAACCACGGTGACTTCCGCCTGCAGGTGAAGCCTGTCGTGGAGCCCGTGAGTCTCCTCCCCGCCGTGGAGGCCCCCGACCTGCCTTCCCCTCTGGTTCAACTTAAGGATTATCTCCTGCAGACGCTGTAAGTACTGGAAACTAAACCATTAAAACTTTACAAAAATGAGTAAAATCTTAGTTAAAGCACAACAACAAAACGTGTACAACCTGAACGGTAGCGGCACCACGGGCATGGCCTACGTGCTTCGCCCTGTGCGCTACACCACCATGAATGCTGAAGACATCATCAACTACTGCTCGGCCAACTCCATCGTGCCGAAAGCCTATCTGAGCGCTTCGATGATTGCCATAGCGCAGTGCATCGAGAACTTCCTGCTCAACGGCCACTCGGTGGAGTTTCCCAACCTGGGCATCTTCTCCCTCACTTCGAGCGGCATCTCGGAAGCCGACGTTAACAAGGTGGGTATGGAACAGCTCCACAAACTCAATGTGCGCTTCTTGCCCAGCTCTCAGCTGAAGGCCGAGGTGGAGGCTGTCACCCTCGAGTTCGACGGCATCTACGACATCGCGGGCGAAGAGATGGTGGTCAACCGTGCCGACGGCAGCACCAAATCGTTTAAGTACTATAAGAAGGTGCGTCGCGGGCAGGCGAGTCTTTCGACGGGCTCAGGAACCCTCAACAGTCAGTTGGAGGAAAACCCTTCGGAGGATGACGAATGATGAGACTGGCGAAGAAAGAGGCCATCCGGTATGCCCTCGTAGGGGGCATGCTGGTGGCCGGCCTGGCCCTGATGGCACTCAAGGCGATACTGCCTCCTGATGAGCGACGCATCGACGCCATCATCGTCCACTGCACCGCCACACCTCTCGGCATGAAGGTGACGATTGATGACATCGACCGCTGGCACAAGGCGCGGGGATGGAAGGGCATAGGCTATCATTATGTGGTTGACCTGGACGGGACGGTCTATCGTGGGCGAACCGACGACTGCGTGGGCGCACATTGCCGAGGGCACAACGCCCATAGCATCGGCGTCTGCTACGTTGGTGGCCTCGACGCCCATGGCCGTCCTGCCGACACGCGCACGACTGAGCAGAAGGAAGCCCTCCTACAGCTGATGACCGTGCTCAAAAAACGCTATCCCAATGCAAAAGTCTATAGTCACAAGCGCTTCACCAACAAAGCCTGTCCCTGCTTCGATGCGGAGAAGGAATATAGTGGGCTTTGATGGCATTGACGCTAAAGGCAGGTCTTCCCTGCGGGGGCATGCGGGGAGCTTGAGATCTATGCCTTTAGTGGCAATGTTACTGATTCTACTCTTCACGCTTACCGCCTGTCACAGTCACCGTCAAAGCACCGAGACCATCACCATGTTGCAGCGGCGGCAGCAACAACTCCACTATCGCGACACGCTTTGGCAGCAGCTCAGCCTCCAACTCGACGGACTCACCATAGAGTGGCCACCAGATGTCGAAAACATGCCGCGCAACAAAGGGGTGCGCCTGACAGCGGAGCATGGCGTCGTGCACCTGCAAAGCCAAAAGAAAACCGAGATGCAGACCCTTGTCGCTTGCACTGACACGGTGAGTATGGCCAACCATTCGGAACAATCGGCATCATTTGTTTCGACACGTGACGGGGAAGAACGAAAAGGGAAGTATCTGGTCGCGACGTTGGTCTTAGGGCTACTTGGTATGGTCTTGTTTGTGTATTGGAAGAAAAAAACCAAATAAGGTGTTTGAAGGGTCAGCCAACAAAAAAGCGGATTTGGCGTTTTTGCCAGATCCGCTTTTGGTTTAGGGCTATCGTCTTGCTTGGTTGACTATGAGCCAATAAAACAAGAAAAAGCATAACAACAATTCGGTATGTGAAGTAGAATTTTTAACTGTCACTTAGAAAAATTTGTTGCAAAGTGGCAAATAGAATCTATTCTATCGCCTCCTTGATGCATTCCACTATATACCTGACATCGTCATCTGTGACATACGGTCCGCTGGGCAGGCACATGCCCACCTTGAAGAGGGCTTCCGAAACGCAGTTGACGTAGGCAGGCGCATCCTTATAGACGGGCTGCTTGTGCATGGGTTTCCACAGCGGACGGGCTTCGATGGCCCTCTGGTCAAGCCAAACTCGCAGGGCTTCCACGTTGTCGTTAGGCTCGCAGTCGGTGTGGGCGCTGTCGGAGGCATGCACCACGCCTGCCGCACCACCCACTGCACCTTGCACGATGGTTTTGTAAGCATTCTCTTGTCCTTTGATGCGGACGCTCGGGTCGATGGTGATGGTGATGAGCCAGAAATTGGAGTCGTAGCGTTCGTCGGGGTTACCGTGAACCTCGATGCCTTTCACGTCTTTGAGCAGTTCTTTGTACAGCTCGAAGACATGCTTATGGTGGTTGATATGGTCGTTGACGACAGTCATCTGTCCGCGACCGATGCCGGCGCAGATGTTCGACATGCGGTAGTTGTAGCCGATGGCTTCGTGTTGGTAGTAGGGATAGGCCTCACGGGCTTGGGTGGCCAGCCACATGATTTTCTGCCAAGCCTCCTGGTTGGGGCAAATGAGTGCGCCACCGCCTGAGGTGGTGATCATCTTGTTGCCGTTGAAGGAGAGCACACCATATTCGCCAAAGGTGCCCAGAACCTGACCTTTCCAACGGCTGCCGAAGCCTTCGGCAGCGTCTTCGACGACGGGGATGTCGTATTTTGCAGCAATCTCCATGATGCGGTCGATGTCGTAAGGCATGCCATAGAGTGCCACGGGCACGATGGCCTTGGGTTTACGACCCGTCTTGGCGATGCGGTCCTTGATCGCCTCTTCCATCAGCTTGGTGTCGATGTTCCAAGAATCTTTCTCGGAATCGACAAAGATTGGTTTTGCACCGAGGTAAGTGATGGGGTGGGAAGAGGCGCAGAAGGTAAACGACTGCACGATGACCTCGTCTCCGGGGCCTACACCGCAGGCGAGCAGGGCTAGATGCACGGCAGCGGTTCCGGCCGATAAGGCAACGACGCGTTTATCCAATTTTGAATCTTGAATACTAGTTTTTGAATTCACAAATTCTTCAAGATCTTTCTCAAAGCCATTCACGTTGGGTCCGAGCGGCACCACCCAATTGGAGTCGAAGGCTTCCTGGATGTATTTCTGTTCAAGGCCTGCGTCGCTCATGTGGGCGAGGCAGAGGTAGATGCGTTTGCGTTCCATAAGGTTAGATTTTTTTCGGTGGCAAAGATATAGAAAAAGGTGATTTATCTCACATAGAAGCACAGATTTTGTTTGCCTGAGAGCGAACAGTTCTCATCCTTTCATCTCCCTCTTTCAATTCTCAATTATTCTCACCCGAAAAAAGAATTTATTCTTCACTATATCTCCTGTTCTCGGGTTTGGGGTACTTTATAATGCCTACTTGCAGGACTATAACTGTAATTCAATCAGGGCTCAGTCTCTTTTGAAAATATCTCTTGTGTAGACTTTCTCTTTCACGTCATCCAAGCAACTGTCGTATCGGTTCGCGATGATGGCCTGGCTCTGCGCCTTGAACTTGGCGAGGTCGTTCACGACAAGGCTACCGAAGAATGTCGAACCGTCAGGCAAGGTGGGCTCATAGATGATGACCTCCGCTCCCTTGGCCTTGATGCGTTTCATAACACCTTGTATGCTGCTCTGGCGGAAGTTGTCGCTGTTCGATTTCATCGTCAAGCGGTACACGCCAATGACACAACGGTGTTCGTTGGCGGCATTGTATTGACCTTGGTCATAGTAGTCATAATATCCTGCTTTTTTCAATACCTGGTCAGCGATGAAGTCCTTGCGGGTGCGGTTGCTGTCGACGATAGCACGGATGAGGTCCTCGGGCACGTCCTCGTAGTTGGCCAAAAGTTGTTTCGTGTCCTTGGGCAGGCAGTAGCCACCATAACCAAAACTCGGATTGTTGTAATGGTTACCAATACGTGGGTCGAGGCAGATGCCATCGATGATGGCTTGCGTGTCGAGACCTTTCACCTCAGCGTAGGTGTCCAACTCGTTGAAATAGCTTACTCGCAAGGCCAGATAGGTGTTGGCGAAGAGCTTCACGGCTTCGGCTTCTTTCATGCCCATGAAGAGCACGGGGACATCCTTCTTGATGGCTCCTTGCTGAAGCAACATTGCAAATTGTTTTGCTTTTTCTTCGATATCGGGGCGCACCAAGTGCTGTATAGCCTCGTTTTCAATGTCATACCCTTCGATAGACTTCGGATAACCCACGATGATACGACTGGGGTAGAGGTTGTCGTACAAAGCCTTGCTCTCACGCAGGAACTCGGGCGAGAAGAGTAGGTTGAACTTCTTTACGCCTTTGGCGGCATATTTTACATACAAGCTGCGGGTGTATCCCACGGGAATGGTGGATTTGATGACCATCACTGCATCGGGATTGACACGCAACACGAGGTCGATGACCTCTTCCACATGGCTGGTGTCGAAGAAGTTCTTCTGAGGGTCGTAGTTGGTGGGAGCGGCAATGACGACGAAGTCAGCATCCCTATAGGCCGCTGCACCGTCAAGCGTAGCTGTTAAATCTAAATCCTTTTCAACCAAGTATTTCTCGATGTATTCATCCTGGATAGGTGACTTGTGGTTGTTGATAAGGTCCACCTTCTCGGGCACCACGTCCACGGCGGTGACTTTATTGTGCTGTGCAAGCAAAGTGGCGATACTCATGCCCACATAGCCTGTTCCTGCTACTGAAATTTTCATGGTTTTTATATTTTTTAATTTGTCATTTGCAATTTTGCCGTCTCCATCATCTTCCGCCACTTGAAGTAGCCGAACACCGCGATGATGACATAAAGCCCATAGAGGCTGGCCTTGAAAGGGATGTCTTTATAGAAATACAGCCCGCAGGTGACCACATCGACCACAATCCACACAAACCATTGCTCCAGGTATTTGCGAGCCAAAGCCCAGATGCCTACAATGCTCAGGGCGGTGGTGAAGGCATCGAGGACGGGAACATTGCTGTTGGTGAAACGCGACAGCAGGAAATAGATGGCGACCCAAATCAAGGCGGCGAGGCCGAGCCAGACGAAGGCCTTCTGCTTGGGCATGTGGCGTATGGGGAGGTCAGCGGTCTTCTGCTTGTGGCGCATCCAGGCGACGAAGCCGTAGACGGTCATTGCGAGGTAATAAAACTCCATGCCGCAGTCGGCGTAGAGACCTTTCTGATAGTACAATACTATGCCGAGGCTTTGCATCACGAAACCCACAATCCACATCCAGACGCTGGCCTTATATTCCAAGAGGATGTAGGCCAATCCAAGAGCCGTGGTAGTGATGTCAAGCCAATGGTTTGATAGGAAGTCCATAGAGTAGGAATGTGTCGTTATGTTTAGGAGATAGCGGGTCTGGCGCCCGCTATGAGGGTTTGGGGGGAGAGTGTGTCGTTTAGGGTGGGGTTTAGGGAAAAGGATACCCGAAAACAGCGCTTTATTTGAGTGACCCAAAGCGGGAGACCCTTAAGCCATGCCATCCCTCATGCTTAGGGCCATCTCCTCCGCCAATGCAACAAACCCATTAGCCGTCATCTCCTTCAAGAAAATCAGCCCATGCGTGGCGCGAATCAGCGGGTGATTGCTCTCGTAGAAGAAGTTCTTACCAAGGATGAGTTGTATGTCCTTATACTGTTTCACCCAAATACTCTCCGCCAACTCGCTGAAAGGACCATCGAAATCTGGATTGGGAAACTCTGCCTTTACCTGAGTCAAATAACTGTCTTTAAATGCTTTCTCGAACACGGCGATGGCGTTCAGTGACACAGGCACATAGACGTTGGCTTCAGCCGGATGAAACGTCGACCAGACGTTGCGGTAACCAAACACCTTCAGATGGCTAAGGTCGGTCTCCTCACTCCACACCCTGACGGCCTCAGCAATGCTCTGCATCACCTTGTAATGCGTATTAGGACCTTGGCCTTCCGAGTCGATAGCCACAGTAATAACGGTGGGCTTGATGGTACGGAACTGGTTGAGGATGATGTTGATGTCGTTGTCATGAACCGAGCCCTTCGACGAAATCAGAGACCCTTGGTCATACAACCCCAACCTCAGATGATGTATATGGCTCAGCGAAGTACCACCGTAAGCCCAGACAAGCTCCTCCTCAAACTCACGGATCTCACCTTTGAGTTTCTGTATCTCGGAACTGTTGGGTAGGCCATTTCGAAGGTTTTCGATTTCGGTTTGGAATCGGATTTCGATATCGTCAACGCTCTTCAGCTGCCATAGTTCCACGGCATCACGGAGGATACGGTGACAAAAGCCGCGTCGCATCTCATCGGGATTTTTACGGGCCACATTGTCAAGATAATGGTGGACGTCTTTCTCCTGCTTGTAACGATAACCCTGCTCAAAGAAGTCGGGGTATCGCACCATTTGTATGCGACCCTGATGCAGGTAATCCAAGGTGTCTTCCAAAGCTTTTTGGAGGAAAGCATCGGTCACGGAATGATAGCCCGAAGTCATGATGGCAAAGTGCACCTGATTGGAGGGGGACCGTAGTTGCCTATTGATGAAGGGCATAAGACCCAACATGATGTCATCATGATGTGGTCCAGTATGATAGATGACCTCGTTTTCAAAGAACCTGGCGCCGCGCCAGAGTTTGCCTTCAACGGCTGCGATGACCTCTTGCACCTTTTCGAGGCTGAGGTCAGGGATGCGAGCACAACGCGGGTCGTTCTGCAAATCGTCCATCGTCAGCTTATGGGCATAACGGTCGAGGATTTTACATAAACCTAAAATGGCGTGCTCGGTCTTTTCGAAGGTCCAAGGACCGTCGAAAAAGGAAGGGTCGGTTTTGTTAAACATGATTGGTTATAATCTTCCGTCAATGATGTCGCGAGGCAGAAGGCCTTTCACATCATAAATGACACCATTGTCCTTCACGAAAGCCTTTATGTCCAAGTCGAGGAACTCCTTGTGAGCTACGGCGAGGATGACCGCATCAAACTGCTCTTTCGGGACCTCGTTGGTCACCGAAACGCCATATTCTTGGAACACATGCTCGGCGTTGGCCCAAGGGTCGTAGACGGTGATGTTAGGCGTGTACTCGCGCAGCGTATGGTAGATGTCGACAATCTTGGTGTTGCGGATGTCGGGGCAGTTCTCCTTGAAAGTGATACCGAGGATAAGGATTTTGGCGTTCTTCACCAGCACGCCTTTCTTGTTCATGTACTTGATGGTCTGGTTGGCCACGTAGGCGCCCATGCCGTCGTTGAGGCGGCGGGCATTGCTCATCACGCGGGGCAGCACGCCATAGACCTGTGCCTTCTGGATGAGGTAATAGGGATCAACGCTGATGCAGTGACCACCCACCAAGCCTGGACTCAGCTTGATGAAGTTCCACTTCGAAGAAGCGGCTTCGATGACATCATGTGTGTCGATGCCCATGGCATTGAAGATCTTGGCCAGTTCGTTCATGAAGGCGATGTTAACGTCGCGTTGCGAGTTCTCGATAATCTTGGAAGCCTCAGCCACCTTGATGCTTGGGGCTTTATGTGTGCCGTTGACGAGGACGCTGTTGTAGATGGCATCCACATAATCGGCAATCTCGGGCGTAGAGCCTGAAGTCACCTTCTTGATTTTCTCCACCGTGTGCAGCTTGTCGCCAGGGTTGATGCGCTCGGGGCTATAGCCGGCATAGAAGTCGACATTGAACCTCAGTCCGCTGACGCGTTCCACCACGGGCAGGCACTCTTCCTCAGTTACGCCAGGGTAGACGGTGCTCTCATAGACCACCACGTCGCCCTTGCTGATGACCTTGCCGACGGTCTCGGAAGCACCCCACAAAGGGCGCAAGTCGGGGCGGTTGTCGGCATCCACCGGGGTGGGCACGGCCACCACATAGAAGTTGCACTTCTTGATTTCCTCCAAGTCGGTGGTGCAGCGGAAGCCATGGTTCTTGATGGCATCTTGCAGCAGTTCGTCGCTGACTTCGAGGGTAGCATCATGGCCTGTCATGAGGGCATCCACACGGCGTTGGTTCATATCGAAGCCGATGGTCTCGAACTTCGTTGAAAACAAGCGAGCTAAAGGAAGGCCCACATAGCCCAGGCCTATGACACAGATTTTAGTTTGGTTTAAATCTTTCATATTCAATATCTTATTTAATCATTATTCATTATATACTAGATATCCATCCAACTTAGTCGCAACGTCAAGAAGATGAGACCTAAATGCATATACAAGGGACTTTTCCTCTTTTACCTTCCCCCATATTTGCAGTATCTCAGCTGTGACGGGTGCTGAAGGGCAAATGGATACACCCGCAGGACTATGCGTACACCAACTCTTTTTCTACGCAACTGACATAACACTAGCCTCGATTGTACATCTCTGTTCGTCAACTACTCTCATTATGCAGCTTAATTATGATTACTTACTTTCTTCAATTTCTTTCGTTCCTCATCCGTCAAGGCTTCGTATTCATCCATACTGATGCCATACATATCTTTCACCTTTTGAGCAATACGTTTACGACGACCTAACATCCAATACAAGCCAAAACAGACACCTAAACTGGCCACAATGACACCATAAAGCTGCCATTGCTCCGAAAAATGCGACTTATAAAACACCCACCAAACGCCTATGATCATCATGTTGAGTATTATCTCCATCAAGGAGGTCTCCAAATGATGGAAACCATAGTCGATGAAAGCATGGTGCAGATGGGTCTTGTCGGGATAGAAAGGCGACTCGCCGCGACTGATACGGCCAAACATCACTCGAACCGTATCGAAAACGGGAATGGCCAACACCGCCAAGGCATAAGCAATCAAGCAAAAGTTGGTTGGATCCGTCTGTTGGCCGCAAAGCGAGTCTTTGGTCAGCATGGCCATCACCATATCACATAAAGCGATGCCCAACATCATGGTGCCTGCATCGCCGATAAACATCTTCGATCGGTTGCCAAAGACATTCATGATGAAAAACGGAATAAGTCCACCTATGATGGAGGCAGCCAAGGCCGCTCGGACAAAGTCGTGGGAATAGAAAAACAGTATGCCATAAAAGCCGAATGCCATGATGCAAATGCCAGAAGAAAGTCCGTCGATGCCGTCAATCATGTTGATGGCGTTGATGATGCCTATACAACCGAAAACAGTCAACGGCCAGGCAATCCAAGGTGAAATTTCATGCACTCCCCAAAGACCGTGAAGATCGTTGACCGGATAATTGTTTCCAACAGCTAAAGCAATCACGATGAGGATTTCGAAAACAAATCTCAAAAGTGGAGAAAGTTTCTTTATATCATCCCAAGCCCCAATAATGAGCATCAGAAGCATGGCTATCTGTACCAAGACGATGGAATGGCAATCATGTTTGAACCAATAACACAAAGAACCTGCCATGGCACCCATGAACACCACAAACCCGCCCATGACAGGAACGGGGACTCGTTGAAGCTTTCTTGCTTCTGGGTTGTCATAAAAATGATTCTTTTTCGCAAAAGACAGTACCGGTTGGTGCACCAATGCCGCCACTAGCAGCGAAATGAAAAAAACTAAAACAATAAAATAGATGTCAGGCATACTGAGAAAAATAAAAAACGACTAAAATGATTTCTTCCTTTTTTCTTCCCTATAAATCTTGGGAAGTGTAGCAACAATCTGATGACAGCGTTGCAACTGTTTCTTGGGCTCGGAAAACACCCTATACACAAACTCCAAATGGTGATCAATCATCCATTTTGGAGCGCGTTTGGGAGCATTTTCGATTCCGCAATAAAAATTGAAAACAGCACCCACACCTATCATCACCCCTCTTTTCAGATGAGGTTGAAGTCGATGCATGAAGTTTTCCTGCTTGGGAGCACCCAAGGCCACCCAAACAATGTCAGGGTTGTCCTCATTAATCATTTTGGCAATAGCGGGATAATCAAAATCCTCGACCTTGCAAAACGGAGGGGCAAAAAACGTCATATTACTGACTGAAGGGTCTTTTTTTGACAATTCATTTCTCAAACCATCAAGTATCTGTTGTGAAGTACCAATAAAGAACTGCCTATATTGCTTTCTATCCGTCAAGTCCTCAAAAATTTGGCTACCACAATATTGCTGATATTCGACACCATAGAGTCGTTTCAGAAACACGGGCACCCAACTGCTGTCGCAGATGGAAAAAAGGCTCTCATTCACAATCCTACGATACTCCAAATCTTTATGCACCATCTGAAGGATATTGCCATCAGCAACACAGATATATCGGGCACCCTCTTTTTGAAGTTGCTCGTCTATCTGGTTCCAGATGGTCTGTCTGTCGAATTCGTAGTTAATGTTGAAATAGGTGTTCATTTACTTGAGGTACCTATGTTTGTGTTTGTATTTGGTTTCTGGATGCTTTAATACGATGTCTTCTTCCGGATTAGCCACGTTGCTTATTACCATTTTTGGCATCTTGCCGTCTTCAGAGGGAAGGATGTAATTAGCTCCTTTGACGCAGCCGTTGTCTGAATCTTCATGTGCCTCAAAGCGTATGCTTCCATCAACAGTATTGTCCCGAATCACAATGTTAATATTCGCCCTGTCGATACCTGATTCAGGGGTGTTGGAACGCTCGACGAAGGTAACACGGCGGGAGTCAATGCACATGCTGTTGACAATATCTGTAATGACATTGCCATATATTTCAATATTGCTGGCGCCATCGTCACAAAAAATGCCTCGGTTATGCTTTATTCCAGAGAAGTCGTGGATGTAGTTGTTTCGGACAATCGAGCCAGCGTTTTTGGTGGCAAGGTAGATGGCTCCGCCATCCATGATGCCATAATTGTCAATGTGGTCCAAATAGTCTGGGCTGTAGCTTAAGTCGTTGTTTTCTATGACACCTGTGCAAGGTTTTTTCATGTTGTTTTTGTACCACACACCTGTACGGATTCCGCCATAACCGAAGTTTAGGAAAACGTTATCAGAAACACGATAATTCGTCCCTAAGCATCCAACGCATGTAGTGTTGTTCATGCGCTTACCCATCGACTTGAAGCTGTTTTTCTCCACCACTGTATTGGCACTTCCGTTATTCGACCAGATGCCATAATAATACGTATCTGCAAATTGGTTGTTGTCGATTATGACGTTTGGTGATGCCGAAACAGATATTATGCTCCCGCGCATACCATAAAAACCGCACTTGTGAATCCTGATTTTATTTGACACTGTGTTTCTTATATAAATTGCAGGATTCGAATCTTCAAAAGCATTGCCCAAAAACTGTATGCCTTTAATTTCCACCGACGAAAATTTGCAATTGCGGAAGGTCAGGAAATTATGGGTTTTGCCTTCCCACACCGATGTGACACCATTTGGAAGATGCACTTTTCCGTCTGTGATACGAAAATAGTCCTCACCATTTTCTATATTGCAGAGTTTGTAACGGATGGTTTTATTGCCGTAGTTGTAGTCGTCGTTCACGTTGTATCCACCATTAGAGGATTCTTTCAGGTCATCGGCGGTGAAGTAGATGTACTGCCCTTCTATCTTTTCAATCTTATAAGTGCTCGACTGGTACCAATGTGTGATAAGAATATAAGCATTGTTGAAATCTGTGTCGGCCGAAAAAGAGTTCTTACATTTTAACCGACAAAGCTTTTCCTCAGCATCCAAAACCTCGATGAGGCTATCGGCATATTTGACGTATGACCAAGTCTCTACATCCTTGTTGCCACTCATCCAACTGTTGCCTACTGAGAAAGTACCTTGATAATTATCTCCATCATGATACTCATGTCCCTCCGGAATCAATGTTGCACCGTGACCGACAAAGCGAATCTTTGTGTCGATGGCATCAATATCTTTTAATGTGATGTGCTTTTCTTTCGCAATGTAAGTACCTGGCAATAATCTTACATAAATGTTCTTGTTTCCACTTTTGATGGTGCTTATCAACCTTTCCTGCAATCCATCGAACTCCGCTTGGTTACCGACAACTATGGTAGTACATCCGACAGATGTCAATGATGCGACAAAAAAACAACAAATAAAAACGACAATCTTAAGTGGATGAAGCATTGTAAAAACCACAAAAGGGAATTCAATTGTTACTATTATGCAAAAACAACAGATGACGTTTTTTTTCTTCTTCGGTAGAAAAACGATTTTTGATGAACTTCGCCGGATTGCCGCCAACTATGGTGCAAGACTCCACATCCTTGGTAACGACACTACCTGCTGCCACAATGGCACCATCGCCAATTGTAACTCCCCCTATTATGATGGCTCCATGCCCTATCCAAACGTCGTTGCCTACCTTTGTCTTGAAAGAGTCGCCCCGACCTGAGTTCCAAATAGTCCTTTCAGGAATATTAGTAATATGGTCATCTTTCCCCACAAAAGCCACATTGGAGGCGATTAATATAGAATTTCCAAAAGCTATATCACATTGTATCTTGCAATGAGGGCCAAACTGAACTTTATCGCCTATAGTAATATCCTTATGTGGTGACCATATTTCCGTGCTTATCGGAATCCTTGCAAACCCATTATGCTTAATCCATGGATACTTGATTTTCAGCATCCAAAACGAACGCATGGAATTAGCTACCCATCGAATTGCTGCGACCAACTTGCTACGACCTGGGATAATGTTATTGTCGAGATCCATAAATGTCCTTTACTACTTTTTCAGCTATCGTATTATAGCTTAGCCTGTTTTTCATTTTCTCACAGCCTTGTTGCATAGCTGATTTCCGCATTTCGTCCTGATTCAATAAAAGTGACATAGCCCTTTCAATAGCCTCAGCACTACCGTTCTCGATCCAAATGCCATTGCCTTCTATGAGATGTTCGGTTGTATCCGTTTTTCTGATGATCAAAGGTGTGCAAACAGCAACGGCGTCTTCAATCAAAGTTGTGTGGTGTATTGGCCAACAAGCCACATCTGCCATCTTCAACAATTCCAATGTCTTTATCCTATCACACCAATCAAATAAAGTAACATCCTGACTTTGCTTTGCCTGCAATAATGTGCCTGCGTCTTCAATTTTGCCGAATAAAACAAGCTTAATTCTAGAATTAGGATTGTTTTCCCTTATTCTTTCAGTAGCGAGAATCAACTGGTCGGTGCCTTTGTCAACTCCCATTTTCCCTCCCGAGACCACAATGAAGTCGGTTTCTTGATACCCATATTTCTGCCTCAATATTTCTTTTGACGGTATGGTATCTGCAATATCAACATCAGCACCTATGGGAAGCAAATCGACTTTTTTCTGATCAATTCCATAGTATTCCTTGATAAAGTCACACCTGGAATGTGAAACTCCGTAAGCCTTGACAATCGTTTTTTGAATAGCTTTGGAAGTTAAGCCAATTAATAGTTTATAATACACAAATGCCCAAATCCTGTTATGGCTCATGTTTAAAACATCCGCATGATTGTCAACTACTAACGGTATATTATTTCTCTTTGCATATCGAGCTGCTATCGGTAATGAGGTGCAATTGAAATTATGATGAAAAATCACATCAGGCTGAATGGCTTCAATAGCATCCATGAGATGGAAAGGAACCAAAAAAGAGGTGGAAAAACGCTTTGTTTTAATCCTTTTTATACAAACCTCTCCTATAGTGTAATTTTCTCCTTTGGCTTTAATGTCAGAAATCTCTTGAGTCGATAAATAGAATGGAAAATCGTTTCCCGATGCGATGACAGCATTCTGTATTCCTGCTTGTTGTAAATATTTTGGTAACAGGTTTTCTTGGTATCCCCACCCGTCAATATAAGGAGCCGATATACAAATATGGACGATTTTCATGTGTAGAATTTCAACAAATGATGCATTATTTTGAGAATCTCCGAGTGACTCCCAACCAAATGTTCACATGGTTTTCCTTAGCTAATTTCAAATATCTTTTAAATTCTTTCACACCGAAATCTTTCAAGGAGTGGAAAACGGCTGAAGTCACCCACGGATACATATCCTCCAAATGGTGTTCCCTGAAAAACACATATTCCCTTATCGTTTCAGCATAACGGCAATAGGCATTTTCTTTGTTTTTTGTCTGGGTCAACGAGCCTCTTCGGATGGTAGAACGATAAACAATTCGGTTGTCGCCCGCAATCGTTGTTGCATAATACCCCGACAATAAGGAAAACATGGAATCATTCGATGCCCTTATCTCCTCATATTTCAAATCTTTTTCCTTTAAAAAGGAGTTAAGCATCATTTTCGAGGTAGGAGAAGGGTTTTTGTATCGTAACTGTTTTTCAGACCATTTTGAATGTGTCTGAACAAACTCTTCCAAGTATTTTGTTCTGTCTCCTAATCTTGTGGTAGGTTCCAAATTGTCAGAATAACAGGCCGAATGACCAAAGAATACAATGTCGTTATTAGAATCTTTATAGTCGTCAAAAATACTAAAAGCTTCTTTGGTGAAAAAATCATCAGAATCGGCAAAAACCACCCATTTGCCCTCAGCCAAAGAAAGACCTACGTTGCGAGCACCTCCTGCAAATTTTGATCGGGTAAGAAAAACAACTTGGATTCGCTCGTTGGCAAACGACCCCATTAACGCCCTTTCACTTTCCGACAAATCACTGACATCATCAACCACAATGACTTGAATGTCGTCCCGTTTAGGAATGCTATCCAAACATCGCTGAAGTAAGGGCACGCAATTCTTATGAGGAATCACAACCGAATAAGTAAACATAATAGCAATTTTGTGTATAGAACCAAAACTAAATCCTTTATTTTGTATTTTTTGGCGGCAGATTGACCATCTGCCCAAATTTCAGTTGCGTTTCGGGCAATCGGTTCATGTCATAGCCGCCACCTGGTGTAAAGGTCAGCTCACCGAAATATGCTTTCCCATTTTCCAAATAGAAGTCAGCCCTAACAAAAGGAAACGGCTTGGAGAGTATTTCTGCATAATGGAATAGGTCGTCCATTCCTTCGGGTTTGGGCATGGTGAAGCCTTCGGGGGCTTCCTTGCCCATTTTATTGAACCGTTGCAGACTCCAGTCCTTGTCAAAGAAATAAAAAGCTGGTCGGTGGTCTAAGCTTCTCCCGTAACAACACAACACATACTTGGCTTCTCCATTGAAACAATAAAACTTGTAATCAACAGGAGCCTCTCCATTTTCAGTTTCAATAAACTTCTCACAAAGCAGCACCTTTTCAACATTATACTGAGGCTCAGCACATCTTAAATGTGCTTTCAGTTTTTGGAAGTGATTCAATTCCTTTGTCGCTTGCTTGATGTCCAATTTCGATTTGTCACTGCAAACAATGTTTCCCCCGTTACCAAAATTCCATTTCAGGACAAATTTTTGCGGCAAGGCGTCCCAGTCAATCTCATCTGCCGAATGATAAGAGTAAAACAATTCATTTAGGATATGCTCTAAACCACATTCCTTTACATATTCCCTAACCCGATATTTATCAGCACATTGGTAAACCAACGGATTATCCTTATAATAATACAGCTTCATCCATTGGATTTTCTCGTCTAAAGTTTGAGGATTCTTTAAATCCAACGATTGCTTCATGTAACGACGATACCAAAAAGACGCACTGAGTCTTGGGGAAATGCTACACAAAAGGTAGCGAAACAAAAGATGATCTGTTGTATGTTGAATATACATGTTTACAATATTTGATTGTTTTGTATTTGATACTTCGTGTTATAATAAGCGGTCTCTTCAGACATGTTTTGAACAGGTTCAGATTCCAGATTTTGGTCTGTTTGATCTTCAGCATATTTAAAGTCATTGATTGCCAACACGGCTAGTATTCCCCAAAACCAAAACATGGGCATATCATATACAGTTTCTCCTATACCTTCAAACAAATAAGCCAAGAAAATGGCGATCAAGAAATCCCAATCTCGTTTCTTTTTTCGATATCGGAACAACTGTATCACTGTCGAAGCATAGTACATGAAAAAGAGTATCAATCCCACAATTCCTGTTGCAGTCAGCAAATCGATATACAAATTGTCGGCATCAAGTGCAAAAATAGGCAAATTCTCATAATTCTCTTTACCGACACCAACACCTTTCACCAAATGGTATGGAATAACTTCTGTGAGAAGCACTTCCCAACTATAAAATCTTCCTGAACCCTCATCAGCTTCGATGGAGGATAACGAAAGTCGCTCTGATCGTCCAGCTCCGATACCAATGGAGTAAACACCTATAAATAAAACGACAAAAACTAATGATATGAGTATTTTTTTGAAAAACGAGGTCTTTAGAACTATCATCAAATAGACAACAGCAACAATCACCATAGTAAAGAAAGCTGTGCGGCTTCCCAAAAACATAATAGTACCCACATCCAACAAGGCAAATAGCATCAACCAATATTTTTTGGTGCGGAATGCCTCACAATACAGAATAGTGAAAAACAAGAGGACAATCTGTGCCACCGTATTGGGATTCATGTCGCTTCTTAACGAGTTTCGTCCATAAGTCTCCAAATCTGAATAGTATTGGACTGGTGCAAACAAAAGGACATATAAGCAATAAACAGAAAAGAATGCCGCAATGATATCTATAGAAGTTCGGCAAAAAGACATATCCCGCAAGCGGAGGCGAGAAATTATGTAAATCGGGATAATATATAAAGCCAATTTCACGGCACCATACCATACACCGGAAACAGAAGAAAAAGCTGTGGCAAAAATCCAAATGGCGAATAAAAGGGAATAACGAGCCGCAGGAAACGATGAAACGAAGGATACAACTTTTTCTTTGTTAATAAGCAAAGAGATAAAAACAGATATAAAAAACAATACCAGGTAATAGAAGAATGCGGCTAATCCCGGAAGTGCTGTAAACGAAATACTCCATGAAGAAACAAACAACATCGGAATATATGAGAGCGGATTGGGTATCATTAAAATGGAACACAACACCAGTAAAAAAGGCTTTACTATCGATGTTGTTTCGCTCATCAACAATACAGCACTCACCAAGTTTATTAAATAATAGAACAGTGTTCGTTTTTTTATCTTTTTAAATCTTATAATCATAACGGTGTATTTGGTTGATGCAAACTCACTTCCACCCAAAAGGATGCCCGCTCAATGGCAACTTGGCCATCGGATGATAGTCGCCAATAAGGCCGACGGGCTTGGCATTGCGGATTTGATAGACGATGTCGATGCAGCGGCGGGCATCTTCCAAGCCGAAGCCGTGACCAGCCAGAATGTTCTCATAACTCTTCGTGTGAAGCTCGGTGAAACCTTGGCTGAACTCAAACTCCTCACCGTCAATCATGATGGTGCGATAGGTGCGCTTCTCCCCTTCCACGGCATTGGGTGGTAAGGTGTCGGCATTGATACTGAGGAAGTAACGCACGCGGGCACGTTTCAGCTCCAGATAGCCAGCCACACGGTCGTGCGAAGCCACGTGGACGATGTTTTTCTGCACATCGCCGAAAATCCAGCACAGCATGTCGTAGAAATGTATGCCGATATTAGTGGCAATACCTCCACTCTTGTTGACATCACCCTTCCATGAGGCGTAATACCAGTTACCACGCGATGTGATATAGGTCAAGTCGATGTCATAGATTTTGTCCTTCGGACCTTTCTCGATTTTCTTCTTCAGCGCCACAATCTTGTCGTGCAGGCGCAACTGCAGGATGGTGTTGACCTTATGTCCCTGACGTTGTTCCACTTTCTGCAAGGCGTCGATGTTCCATGGGTTCAGCACAAGGGGCTTCTCGCAGATGACGTCGGCACCGAGGCGCAAGGCATAACGTGAATGCGCATCATGCAAATAATTAGGCGTGCAGATGCTCACATAGTCGATGTTGGTGCCGCTGTCGCGCAACTTGGTGTTGTGACGGTCGAAGAGCTCCTGCTCGGTGAAGAAGGCAGCCTTGGGGAAGTAGCTGTCCATGATGCCCACGCTGTCGCTTTTGTCGTAGGCGGAGACAAGGTTGTTGCCTGTGTCTTTGATGGCTTTAAGATGTCGGGGAGCAATGTATCCACCGACACCGATGATTGCAAAATTCTTCATTCGCGGTTCTAAGGTAGGGCTGCCATAGTATGACAGCCCTACAATGGGTTAATTAAAGATTATTCTTTTCAATATCCTTGAAATACTTGACGGTTCCGTAAGTCATCTCGTCGCAAGCAGCGTCGTCGCAGACAATGATGCCTTTCGGGTGCATCTGCAACACGCTGACGGTCCACATCTGGCTGACCGCACCTTCGATGGCGTGAGCCAAGGCACGAGCCTTGCCGTGGCCATTGGCCAAGATCATCACCTCGCGGCTGTCCATGACTGTACCTACGCCCACGGTGAGGGCCGTCTTCGGCACCTTATTAATATCATTCTCAAAGAAACGTGAGTTGGCAATGATGGTGTCGGAAGTCAAGGTCTTCACACGGGTGCGTGAAGTCAGGGAGCTGCCAGGCTCGTTGAAGGCGATGTGACCATCAGGACCAATGCCGCCCATGAAGAGGTCGATGCCGCCGTAGCTCTTGATCTTTTCTTCATAGCGGGCACATTCGGCCTCAAGGTCTTCGGCGTTGCCATTCAAAATATTGACGTTTTCTTTCTTGATATCGATATGGCTGAAGAAATTGTTCCACATGAAACTATGGTAGCTCTCGGGGTGGTCTTCAGGGATGCGGACATATTCGTCCATGTTGAAGGTGACCACATTCTTGAAGGAAACTTGACCCTTTTTATAAAGTTTCACCAATTCCTTATAGGTTCCTATCGGAGTTGAACCAGTGGGAAGACCGAGGATAAATGGTTTTTTAGCAGTTGGCTTGAAAGCGTTGATGCGTTCGACAATGTGGTTGGCAGCCCAACGTGACATGGCATCATAGTTTTTTTCGATTATGACTCTCATTGTTGTTTATTGTTTAATTGTTGACTGTTTAATTGTTGTTTTTATGATAGATGATTTTTGATGTAATCTTGGATGGATTTCACGAATTCCTCTGTTTCTTCGCGAATCTGTTGGACGAAGCCCACCTCATCAATCTTGCCGATGACGGCTATTTTCTCGTCTTCATTGCGGAAGGTGGCGTTGCGGAATTCGTTCTCGTAGTCTTTCTTGCGGCTTTCGTAGACTTGTTCGCAGATGAAGTGTTGGATGCGTATGGCTTTATCCAAATTCTCACGCCACATCTCAGCGGTAAGCACATCGGCATCGTCCTTGTAAAGGAACATCAGCGAGAAGTAGGCATGACGCAGCTTCTCCTTCTGATAGTTCTCCCAAAGCTCGTCGTAGCGGTGGTGGATTTCATCCCAGGTGTTGAGCACACCATCACGGATGTCGGCTCGAAGCTGGTCGACATATTCCTCAGGCATGGTCTGACCGCCAAGGTTGATCCACTTGCGAAGACGCTTGCCTTTCATGTGGTTCACGATGGCTTCCATATCAACATCGGGATGCTTTTTCAGGTAATCCAATAGAGTCTTGACAGCATAATAGGTAATCATGTCACCGTATGCATGATAGGCATCCAAGGGCTTGAGGATGCGTACCTTGCGCTTGCCTTTTTCCATGTGCTCGCCGAAGATTTCCAACGATTTCACCGTTTCAGGCTCGTTGTCAAGCAGGTTTTTACCGCATTCACGCAGGTCGTAATACTCGTACTTTTCCGTGTCTTCACCTTTATTGCGAAGGTATGCCTTGGCCACCCAAACCTCAAGCAGCTTGCGAGCTTCGATGGTCTCCTCGATAGTGTCAGGAGCCAAGGTCTCAAACTCGATGTTTTGGATCTTACGTTTGCGCTTGTCGCGTTTCACATATTTCGAGGTGTTGCGCGCGATGGCGTACATGTTGTACATCCACCAATAGGCAGGCATAACTTCCAGCTCGTTCTTTGCCGCGTTGTTGTTCACGAGGCAGAACGGCAGCATGATGTTGAGTTCGCTGGGATAGTCGGCCTTGGAGAGCAGGGTGAACGAGGCAAACTTCGATGAGTGCTTCACGCTGGAGCAAAGGCCAGGCCAGAAACCACGTGAAGCCACAATCTCGCCATCGGTTGCACGGCTGTTGTGATTGGAACCGATAGTGGCACCAGCAGCCATGTTGCTCTGACCCATCACGCAGGCGGAAATCAGGAACGAATTGTTGTGATGTTGCTCGTGCGAGGGGAAAATCAAGTTGTTGAGAACTTCGCAGCAAGAGATGGTGGAGTTGTCGCCCAGCACAGAGTGAATCAAACGGGCACCATACTTCAGGTTACAGTTGTCGCCCAACACAAATCGGGTGGCCACCACGGAATAGAAGATACGGCAGCCGTAGCCTGTCACACCGTTCACAAGGATAACACCTTCACCGATTTGCGAAGGCTCCTCTTCCGATGAATTGATGGTGACGTTCTTCAGCTTGCTTGCACCTTTGATATAGCAGTGCGGACCTACCTTGGCATCTTTCAGAATCCAACAGTTTTTGATGACGCACGATTCACCGATGGTACCATAATAACCACGGTGGAAGTCGACGCTGGCCTGAGTAATTTCGCCAAGGCGTTTCTGCAACTTGGTATCATCGGTATATTTGGCCCAAAGGTAGGCATCGGCTGTAATCATACCATCGAAAGGCATGATTTTACGCGTTCCGACTTCGTTCATCACCTCAAGCCACACACGCACATCCTCTGGCTCGCCTTCCTTGATGGTGCCATTACCAAACTTGGAGTGGTCGGTGGTAGAGATTTCCTGGATGTTGAACAAAATGCACTTGTCGCCGATGATGTAGTTGGCCATGTAGTGCACGTCGTGGATGGCCACGTCGTCGCCAATGTCGCAAGAGATGATGCTACTGTTGGAAATGCCCACCGGCACACGAAGGTCGTGGTATTGCAACACCTTGCGGCTGATGCGGCCGATGCGCACCTTACCGAAGAAGTGGTTGTTATGCACCATGTTGGTGTCGAACTCGTCCGTCACCCAAATGTCTTCCCAATTCGTAGCGGAGTTGCTATTTTTCACCAAACGTTCAATTTCATCGGTATGCAAACGTCTCCAACCACCAGCGGGCTTTTTCACCTGCTGGTCGCGGTAGTAGTATTCGTCATGCCCGTGCAAGTACTTCTCATCAATGAAGTTCTTGTAAATCCGGTCATAATCTATGATTGTTACTTTATCCATTTATTTTTTGTGAGTATTTATTTAGTTTTCAATTAGTTAATTTATTATCTAACGTTTCGACTAGGTTCGGGTTACACCCGTCGTCCCAGTCTGAGATTACGGAAAAGGACTCACAACGACACCGTAACGAATGCCTTTGTTTCTAAAAAACGATATGTAATTCGTTGCACTCACTGATGTGGTTATTCAAAACGATTGATCAAATCAACAATATAGTCCGCCTCGTCCAAGGTGATAGTTGGTCCAATGGGCAAGCTCAGCTCATGATCGGCAATGTATTCCGTAATCGGCAAAGTCATCCCATTCCATTCCTTATAACATTCCTGTTTGTGGGGGGCGATGGGATAATGAATGATGGTTCCCACGCCGTTCTTTTCAAGATAATCATGCAATGTATCGCGCTTCTCACAAAGGATGGGGAAGAGATGGTACACATTCTGGCTGTCAGCCAAGCGGTCGGGAAGTGTAATCAGGGGATGTTTGATGTGGTCGTAATAATAATTGGCTACCAACTTCCGATGTGCGTTATCGTCAACCAAGTACTTCAACTTCACATCCAACACTGCTGCCTGGATTTCATCCAAACGGCTGTTGCGGCCATTATATTTGAAGACATACTTTTTGGAAGAACCGTAATTGGCCAAAGTACGAACTGTGTCTGCCAAGACTTTATCATTCGTTGTGACCGCACCGCCATCACCCAAAGCGCCAAGGTTCTTGCCAGGATAGAACGAATGACCTGCTGCATCGCCAATACAACCTGTTATACTACCATCAGTGTGTTTGCAACCGTGAGCTTGAGCGTTATCCTCAACTAGTTTCAAGTTATATTTCTTGCATAACGCTCCAATTTTATCGATATATGCGTTGCGACCATAGAGGTGTACGATACAAATAGCTTTGGTCTTGGATGTAATCCGTTCTTCTATCTTGTCGTCATCGATTTCCAAAGTGTTCAGCTTAGGTTCAACCAAAACGGGCTTGAGGTTGTTTTCGGTGATGGCTAAAATAGTAGCAATGTAGGTGTTGGCTGGAACAATTACTTCATCGCCATCTTGCATTACACCAAGTTCTTTATAGGCGCGAAAAATCCAAATCAACGCATCCAAACCGTTGGCACAACCAATGGCATATTTGGTGCCGATAAACTTTGCATAGTCCGCCTCGAAGCGTTCGTTTTCCTTGCCTTGCAAGTACCAACCGCTATTTATCACACGGGTGACAGCCGCATTGATCTCGTCACCATGAAGGGCTGTAACGTCTTTTAATGAAAGAAAGGGGATGTTCATCATCTACGAATTAGCTTTACAAACGACTTCTATACTCCAAAAACGCATCATAATCTCTGATATAGTCTTCGGCTTGGTAAACTTCCGAAGCCAACACCATGCACACCGCACCCGACGAGAAATCCTCGAGATCTCTCCACAAGCCTGGCCTGACGTAAAGCCCTTGATAAGGACGATTCAAGAAAAAAGTCTTTTTGTTCGTTCCATCATCCAACGACACCCTGAAGGAACCAGATACTGCAACTATCAGTTGTTCCAAAGTTTTATGCGCATGGGCACCACGCGAAGCTCCTCCCGGGACATCATAAAGATAATACACCCTTTTGGTACTAAAAGGAAACATCGTCCCATTCTCAACCACAGTGAGATTACCCTTTCGGTCGCTGTGATGCTTGTCCAATTCCATTATCGAACAATCCTCGACATGAAAACATTTTTTCTCAAGATGTGATTGGACGGGCAAGGGTCGAACCAAGCGGGGCTCCATCGGATGCTTTGCAAATTCGCAAAACGCATCATAGTCTCTGATGTAGTCGTCTTCATTATAAGGAATGCTACCAAACTCCAATGCCACGGCATTGGTAGAGAACTCCCGAATCTCACGCCATACCCCCTTTGGGATATAAAGACCGTAATAGGAACGGTTTAAGGTAAAGGTGCGGGTGTGCTCACCGTCATTGATCAAAATCTCAAAAGAACCCGATAAGGCAATCACCAGTTCCTCATTGTTGATCTCCGCATGTCCGCCTCGGTTGACACCTCCTGGAACATCATACAGCCAATAAACGCGACGGATTTCAAAAGGAACATGGGCAAATTGTTCAGCGAAGGAGAGGTTTCCTCTGGCATCCAACAATTTGGGCAGGTTTATTATTTTCGCCTCATCAACGCTCATCATCTGTTCTTATACATATCCTCATAATACTTCTGGTAATCACCTGAAGTCACATTGTCCATCCATTCCTGGTTGTCCAAATACCAGCGGACGGTCTTTTCGATGCCTTCCTCGAACTGCAAGGACGGCTCCCAGCCGAGTTCTTTCTGGAGTTTGGTCGAGTCGATGGCGTAACGCATGTCGTGGCCAGCACGGTCGGTGACGTAGGTAATCAAGTCCATATCAGCACCTTCTGGGCGACCCAGCAGGCGGTCAACGGTATTGATCAAGACCTTGATGAGGTCGATGTTCTTCCATTCGTTGAAGCCACCGATGTTGTAGGTCTCTGCAATTTTGCCCTCATGGAAGATAAGGTCGATTGCACGGGCATGGTCCACCACATAGAGCCAGTCGCGCACGTTCTCGCCCTTGCCGTAGACAGGCAACGGTTTGCGGTGGCGGATGTTGTTGATGAACAACGGTATCAGCTTCTCGGGAAATTGGTAAGGACCATAGTTATTAGAGCAGTTGGTTACCACGGTAGGCATGCCGTAAGTGTCGTGGAAAGCACGCACAAAATGGTCGCTACTAGCTTTGGCTGCGCTGTAGGGACTATGAGGTTGGTATTTCAGGTCCTCGGTGAAGAACTTGTCACCATAAGCCAGATGATGTTCGCCTGAGGAAGCCTTAGTGCTGAATGGAGGTTCAATGCCTTGGGGATGGGTGAGCTCGAGGGCACCGTAAACTTCGTCGGTGCTGATATGGTAGAAGCGTTTGCCTTCCCATTTCTCTGGCAAGGCTTCCCAATACAATTTCGCGGCCTGCAACATGCTCAGTGTCCCCATCACATTGGTCTGGGCAAAGGTGAACGGGTCCTTGATGCTGCGGTCCACATGACTCTCGGCAGCGAGGTGGATGATGCCATCGATGTGTTCGTCCTGCATCAGCTTATAGACGCCTTCGAAGTCGCAGATGTCCATCTTGACGAAGCGATAGTTCGGCTTGTCCTCAATGTCCTTCAGGTTGGCGAGGTTGCCTGCATAGGTCAGCTTGTCGAGGTTGATGATTTTGTATTCGGGATATTTGTTGACGAAAAGACGGACAACATGGTTGCCGATGAAGCCTGCGCCACCAGTGATGATGATGGAACGTTTGTATTTCATTATTTTTGTTTTTAGTTTAGTTTTCTGAGTGTCTCAGAATTTACTTCTTCTTTCATTTCGCCGATGACACGGAGCAAGTATTGACCATATTCATTCTTGATCATGGGTTGAGCCAATTGGCGCATCTTCTCCTCGGTAATCCAACCACGGCGATAGGCGATGCCTTCCAAGCAGGCAACCTTCAGTCCAGTGCGTTTCTCGATGACTTCCACGAAAGTGGAGGCCTCGCTAAGCGAGTCGTGTGTACCCGTGTCCAACCATGCAAAGCCACGACCGAGGGTCTGCACCTTTAGTTCACCGTCTTTCAAGAACTCTTGGTTCACCGTAGTGATTTCCAACTCGCCTCTTGCAGAAGGTTTGATGTGTTTGGCTACGTCAACGACCTTGTTGGGATAGAAATACAAGCCCACCACAGCATAGTTGCTCTTAGGTTGCTTGGGTTTCTCCTCGATGCTGATACAGTTGCCTTGTTTATCAAACTCGGCCACGCCGTAACGCTCGGGGTCGGCGACCCAATAGCCAAACACAGTGGCTTTGTTTTCTTCTTCGGCAGTACGTACTGCATCTTCAAGCATCTTGGTGAAACCATTGCCGTAGAAGATGTTGTCGCCCAAAACGAGACAAGCGCAATCGTCGCCGATGAACTTCTCACCGATGATGAAGGCTTGGGCCAGACCATCGGGGGAGGGCTGTTCGGCGTATTCGAAATGGACACCATAATCGGAGCCGTCGCCCAAGAGACGCTTGAAGCCAGGCAGGTCATATGGCGTGCTGATAATCAGGATGTCGCGGATGCCCGCAAGCATCAAAGCACTAATGGGATAATACACCATCGGCTTGTCGTAGATGGGGAGCAACTGCTTGCTCACTCCCTTGGTGATGGGATAGAGGCGGGTTCCTGAACCTCCTGCTAATACTATTCCTTTCATAGTTGTTTAGGGATTGCTTCGCAAGAAATCTCTCAAAATCAATTTGAAAAATCTCTCAAAATTTTATAATAATCTTACTTTTTCTATTTCACCGTCATTGTCTCGGATATACCATTCGCTATAAAGGCGATCCTTTGAGAAATTAACCAACATTCCATGTGACATGTGTGTTAAATTCATATAATTCCACAGCTGGTTCCTGTGTTCTTTTTTAACATATTCAAGGGCTTTTAGTTCAACTATCACCAATTCATCAACAATCATATCCATTCGATAAGTCTGGTCTAATTGGACATCATCCCAAAAAATCGGAAGATAAACCTGCCTTTCAACTTTATGTCCTTCCAATTCAAGTAAATACTTTAGAGCGGCTTCGTATGCAGACTCCAACAATCCATAATGATATTTATTGTAAACCTTCATAGCACAACCCGTAATACTCTTGAATACTTCCAACTTTTTGTTATATTCAGCAATTAGGTCCATTAACAGTTTTTCATTTTGAATGATTTTAATGAAGATTTTGAATGATTTCTCGGCTTAAGCCGACTCAAAAACTAATATCCGTTAGGGTTGTTTCTTTGCCAGTTCCATGAGTCGCGACACATCTCTTTGAGGCCGAATTGTGCTTTCCAGCCTAATTCTCGTTCGGCCTTGGCGGGATTGGAATAACAGGTGGCGATGTCGCCTGCACGTCTGGGCTTAATGCTGTACGGAATCTTGATGCCGTTGACCTTCTCAAAGGTCTTCACCACGTCCAACACCGAGTAACCGTGTCCCGTGCCGAGGTTATAAATGGCACAACCGCAGTTCCGTTCGATGGCTTGCAGGGCAGCCACGTGACCACGTGCCAGATCAACAACATGGATGTAGTCGCGGACACCAGTGCCGTCAGGGGTTGGATAGTCATTGCCGAATACGCCCAACTCAGCACGTTTGCCCACAGCCACTTGTGTGACGTAAGGCATCAAGTTGTTCGGAATGCCGTTGGGGTTCTCCCCTATCCTACCACTGGGATGGGCACCGATGGGATTGAAATAGCGTAACAACACGATGTTCCATTCCTTGTCGGCTTTCTGCATATCCATCATGATTTCCTCAAGCATGCTCTTGGTCTGGCCGTATGGATTGGTGCAATGTCCCTTGGGGCACTCCTCCGTGATGGGGATGATGGCAGGGTCGCCATAGACAGTGGCCGACGAAGAGAAGATGATGTTTTTGCATCCATGCCGACGCATCACATCAAGCAAAGTCAGTGTGCCGCTGATGTTGTTTTCGTAGTATTCCCAAGGTTTTTCCACGCTCTCGCCCACGGCCTTCAGCCCAGCGAAGTGGATGCAGGCATCGAAACGATGGGCTTCCATCACACGGTTGAGGCCTTCGCGGTCGCGGATGTCGACTTCATAAAAAGGGATTTCCTTGCCCGTCAGTTCCGCCACGCGCTCCAACGACTTGCGGTTGGAGTTGCTGAGGTTGTCGATGACAACGGTCTCGTGACCTGAGGCAGTGAGTTCCACTAAAGTGTGCGAGCCGATGAAGCCGGCGCCGCCTGTGACTAAGATATTCATGGATTTAAGATTCAAGATTTAAAATCAGGTCAATCTCTTCTGTATCAAGTTGATACAATGTAAATATTAAATTATCAATCTCTTTTGGAGCATCCTTGTCTCCATCCAAAGCGCGGTCAACGAGGGCTGTGAACTGTCTGTCTAGATCTGCCGTAATCTTGGGGAAAGGCAAAGCCGAAAGGTTGCCTTTCAATATCTTGAGGTCGTTGAAGCGTTTGACATACAAAAAGTTAAACAACTCCGAATTGAGGAATGCCAACACCGTCTTGATACTCATGCCATCCACTTGAGGAATGAGAATATTGGCACTGTTGAGGAATAGGCGTTGCTGATTATCGTAAGTAAAGCAGAGACGGCTTGAGACGAATTTATACACCAATTTCTCCTTTGCGCGGTAGAATTCATCTTTTGCACACTGCTGAAAATCAGCACGGTTGTATTTGATGTAACGGCTTGCTTTCTTCAAGCCGTATTTCGTAATATCCTTACCCATAAAAATGGGTTCCAAGTCCTTCTGCGGTCTGTCTTTCAGAACTTTAGCATTGTTTCCCGTGATGATTCCCAAAGCCCATTGGCTATGGGAGAGGTCATCATGACGCAGGCGCTCTGCTTTAGAAAGGATTTTTTCGGTGCGGTCGTCAAGCAAAGGAAGCGCACAAAAGTCATCATTACCAGGTTGCCACGTCTTCTTGAACACCTCGTGTCGGGCTGTCTTGACCCAATAGGTTTGACAGCCACTCACTGGGGACTTCCTGACTTTCAGACTGATAAAATCCGTAAACACACCCTTGAAACGCTCATGGTATAGCTTCAAGGTATCGATGCAGGTTTCTTGTGCCACAAAACGGCGGAAATCGGCGTGAACCTTGATTTTCAGCACCGACGACGGCATAAGGAAGTGCAATATCCCTTTGTCATTCAAAAACTTATATGACTCTGTAAAGAACAAAGTCGCCTGCTCGTTCGACTGGATGATATCAGAACTGTGCTTTTTGCGTTTTTCACTGCCCCATGGCGGATTTGTGATGATATAATCAAACTTCAATCCAGCCAAGGCCGATTGGGCGTGCTGTAGGAAATCTATCTGGAAAATTTGAGGATAAGTATTTGATTCATTGAACCTCACGATGAGATTCGCTTTGGCAATCATTACTGCGAGTGGATCGTTGTCGATGCCAAAAAGCTGTTCAAGACTCGCCCCTTTGACTTTCAGTAAAAAAATGCCACTTCCGCAACAAGGATCCAAAAACCGTTGTCCTTCATAAACTTGCACCTCGGAAAGCATCTCTTCGACAATAACGGGCTTTGTATAGTACAAGCCTGTCAAAATGCGGCTCCCCTCTGTCGTAAGCGACTGATACACATAACCAATCCAATCGTCCTGCCTGTTTTTCAGAATCTGTCTTGGTATCGACAGCGGCAGTCTTTCATAATGCGTGTATTCCTCAAAAAAACGATTCTTGTTGTCCTGATTGACTCTGTTGTGTTCCAAATATGCAGCGCAAAGACTGAAAATCAAGTCCTTGATTTGAAACTGCTGGGCTTTCAAATCCTCAACAAACCGAGGTAGACTTCCCGCGCTTACATAGCCTTCGGGAACAATGATTTTTTGCGAGCGGACTTTATTGGCTCTTTTCGTCAAACGGTCTTTTTCACTCAACCGCAATTTGTCCCAATTCCGTCTTGTGGCTTTTGAAATCATTTTTGTTGTTTCCGACTTCATACAGCTTCGCCTCCTAAGTCCCATTAAAAAACTCTTAACGAACTCTTTTTCAACACCATACAAAACCGCATAATACGGTATTTAAAACTTGCAAATATATGTTTTTTTTCAATACATTGCCCTTTTTATTATATAATAATTAATAAACACTGAAATAGCGAGTTAGATTTTAAAATTGTTTATTTTTGCACCACTAAAAAATATGCAACAATGATACTATGTTTAGAAACGGCAACTCCGGTTTGTTCGGTCGCTCTTAATTCAGCTTGTTGTACGTTGGCAATGCGTGAGACTGAAGGTCAAAATGCACATTCTGAGAAGATTACAAATTTCATCAATGAAGTAATGAATGAAGCGGGCATTGGTTATTCCCAATTGGACGCAGTGGCCGTAAGTAAAGGTCCAGGATCGTATACTGGGCTACGCATCGGAGTAAGTACGGCAAAAGGCATCTGCTATGCCGCCGACCTCCCTCTGATGGCTATCGACACGTTGGAAGCCATGGCACATGGCATGAAAGAAAAGTTAGGTAGCCAGATTGGACCCGACGACATCCTCATTCCCATGATTGATGCCCGAAGAATGGAGGTATATGCTTCCGTTTTCGATGCCAACTTGCAGAAAATCAATGATACTGAAGCTCTTGTCATCGACGAAAACGCTTTCGAAGACTTGCGCAAATCACATCGGCTGTGGCTTTTCGGTGATGGTGCACCAAAGTTAAAGAAATTGTTTGAAAGCCAACCTAATATCAGCATTGTTGATGGTTTCAGACCCTCAGCGGCATATATGCGTCTTTTGGCGGAACAGGCTTTGCATAAACAGCAGTTTGTCGACGTGGCTTATTTCGAACCGTTTTACTTGAAGGACTTTATTGCCGGCAAACCACACGTGAAAGGATTGGGATAGAATTGAGAGTTAAAAATTGAGAGTATTATGATGAAGAAAATAGTATTTATCGCATTGTTTTTGGCGGTAAGCTTCGCAAGCATCGCGCAGGCACCGCATATCTATGAGCACACTTATCCAGTGATTGTAACCGAGAACCCGGAAATCCGTTCGCTCATGGATTCCGTCTCTGTCGATAGTATCGAAGCAAGCATTGCCCACCTCAGTTCGTACCACAACCGCCGATATGACAGTCGTTATATTTGGGAAGCACAAGACTGGCTTGTAAGCCGTTACAAGCAAATGGGTTTCGACACGGTAGCGCTACACGATTTCCCTATCCCCGACACTGACATCGAGACTGCCGACAACATTCTCGCCATAAAATGGGGCACAAAGACCCCTGAAGAGTACGTGATATGTGGGGCTCACTACGACTCATGGAACTCCGACGGTGCCGACCCCGACACCATCCGCTCCCCTGGTGCCGACGACAATGCATCGGGTGTGGCAGGCATCCTTGAAACTGCAAGATTGTTAAGCAATTACACCTTTGACCGCACCCTCATCTTTGCCAACTGGTGTGCCGAAGAAATCGGTCTGATAGGCAGCGCAGCTTATGCGGCAGATTGTGCCGAAGCAGGGATGGACATTGTAGGCTATTTCAACCTCGACATGATAGGCTACCTCAAAGAAGGCACAGACATTCATGTCCATCTGATGTACACCACACAAGATTCGCTCATTGCAAATTATGTCTACAACCTTAGCCATATTTATTTCCCTGATATGCCTATCCGCCAAAACTGGCTAGCTTGGGGCGACAGCGATTATTCCTCCTTCAACCGCAACGGGTATGCCGCCATTCATCCTTTTGAAGATGTTCATGCCAGTTCTCCTTTTATCCACACAAGAAACGATGTGTTAGGCCTAAGTGTCAACAACATGAACCAAGCAAAACGCTTCACCGAACTCAACCTTGGGTTGGTGGCAACCTTGGCTGGATTAAATCATGATGGTGTCTCAGAAAACGAAGAAAACCAGGTGGCAATATATCCCAATCCAGCTCATGATGCTGTCCATATCTTGACTGAAAACGGTTTGCAACGGGTTGAAATCTACAATCTTCTGGGGCAAGCTATCGAGACCTTTGAAATGAATGGTGAATACCAAATCACCATCCATACAAGCCAATATAACTCTGGAATTTACACGGTAAGGATAACCACCGAAAGCAGTGTTGTGTCAAAACAACTAATCGTCAAATAAGGTTATTCCATTTCCTCGTAGGTGAAGACATGCATCTCATAACGGGAAGGCTTTACTATAGTTTTCATCAGGCTCGTGTCAATGGTGGTCACGGTTATTTGCTCGGGTGACAGGCCTTTGACATTTTGCAAGTAATCGGTGAGCAAATCGTTCCATCTTTTCATTACACCCGAGAGAATCTTTTCCGATTTGTCGTGATACACCTCATAGGCCACTGAAGCCACATCCTTTTTGGAATGCAACTTCTTTTTCTTGGAATATTGGACTGCATATTCGCACAATCCCTTGTCGTTCAGCTTGATGTTTCGTATTACCTCATGTGTCAAAAAGTCAACATCAGCAGATTGCAGTTCAGGGTGGATGAAGAGGTAATAATCGCGCTGCAGCTGCATGATACACAGCTGTTTGATAGTCTCTTCATACTGTATCTGCTCCTCTAAGACGATACTCAAGTCAGAACGGCTTTGGAGGGTGGTGGCCACATTGTCGATCATCACGTATTGGGCGGGTGAGAAATCGAATTGCAAAGGATCGAAAGGAATGTATTTCAGGTTGTTTTCTTCGTCGGTCATCAGCCGAAATGGTGAAGCAGCCACTTTCGTCAGAAGATTGGAAAACACTTTGTTCAAGGTCTTTCGGTAGGAAAAAGCGGGGTCATTCAAATTGCCTGAAACGGGCAAATCGAGGCTGACATTATTGCTTTTGTCAGTAAGAAGATAAAAACCCAGTTTTAGCGGCACTTTCTCATACTGAGGATGAAAATGCTTCACTTTGTCGCCAAGTTTTGGAGCTGCTATCTGTAACTTATTGATTCCATTTAAGTTGCCATTAGAAATGATATTTTGGCTTCGGAAGGAAAGCGTCCCGTTTTCTATTGGGAAGCCAAACAGTTGTATAGCATAAGGAGAAAAGTCGGCAACCTTCACATTGCTGAGCATCAGAGTGAGGTTATGATTGTCACGTCCACTGAAACGACCTTGCCAATTTAAGCGGAGTTTGCCTACTTTATTGAGTGAAGCCTGCAATTGGATGGCATTGTCTCCGTCATTAGAGAATTGCCTGGATGTCAGGTTGATATCCGAAATCATATAACGGAAAGTATCGGCAAGGGTGCAATCCTCATACATCACTTTCGATTGGTTAATATTCAAATCGGTAATGTTGACTTTCCAAGGTTTTTCCTCTTCATTTTCTTCCACTATCATTGTATCAACAACAGGCTGCATTTCAGATGAATCGAGATAAAAATAACTGCCCAACACCAAATCGAAATTTGTAGTACTGTCGGACTTGATGATGTAAGTCGTATTCAGTCCAGAAAGATAGAGTTGGTTAAGGTCAATAATCTTATCTTCGAGACGCAAACTGCGAATCTCTGCATAAACCGAATCGATGGCACCTAATGGATTGCCTGTCGTATCTTGCAAGGTTAACGCATTGAGTGCAAGGTTGCCCGTAATGTCAAAATCAAAGATGTGGTCCGTTGAGCCTTGGGCCACCAAATCCAAATTGGCCAAACCTTCCAGCAACTCAACAGGATAATACTGTTGCACATAAGGCTCGATGAATTCAACGTCTATATTATTCAGTTTCAGATTAATGGTATATTCCTTCGCATTTTCGGAAAGGCGGATGTCGGTATGTAAAGTGGCATTGTCGGAGAGCGATAAGTCGAGACCAACATCAGTATTCAAATCTGAAAAATCGATGCTGGGAATCCGTAACGAAATGTCACGTAACAAAACCTCGTTGCCCAAGGCCAAATCGGCATATCGGATGTTGCTTTTGTCGAGAAGGATGTCATTGAGAATCAATCCAAAAGTATAGGATTTATTATCTGTGGTATCGGAGGCGAACCGTTCCAACAGACTGTTGAAATTGAACCAATCGTGATCTTGTTCCACGTTAACCTTCAATCCAGAAAGCGTGGCTTCTTTGATCTGCAGACGGCGGCTTAGCAAGTCGCGCCACCTTATTTTCGTTTCGAAGCGTTCAAAACTTACAAATGGTGCGGTATCATTATCTTCAAAAAGCGTCAAGTCCTTGATTTTCACCTTGCCTGTGAAAACGTTAACATCGATTTTCCCAATGTCCAATTCACGGCCTATCAATTCCTTGTCGTGCTTTTCTGCATACTTTTTTGTTATTGGAGCAGCCAAAAAATTAGCCACAAGGAGCAGAACAACAACGACTCCCAGAATGATAAGTGGGATTTTGAACGCTTTTTTCATTCTTATCCTAAAGCTTTCACGCCAGCGTCGATGCGTTTCAAAGTCTCTTCCTTACCTAAAAGTTCAAGAATTTCACCGATGTGTGGACCTTTTCCGGCTCCCACCACCATCAGACGAAGGCCGTTCATCACCAGGCCCATGTTCAGCTCGTTACTGGTAATCCAGTTGTTGAGTGTCTCATCAATGTTGGCCAAGCTGAAGTCCTCAATACCCTTGATGACTTCCTTTACCTTGAGCATAGTTTCGGCAGAGTTTTCCTTCCAACGCTTCTTCACGGTGACAGGATCGTATTCCGTAGGAGCCTCAAAGAAGAAGAAGCTTTGGTCCCAAATCTCTTTCACGAAGTTGACCCTATCTTTCACCAAACCAGCCACTTTCACGGCAAAGTCGAGCGGCGTATCAATGCCTTTTTCGGCTTTCAGCCAAGTTTGGTAATCCTTGCCGACTTCCTCATTCGATTTGCGCATAAGCCATTCGTGGTTGAACCATTTGGTCTTCTCCACGTTGAACTTGGCGCCACTCTTGCTGCAGCGCTCCAACGAGAAGGCCTGAATAAGCTCATCCATGGTGAATATTTCTTGTTCAGTACCAGGATTCCAACCCAAAAGCGCAAGCATGTTGATAAAAGCCTCGGGGTAGTAACCTGATTGCTTGTAACCCATAGCCGTATCACCAGTCTTCGGGTCGACCCAATACATCGGGAAAACAGGGAAACCAAGGCGGTCGCCGTCGCGTTTGCTGAGTTTGCCGTTACCATCGGGCTTGAGCAAGAGCGGCAAATGGGCAAACTGAGGAGCCTCCCAACCGAAAGCCTCATACAGCATAATGTGCAAAGGCATGGAAGGCAGCCACTCCTCGCCACGAATCACATGACTGATTTTCATCAGGTGGTCGTCGACGATGTTGGCCAAATGATAGGTTGGCATGCCATCAGACTTGAACAAGACTTTGTCGTCCAATGTATTGGTCTGCACATGCACCTCGCCACGAATCAGGTCATGCATGACGATTTCACGGTCCTCAGGAATCATGAAACGTACTGTGTAAGGCGTGCCGTCAGCGATGAGCTTGTCGACTTCTTCTTTGCTCATGGTCAAGCTGTTGCGCAAGTGTTTACGGCTTTGGCAGTTGTAGATAAAGGTCTGCTTGTTGGCTTCGGCTTCTTTACGGTATTTGTCGAGTTCCTCAGCGGTATCGAAGGCGATATAGGCGCAGCCTTTGGCCAACAATTCATCGCTATATTGTTTGTAAAGATGTTTGCGGTTGCTCTGTTTGTAGGGACCATATTCGCCGCCCACATAGTCACTCTCGTCAAACTTGATGCCGCACCAGTCCAAAGACTCCACGATGTATTGCTCGGCTCCTGGCACAAAGCGGGTTTGGTCGGTATCCTCGATACGGAGAATCATTTTTCCTCCGTTCTTCTTGGCAAACAGATAGTTATATAATGCAGTACGCACACCCCCGATGTGCAAAGGACCCGTCGGGCTAGGGGCAAATCTTACTCTGACTTCTTTCATTTTTGTATTGATTTCGTTTGAGGCTGCAAAAATACAGATTCTGTGTTATTAAAGGTATTTCCTTCTTGATAATTGCAAACAAAAAAAGCAGGCCGAGACCTGCTTTTTCTGGTTTTCGTTACAAAAAATCAATTATTTGCGCTCATTTCTAACTTTTCCATGGCACTTGGTGTCAAGGGTTTTGGTGCAAATTTCTTGGTCTTTGCTTGACCATGATCCGGAATGAGGAACGTCATTACTGGTTCAAGATTGTCAAGGTTGTTATAGTTGCTTGGCGCATCTATCGGGAAAGTGCCAGCAACGGGGTTGGAACCTGATTCGGCAGAAATCAAAGCACCACCATAATAAACAGAGACGACATAATTGGTTTTAACGGAAGGATCGCAGTTTTCCCAAAGGTCAACATACACCGTATAGAGACCAGGTTCAACATAAGCCTCTTCACCATAGGTGATGTTTTCGTTATTTACGTAATCAAGGCTACAACCGGCATTGGAGTCAAGGTCAAGCTCACCGCCGTTTTCACTTGTGCTATGTCCATAATAGACATGCTCTCCATTAGGTTCAATCACATGAAGGTCAACGTCCTTTGCCGTGTCGAATGAAAGGCTGATTTGCAGTTTACCTGTACCCACTTCAATCAACTCGACAGTTTTTTCAACGACTTCGCTCACTTTACCGTCGTTGTCCAAAATGGACACCAAAATGACGAAATCATCGTCTTCCTCACCTAAAGTAATGTCCTGATTGACAAGGATAACAAACTCATAGTTGGTGCTGCTCGGAACCCATTCATAATAACCAAATTCATTATCAACACCCACATAGACTTTCTTAACCGTAACAGGTGAATCAACATCGACGATAGATGTACCGCCAGGAATCACCTTCTTGTTCATCGTTACATCAATGTTCACATCAGAACTGGCTGCTGGCATTTCTTTGGCAACCAAAGTACCGTCTTTAACAGTGATGTATTTGTTAACTGTTGTCTCTTTCGTTTTGGTACATTCAACCAAAAGAAATGCTGCCATAACAAAAAGGCAACCTAATGCAAAAATCCTTTTTTTCATAACAATTTAAATTTTAGTTAGACAATAATTTTCGAAATTTTCGATGCAAAAATACAAAGAATTCAATACACCCGTAAAGAAAACACCTTTTTTTAAACAATTCTATGGATTGGAGATTCTTTTTTGACAAAAAATACAAATAAAATGTCCAATCACTTTTCTCAAGTTTTAATGACAGAATACATTATATCCAAAAAATTTGTCGGCATTTCATATCAATATATTTATTTGTTACTTTTGCAGCGTTTTAAATGAAAGCGAATGATTAACGTAATTGGACTCGGATATATTGGTCTACCCACCGCTCTGATGATGGCTTCACACGGTGTGGAAGTAATTGGAACGGATTACAACAAAGAACTAGTTGCCACGCTCAACGCGGGCAAGACCACATTCAAGGAAGATGGATTGGACGAACTCTTTGCTGCCGCACTGAAAGCGGGCATCAAGTTCACCACGGAATACCAAAAGACGGACATGTACATCGTCAGCGTACCCACGCCTTACGACAAGTTCAGCAAGAAAGTCGATGCGTGTTATGTGGTGGCGGCGGTGAAGGAAGTGATGAAAGTCTGCCCTAAAGGTGCCACTGTGGTCGTTGAGTCGACCGTCAGTCCGGGCACGATGGACAAGTTCGTACGTCCCGTGGTGGAAGCCAACGGCTTCAAGATCGGCGAAGACATCCATTTGGTGCATGCTCCCGAGCGTATCATCCCAGGCAATATGGTCTATGAGCTGCTCCACAACAACCGCACCATCGGTGCCGACAGCCGCGAGATTGGCGAGAAGGTGAAGCAGTACTACGCCTCATTCTGCCAAGGAGAAATCGTGGTGACCGACATCCGCACTGCCGAGATGACCAAGGTGGTGGAGAACACCTACCGAGCCGTCAACATCGCTTTTGCCAATGAATTGAGCCGCATCTGCCGCCACGACAACATGGATGTTTATGAAATCATCCGCATCTGCAACATGCACCCGCGTGTCAACATCCTGCAGCCCGGTCCTGGCGTGGGCGGCCATTGCATCAGCGTCGACCCTTGGTTCCTCGTGGGCGACTATCCGCAGTTGGCCAAGGTCATCGACGAATCGATGAAGACCAACGACAGCCAGCCCGTGTTCGTCTTGGAGCGCATCTACGAAATCATGAAGGAGCATGGCATCACCGACAACCGCCGCGTGGGTCTTTATGGAATCACGTATAAAGAAAACGTGGACGATATCCGTGAGAGCCCGACCTTGCAGATGCTCGATATCCAAGAGCGTCATCTGGCCCGTCCGCTGAAGAGCTTCGACCCGTTCTTTACCGACAAGGAGATTGTCCCGAACCAAATCCTTGACTTCGACCAATTCCTCAACGAAGTCGACATGGTGGTCATCATGGTGAAACATGACCATATCAAGCAGAACTGGGACAAGCTGAAAAATAAGGTGATTTTGGATTGCCATAATATTTGCCCGCTGGAGGGTGTTTACCATATTTAATCCGAAAGCCGATGAAAAAAATCATGCTTGTCTTCGGTACAAGACCAGAGGCAATCAAAATGTGTCCTTTGGTCAAGGAGTTCCAAAAAAAACCTGAACAGTTCGAAACTATAGTTTGTGTCACTGGTCAACACCGCGAGATGCTCGACCAAGTGCTGCGTATCTTTGAAGTTCAGCCCGACTATGACCTCAACATCATGAAACAAGGGCAAGATTTGTACGATGTGACCGCTCGGGTGTTGGTGGGTATGCGTGACGTGCTAAGAAAATGTCAGCCCGATGTGGTATTGGTTCACGGCGACACCACCACTTCCACCGCTGCCGCACTTGCAGCTTTCTATCAACAGATTCCGGTCGGACATGTGGAGGCTGGATTGCGTACCTACAACATTTACAGTCCTTGGCCTGAGGAGATGAACCGGCAAATCACGAGTCGTATCGCCACTTATGACTTCGCCCCTACCCCATTGAGCAAAACTAATCTTCTGAACGAAAATGTTAGCGAGGACAAGATTTTCGTAACAGGCAATACTGTGATAGATGCCCTACACATGGTAGTAGAGAAACTTAACACAGACCTGGATCTCGCCAAGGAACAAGAGCAAGTTTTACTCACCGCTGGTTACGATGTCAAACGTTTGGGTAATGGCAAGAGACTTGTTCTCATCACTGGTCATCGCCGCGAAAACTTTGGCGAAGGCTTCATCAGTATGGTCACCGCCATGAAAGACCTTTCCGAGCAATATCCCGATGTGGACTTCGTCTATCCCATGCACCTCAACCCCAATGTGCGCAAGCCAATCCATGAGGTGTTTGGCGAAGACTTGACGGTATACAAGAACTTTTTCTTCATTGAGCCGCTTCAATACTTGGAGTTCGTTTACTTAATGGAAAAGAGCTATCTGGTGCTGACCGACAGCGGTGGGATTCAGGAAGAAGCCCCTGGGCTTGGCAAGCCCGTGCTCGTGATGCGCAACACCACGGAACGACCTGAAGCCCTTGATGCCGGAACGGTAAAGCTGGTAGGAACAGACCACGATTTGATTGTTAGCGAAGTAAGCCGACTTCTTGAGGATTCATCCTATTACGACAAGATGAGCAAGGCCGTGAATCCATACGGTGATGGATTGGCCTGCGGAAGAATTGTGCAAGCTTTCATTTGACAAAATCACATGTTGTTGTCAAGATAATGCTTGATAATACAATAAGTCCATCTCCCTTTCACGAAAAATCTCTATCTTTGCAGGTTATTCTATTTTGGATATGTCTGCACCTAATAAATTGATAGAGAAAATTGAAGGTTTCACACGAAAGTATTACCTTAACCGCTTGATACAAGGCGTATTGGTGGGTGCTGTATTGTGGATTGTCTTCTATCTACTCATCAACGGGTTGGAGTATTTCTCCTGGTTTCCGCCTAAAGGGCGTTTTGTTCTGCTATTATTTTTGCTGGCAGGCAGTTCCTTCGTCTTGGTGTATCATTTCCTCATCCCTCTTGCCAACCTCATCCGCTTCCGAAAGAAGATGTCGGTTGAACAAGCTTCAGTATTGATTGGAAAGTTCTTCCCTGAAATCAAGGACAAACTGCTGAATACAATACAGTTGACCCATCAGATGGAAAACTCCAACAATGGGGTCGGCCCTTCGACGGGCTCAGGAACCTCCGATGACAACGCTCTTTTGGCTGCCACCATCGAACAACGCAGTGCCCGCCTCTCCCCTATCCGCTTCTCCGATGCCGTTGATTTGCGTGGCAATCTGAAATATCTCGGCATTTTTTTCGGTTCGCTCCTATTATTAATAGCACTTATGGTGTTTCTGCCATCGTTTGCCGTGCAACCCACGCAGCGTATCGTCAACTATGAGCAGCATTTCGAGAAGCCCCTCCCCTATCAAGTTGAAATCGGACAGGAAGAAATTGAGACCACACAAGGCAAGGAGGTAAAGTTCAGCATCCGCGTTACGGGCGACCGCATTCCTGACGCCTTTTATGTAAAAAGTGAATTGGGACAACAGCTAATGACCAAAGGTTCGGCTAACGACTTCAGTTATACTTTCAAGAACTTGTTCAATGACCTAACCTTTAATGTGATTGGTGGTGAATACACAAGCCGTCCCCTACACATCACGGTGCACCCCAACCCTACCCTACTCTCCTACCGCTGCGAATTGCAATATCCTGCTTATATTCATCGCACCAACGAGACCTTAGAAGCCAAGACCCGACTTATCGTACCTCAAGGCACCCGTCTTACTTTCAGCTTCACTACCCGCGACACCGAGCAGATGTCTGTTGCTCGCGACTCGCTGACCACCGAATTGACCGCACAAGACGATATCTTTGCATACCAATTCGTAGCTGCACAATCCACCAAATTTGAGGTGCAAGTGCAAAATGCATGGAACCGAAGTTTAGAACCTCTCCCCTTCTCTGTCGATGTGTTGCCTGACGCCTATCCAGACATTCGTGTGGAATCGTTCGACGAGCAGCTTTCCACTGACGTATATTTTTCGGGCCTCGTCACCGACGACTACGGTTTCAGTCGCCTGACCTTCAACTGCATCGTGAAAGAACCCATAGAAAAAAACATCGTCAAGACCGTGCCCTTGGATCTCAAACAGACGCGAACCTCGTTTTTCTATCAGTTCAATATGGACAGCCTCGGCATCATGCCTGGACAGAACATGGAGGTTTATTTCGTGGTTTGGGACAACGATGGTTTCCACGGACCCAAGTCGAAGCGATCGGAAACATTCACTTATTATAAGCCTTCGGAGTCGGCCTTGGACAGCATCGCCAACCAACAGTCGGAAGACATCATGGAGCGGCTTCAGGAAAAATCGCAAGAGGCTGACAAATTGCAAGACGAAATTGAGAAGATGTTGCAAGACCTCATCCAAAAGAAAGATTTGGATTGGTCCGACAAAGAAAAAATGAAAGACCTGCTTGAAAAACAGCAGCAGATTCAAGACGAATGGAACAGGTTGCAAGAAGAGCAGGATAAGTTGTCAGATTTCATGAAAGAGCATGATTTGGCAAACGAAGACCTCATCAAGAAGCAAGAGCAAATCAACAAACTCTTCAACGAGGTGATACCCGAAGAGTTGAAAAAAATGATGGAACAGATTGACAAATTGCTTGAGGAGATGCCACGCGAGCAGATGCAACAAATGATGCAGGATATCAAGAAAAACAACCAATCGATGCAAGAACTGCTCGACCGCAACCTGTCGCTTTTGGAGCAACTCAAGATGGAGAAAGACCTCAACGACTTGGCCAACAAATTGGACAAACTTGGCGAGGAATTGCAGAAAGAAGAGTCGGAAAATCAGAAAAAAGAAGGGGAGGAGACAGACCAAAAAACGGCTGAAGAAGCCAAAGAGGAATTCGACAAGATGATGGACGAACTCGACCAACTCTTGGAGAAAAACCAAGACTTGCAGCAACCTTTCGACATGCAAAAAGACGAAGAGATGCAAGAGAGCATCGACCAAGACCTTCAAGACGCCATGCAGAACGAGCAAAATAGCCAACAGCAACAGTCGCAGCAGAAGAAGCAAAATGCCGGTCAGAAGATGCAACAGATGGCCAACCAGATGAAGATGCAAATGCAGATGCAAGGCATGGAACAGATGGCTGAGGATGCCCACTTGATGCGTATCTTGCTTGAGAATGTCGTCCACGCCTCGCACGAGCAAGAAGCTTTGATGAGCGAAATCGGCACACTGCGTGTTGACGACCCATCCTTGGTTGAAAAGATTATCCATCAAAAAGAAATAGCCGACAACTTCAATATGGTCCGCGACTCGTTGCGCAGCATGGCTATGCGTCAGCCCATGATACAGAATTTTGTCTTCGATGAACTGCACACCATAGAGAATCAGACAGAGAATGCGATGAAATTCCTCAACGACTTGAGACTTTCTCAGGCTGTGCGTCACCAGCAGACCGCCATGATGTCGATGAACAACCTGGCTCTGATGTTAGCCGAGTCGTTGGAGAATATGGAAAACAGTATGGAATCTATGGGCATGCCGATGTCATGTTCCATGCCCAAACCAGGTCAAGGCCAATCGAGCATGCAAAAAATGCAGCAGCTACAGCAACAGCTCAGCGAACAACTCAAGCAAATGCAACAGCAAATGGAGAAATCCGGACAGCAAACACCCAACTCAATGAGCGAAGAGTTTGCCCGCATGGCCGCTGAACAAGAGATGCTACGACAGGGAATGCAACAAATGCTGAACGACATGAAGGAAAACGGACAAATCGGCGACGACGGCCTGAATGAAATCATCAAGGACATGGAGAAGCTTGAAGAAGAGTTGGTAAACAAGAAAATCAACCGCCAGATGATTGAGCGCAGCCAACGCATTGAATCCAGAATGTTAGAATCGCAGAAAGCGCAAGAGAAACGCGAACAAGAAGAAAAGCGCAAGTCGAACGAATACAAAGGCTCGCATTTCGACCGACAAATCGACGAGTTCCTCTATAAGGAAACGCTGAAGAAAAACCAAGAGTTCCTTAAGACTAACCCGATTGAATATTTCCCTTATTACCAGAATAAGATTAATGAGTATTATTTGAAGAAAAACACACATTGACATGATCAGATTCAGTACACTGGATGTAGAGATGCCGCCAATCAAACCGCAATCCGTGAAGCTTTGGATAGAAGAAGTGGTGGAAAAACATGGCAAGACAGTAGGGGAGTTGTACTACTATTTTTGTAGCGACGAGAAGCTGTTAGAAATTAACAGAGAACGTCTCGGCCATGATTTCTATACAGACATTGTGACCTTCCCGTTGACCGATTGTGAGACGGTCTTGTCGAGTGAGTTCTGCATCAGTGTTGACCGAATCAAAGAAAATGCCGTAACCTTTGGCCGCACTTACGAGAGCGAATTGCATCGTGTCATCATTCATGGTGTGTTGCATCTCATCGGTTTTGATGACCTTACTGACGAAGAAGAAAAAGAGATGCGTGAAAAAGAGGAAGAAGCGTTGAAATCATTATTTAGTTAATTAAATATCAGTTTGTTAATATAATTGTTTCCCGTGAAACACTAATCAAAGAAATGTATTTTGAACCGTATGACATCATCGTAGTAGGAGCTGGTCACGCTGGATGTGAGGCGGCAGCGGCAGCAGCCAACATGGGCAGCAAGGTGTTGCTGGTCACCATGGATTTGCGTCTGATGGCCTCCATGTCATGCAACCCAGCCATGGGTGGCATCGCTAAAGGACAAATCGTCCGCGAGATTGATGCTATGGGAGGCTATTCCGGCATCGTCAGCGACCGGACCATGATACAATTTAGGATGCTTAACAAGTCGAAAGGACCGGCCATGTGGAGTCCAAGATGCCAAAGCGACAAAATGATGTTCTCAGCAGAATGGCGAAGCATGCTTGAAAAAACCCAAAACCTCGACTTTTGGCAAGACACCGTTACAGGACTCTTGGTCAGCGGCGACAAGGTGAAGGGAGTGAAGACCATGATGGGAGGGGAGATTGAAAGCAAAGCAGTAATCCTCACTACTGGGACTTTTTTGAACGGCTTAATCCATATCGGTGAACAACATTTCGCAGGAGGAAGGATGGGTGAAGTAGCCAGCCATGGCATCACTGAACAGCTCAAGGAATACGGTTTTGAAGCAAAACGACTCAAGACCGGCACACCCGTCAGAATCGATGGTCGTACTATAGATTTCAGCAAACTCATCGAGCAAAAGGGCGATGACGAGGTGGTTGGTTTTTCCTATATCGAGCCCTTCAAAATCACAAAACAAAGGAGCTGCTGGATTGCCCATACCTCGTTAAAAGTACATGATACGCTTCGAAAAGGATTCAAATACTCACCCATGTTCAATGGCCGAATCCAAGGCGTGGGGCCAAGATATTGTCCCAGCATAGAAGACAAAATTGAAAGATTCTCAGGAAAAGACAGCCACCAACTCTTTGTTGAGCCAGAAGGCTGGACAACGCAAGAATACTATCTTAATGGCTTCAGTTCTTCGCTACCCGATTACATCCAATATGAAGCCTTACGACAAATTGAGGGCTTTGAAAATGCCAAGATTTATCGTCCCGGCTACGCCATCGAATACGACTACTTTCCACCAGAACAGTTGCACCATTCCTTAGAAACACGCCTAATGCACGGACTGTATTTCGCAGGACAGATTAACGGTACCACAGGCTATGAAGAAGCAGCTTGCCAAGGACTGATGGCCGGTATCAACGCCAGCCTTGCGTTGCGAGATGATACGCCCCTGGTGTTATCAAGATACGAAGCTTATATTGGCGTGCTAATTGATGACCTCATCACGAAAGGTGTTGACGAACCATATAGAATGTTTACCAGCAGGGCTGAGTACAGAATTCTATTGAGGCAGGATAACGCCGATGCAAGACTGACAGAATTGTCGCATAAAATAGGCTTAGCCAAAGAAGATCGCCTTCAAAAATATTTGGAGAAACACGAAAAAGTTGAAGAAATCAAACGCTTCTTAAACGAAAACCATGTCTATCCTGACGAAATAAACGGCTTCTTAGAGCAAAAAGAAAGCACAAAGATAGACCAAAAGATGAAAATGTCCTATCTATTATTGCGACCTCAAATCAGCCTTTCCGAAATGATTGAGATTTTGCCTTCATTAGAGCACTTCAGAAATCAAGACAGGTTCGTCAGAGAATGTCTCGAAGAAGCAGAGATACAAATCAAATATGCAAGCTATATTGAAAAAGAGGATGAACTTGCCGACAAACTCAGAAGATTGGAGAACGTGAAACTACCAAAAAATTTTGATTTTCACAATCTGCAATCACTATCATACGAGTCGAGAGAGAAACTCAACAAATACCAACCTGCAACTTTGGGAGAAGCCTCAAGGATAAGCGGGATTTCGCCAGCTGACATCAATGTGCTGGCCATATTTTTAGGAAGGTAAAATATTTGTTTCACATGAAACACGAAAAAAGATGAACAACAAATGCCCGTGGTGCGGATCCGAAAAAGCACAAATCAACCTTTGGCTAAAGGATGAATTCCTAAGCAAAGAAGACTTCCACATCTGCGAATGCCTAAATTGTGGCTTATCATACACCATGCCACGACCCAACAAAGAAAAAATAGGTGAGTATTACAAATCAGAAGAATATTACAGTCACCAGGAAAACAAGAAAGGCTTCATTCCAAGGCTGTACGAATCCGTGAAAAAAGTCAATCTGAAGCATAAATACAACTTGGCCACCCAAGGATTGAATGTAGGAAAAATGCTTGACATAGGCTGTGGAGTAGGAGACTTTCTACACACAGCGGAACAACACGGCTGGACATGTACAGGTGTAGAACCCTCAGAGGATGCCAAAGCCATTGCCAAGACCAAAACCAAAGCCAACATCATCAATAGTGAAGATATGGAAAAGATTCCTAACGCTACATTTGATTTGATAACCATGTGGCATGTCTTAGAACATGTTGATGATTTGAAATGGCAAATCGAGCAATTACATCGACTCACCAAAACCAAAGGCAGAATTGTCATCGCCGTTCCCAACTATAAATCTTACGATGCTCAATACTATAAAGAACTATGGGCAGCTTACGATGTACCCCGACACTTAAGCCACTTCAACAAGAATGTATTGACCAAAATTTTTAAAAGCAAAAACCTAGAATTGGTTCGGACAGATAAACTGATTTGGGATGCCTATTACATTTCCTATATGAGCGAACAATACAAACAACATAAATTTCCGTTACTGAAAGGCACCTTCAGAGGATGCATTTCCAACTGTAAGGCAAGACACACGAAAGAATGGTCAAGTATGGTATACATTTTTGAGAAGAAATAAGCGAATTTAAAAATTTAGACGTTTTTAGGCGTTTTAAGGCGTTTTTGGATAAAAATAATGATTGGTATCAAACAGAGGAGAAAAAGCGAATAGAAAGAACATTTATAATACACTCAAAACCAACGGAAAAGCAGAATTTGCGATAATTCGAAGAAAAATGAAGAACAAAAGAGTAAAAAGAACAGGACTAACATTGATTGGGACAAGCATAGGCTTATTCTTGTTGCTCGGCATAGTTTACCTGCTTTCAACGAGGGAAGATGTACTTAACAAACGCATACAGCAATCCGTGCTGCGCATCGACAACGAAATGCAGCAACTGATTGGCAAAGGACTCAACAACACCGAACTTGAAAAAGAAAAAATTGGATTGGTAGTTTTCATGAACGACACCTTGGTATATTGGAACAATAACGACGTCCATCCAAAACTGATGAAACGAAAGGTGAAAGTGGGCAACGACACCATTTGCCACCTGCTTAATGGCAATTATTTCATCAAATCATACCAAACTGGATCGATGACCTATTATGTTTTCAAACTACTTAACACCACCTATCCCATTGAGAACCGCTACTTCCAAAACTACAGCACACTTTACCCTCAGTTTATCGATGTTGACATCAGCTTTGAACAGGAAAGAGAAGGGCGTAACATACACAACCATGAAGGAAAAACACTTACCCGATGCCAAATCAACACACAACCCAAAATCAAAAAACCATACGCCTATTTGCCATATTTGCTCTTGATCTTACTACTTGCTGGAATTATTATGGCCTTCGGAAGTAAAAATAAAAACACAAGAAAGAGAAAAGGTTTCAATATTGAATTAGGCATTGGTATCATCATAATAGTCGCAATTCTAGCCACTTATCTTTACGATAAGATAACGATAAACAAAGAAAACGAAAGACTGGCCAACATAGCCGAAAGCCTACTCAAGAAACGGGATGCTGACTTCGAACAATCCTATGTCCAATTCGTTCAAAAGATAGAAGCCGATACCACGCTCCATGAAATGCTTTTTGCGGAAAGCAATATCTTGGCCGACGTCATATTAGGCTACTCCAAAGAACTACTTTTCGACGAAACCATGCAAGCCTACATCGCATCGCTTACCGTATGTTCTCCCAACGATGAAATCAGCATACAACCTGAAGGCTATATTGAGAACTGTGAAGATTACTTCCTTGAAAAGATAGCCAATAATAAACAGCAAAGGGTGGGCAACGGATTGTATTTCATGGATTATTACACACTCGACCCAAATTACCTAGGAAAGATAAGAATACATTCGGCAGACTCATTACAGCAAAAGACACTCTATTTTGAGTTCTATAAGCCTATCGCCCCAGAAGGTTTTGGATTTCCGCAGCTCCTGCAAGAGTCAAAAAATCAAAAGCCTTACGATTATTCAGTAGCCAATTATCGCGACAATCAACTCGTTTACAAATACGGTCGTTATATCTATCCTAATTTCCTTAACAGCTTGAATTTCAAAGACCGAGAGTTCCTTTACGGCAGTGTTTATAAACACTATACCATTAAAAATGGAGAAAACAATGCATTGGTCATTAGCGCACCACGAAAAGGCTGGTCGGATGTAACTGCTCCTTTCGCAGTGTTTTTCCTATGTCTATTAGTACCTTATTTATTGATTTACTGGTTAATAAGGCCAAAAGAGAACCACAAATGGCGCGATAGAAGCTTCCGCCAGCGCCTGCAAACCATCATCCTAATGACCCTTGGCGTCGCATTCTTGACTATCGGTCCCGTTTCCGTCATCTATATGCAAAGCCTCTACAACAAAAAAACAACAACTACCCAATTTGAGACTACTAGAACGCTCACCATCGAGATGCAGAACGACCTTGATTTTGCAAGACTGCTGAGAACAGCCTCAAGAGACAGCTGGACAGAGATTCTACAACACTACTCCAACACTTTCTTCACCGACCTGAACCTTTACCAACTTAACGGCCAACTTCTTGCCACCACAAGACCCGAAATCACTGACCTCAACTTAAAAGCCCCCATAATGAATGCTGATGCTTACCATAGCATGCACCGCAATAAAGCCCTGTTTTATACCCATGAAGAGCATCTCGGAAAAGGTGTTTACGAATCGGCTTATATACCTCTGACCGATGCCAACGGAAATACATTAGCCTATCTCAACACCCCTTATTTCTCAAGTACCACAGACCTACACAACGAAATCAAGAATTTCGTGCTCACCTACATTAATATCATCTTGGTCACTTTGGGCATAGCTTTGATTTTCATCCTAAGGTTTTCAAAACGTCTCACCCAACCTTTAGCATTGATTCAGAATAAATTAGGCGACATCAAAATCGACCAAAAGAATGAGCCTATTGAATGGGAAAGAAAAGATGAGATTGGTGCTTTGGTCATGCAATACAACCAGCTCATCGTGGAGTTGGAAAAGAGTGCCGCCGAACTGAAGCGAACCACAACAGAAACAGCCTGGCGTGGCGTGGCACGACAAGTGGCACACGAAATCAAGAACTCGCTCACGCCGATGCGCCTCAGCGTACAACTGCTGCAACGCAACGTCGACAACGGCAAGGCCACTCCAGAACAAATCCAACGCACCACCAACACCTTGATTGAACAAATTGATGCCTTATCAGACATTGCATCTTCATTCTCGCGTTACGCCAAACTGCCAGAAAACCATCCACAACCCTTGGATTTGGCTGAACTGGTTGGTAATGTGGTGAACCTATATGACAATGCTGAGAACATCGAATTCCATTACGATTTCGACAAGGCCAAAGACCATACCTACAACGGCGACAAGACCAACTTGAACAGTGCTGTTAGTAATCTCGTCAAGAACGCTGTTCAAGCCATCGGTTCAAAGCCGAAAGGACGTATTGATGTCTGCTTGAAAGACAAGGAAAAAGCTTTCATTATCAGCGTGAAAGACAACGGCAAAGGCATCAAAGAAGAAGACAAGGACAAGATTTTCCTCCCCAATTTTACCACCAAGACGGGCGGTTCGGGCGTGGGCCTCTCGTTAACCTACAACATCGTGCAGTCGGCCGGAGGCACTATCTCGTTTGAAAGCCAGGAAGGGGAGGGGGCAACGTTTATTATAAAACTACCAAAACAATAAGAACAAAATACATGAAAAAAACGCTTTACATACTGTGTTTAACCTGTATCTTAACGTCTTGTGCAAGTCTATTCGTTGCTCCAAATCTTGAAGACACAAGAATTGGCGAACAAAATGTAATGCGGGTTTATTTAGACGGAAATAACAAAATACTCGTCAATGGTCACGAAACCGCATTAGAAGAACTAAAAGATTTGGTAAAAAACTTCATAACACCACATCCTGGCGATAATAACGCTCCAGAAGTAGAATGGAAAACTATTGATAATATAGACTCCATTTTGTATTCAAAAGGAATTGTCTATTTTGATGCAGACAGGAACGCTTTATTTGCACGCTATTTAGACGTACAAAAAGAAATATTACAGGCTTTTAAAGAGAGGAAAGATGAGTTGTCAATAAAGATATTCAAAAAAACTTACGACCAACTTGATGAAGAACAAACTAAAATCATCAATAATACCGTTCCAATAAGAGTCTTTGAAACTATAACCGAAATCTAAACGACCTATGGCAGAAAACAGATTAGGCTCGCTCGCGAAGCAAACCGCCATTTACGGCCTTAGCAGCATCATCGGCAGGTTTTTGAACTACCTGCTCGTCCCGCTTTATACCTATAAAATCGCCGCTGAATCTGGAGGCTATGGTATCGTAACAAACCTGTATGCCTACACTGCCTTGCTTCTTGTCCTCTTAACCTTCGGCATGGAGACCACCTTCTTCCGCTTCTCCAACAAGGAAGGCGTTAACCCTAATAAGGCCTTTTCTACTTCAGCCTTGTCAGTAGGATTTGTTTCTCTGCTGTTTGTGGTTTTGGTTAGCATTTTCCTTAAACCCATCTCCAATGCCTTGCACTACGCTAACCATCCTGAATACGTAGAAATCATGGCCATCATCGTGGCTTTGGATGCCTTTCAAGCCATCTTGTTTGCCCGGTTACGTTACGAAAACAAGGCCATTAAGTTTGCCACATTAAAGTTGCTGTTCATCTTCTTAAATATTGGACTAAACTTGTTCATTTTCTTGGTTGCGCCTGGGTTGAAAGAGAGCCATCCTGCACTAATGGGTTGGTATGAAAACAGCTATCAGGTTGGCTATATCTTCATCGTCAACCTTATATGCACGAGTTTGATAACCCTCGGTTTCATCTCTGAAATCAAGAAGTTGCGTTTCGGCATTGACCGTGATTTGCTGAAACAGATGTTGCATTACACTTGGCCGCTGCTGCTATTAGGTTTAGCTGGCATTCTCAACCAAGTTGCTGATAAGATTTGCTATCGTTTTATCGTTCCAGGCGAGGAAGGCGATGTGCAGTTGGGCATCTATGGCGCTTGTGTGAAAATCGCGATGATCATGGCGATGATTACTCAAGCCTTCCGTTATGCCTATGAGCCTTTCGTCTTTGGTGGGAAGCGCGACTCCGCCGACAAGGAGACCCAAGCCAAGGTGATGAAATACTTCATTGTCTTTACGCTGTTGGCTTTCCTTGCCGTGGTGATGTACATGCCCGTCTTGAAATACATCATCAAGTCCGACTATTGGGAAGGCCTGCGTGTGGTGCCCATCGTGATGATGGCCGAAATCTTCATGGGCATCTATTTCAACCTCTCGTTCTGGTACAAACTCACCGACGAGACCTGGTGGGGAGCCATTTTCAGTGCCATCGGCTGCATGGTATTGTTGGCCATCAATTTCATTTTTGTGCCCAAATACGGTTATATGGCTTGCGCCTGGGGCGGCTTTGCTGGCTATGGCACTTGCATGGTACTATCATATTTCGTCGGACAGAAGAAAGCCCCTATACCCTATGAATTGAAGTCGGCTTTCATCTATTTTGCCATGGCTGTCGCCCTATTTTTCGTCCAAAAAAACATCCATATTGAGAGCACCATTTGGACATTGGTCGTCAACACGGGACTGCTGCTGGTCTTCTTCGCTTTCATCTGCTGGAAAGAAAAGGACCTAGTGAATGGTGTTGTCTCTTTCGCCAAAAGAAAAATCTCCAAATCTTGAATCTTAAAGTATTAAATCTTAAATTTTGAATCTTTAAATTACAAATATGAAATTACCCATCGTCAACACCTCAAATAACCCCCTGCCCGCTTACGAGACGAAAAACTCGGCTGGCATGGACCTCCGTGCCTATCTACCCGAAGGCTCGATAACCCTCGAACCCATGCAACGCAGCCTTGTGCCAACGGGTCTCTATATGGAAATCCCTGAAGGCTACGAAGGCCAAGTGCGGCCTCGCAGCGGCCTCGCACTCAAAAGCGGCATCACCGTCTTGAACTCACCAGGCACCATCGACGCCGACTATCGTGGGCAGATTTGTGTCATACTTATTAATCTGTCCGACAAGCCTTTCGTCATCAACAGCGGCGACCGCATTGCCCAAATGATTATCGCCAAATGCGAACAAGCCGAAGTCGTGCAAGTGGAGGTTCTTTCGGAAACCGAGCGCGGTGCCGGGGGATTCGGTCATACAGGGAAAAACTAAAAAATCGCCCACAATTATTATCTCTAATTCCAAAAATACTTCAGTAAAAATCTCTAATTCTCAAATTCTTGATAAAAGAAACTTATTGAAATTCAATGAATAAGCTAAAATCCATACTCATCACTACCTTGATTTGTTGTCTTTGCTTCAACGGCATCGCGCAACAAGTGGAATCGGAATACAACAGCCAGCCCGACAAGAAGAAGAACGCCACTTACTTCTCAAACGGCCTTCAGAGCAAGTACCGCGAGGACACCGAAGGTGCCATCCGCAACTTCGAGCAAGCTTTACGCTACTGGCCCAACGACGATGCCAGCATGTACGAACTGAGCGAACAATACTACAACGCCGGGCGCGTTGAAGAAGCTTTCAGTATGATACAGAAAGCCGTCAAAACAAACCCTGAGAACAAGTGGTATCAACTGCGTTTGGGTCTGTTTTACCGTAATTTGGAGCAATACGACGACTTCATCAACCTCTATGAAGAACTCACCAAAAAATACCCCGACGATACCGAAGTGCTGAGTGAATTAATTGACGCTTACCTGAGTATGGGACAACTCGACAAAGCCTTGACCTATATGAACCTGCTTGAAGAACAAGTCGGGCCAAGCGAAATCATCACCGAGCAACGCCTCAACATCTACAAGCGTCAGGGCAACGACAAGAAGCTCATAGCCGAATTGGAGAAACTCATCAAGGAGAACCCGGAGAACGTGCGCTATTACAGCATGTTGGCTCAAGTCTACACCGAAAACGGAAAGGAAAAGGAAGCGTTGAAGGCCTTTGAGAAAATCAAGGAACTCAACCCCAACGACCCGTATATCAACATCTCTTTGCTTGAGTTTTACGAAAAAAACGGCGACAAAGACAAGGCCTTCGACGAGCTGATTGCCGCCATCCGCAACAAAAACCTCGATCTCACCACCAAGGCCAACATCTATGACTATTGGATGAACAACAACCAAGGCTCATCGCAAATGGAAATGCAAGCGAAGCAATGTGGCGAAGCTTTCATAGAGACCCATCCCGACAACAAACTCGGCTATCTCATTCTTGGTTCATACTACATCATCAATGAGAACGCCGTGAAGTCGAAAGAGCTATACCAGAAAGCCTTGGCCATCGACAGCACCGACTTCTACGGATGGCAAAACCTCATCATCAGCGAGAGCCGACTCGACGAGAACCAGGCTGTCCGTGACCATGCCGTGGCTGCTTTGAAATACTATCCCATGCAGCCTGTGTTCTATTGGTACGCGGGCGTGGCGAGTGCCGTTTTGAAAGATAACGAAAATGCCATCGACTATTTGGAAAAGGGGAGGAGATACACTACCGATAAGATACAAATGGCCAACTTTGATGCATTCTTGGGTGACCTCTACCATGAGCAAGGCGATGAAGAAAAAGCATTTGAGGCCTACGACCGCACTTTGCGCAACAACCCCGACAATGTGTTGGTCTTGAACAACTACGCCTATTATCTTGCCCTAAAAGGCCAAGACTTGGATAAGGCCTTGGAGATGTCGACCAAAGCCATCGCCGCCGAGCCTGACAACCCTATTTATTTGGACACACACGCCTGGGTGCTCTACATGAAAGGCAACTACAAGGAAGCCGAAAAGCACATGAAAAAAGCCCTGAAACTGCTGAAAGAGCCTGATGAAACGTACACCAAACACTATGACGCCATCATGAATAAACTGAAAAATTGATGATTTTGAGGCTTTGGAAACAAAAATCATAGGGACAACTTGCCTACGGCCTGGAATATGACCGCCAATAATCATATTGCCATGAATCGCGCAAAATTGATTGTGTGATTCGTGGCAGTTTTGTTTTGGGAAACTGTTGATATTCCCGAAAATGTGTATTTTTGCAGCAAGAAATAATCCAAAAGTGTTATGTCAGCAAAAGACATCCTCAATAAGATCCAACAATTGGGCCAGGAAATTATTCCTGCCGATGGACATTTGTACCTTTATGGGTCGCGTGCCCGAGGCGATTTCAGGCCCGATTCAGATTGGGATTTGCTCATCTTGCTAAACAAGGACAAAGAGGAGTTTTCTGATTTCGACAATTATTCCTATCCTTTCATTTCTTTGGGATATGACTATGGCATCCCAATTTCAGCCCATCTTTACACAATGAACCAATGGGTCAATATGTCATTTTCTCCTTTTTACCACAATGTTGAACAAGACAAAATCGTACTGATATGAGCCTCGGCGAAGACGAAAGAAAAATCATGGTGGAGTTTGAAATCGAGAAAGCCCACCGATTGATAGACCAGTTCTCAATTCTTGAAAATGCGAAATTGTGGGACACTTTGGCCAACCGTGTGTATTACGCGGTGTTTCATGCTGTCACTGCTTTGCTTATCAAAAATGAACTTCATGCTGAATCGCATCAAGGAGTTTCCGTGCTTTTCAGCAAACATTTTGTCAAGGAAGGCATCATCGATGTGGAATATGGACGACTATTTGCCCGTTTGGAAAATATGCGAGAGAAAAGCGACTACACTTGCCTTTTTGAAACAACTGAAGAAGAAGTGCTTCCGATGATACCCAAAGCAAAAGAACTTGTAACAATCATTGAAGGTTTATTGAATTAATGCTTCTTTTTTGATGCCCCGCTTCCCGAAAATAGCAATACTTTTCCTTTTTGCTTCGCTGCTATTTGCCTCCTGCGCCTCGCGAAAGAAAACCGTGCAGCCGCAGCAGCCGAAATCCTTTGAATGGCTCACCGCCAACATGGCCATCCAAGCTGAGGGCAACGGCATGGCTTATAACGACTTGTCAGGGCAACTCAGGATGCGGAAAGACAGCCTCATTTGGCTCAACGTGACCGCCACCATGGGTGTGGAAGTGCTACGCGCAAAAGTCAGCAACGACTCCGTTTGGATTCTCAACCGCATGGAAAAGACCTATTTGGCTGAGCCGTTGGACACCGTTTCCGCACAACTTGGTATGCCGCTCAGTCCGCCGTTGGTGCAAATTTTGCTTTTGGACAATAATCAAGGCCTTCCTCCCGTTGAAAACCAAACCGTTCAGTTGAAAACCTTCTTGATGGGCGAACTATCCGCCAAAATCAGATACAACAACATCCGCTTGAACGAGGAAACGACTTTCCCACTCAAAATTACTGACAAGATGGAACGGTTCCGACTACTGAATAAGCAATGAAGAAACTGCATATCATATTGGTTTTATTGCTCCTGGCACTTGTTTCACCGACTTTCGGCCAAAAAACGAAAGGTAAGTCGAAGAAGCAGTTGCAGAGCGAAATTAATTCGTTGCAGAAAGAAATCTCAACCGCCAACCAACTGCTGAAAAAGACCAAAAAAGACAAGGAAATGACCCTTAATGAAGTCAACCTACTCGACAAGAAAATCAAGCAGCGCGAGAACCTCATCAAGGCCTACAACCAGCAAATCGCTGTCTTAGACGAGGAAATCAACACGGGACAAAGCAACATCAAAACGCTCAATTCCGACTTGAAGAAACTTCGCAAGGAATACGCGAAAATGATTGTCTTCGCCAACAAAAACCGCAGCCATTATGATATGTTAGGTTTTGTTTTCGCTTCCAAGGATTTCAACCAAGCTTTCAGACGGCTACGCTACATCCGTGAGTTCAACGAGGCCAGAAAAGTCAAAATCGACCAAATCGTCAGCACCGAACGTCGCATCAACGACGAGGTGGAAGCCAGCCAAAAAGCCCGCGAAGAACAAGCTGCCATGCTGAAAGACGAGAAGGCCCAACAAGAAGCCCTACAAAAAGAAAAGAAAGACCTCAACGGGCAAGTGGCCAAGCTCAAGAAAAAAGAAGGTAGCATCCAGCAAGATATCAAGAACAAGCAGCAGCAGGCCAAAAAACTACAAAAAGCCATCGACGACATTATCGCCGAAGAAATACGCAAGGCCAATGCGGAAGCCGAGAGGAAACGAAAGGAAGAGGCCAAGAAAAATGCCAATAAAGGCAAGGCCACTACAGCACCCGCACCCAAAGAAAAAGGCATGGCCTTGACTCCCGCTGAGAAGACGCTGTCGTCCAACTTCGTCAACAACAAAGGCAACCTGCCCTGGCCCGTGGAACGCGGTGTCATCTCCTCATCCTTCGGCAAGCACGCTTCTGTGGTCTCCGAAAAGGTCACCGTCACCAACAACGGCATCGACATTGCCACCACCGAAGGTGCCCAAGCCCGCGCTGTGTTCGAAGGTGAGGTGGCCAGTGTAGTCAAACTGACGGGTGCCAATACCGTCGTCATCATCCGCCATGGCGAGTATTTCACCGTGTATTCCAACCTCGAAAATGTCACTGTAAAACGCGGCGACAAGGTGAAGACCAAACAGAACATCGGAACAGTACACACCAATAAGACCGAGGACAAGACGGAGCTCCACTTCGAGCTACTAAAGGAACAAAACCGACAAAACCCAGCGAATTGGTTATCGAAATGAAAAACAAATTATTGATATTATTGTTGTTATGCTCGACACTAGTGGCCTCGTCATGTAAAACCAAGGAAGTGCCAGGTCGTCGCCGCACACCACGCCACTGCAACACCTGCACGAAATGGAGCTATGTTCCTCAAGAGGCAATAGAACTCGAACTTTTGCACAACGATGAAGGCTGAAGAACTCGAACTGCTGAAACGCTATTTCCCCGAAACATCGGTGACGATGGTCGCACAAATCTATGAGCAAAGGCGTTTTATGCTACACTTCAAGCGGCCACGTAGCTCCAAGTTGGGCGATTTCCGTCCACCGCGCACCAAAAACGGCATCTGCACCATCACCCTAAACTTCGACTTGAACCCTTACCAGATGCTCATCACTTATGTCCATGAAGTAGCGCATTACGATGTGTATCAACAATATGGCTCAAGAAGTGTGCAACCTCACGGCACAGAATGGCAAAACCAATTCACTACACTTTTATTGCCTTTCATGACCGAAGCCATCTTCCCGAAAGACATCCTCACCGCCCTGCAAAAGCATTTGCACCACATCAAGGCGAGCAGTACCGCTGACCAAAACCTCCAAAGGGTGCTGAAGCATTACGACAAACATGTCGAAACCATTACGACTGTGGAAAGTCTACCTGATGGAGCCAGATTTGTGCTGAAAAACGGTTTGGTCTTCCAGAAAGGGGAGAAGCAGCGCACCCGCTATAAATGCTATTGCGAGAGCAATGGTCGCTGGTATTTCGTGAGTGCTTTAGCAGAAGCCAAAGCCTTATAAAAACATAGGCGACGTTAAATTATCATCTCAACAATTCAACAATAAACAAATCGAAGATTGGCTAACGCCGAATGATCATTTCAACGAAGTTAATTCAATAATAAAACATTTCCTTATCTTTGCACCCAAAATCTATCGTTAATATGGGTAAGACTGCATTTATCACTGGTATTACAGGACAAGACGGCTCTTTTCTCGCCGAGTTCTTGTTGGAAAAAGGCTATGACGTACACGGCATTATCCGCCGTTCATCTTCATTCAACACAGGTCGTATCGAGCACCTCTATCTTGACGAATGGGTGCGCGACATGAAGAACAAACGCCTGCTCACCTTACATTACGGCGACATGACCGACTCATCATCGCTTGTGCGCATCATCCAGAAAATACAGCCCGATGAAATCTATAACTTAGCGGCCCAGAGCCATGTGAAAGTCTCGTTCGACTGCCCTGAATACACTGCCGAAGCCGATGCCGTGGGTACATTGCGCCTCCTTGAAGCCGTGCGCATCTTGGGATTGGAGAAGAAATGCAAGATTTATCAAGCCTCCACTTCGGAGTTGTTTGGTTTGGTGCAGGAAGTGCCACAGAAAGAGACGACACCTTTCTATCCGCGTTCGCCATACGGCGTAGCTAAGCAATACGGCTTCTGGATTGTGAAGAACTACCGCGAGAGCTACGGCATGTTTGCCGTCAATGGCATTCTCTTCAATCATGAAAGCGAAAGGAGAGGAGAAACCTTCGTGACACGAAAGATTACCTTGGCCGCCGCCCGTATCAAACAGGGCTATCAAGACAAGCTCTATCTTGGCAACCTTGATGCCCTTCGCGACTGGGGCTATGCTAAGGATTATGTGGAGTGCATGTGGCTCATCCTGCAACAGGAAAAGCCAGAGGATTTCGTCATCGCTACGGGTGAATATCACACTGTGCGCGAGTTTTGCACTTTGGCCTTCAAGCATGTAGGCATTGATTTGCGCTGGGAAGGCAAGGGTGTTGACGAAAAAGGCATCGATATAGCCACAGGTAAAACGCTTGTTGAGGTTGATCCTCGTTTCTTCCGTCCCGCTGAGGTAGAACAACTCCTCGGTGACCCCACCAAAGCCAAGACCCTTCTCGGCTGGAATCCACGAAAGACATCTTTCGAAGACCTAGTCAAGATCATGGTCGAGCACGATATGCGATTTGTGAAAAAACTATATCTCAAAGCCCACATGGAGGATTAAGAATGAACAAAAACAGTAAAATATATGTTGCAGGACACCGTGGCATGGTGGGCTCTGCAATTGTGCGCGAATTACAGCGCCAAGGCTACCATAATATCATCACGCGCACCCACAAAGAGCTTGACCTCTGCCGTCAAGAACAAGTGGAAGCTTTCTTTGCCGCCGAGAAGCCTGAATATGTCTTCCTCGCCGCCGCTAAAGTCGGAGGTATCATTGCCAACCAAAACGCCCTCGCCGACTTCATGTACGACAACATGATCCTCGAAATGAACGTCATCCATTCCGCTTGGAAGAACGGCTGCAAGAAATTGGAGTTCCTCGGCTCGTCATGCATCTATCCCCGCATGGCACCACAACCCATGACAGAAAGCTGCCTGCTCACGGGAGAGTTGGAGAAAACCAATGAAGCCTATGCTTTGGCAAAAATATCAGGCCTGAAATACTGCGAGTTCCTCAACCGCCAGTACGGCACCGATTACATCAGCGTGATGCCCACCAATCTCTATGGACCCAACGACAACTATCATCCCGAACACAGCCATGTGCTGCCCGCCTTGATTCGTCGTTTTCATGAAGCCAAGGTCAACGGACTGAAGGAAGTGACCTGTTGGGGCGACGGTTCGCCCTTGCGTGAGTTCCTTTATGTGGATGACCTTGCCAATCTCTGCGTCTTCCTGATGAACAACTATAGCGGCAACGAGACCGTCAATGCTGGAACAGGCAAGGAACTGACCATCAAGGCTCTGACGGAATTGGTGGCCAAGGTGGTCGGTTATGAAGGCGAAATCAAATGGGATACCACACGTCCGAACGGCACACCTCGTAAGTTGTTGGATGTTAGCAAGGCTGAGAAGTTGGGGTGGCGTTATAAGACGGAGTTGGAAGATGGCATTCGTTTGGCTTATGATGACTTTTTGAATAATCCGATGAGAGCGGAGAGATGACAAAAAAAGTATTCGTTTCCGGCTGTTACGACCTCTTGCATAGCGGTCATGTTGAATTCTTTCGACAAGCTTCGCAATATGGCGACCTATACGTCGGCATCGGCTCCGACGAAACCATCCTACATTACAAAAAACACAAGACACTTTATCCCGAAAACGAACGCCTTTTCATGGTTAAGGCTATCCGCTACGTGAAAGACGCTTTCATCAACGATGGGGCAGGGGTGATGGACTTCATCGGCACGGTCGACAGGCTGAAACCCGATATCTTTGTGGTCAATGAGGATGGAGCTTCAGATGAAAAACGTCAGTTTTGCGAGGAACGTGGCATTGAATACGTGGTGCTGCAACGCACCCCTTCTGAAGGACTGGAAGCCCGTTCATCGACAGCTTTGAAGAAAGACCTTTGCCAGATTCCCACTCGCTTGGACCTCGCTGGCACTTGGATTGACCAGCCCTACGTCTCATTTTTTGCTCCAGGATGGGCCATCACCATTTCCTTGGAGCCCACCTTCGAGGTGCGCGAACGTTGTGGCCTTTCCACTTCGACACGCAACATGATCAAGAAAATCTGGCCGATGAAGCTGCCCGACATGGATCCCGAGATTTTAGCCAAGCTGGTCTTCTGTTTCGAGAACGACCCCGAGCGCAACGACGGCATCATCAGCGGGGCACAAGACAGCATCGGCATCTGTATGCCTGGCTTAGTGCGGCATTATTACGACAAACTCTACTGGCCCATTAAATTCGAGACTTGCCAAGACGAACCCATCCTTAGTTGGCTTGAACAACACCTCATTATGATTCCTATGGAACCGCGCCAACCAGGTTGCTCGGTGGTGGAAGGCAAGGACATCACGGAGCCGAAAGTCAAGGCTTTGGCCAAGGCTGCCGATGACTGTTGGAAGGCTATCATGAAAAGAGATTTAGAGGATTTTGCAGCGGCCTATAAAGCTTCGTTCAACGCCCAAACCGCCATGTTCCCCGCAATGATTCAAGGCTCGGTGCAGGATTACATTGACAAATATTCCGCTATGGACGAAGTGTTGGCCTGGAAAATGCCTGGTGCCGGCGGAGGCGGTTATCTTGCCTGTGTGGTCAAAGATGCCACTAGTTTTTGTCACAATCATCCCGAAGCTATTTCGCTAACTATAAGAAGAAAGTAAAAGGTCCCTGAGCTTGTCGAAGGGCCGACCTAAAAAAGATAAGTATGAACAAAGTAGTAGAAAAGAAATATCTGTTGCCTTTCATCCTGGTGACGTGTTGTTTTGCCCTTTGGGGCTTCGCCAACGACATCACCAACCCCATGGTGAAGGCCTTCTCGAAAATCTTCCGCATGAGCGTCACCGACGGTGCCTTGGTACAACTGGCCTTTTATGGCGGCTATTTCTGCATGGCCCTGCCTGCCGCTCTTTTTGTGCGAAAGTTCTCCTACAAAGCCGGTCTCTTGATGGGTCTCGGACTCTATGCCGTAGGTGCCCTGATGTTCATTCCCGCTAAGGCGACAGGCAATTATTACCCCTTCCTCATCGCCTATTTCGTGCTGACTTGCGGCCTTTCCTTCCTTGAAACCACAGCCAACCCTTACATCCTTTCCTTGGGCGACAAGGAAACCGCCACGCGCCGCCTCAACCTGGCGCAAGCCTTCAATCCCATAGGCTCTTTAGCAGGCATGTTCGTGGCGATGAAGTTCATTCAGGCCAAACTCAATCCGTTGAGCACCGAGGAACGTGCCTTACTCTCAGAAGACCAATTTGAGGCTGTGAAAAGTGCCGACCTCGCTGTACTGAGCCGACCCTATGTCATCATCGGAGCGGTGTTGGTAGCGTTCTTTATCGTCATTCTGCTGTTGGTGAAAACTCAAGCTAAGACAGAGGAAAGCTCTGACCAAAATTTCGGTCCCACGGTGAAACGGCTTTGGCAAAACAAACCCTATCGTTATGGTGTGCTAGCGCAGTTTTTCTATGTCGGTGTGCAAATCATGTGCTGGACCTTCATCATCCAATACGGCACGCGTGTCTTCATGAACGAAGGCATGACAGAACAGGCCGCTGAAGTGCTCTCGCAACGCTACAACATCGTGGCTATGGCCATCTTCTGTGCAAGCCGCTTCATCTGTACCTTCTTGCTGAAATACATCAGTCCCTCCAAGCTGCTGACTTATCTGGGCATTGCCGGAGCCGTGCTGGTGCTAGGTGTCATCTTCCTTGACGGACGCACCGGAATGTATTGCTTGGTGGCGGTCTCGGCCTGCATGAGCCTCATGTTCCCGACCATCTACGGCATCGCCTTGACCGACACGGGCGACGATGCCAAGCTGGGTGCCGCTGGTCTCATCATGGCCATCTTGGGTGGCTCAGTGCTGCCTCCTTTGCAGGCCCGCATCATCGATGGTGGCGGAATCGGAAGCATCGCTTCCGTGAATGTAAGCTTCATCCTGCCATTGATTTGCTTTATTGTCATCGTACTTTACGGTCATTTCGTTACCAAACTCAATAAACAATGAAACGTTATTGCCAAACTTTAGAACTCGTCGATGACCCTGAACTCATCGAAAGATATTGTGACATCCATGCCCATGTGTGGCCCGAGGTGGTGGCTGGACAAAGGGAAGTCGGCATCCTCGACATGCAACTCTATCGTTATGAAACTCATGTCTTTATGATTTGTGACACGGTGGATGATTTCGATTGGGACCGCGATATGGCACGGTTGGCCCAATTGCCTCGTCAGGCCGAATGGGAAGCCTATGTAGCCCAATGCCAAGGTGCCGACCCCAACTTGCCTTCCACTGGAAAATGGCATTTAATGGAAAAAATCTTTTGAATTGTTGAAAAAAACTTTTGAAATATTGAAAATAGCAGTACTTTTGCACGTTAAATCAATTTGTATATGCGTGATTCCAACATAATTAAGAAATTTTGTAATTTCATTTTTGGTAAACATAAGAGCAACACCCTGCCGCGTTATTGGATTCTAATCGCCGATATGGTCATCGTCATAGCTGCGTTTGTATTGGCTATCTTTATGTTGTATTTCAGAGACATTACTGCTTCGGGGTACGATTGGAGCCGTATTTGGATAATTCTCGTTGTGTATTTGATTGCCTTTTTGGCTACCAGAACATACGATGGAATGTTGCGTTACTCGGGCTTCCTCGACATTCAAAAGATTCTGTTTTCTTGTACTGCGGCTGTCACATTTCTTATCATCAGTAAATTAATTGTCCATCAAATCAGACCGGAATGGAGTACTTTGGTTTACCCACGATATTCCACATTGATCTACCATTATCTAATCACCTTGGTTTCAATGATTATTATGCGACTCACTATCAGGCGCTTGTATAATGAGGTCTACAAAAACCCAATCCAAAAGGAAAACACGCTTATCTATGGTGCGGGCGATGGTGGTACCATGTTGCTGCGCACTTTGAGTCAAGATACGGCTTCAATTTATAAAGTGAAGGCCTTTGCCGATGATGACCCAAAACGCGTTGGCATACAAATCAATACGGTGAAAGTGTATTCCCCTGCTGAGGCTTTGACGAAAAGCTTCATCAAGAAAAACAATATCAAGGTGATGATTTTGGCTATTCCCAGTCTTAGTGAGGAGCGCCGTAAACAAATCATCGAAAAAGGTTTGGCATTGAACTTGGTGGTGAAAACCATTCCCTCATTCTTAAAATGGATGGATGGAGAAATCAAGTCCAACCAAATTGAGGACATCAAGATTGAAGACCTCTTGGGCCGCACGCCCATCCAACTCGGCAAGGAAAACGTGACCCGCGAAATCAATAACAAAGTGGTTCTGGTCACGGGTGCTGCCGGTTCCATCGGAAGCGAGATTTGCCGTCAGGTGATGCGTTATAATCCTACCAAGCTTGTCATGCTCGACCAAGCCGAGTCGCCGATGTACGACTTCCAGTTTGAGATGAACAACACGCCCGATTTCAAGGAGTTGCGCGACAAGATGGCATTCGTCATCACCAACGTGAAAGACCCTGTTCGCATGAGAATGGTCTTCGAGACCTACCATCCGCAAGTGGTGTTCCATGCCGCAGCCTACAAGCATGTGCCTTTCATGGAAGAGAACGCTTACGAAGCTGTGTATGTCAACGTGTTTGGCACCAAGCTCGTGGCCGACTTGGCCGTAGAATATGGCGTGGAAAAATTCGTCATGATTTCGACTGATAAGGCCGTCAACCCGACCAATGTGATGGGTGCCACCAAACGTATCGCTGAGATTTACACGCAAAGCCGCAAGGGCAACACCAAGTTCATCACCACACGCTTCGGCAATGTGTTGGGCTCGAATGGCTCTGTGGTGCCGTTGTTCCGCAAGCAGATTGCCCAAGGTGGACCTATCACCGTCACCGACCGTCGCATCACACGTTTCTTCATGACCATCCCCGAAGCCTGTAGCCTCGTGCTCGAAGCCGGTTCTATCGGCGAAGGTGGCGACATTTTCGTGTTCGACATGGGTGAGAAGGTCAAGATTTGGGATTTGGCCGAAAAGATGCGCAAATTGGCCCATCGTCCAGACATCGAAATCATCGAGACGGGTCTGCGTCCTGGCGAGAAACTGTATGAGGAGGTGTTGGCCAACGAAGAGAACACCATCAAGACCGACAACGAGAAGATCATGCACGCCGTGGTGCGGAAATACGAGACCGCCGATGTAGACAACATGATTGCCAAACTCCACGACGAGCTTGAGACCTGTGACCCGATGAAGATTGTGGCACAGATGAAGGTCATCGTACCTGAATTCAAGAGCAACAACAGCATTTTCAGCACGTTGGACAAAGCCTAATCAATGTTTACGCTTTACACCGACCCTTTGCACCGCATCGCTTATGCCACTGATGCGTCGGCTTATCGTGAGATACCCAAGGCCGTGACTTATCCCGAAAACGAACAGGATATTGTCAACTTGACCCAAATGGCACGCGAACGCCAAACCCATCTCATTCCAAGAGCGGGCGGCACTTCCATCGCTGGTCAAGTGGTGGGCAACGGCATCGTGGTCGACATCAGCAAACATTTCAAGAAGATTCTGGAAATCAACAAGGAAGAACGTTGGGCGAGAGTGCAACCAGGTGTTGTCCTGGATGAGCTGAACCTTGCTTTGGAGCCATACGGCCTGTTCTTCAGCCCCGAAACCTCCACCAGCAACCGTTGCTGCATCGGCGGCATGTTCGGCAATAACTCCTGCGGTTCCCACTCCCTTATATATGGCAGCACACGCCATCATGTGTTGGAAGCCCGAGGTGTGCTTTGCGATGGCAGCATTGAGATGTTTAAAGAATACACTATCAAAGAATTAGAAGAACGCTTTGGTCCCCACTTTTGGGAAACTGACCGCTTAGATCATTCCGAGCAGGGGTTTGCTGGGTTGCAATCTATAAGCGGTCAGTTTCAGCAAACCTCATTAATCCAAAGCATTTATTCGCAACTTATTAATTGGGCTTTAGACGAAAAAACCGTCCAACTGATAGAAGAAAACTACCCCGACAAGAGCCTGCGTCGCCGTTCCTGCGGTTACGCCATCGATGAAGTCATTGAAGACCTTCACAATACGGCAAAACAGCTTGAGGAACGCACCATCAACCTTTGTAAAGTCTTGGCGGGTAGCGAGGGCACTTTGGCTTTCATCACCGAAATCAAAGTCGACCTCGACCCTTTGCCACCTAAAGAGAAGATGGTGGTCTGCGCCCATTGTGACACCTTGCAAAAGAGCTTCTTGGGTAATCTGGTTGCACTGAAATTCCATCCTTCAGCCGTTGAACTGATGGACCGCAACATCTTGGAACTCAGCAAACAGAATGTCGAGCAACAGAAAAACCGCTTCTTCGTACAAGGCGACCCTGCCGCTATCCTCATCATCGAATTGCGTGGCGAGACAAGGGCTGAAATCGATGCCGTCGCCGACCAATTGGAAAAGGCCTTAATCGAAAATGAAGAACAGTTGGTTTACGCATGTTCAAGAGTTTACGGTTCCGATATTAGCAAGGTGTGGAGTCTGCGCAAGGCAGGGTTGGGCTTACTCACCGGCATGAAAGGCGACGCCAAACCTATCGGCGTCATCGAAGACACGGCTGTGGCTCCTGAAAAATTGCCCGCCTATATGGCCGACTTCGCCCAGATGCTTGAAAACCTTGGCTTGAGCTGCGTCTATCATGCACATATCAGCACGGGTGAGTTGCATCTGCGCCCCATTATCAACATCAAGGAAGCGGAAGGCAAGCGGAAATTCCGTGAAGTGGCCTATCAGACCGCCTTGTTGGTCAAGAAATACAAAGGCTCGCTCAGCGGCGAGCATGGCGACGGTCGTTTGCGCGGTGAGTTCATCCAATTGCTTTATGGCGATGAAGTCTATGCCTTGATGCAAGACCTCAAAAAGTGTTGGGACCCGATGCAAGTGTTCAATCTGCACAAGATTGTCGACACCTTGCCTATGGACAGCATGCTGCGCTTTGAGGTTGACCAGCAATATGCTATTGAAAAAGTAATTGGCAAAGGTAAGACCTATTACAATTGGAAAGCTGCTTTTGACGAATGCAAGGTGGAAGGTGCCACGGGTGCAAAAAACCAACTTCATGCACTAATGTGCAGCATCGAGCAATGCAACGGTGCTGGCGACTGTCGCAAATCGAATTTGATAGGTGGAACACTTTGTCCCGCCTTTAAGGTGAGTGGCGACGAGACCAAAGCCACACGTGCCCGCGCCAATGTGCTTCGCGAAATCCTGACGAGAGGGTGGGAGAGTGAGGCCTTCACTGTCGCAAATTGCATCCCACAATTTGAAAAAGGCAATTCATCGAACTGCGAGACGCAGTTCGCGACAATGAAAAGTATCTTAAAATCGAAAGAGTTAGCAGAAGTTTTGGACAGCTGTCTGGCCTGCAAAGGCTGCCGCAGTGAGTGTCCTTCCAATGTCGACATGACCCGACTGCGCTCCGAAATTTTGCAGCAAAAATACAATGTGAGTGCCATGCCTTTGCGTTCCTTTGCCGTGTCGTATATGGCTACCGTGGAGCAATTGGGGCATATCGTTTGGCCGTTGTACAACTTGTTTGCATCGTGGAAGTTCTCGTCCAATATCATCAAAAACATCATCAAGTTCGCCACTGAGCGTGACATCCCGGCGTTGAGCCGCGTCACGATGCGAACCGCCGTGAAACGCGAAAGCCAACAACACAAACGCCAAGCCACAAAAGGAAAAGTCTATCTTTTTGCTGACGAGTTCACCAACTTCCAAGAGGCTGAACTGGGTTTGACTTTTGCCAAACTGCTATTGCATTTGGGCTACGAAGTGGAAATTCCTAATCACGTGGAAAGCGGTCGCGCCGCCATGTCGAAAGGTAACTTGAATCTCGCCAAAAAATTTGCCTTAAAGAATGTCAATTTGTTGAAAGACAAGATTACGGAGACAACGCCTTTGGTCGGCATCGAGCCTTCGTGCATCCTCAGTTTCCGCGACGAATACCCTGATTTGGTGCCTGCAGAATTGCGTCACGAAGCCAAAGCATTGGGTCGTAATGCATTGCTTTTCGATGAATTCATCATGCACGAGGTGGCCGCAGGGCGTATCAATGCCGAGGATTTCAAGACGGATACGGTGGAAATATGGCTTCATGGCCATTGTCACCAAAAGGCTTTGGTTGGCACAGAAAAGACTGTTGCCATGTTGAAGCTGCTAAAAGGTTCTAATGTGCATGTCATTCCCTCAGGCTGTTGTGGTATGGCGGGGTCGTTCGGCTACGAGAAAGAGCACTACAAGACTTCTTTAGCCATTGGCGAGATGGTACTATTCCCGACCATCCGCAAAGCCATATCTAACACAGATGGTGTCGTTCCATGTATTGTATCAGCCCCAGGCACCTCCTGCCGTCAGCAAATACTTGACGGAACGGGCGTTCATGCCGTACATCCCATCGAGATTCTCTATCGCTGGGTGAAATAATATGCCAATATTGCCGTTATCTGAAAAAGCAGTATATTTGCAACATTGAATTAATACTCATTCATCATGAAAAAGCCAATCTTCGCCCTTGCCTTACTTCTCATGGTCATTGTAGGATGCAACCGCAGCAAGGAAAACCCCAACGAAGTTACAGTGGAGACTTACACCCTTAACGACAGTGTTTTCCTCGAAAATGAGTATGGTCAAGATTATTCCCGTTATTACATCTATCTTGAACTTCCTATCACGAAGAACGACAGCTTGCGCCAAAATATCATGGAATGGATGCTTGAACCAGGAACCGAGGATTATGTTGCTTTTTTTAATGCTGACAAAAATCGTTTCTTTGCTGAAGAAGGAGACGAACCAGAGTCAGAATTCAATGGGAGTTATGCACTGCTGGAACAAACAGACTCTTACGTTACTTATATTGCAGACGGCTATAGCTATACTGGCGGTGCCCATCCCATGCCTTGGTATTATGGAATTACATTCAGCAAACTTGACGGAAGCGTGCTAGGCTATGACATGTTTGACGACAATGCGTTTGATGCTCCCGAGCCGCTTATCGAACTCATATCAAACAACATCCGCGAACAATATTTCGACAAAATCAACAATGAGGAGGAAGAATACCTCTTTGAACCCGACGACTTTTTCCCCCTTCCCACCAACCAGCCTTGGGTTGAATCCGATAGCATCGTGTTTTGTTACGGTCCTTTCGAAATCGCCCCATACGCAGCGGGAATGCCACTCTGCAAGATTTCCATCAAAGACCTGCAGCCCTATTTGAGCGAAAAAGGAAAATCCTTACTCAACAATTAAACCTCTATGAACAACAACTATTGCATCATAATGGCTGGCGGCATCGGAAGCCGTTTTTGGCCCCTCAGCAAAGACAATTATCCGAAACAATTCCTTGATATATTAGGCACGGGTAAAAGCTTCATCAGAAGCACCTACGAACGTTTCAGTCCCGTCATCCCCGACGAAAACTTCCTCGTGGTGACCAACAAAGCCTATAAACAACTCGTTTTGGAGCACCTTCCTATGCTCAAGCCGGAACAAGTGCTTTGTGAGCCAGCCCGGCGCAATACAGCACCTTGCATCGCCTATGCGGCCTACCACATCCAGTCTTGCTGCAAGGAAGCCAACATCGTGGTCACACCTGCCGACCATTTGGTGACCAACGAAACCGAATTCCAACGCATTATTCGCCTTGGATTCGATTTCTTGACAAAGCACCCAAATGCATTGATGACCATAGGCATCAAGCCCAGTCGTCCAGAAACGGGCTATGGATATATCCAAGTGCCTAAACAGGATGTGCTTCCCGAGGTGGTCAAGGTTGAAATGTTTAAGGAGAAACCTAACTATGAAACTGCGGTGAAGTTTGTGGCAGAAGGAAATTACTTCTGGAACAGTGGAATCTTCCTCTGGACGTTGGATGGCATCATGCAGGCGTTCAAACAATATTTGCCAGAGATGGTCGAAGTGTTTGAGAAAGGCAAACACCATTTCGGAACGCCTAAGGAGCAGGACTTTATCAGCGAGCATTTTGTTGACTGCCCCAACATCAGCATTGACTATGGTGTGATGGAAAAGTCACCAAACACTTACACCATTCCAGCCGACTTTGGTTGGAGCGATATTGGCACTTGGGGCTCATTGTTCACCCATGCAAAAAAGGACAACAACGGCAACGCCCTTCGTGGTAAGGTGGTTTCGGTGGATAACAAGAACACCATCATCAATATTGAAGAGGGTTTTGAAGCCGTGGTGGAAGGTTTGGAAGACTATCTTGTGGCCTATCGCGACCACTCCTTACTCGTTTGCAAGCTCCATGATGAGCAACAGATAAAGATTTGGATTGAAGGACTGAAATAAAAATATAAAGCCGTGGAAAGTCAGCCTTTGGTATCGATAATCATGCCCAGCTATAATGCCGAAAACTATATAGCCGAAAGCATTCAATCCGTGTTGCATCAAACCTATTCGAATTGGGAACTCATCATAACGGACGATTGTTCAAACGACCAAACCCCTGCTATAGTACAATCTTTTTGCAGACAAGACTCGAGAATCGATTTTGTCATAGCCCAACAGCACTCTGGCATTGCTGGCACCCGAAACCAATGTCTTTCAAGAGCCAAAGGCCGATTTGTCGCCTTTCTTGATAACGACGATTTATGGTATCCTGAAAAACTTGAGAAACAAGTCCGTTTCCTAACCGAAAATGCCTATCCCTTCGCCTATTCGGAATACGAGCTCATGAATGAAGACGGTACACCTAAAGGAAAAACCATCAAGACCGCAGGTGTGATTGACTATGACAAGTATTTGAAAAACACCATAATAGGCAGTGGGACCATCATGCTCGACACAAACAAGACAGGAAGCCTGCAAATGCCCGACAATGCTACAAGTGACGACATGGCCTTGTGGTGCAAAATCTTGAAGGACGGTCATCGCGCCTATCCCATGAAAGAAATCTTGATGAAATACAGGGTTAGAAGCAACTCAGCTTCCGCTAACAAACTGAAAGCCGCCAAAGATGTATGGCTCGTTTATCGGAAACAAGAAAAACTATCCTTTTTCTACGCCCTGACTTGTTTCTGCTGCTATGCTTTTAATGCCACCATCAAACGGATTTTCTGATGCAGGATTTCTACCTTTATCGCCAAGCATGGCGCTTCGACGGAGCGCCTCATGAAGAGCAAAAACTGCAAAAAAAGGAATGGAAAGCGCTTCTCAAGCAAAGCGGATTAATGGTCAGAAACACATACGATTTTGACTGCCAAGAGACCTGTTTTTGGAACCTGATTAAAGACCATTTTGGAGGACTTGAGGAGTTGTCGGGCAATACGAGAAAGAAAGTCCGTCGTTCACTCGAGCATTTGGAATTCCGACGTATAGATAATGAACCCATCCTCAAATTAGGTTACCCTATTTTAAGAGCCACTTTTGACGATTATGCTGTCACCGACCGCCTCACCAACCGTCAGACGTTTGAAGCCTATATGAAATGGTGTGAAATGAAGCATTACGATTATTGGGGTGTTTATGATCGAGTAGATGATACTTTTATCGGTTTTTGTGCCAACCGTGTTTGGGCTGATGCTTGTGAATACGGTGTTGTGGGCATCAAACCGGAATACAAAAGGAAAAGCACAGCTTATCCATACTATGGATTATTCTATTCCATGAACAAGTATTACTTACAGGAAAAAGGCTTTCGTTATGTCACAGATGGCTCACGTAGCATTACAGAACACTCTCATATTCAGGATTTTCTAATTGATAAATTCCATTTTCGCAAATCTTACTGCAAATTAGCTGTCCATTATCGATGGTGGTTAAAGATAATGGTCAATTTGTTGTACCCATTCAGAAAAATTATAACTTTGCCGCGTATTAGGGCAATTCTCAATATGGAGGCCATGCAGCGTGGAGAAAAATAAACACAACATAGGATTCTTTTTCAAATGGTGCTTCGATCGCATCGTGGCATTAGTAGGTCTTATTCTTCTGTTTCTTCCTTTGCTCTTCATTGCCATTCTTATCAAATTGGATTCGAAAGGTCCTGTTTTCTTCATGCAATGGCGTATTGGAAAGGATGGCAAACCTTTTAGAATCTGTAAGTTCCGAACTATGCACATGAAAGTGCAAGGCGATTCCGTCACCGTAGCCAATGATCCCCGTGTAACACGGATTGGCCATTGGTTGCGTCACAGCAAGGTGGATTGCCTTACCGAACTTGTCAATGTATTCATCGGACAAATGAGCTTTGTAGGACCGCGTCCCGATGTGCCTGGTTATGCTGATCAACTACAGGGTGATGACCGTCGCATCCTTCAACTCCGTCCTGGCATCACGGGACCGGCCAGTATCAAATACCGCAACGAGGAAGAACTCCTTGCCCAACAAGCCGACCCAAAATGGTATAATGACAACGTTATTTGGCCTGACAAAGTGAAAATCAATCTCGAATATTTGGACCATTGGAGTTTCTTTGGAGATATAAGGCTAATCTTTAAGACCATATTTTGATTTCATGAACCAACAAAGCCCTATAGAAAGAATTGTCAACAGTAAGTTTTATCCCTTGCTGTTGTTTTTCACTTCCTTTGTGTTTGTGATTTTGTTTTCACGCTCAACATCGTTTCTTTATGTCTTTGAAGGAGCTGATCCTTCTATTTTTAAACAAATGGGAAGAGCTATTTTAAAAGGCAAAATACTATATATTGATTATTTTGATAACAAAGGGTGCATTCTTTATTTCATTCACGCGTTTGCTTATTGGTTAGGGGGCGATTTTGTTCTCCTGCTGATGCAAGCAGTCTCACTAACAATAACCCTAGTAATTTGGGATAAAATGCTTGCATTATATCGTAATGAAAAAGAGCGCGTTTGTTGTTTGGGAATTGCCTTGATAATGCTTCTGTGTTTCTATAGTGCTGGCGATCAAACGCAAGAATGGTGTTTACCCTTCATTTCTTATCCTTTACTGATCTATTTTCGTGCATACAAAACGAAAACTGAAGTTACATTTCGTCAAATGTTCTTTATAGGACTTTGCTTTGGCATCATCACGTTTATTCAAATTAACAACGCCTGTGCTTTCTTAGGATTTGTTGCTTATCTTTGGATACAATATTTACAGAAAAAGGATTTTAAAAGGTTGGTTCAATGTATTGGCTGTTTCATCTTGGGGTGGTTAACAATTGCAATTCCATGTGTCCTTTATTTCTACATAAAAGCAGGCTGGCATGGTGTGTATAAAATGGTTTATGCTTCTTTTCTTTCCAACTTTGAATACATGACACGTTTGAAAAGAAAACGTATAATACTTATCGTATTCTACTTTTTATTTTTGTTGTCATTCATATTGTTGCAATGTGTGAATTCTTACAAGAAAAAGGATGTGCTTGTGCCTTTGCTCATTTCCTGTATTCTCTTCATCGCCACTTTTGGAAGGTTATTCAATATGTATTATTTAATTGCCTTTTTGCCTCTTTGTATAGTGAGCATGATGACATTGAATTATGTTGAAAATAAAAGAATCAAATTAGGACTTACAGTTATTTTATTCATTTGTATTGCATTTTATGGTTGCAATCCAGCGCTTCATTTTGTTGAAGATCTTATTCTTCATAGTGAAAAAGAACTTGTCATTTATGAAAACTTTCACCACTGCATAGAAAACATCCCTGAAGCTGAGAGAGATTCCATTTATAATTATAATCTTAAATCCATAGGAACAAGTATGATGCAACATGAAAACCTGATACAATGCAACAGGGTTTTGTTTTCGACATTGATTTTTAATTTACCCACACTATGGAAAGAGGAATCATCAAAGCCTTTTGTGCCACCAAAATGGTTTTTGTTTACGCCTAATAGAAGATATAATAAAAATGATATTATGTTTATTATGGAAAACTATGATTTGTCATGTTCGTTCCACTATGATAAACTTTATTTCAAAAAACTACGTATCGGTGAAGAAATGCATGTACATCTCTATCGCAGAAGGGATTAAATCTACATATTGCTAAGTAATTCGAACAAATGAGAAACTCGCACCGTATTGAAAGCTTAGTCAACAGCTCTTTTTTCCCATTAGTGCTGTTTTTTCTATCTTTTGTATTTGTGTCTTTGTTTTCTCGCTCTACCTCATTTTTATACGTCTATGAAGGATTTGACCCTGCGATCTTTAAGCAAATGGGGTTAGCGTTATTGAAAGGCAAAACACTTTATGTTGATTATTTTGACAACAAAGGATGCATATTATATTTCATACAAGCTTTGGGTCTTTTTTTTGGAGGCAATTTTGTGCTTATGCTTCTGCAAGCTGTTGCTTTGACTTTCACGTTGGTCATTTGGGATAAAATCATTGCTTTCAATCATGATGGTCATTCTCGTTTAGCTTGTTTAGTTATAGCTTTGTTTTTGTTATTGTGTTTCTATGATGGAGGCGACCTTTCTGAAGAATGGTGTATGCCCTTCGCATCTTATCCTATATTATTGTATTTCAAACAATTAAATACACATGAAAAAATCAAGAAAATAAATTATTTTGCCATCGGTATCTGTTTTGGAATTATTTCATTTATCCGTATCAACAACGCCAGTGCTTTTTTGGGATTCATTCTTTATCTCTTTTTAACCTGTTTGATAAAGAAGGATTATAAAAATTTCATCACCAATATGTTGATGTTTTTCCTTGGTTTTGCTCTGATAGCAAGTTTGTGCATCCTGTATTTTTATCTCAAGGCAGGAAAACACGGAGTGGAAGCGATGCTATACGGAACCTTCTTTTCCTATTTTGAATACTTCAATTATCAAATACATCAAACTGTTTATCATTATGTCTTTTACATTTTATTCCTAACAATTTGTATAGTGATATTTTGCATAAATAATTACAAGCAAAAAGACATACTACTTCCAGTGCTATTTTCATATGCCATTTTCATATTGTCATCGGGTAAGCGGTGTTTTAATCACTATCTAATAGCTGTCTTGCCGCTAATAGTGGTAAACTTGATGACCATCGATTTCGCGAAACACCGTAAAATCAATCTTGTATTTGCATTACTTACTCTTTTGCCTTTGTCGAGTTATCTCATTACACCCATGGGGTATCTTGTTAACGACTTGATTTTAGGCAAGGAGCCATTCAAGATGACTTACGGTGAGTTTCATCGTTGTATTGAGGAAATTCCAGAATTAGAACGTGATTCGATTTATAATTACAATCTGTCCGGCTTTGGAGCAGGAATGATGCAACACGAAGGCCTGTTGCAATGTAACAGGGTACTGTTTACTCCATTGGCTTTCAATTTGCCTACCTTATTTGAGGAAGAAACATCGAAACCTTTCAATCCTCCCAAATGGATCATGATTTCATGGAATATGAAAGTCAAAAGAAATGATGGACTTTTTATCATCGGCAATTACGACCTTAAATACACTTTTAAACACAATCGAATACACCTTATAAAACCTCGTAAAGACAAAACCTTCAAAATCAATCTTTACCGCCGCAAAGACCCAATCCCAACACAGTAGGGGCGACAGTCGTTAAGCTGACGACATAAGTTCTCCTTTTGCAAGCGGTCTTCCAAGCAAATGACCACATAAAAAAACCCCGTAGAAACGGGGAGAATCTACGAGGCCAAAAAATTAATAACATGAAACATAAAAATTGCGCCCCCTTCAGGACTTGAACCTGAGACCCCCTGATTAACAGTCAGATGCTCTGACCAACTGAGCTAAGGAGGCTGCACAATGTCACAGAACTTTCTGTTTTGCGGTTGCAAAAGTACAGCTTTTTTCATTACTGACAATATTTTTCCGACAAAATTTTTCAAATATTTTATATCTAATTGATAATCAATATGAAATTTTAATCACTATAGACAGAAGTATTCCTAAGAAATGGCGTTTTTGTCTTTAGTTACATGCGGCGGCTAAGAAAGCTTACGACCTTTACAATTTTTCAACCACCGCTATTGAGCTATAAAACGTGCTCCATCCCCGAAGGGAATCTCTTTTTTCTTACCTTTGCACAAATTTTGAATCTTGAATTTTGAATATTAAATCCTTGAATCCCAAATGAAGAAAATCCTCGGAATAGGAAGCACCTTGGTCGACATCCTTAGTCAGGTGCCCAACGAAGAAGTGCTAAACGAACTCAACCTCCCAAAAGGGAGCATGACCTACGTCAACATCAACGACGCCGTCAGTATTGGCGAACGCCTCGCCCAACAATATGGTAGCCAACGTGCCGCCGGTGACTCGGCAGCCAACACAATGAGTGGCCTCGCCCGACTCGGTGCAAAGGCTGGCTTCCTCACCATGATGGGTAACGACGAGATGGGGCAGTTTTTCACCAATGAAATGACCCGCACGGGCGTAGAGATGCTCGCCCTTAAAAGTGATACCCCGACAGGCCGCGTCATCGCCATGGTGACCCCCGACGGCGAACGCACTTTCGCCACCTGCCTCGGTGCCTCTATCGAACTCAGCCCCGACGACATCAAGCCTGAACTGTTCGACAACTGGGACATCTTCTATATCGAAGGTTACCTCGTGGCCAACCCCGGCATGCTGCGCAAAGCCATCAGCACGGCAAAAGACAAAGGTTTGAAAATCGCCATCGACCTAGCCAGCTATAACGTGGTAGAAGAAAGCCGCGATTTCCTTCTTGAACTCGTCAACAACTACGTCGACATCGTGTTTGCCAATGAGCAAGAAGCTCTGGCCCTCACAGGCATGGAACCAGAAAATGCTTTACACTATATCGCAGAGCGTTGCGAAATCGCCGTGGTAAAAATTGGAGCCAAGGGAGCTTATATCCAGCGTGGTGATGAAATCGTCACCATTCCGCCAATGAAGGCTGATGTGGTCGACACTACCGGCGCTGGCGATATGTGGGCCGCTGGTTTCCTCGCAGGACTCGTCAAAGGCGAAAACCTACAAAAATGCGGCATGATGGGTGCCATCGTAGCCAAAAACATTATCGAGGTTATGGGTGCCAAGATGGACGATGAACGCTGGGATAATATTCATGCGGCAATAGCAAAATTGTAAATGAAATTTATTGCTCATAGATTCCTTTCAGTGGAATGACATGAGCAATAAATTTCATATTAATGTTGGAGTAAAGCCAATTTTTTGTACCTTTGCGCCCACTATAGTAATTTTCGCGAGAATTAAATATTTAATAATTAGCTAGTTAGATAAAAATGAAGGAATTCCAAACAAAAGACATCCGTAATGTTGCCCTCATCGGCGCAGCTAAGTCGGGTAAGACCATCCTTGCCGAAAACATGCTTTATGAAGGCAAGCTCATCAACAGAAAAGGTAGCACCGAAGAGAAGAACACTGTTTCCGACTACCGTCCCATTGAGATGGAACGTCAGATTTCGGTGAACGCCTCCATGATGTACACGATTTACAACGACAAGAAAATCAACATCCTGGATACCCCTGGTTTCAGTGATTTCTCAGGCGATATTGTCAGCTGCCTTACCGCTGCCGACATCGCTGTCTGCACTGTGAACGCCCAATCGGGTGTGGAAGCTACCACCGAAAACGCCTGGCGCCATGCTGCCAACACCAACAAGCCTGTTGTGTTCTTCATGAACCAACTCGACCACAGCAACGCCAACTTCGACAACACAGTCCGCGAACTGAAAGAATACTTTGGCGATAAGGTTACGCCTATCCAATATCCCGTCAACACTGGTGAGGACTTCAACGCCGTCATCGATTTGATTATGATGAAGATGTTGGTCTTCAAGAATGGCAACGGTGCCCCTGAGATTCAGGACATTCCCGCTGCCGAAATGGCCAAGGCCGAAGAGATGCACAACAACCTCATCGAGCACGCTGCCGAAGGTGAAGAGGCTCTGATGGAGAAGTTCTTCGAAGAGATGACTCTGAGCGAGGAAGACATGGAACGCGGTATCCACCTGGGTATCGTCAACCGTGAGATGTTCCCCGTCATTTGCGGCGCTGCCAAGCGTGGCGTGGGTGTCACCCGTCTGATGGAGTTCCTCATCAACGCCTGCCCGTCACCTGCCGACATGCCTGCTATCAAAGCCAACAACGGACAAGAGTTCCACAACAGCGTCGACGACCCGACCGCTTTGTTCATTTTCAAGGTCACTACCGAACAGAACCTCGGTGACGTGGCTTGGATGCGCGTCTACGGCGGCACCGTCGTGAAGAGCCAAGACCTCATCAACCCGCGTACGGGTAATAAGGAGCGTCTGTCACAGCTGCTCGTCTTCCGCGGCAAGAACCGTGAAGAAATCGAGAAAGCCAACGCTGGCGACATCATCTGCACCATCAAGCTGAAGGACGGGCGCATCGGCGACTCGCTGGTCGACGCCAAGGCAGCCGAAGCCACCTTCCCCGAGATTCCGTTCCCGACCCCGATCTTCTCGATTGCCGTCAAGGCCGTCAACTCACAAGAAGACGAAAAGCTGGGCAGCATCCTCAACGACATCCACAAGACCGACCCGACCGTCATCGCCGGTATGTCGCGCGAGCTGCGCCAGAACATCCTGCAATGCCAGGGCGAATATCACTTCAACACCCTGAAGTGGTACTTCGACAATGTCTATAAGATCGCCATCGAGACGGCTTCGCCAAAGATCCCATATCGTGAGACCATTACCAAGAGCGCAAGCGCCAGCTACCGTCACAAGAAACAATCCGGTGGTAGCGGTCAGTTTGGTGAGGTGCACATGCAGCTGGCTCCTTATTTCGAGGGTTACACCGACCCGAGCGAACTGCAGGTGCGCGACAAGCAAGAGTACGAACTGCCTTGGGGCGGTAAGCTCATCTTCGCCAACTGCGTTGTCGGTGGTGCCATCGATGCCCGCTTCATGCCCGCCATCCTGAAGGGTGTGAACGAACGTCTGGAGCAAGGCCCGCTGACGGGTTCCTACGCCCGCGACATCATCGTCTACATCTACGATGGTAAGATGCACCCAGTCGACTCCAACGAAATGGCCTTTAAGATCGCCGGTCGTATGGCCTTCAGCGCCGCCTTTAAGAACGCTGGCCCGAAGATCATGGAACCTATCTACGACCTCGACGTGCGTATGCCCGCCGACCTCATGGGTGCTGTGATGACCGACCTGCAAGGCCGTCGCGCCATCGTCATGGGCATGGACAGCGACCACAACTACCAGACCATCCACGCCAAGGTTCCGTTGGCCGAGATGGATCGTTATTCAACCTCACTGAGCTCACTGACTTCGGGTCGTGGCACCTTCACCATGAAGTATGCTGAATACCAGCAAGTGCCCACCGATGTTCAGAACCGCCTCCTCAAGGAGTACGAAGAGAGCCAGAAGGAAGAAGAATAAAAACAGAACAAGAGTATTTTTTCATAAGTATTGCATTTTTTCCCCGCCGCACGTTTGCTGTGGCGGGGTTTTTTTTGTTTACCTTTGCGCCATGAAGCAAATGCTGACCATAGGATTTCTTGTTTTGCTAGCCTTGGCCGCCTGCAATCCATCGGCTGAGGTCGCTGAGCGTGGGCGAAGCGAAGAAGGGCCGAACCCAGAGTTATCCGCCATCGACAGCCTGATGTGGCGCCAGCCTGACAGCGCCTTGGCTGTGCTGCAGCAGTTTGCGGCAAGTTCTGAGGCCGACAGCCTCGATGAGTTGAATGGGCATTACTGCCAGCTGCTGATTTCGGAGTTGCTGTATAAAAATGACTACGGCCAAAGCAACCGCCCGGCTTTGCAGCAGACGGTGCGTTATTTCGATTCGTTGTGCCTTTGCAAAGGCGTTGCGCGCAACATCTCAACCATCTCGTTTCTGGATGCCCGCGCCCATTATATTAATGGTGTGGGGTACTATGAGCGCGACAGCGTAGTGGAAGCCTGCAAGGAATACCTGAAGGCTTTGGAGGTGATGGAGAACCATTTTGAGGAGAAGGATTTGGTGGGTAAGAAAGCAAGATTCATGGCTTTGTCGTATACAAGGCTGACAATCTTATTCGCTGATCATTATTTGCATAATCAAGCAATCTTTTTTGCACAGAACTCTATACCTTATTATAAAACCCAAACACATGATGTATGGAATTTGGCCTGGGTTTTGAATCAAATAGGGATGTTGTATGACGTGAAAAACCAATTGGATAGTGCCAACTATTATTATGGCAAGGCAACCGAATTCATGAACGATACTAGTATTTCACTCTATAGGGACATAGCAACCCATCAAGTATATCTAAAATATAGGATATACAAGCAGTTTGATGAGGCAATAGAGAGGATGTATGTTTTGCTTTCAAAGTCAGAAAGCCATAAAGAAAAAATGGCTCGTTCTCTGATAATCGGAGACATTTTTTATCATGAAAAGGATTTTGATTCATCATGGCATTACTTAAATAGGGTATTCAATGAAAGTTCAGATATTAGTTTGAAAAAACAGGCCGCTGAATGGCTGGTTGAAATTTGCAAGGCTCAAGGCAAAGACTTCGAAGCACACGAATATGCTGATTTTTTGGTTCCTTTCGCCACACAAGATGAAAACAATAGCATGATAAAGTCACAATTGGCAGAACTATATAATACACATAAGCAGCAAGAACTGGGACGACAGCACCATAAAGAGACAAGCAAACAAGTCAATCGGACATTGGCAGTCGTCGCAGGGATGCTTTTCGTGATACTGACAATAAGTCTATTGAACCATAAGAATAGAAGACACAAGCAAGATCTTGAAACCTTGATTGAAACCGAGCGGAACACTCATAAGATACAGCAATCCGCCCTTTCCAACCGCCTGAAGCGGAGCAACGAGGAGCTGCGCGAGCTGAAAGACCAGATCAGGCAGCAAACGGACAGCATGAACCCGAAGCAAGAGACACAAGCCCTATCGTTCAACGATGAACCCATCTGCCGACTCATCATGGAGCGGGTGAACGAAGGACAGTTCAAATCGAAGATGGACTACACGTCCTATAAGGACTATGCCTTGGGCAAAGACGACCTCGTGGCCATGCGTGAAGCCGCCAACCGCCACTTCAACCAGTTCACCATCCGCTTGGCCAAAGCCTATCCCGCCCTCACCCAAGGTGACCTCGACTATTGCTGCCTCTATCTGCTTGGCCTTTCCGATGCCGACGTTTCGGCCTTGATGCAGCGTGCCTACAACACCGTCAACGAGCGCAACAGCAAGCTGAGGAGGGTTTTAGGTAGCGAAAATGCCATTTCCTTCACCTTGCAGGCCATCGCCAACGAGTCTGTATCCATTTGATTGGCAAGACGTTAATCAAAAACCCGAACTTTTCCGAACCATCTTTTTCTTGACAAAGTATTAGGGGCATACTACTTTTGCATCGTCTTTAATTCGTAAAACGATGAAAAAACATCGAATATCAGCATTTTCAATGCGAAACACTTGCGCGGTAACTTATTGTTTGCCGACAAAACCAGCTTGTGATGGGAAACCGAGCTGCATATTACGGGGATTGCAAATCCCCATACTCGGCACCAGCGGATTGCAAATCCGCTGGGACGGGGGGAGGTTTTGATAATACTCTATATGATGATAACTGGATAAATAATAAAACCATTTCTAAACCGTAATATACAAACATGATTTGTAAAATGATTGGTGATATAAAAGCAATGTATTATAGACTATTCTACTGGTTTTTTCGCTTCAATAAAAAGAAAGCATCAGGTGCAGAGGAAACAGATAAGGAAGCAAGTGTGTTGGCTGTGATGCTGTTATCTGCTGTAATGTTTCTATTTGTTTTTTCACTTCTTTTTGCGATTTCATTGTTTATAACTAAATTGCCCAAACCGAGCTCTTTGTTTATTTATTCTGTCGGTATTGTGATAGTTGTTTTAAATAGTTTTTTCTTTTTCAGTCATAAGAGGTATTTGATGATTAAGAAAAGATTTGAGAATGAAGATAAGAGAATGCGGATTGTAAGGTCTTTATTATGCTTTCTATTTGTCTTTATTTCAATGTTTGCCATGGGCATATTAGGGGTATTATTTGGAGATCCTTTTCTTGAATAAAACTAAAGTTGAATCATATGTTTAACCAATCTATTATCATCGTGGCAAATAATATTCAACAAGTGTTGAGATACATAAAAAAGGCGTACTACCGCTTGTTTTACTTTTTCTTCCGAATCGAAAAAAGGAGCAGCGGTAGAAATGAAAAATCGGACGGCCTTTGCGCATTCATGGCTATATTGCCATTATGCCTGTTTGGATTCATTGATTTAATAGTATTAGAATACCTTTTTTCAAGATTTATTTACAACTTGAACATATCTCACTATAAAGCCTATGAAATAATAATAGCTTTGATTGCAGACATCTTTAATGGCGTGCTGTTCTTCCAAGGAAAAAGATACTTGAAAATCAAAGAAATGTTTTCAAATGAAGACGATGACACTCTCCAGTGTCCCGAAGTCAAAAGATAATGTAGTTTATTTTTGAACACTTACTTAATACAATAAAAATCAATAAAAATAATGTTATGGAACAAGTTAAATCTAGACTGTTATTGTTAGTATTGGTATTTAGCGGTTTATTTGCCAATGCACAAGAGAATCCCACTTTGGATGCTTACGAGGGCATGCCCATGAAAATGCATCGTGAGAAACTGTATTTCGGGGAGACTTACAATGCCCCTGGCTCCCATCTTCTTACCGATGAAGAATTAAAGACATTGCTGGGCATGGAATTGTTCTATCAGTATGATAATGCCAGGTATTTGTACCATACAGGCAATCTGGTGAAAACCATCGGATGGACCACTTTCGGTGTAGGACTGGGTTATGCGGGACTGACGTATTTTGTATATGATTACCATATTAATAGGGAGTCATTGGTCCGTATTATATTAGGTTCAGTTGTCGCTGGTTTGGGAGTGGATATGTTTACCATAGGCTATATTGTCAGAGGCAACGGCAAAAAGAAACTGGAAGGCATAATGGGACAATACAATATAGACAAGCAAAAGGTCACCTTCCACCTTTCCCCCTCTCTGATGAGATGCCAACTGCCACAAGACCAAACCGCATTGGGGATGACTTTCAGCATCGGTTTTTAAACACAATCCAGAAATGGAGTGAGCCACCAAGTTGATGATTATTTTGAAGAATTCGGTTTTCATGTAGATAAATCATGCTATACATTGGAAGAAGCAGCATTGTTTATTCGACAAAATCTTATGCCTATTATCAAAGGTGAGATGTGGATTGATGAACTTATAATTCGAAAACACAAGTTGGATATGAATTTATAATTAACCTGTCTAAATCACAAACAAAGAAACAATGAACAGAACAAAGAGAATCGGCCTGCTTGCCCTCATGCTGGCAACGGCCTTCACGGGTTGCAAAGACCCCGAGAATAACGAAAACAACATTGAAATCAAGGTGACCACCTATGCGCCCACCGAAATCACCGCTACCACGGCGCAATGCGGCGGCCATGTCACCGCAACGGGTACGGCCAAGATTGCCGAACTTGGCGTTTGCTGGGGCACAGAGGAAAACCCAGTAGCCACCGACAGCCACCTTTCCACCACGGTTACCAACGAACCCTTCAATTGTAGACTCGAAGGGTTGCTGCCCGAGACGCAGTACCATGTGCGGGCTTACGCGCTGTATGAGTCGGAATACTATTATGGTGAAGACAACACCTTCACTACTTTGGCCGGCAACGGCGGAGGCGATGAACCCGAACCAGACCCCGAAACGCCAGAAGGGCTCACGCAAGGCTTTTTCTCGGTAAGCGCGACCCTTCAGGTGCGCTTCAGCCAAGGCAACCTGCAATACCAGGCCTCTACCGGCACTTGGCGTTTTGCCGAGCGCCAGTCGGACTACATCGGGGAAGGCAACGCCAACATCAACGAGACCTACGACGGTTGGATCGACCTCTTCGCCTGGGGCACCAGCGGCTACAACCACGGCGCCAACGCCTATCAGCCGTGGTCGACCAGCGAGCATTACAGCGACTATTATGCCTATGGCAATGGTCGCAACAATCTCTATGACCAGACAGGTCAGGCCGATTGGGGCTACAATGCCATCAGCAACGGCGGCAACACCGAAAACATCGGTTGGCGCACACTGCGTCGAGAGGAGTGGAACTATTTGATGTCGGAGCGCGTCACAACCACTGGCATCCACTTCGCCACGGCAGTTGTTGACGGCACCAATGGCATGCTCCTTTTCCCCGATGACTGGGATGGATCGTATCCTATCAACGAGCCCGACAAATATTTGGCTGATTTCACGAACAACATGGTCTCATTAGCGGATTGGACCGTACTCGAGGCCAACGGTGTAGTCTTTTTGCCTGCTGCAGGCATACGTGCAGAAGGCACACAGGTTCTTTATGTCCAGACGGGTAGCATATATTGGGCTTCAACCGCCCAATTCAACGACATGGCCTATTCAATGTATTTTGTTGTGGGCGAAAAACAACGTGACGTGGATGTCAACAACCGAGAGTTTGGCGCATCTGTTCGCCTTGTGATGGATTATTCGGAAGAATAGTTATTGAAATGAAAAACATCACAAAGGCAATCATCCTTACAGCAGCAGCGGCACTAACCGCCCTGTTGTTGGCGGGATGCCAGAACCAGAGAAAAGAGGAAGTAAAAAAAACGCCTGCTCAGGCGGAAGCCATCACGGACAGCACCCAAAAAGAGGACACCATGGAAGCCTACTATGAGCGGATGCGGCGCTTGAAGGTGCTGCTGAGGGGTGCAGGCCGCTGGGAAAGCGACAGGTAGCTTCCCAAGGAGCGGAGAATGCCTCCAAAACCTACCCGTATCATTTTCCAACCAACCCCATATCTCCCCGCAGTAAGATATACCTTATCCTGCGGGGAGACACATTTCTGGCGGATTTGCGATCCTCCCCTGGAACGGGATTGCCTCGCTCTTCTTTCGCTCTTCTCTCGCTCTAGGCATACTGTTGGCATAGTCAAGCAAGCTGTTTGAGTATGCCTACACCTTGCCATCTCCTTGCCAACACCTTGCCAAAAGACTTTGAAAGTCCAAAAAAAAATGGTTCCTCTTTATCCCGAATTTGCGAATTCCCGTTCTCCTATTAAATGAGTATTACAAATATATAGAAATTGACCGTCAATAGATTCCAAAGGGAATGACATAGACGGTCAATTTCCTTTTCATCTAAGTAACTGTTCAAAATTAAACTGCAATATCTTTTGACTTCGGGACGATGACTTGTGACTATGACAATGACCGCTTCAACCAAAGGCTGAAACTTCAGCATCCCCGTGGAAACGGTCATAGTCATCGTCAATGGTCATAGTCAAAAAGTCTCATAGTCTCGTGTCCAATATGTAAACTAATTCTGCTCATCTACTTAATTAAAGATTCCGCTCTTTCCACTGCTGGCTGAACGACTTGGAGGCAAACTCAGGCAGGGTTCTATTACCCCAAAGCGACCCCAACAAGCGTTTCATTTCCATCTTCTTGAAAAACATTGGACCATCCATTTTTTTCCGTGACTTGCAGTGCCAAACCATAGCCTTCACCAAGGCATCAAAACGGGCATTCCCTTCTTTTTTTGTCATAGCCAAGTGGCGGTTTTCAATGATTAAGTCATCTATCGGAATCTTCACTGGGCAGATGTCGACGCATTTGCCACACAAGGCACAAGCTGCATTCAGATGATGGTATTCTTCCATGCCTAACATCAAAGGCGTCATCACCGTTCCTACAGGACCAATGTGTTTTGTGCCATAAGAATATCCACCTATGTTCTTATAAACCGGACAAACGCTTACACAAGCCCCACAATGTATGCACGACATGGCTTTGCGTTGCTTCTCATGCGCAAGTAACTCGGAGCGGTTGTTGTCCAATAAAATCACATACATCTGTCCAGGACCTTTGCCCGTCTTCGTCGGACCGAAAGTGATGGTGTTGCAAGCTGCCATGCTTTGTCCCGAAGAATGCATGGAAAGCAAAGGCAACAACACACTTAAATCGTCGGTATTCTGAATCACTTTAGCTATGCCTGCTACTACAATGTGAACCTTAGCTGTAGAAGTAGACTTCAATATATTGCCTTCGTTTTCTGTCAATACCACACCACCAGTATCAGAAAGCAAGAAGTTGGCACCAGTGATACAAATCGGCACATCTTTCGATTCAATAGCTACCTCATGACGCACAAAGTTAACCATTTGTCTGACCGTGCTGTCAGGTTTCAACTTGAAAGCACCTGTAAGGATGGCATTGTTCTCTTCTTTCGAAAGATGAATGGATGGCATCAAGGGATGATAGGGTTTTTGTTCGCCTTCATGGAGAATAAAACGACCCACTTTCGTCTCCACTACATGAATGTTTTTCCGTTCCAAGAAACCATTGAGTTCTATTTCATCAAGCACTGTCGAATTCGACCGCATGATAGAGTTGGCTTTTTCCTTGCGAATGAGATCGAAAATCATGGTCAAAGCATCGTCGGCATTGCGTGCCCAAAGCACTTTACCTCCGTTTTCAGTGAAATGCGTTTCAAAATCAACCAAAAGTTTTTCCAAACCCAATAGTGACTTGTTGCGAAGGGTGTAGGCACGTTGTTTTTCCAAGTCAAGGTTGCGGTAATTTACCTTGCCTTTGGCAAAATTGGTCTCAAAACAACCAGTACTATAATTGATTTTCTGCCAGTGTTCTTCATCGAAAGCTGTCTCACAGCCTTGTTGGAATATAGTGTTAGGTTCACTCATCATCTTTTTCATTAGGTTCTATCTTTTCAACTCTTTTGGTATGACGTCCGCCTTCAAAGTCAGTGCTTAGAAAAACTTTCACCATCTCCCAAGCCAACTCATTGGGAATGAAACGACCAGGCAAGGCAAGAATATTGGCATCGTTGTGTTGACGGGCCAATTTAGCTAGTTCCACATTCCAGCACAAGGCAGCACGTACGTTGTGATGATGGTTGGCTGTCATCTGGGCACCATTGCCGCTGCCGCAAAGAATGATTCCCAAGGGATATTCACCATGTTCGATGGCTGAAGCCAAAGGATGAATCATGTCGGGATAGTCGACACTCTCGTTGCTATAAGTTCCAAAATCTTTGACCATATAACCTGCTTCTTTCAATTTCCTAATCAAAAACTCCTTCATCTCGAAGCCGCCATGGTCGCTTGCTATGGGTATGATGTGTTCCATTTTTCCGCTGTTGATAAATGATGATGCAAAATTACATATTTTCATTACGCGCCACCGTCATATTGCACTATTTCTGAAAGACTTATCCGCTTATAAAAAATCAACATTTTTGAAATAATATACTGAAAATCAATAAAATAATAAGTTATCAACAAGTATTCTGTTGATAACTTTTTGATTGAGGTGCATAAAAATCGAGTCAGTTTTTATGAACAGATTTCAACCGAAAAAAGAGAAAAAAATCAACACTATTTCAAAAAATAGGACTTCATTTTAGTCGTTTTTTTGGTTTTCAACGAATATTCAAAAAGAGATAAATCAGCCTGAAAAATAAATGCTTGATGGTTTCAAAAATGAGCATCTCAAATTGAAAATTAATAATGCAAGAACTTTATTGAAAAGTTTTCAACCAATTCACAGGCTTATTAACATCCCTATCAAACTTCAATTAATTTGAAATTTAAAAATAAAAAAATGAAATATTGATAATTGTGATGTTGATAAGTTGGTGAGCATTTTTCAAGAATTGAAAAACGGGTATCTCTAATCCAACGAAAATGTCTAATTTTGACCCGAATTTCGTAAGCCAATGAAGCGGATAAAAAGTATTGTATTATTGATATTGATGAGTTTGTTTTTCAGTAATGAGGTTTTCTCACAGACTGAATATCAGACTTATACCTATCCAAGTGGACAAATTTCGAGTGAAGGAATGCTACGTGATGGCAAGCCTGACGGACTTTGGAAGACTTATTACGAAAGTGGTCAACTGAAGTCGATTGGCAGACGCACGAATTTCCTTTTGGACAGCACATGGGTGTTCTTCTCGGAAGCTGGCGACACCACTTTAATAATAAATTATGTAAAGGACTTGAAAAATGGACCTCGCTTTACCTACGGTAAAGAGGATATTCTTATGGAGCCTTATGTGAATGACGTGAAACAAGGGGAGGGGAGGAGATACGACAAAAAATGGCATTTGATTCAGAATATTACCTATAAGGACGGTTTTGAAGAAGGTATTTCTCCAATCTTTGATACCACTGGATTGTTGCGTGAGATTATCACCTATCGCAAAGGCTTTGTCATGACCCGCGAAGCCTTGAACCGTTACGATCGTGAAGGCAAGAAACATGGCTATTGGAAGACATTCTATGACGATTGGAGCCTGCATACAGAGTGTTATTACCGTCATGGTCTGCGCGATGGGTTTTATAAGGAATACGACGAGAAAGGCAACCTTAAGAAAATCACAAAATATGTGAATGATGTGGAGCAGATCTTGGAAGGTGACCAAAAGCCACTCATCGTGAAGCATGAGTATTATCCCAATGGCAAGGTAAAACGTGAAGCTTCGTTCCGTGACGGCAAAAGAGAGGGTGTTTGGCGTGAGTTTGACGAGGAAGGTAATGTAATCAATTCCCAGACTTATAAAAAGGGCGCATTGGTGGGTGAAGGCATTGTCGGTACAGATGGAAAACGCCGTGGTGAGTATAAGGAGTTTTATCCTGACAGTACATTACGTGCTGAAGGCCTCTTTATCGACGGTGAGCGTTCAGGAGAATGGAAATTTTATTATCAAAATGGTCAGATTCAGGAAATTGGAAGTTATAACGAAGGTCAGCCCGATGGATTTTGGACTTGGTATTATGACAATGGACAGATGCAGATTGAGGAACAGTTCTATAAAGGTCAACCGAATGGACCTTACAAGGAGTATGATGCCAAAGGCAATGTCATTGTTTCGGGAACCTATTTCGACGGCATGAAAAACGGCAAATGGACGGAAGAGATCGGGGATATGCGTACCCAGGGTGAGTATCGCAACGACAAGCAAGTGGGCGAGTGGGTGTCGTATTACGACAACGACAAGATGGCTTTTCGAGGCACTTTCAATGCAGGTTATCCTGATGGTGAACACTTGTTCTATTATGAAAACGGAAGGTTGCGCGAGATACAGAATTATAAGGCAGGCGTCAAACACGGCGATTGGAAGAAATATCTGGATACAGGCGAGTTGTATTTTACCATTACTTACGATCAAGGCAAGGAAGTGAAATATGATGGCGAAGCCTTGGATGAAAACGATGTTATTAAAGAATGAAAATCATTCATGATTTTTTCTCTTATTCAAATAATAGCTTTCAGTAATAAATTCTCTAATTATTAAATTCTTGATAATAAATAAGCTAAAAATCGGCTCCAAAATAGCCATCGCAGCTCCAGCGCGAATGGTGACACAAGAAGAGATGGCCTTTGGTATTCAGTGGTTGAAAGACATGGGTTTTTTTCCAGTTTACGATGACAGACTCTTCAATCAATATTATATATTCTCTGGTGACGATGACACACGTGCAGCTGTGTTTCAAGAATATCTTGATAATGAAGATATTGATGCAATTTGGATAGCAAGAGGTGGTTATGGCAGCATCCGTATCATTGACAAGTTGGACTTCACCCAGTTTTTACAACATCCGAAATGGATTATTGGCTTCAGTGATGGTACGGTGTTGCATGGAAAACTGAGCCGTTTGGGCATTCCTAGTCTGCATGCTGCCATGCCTTTCTATTTTGCCAACAAGACTCCAGAAGCCAAACAGTCTTTATACGATGCTTTGACGGGCAAGCCTTTGCAATATGAAATTCCTTCAAACCCATTAAACCGCTTGGGCATGATGGAAGGTGAAATTGTTGGTGGAAATCTGTCGGTTCTGTATGGCATGATAGGATCCGATACTTTTCCCGAATTGGATGGAAAAATCTTGTTCATCGAAGAAGTGGACGAATATATCTACCACATTGACAGGATGATGCGCGGATTGAAACGCGCTGGAAAACTCGCCCACCTGAAAGGCCTCATTGTGGGCGGATTGACGCAAATCCATGATAATAGTCATCCCTTTGGAATGACAGCCGAAGAGGTCATTGCCGAGGCTGTGGCGGAATACGATTATCCCGTTTGTTTCGGTTTCCCTGCCGGGCATTTCGATGACAATCGATCTTTATTTTTCGGACTGAAGTCAAGAGTGGAAGTTACTTCCGAAAAATCAGTTTTCCTTGGCAATCTTGTCCATTGATTTCAGGATGTTCTTCAACATTTCAGGCTTGGTCAAATTAAGCCAGTCGCAGAAGGTGATGCCCATGTATTTGGCCGTCTTTTTCCAGTTGCCTTTGTGGTCTTTCTTGAGCGAGAAAATGTAGGAATTGCCGCTACCGAGAAGCACTTCCTTCAGGGCGCAGACCTTGTAGACGATTTCATTAAAAAGGCTTTCACTGGTCACACCCGTCTTGCACTCGATGACGAACAGTTTGTTGGCCTTCATAAAGCACACATCCAACTCGTTGTTGTGCTTGATGACGCCGTTGGAAATATGCACGCCCATAGCAATGTCATCGGGTTGCAGCACATTCTTAATCAGCGCATAGACATATTCCTCAAACCAACCGCCCGTAAGGTATTCTATTTCATAGTTTTGCAAAGAACCTGGTCTTTCTGGAACGAAACCAATGAAATCCAAGAACTTGCTGAGGTTAGGTATGGCTTTCATATATTCCTTGTCGGGGTTTTCGACCTGCGAGATGATGAGAAACTTCCAGTTGCGGTATTTCTCGCGCAAGGTTTCCATCACTTGATAGTCGCCGCGACCCAGCAGGTTTTGCGAGAACATAGTGAACAAATGCTGCGAGAAAGCGGTTTCTTTCACCTGTTTGCGCGGTTGGTCCACATCGCTTTGCAATCCATAAAGGCCAAAATATTCCTTCAAAGTCATCCGATGCTTGATGGGGAACACCTCGTCATCATCGTCATAGATGCTGTGGTCAAAGATGGTCTTGACAATGAGATTTTCACGGGTTTGCGTGTAGAAAAACAAAGTGTTGAACTCCTCGAAGACATGCTGCACCGACAAAGTCATGTAACGATTGCCACCTGCCAGGTTAAGGTAATACTGCTTGTTGGGAATCAGATTACCTTTGATGGTGCGGCAGATGCGCTCATACAAGAACTTGTCTTGATACCGTTTGACGATGATGGTTTTCACAAGCGTTTCATCAATATCCAACGCTTTGATTAACAAAGGAATGCAGTTGATTTCTTCCTCGGCGGAGATAAACAGCAGTTCGTCGCCGTCTTCGTAGTATTCTTTAGTGAAAAGATATGCCGGCAACGGATTGCTTTTGTCTATGATATTTACTATGGTTTTTGACATGGTTTAGTATTATCAGTTAAGTGGCACACCATATTCATATATAGTGTCGCTGGGTATGTCAATTCGTTCGTTCCAATAAATACAGGTTCGACTGCTATCCAATTGTGCCATAGGCCATAAACCAATCTTAGTAGTCAAACTTTTGAAATCTTCAATGGTATCAATGTCATCCTTCACATCGTAACAAACACGAAAGCCATCATCGAAAGTCACCATCAAGTTCCAGTCATCGTTTAGTTCAAATTGTTTGATTCTTGGTATCATAATGTATTTCGGGCATAGTTAGTTGTTTATTTGTGCAAAAGTAACAAAAAGTAATGTAATACCTATTTGATTAGTAATTTTTTAACCGACTTATCCGAAGTATTCCTTACTTCAACAAAATAAACCCCGCTTCCCAAAGATTCAACATTAATAACATTAGTCTGATTATCAATTTTTTGTGATTTCACAATCTGTCCATTGACATTGTAAATCACCAATTCGGAAGGTATGGCTTTTTCAAGCGTAAGAGTGAAACTACCATCGGAAACGGGATTCGGCCACACTTCAAAAGCAGTAGTGTTAGACTCACTTACATTATCGTCTTCAAGGAAAGGAATGTAGTTGACCAAGCCCAAATTTGGGTCGTCGTTTTGGTGGGTGATGTGGTTTTCAATTTCCTGTATATCAGTCGTTCCCCAATAGTTGCCCACGGCCATGATGTCGTTGGCGGAGTTGTTGTAAAGGTCGTAAACCACGCCGCCGTTGCCGTTGTCGTGGATTTGGTTGTAGCCCCAATCGTCTTCGGTGCCAAGGTCGATGTCGAAAGCGTTGATGGCGGTGATGCCCCACAAGTTGCCTGTAATCATATTGTTGCGGATGACAGCTTTGTTGTTCTCATTCATGCCGAAAACGCTAATGCCGCTGCCGCCGTTCATGGGGTTGGTTTCCAAGTTATTGTCAATGAATTGGTTTCCAACGATTACTGAACTCAAATTGTAGCCTTGCTGGTTGTAGCCATAGCGGTTGTTTTTGACGACGTTGTCTTTCAGCAGGATTTTGGTGTCGCCCGTGTTCATCAAATCTGCAATGGTAATGCCGCCCGACATGTCGTGTCCGCCACCCTCAATGGTGCAATTCACGATACGGATGGTATCGTTTGCGCCAGGTCCGAGATTGATTTGGGGTTGGTTGGCGTTGGAAGTCACATTGTTAGTGAACTGGCAGTTCAGGATTTGCGGAGAGGCTTGCCCATTGGCGGGAGAACCGATGGCCGCGCCTTCGTTGGAATAAAACTCACAATTGGTAAAAACTGGGTCGCAGTTCATGCAATTGACGGCACTCGACTGCTGTTGGGAATAAAAATAGTGGAATCGGCAAGTATCAAAAGTCACATCGCTGTTGATGATTTGGATGCCATTCATTTCACCAAACCAGCAGTAACTGAGAAAGCTGGGGTCAGAGGCATCCTCAAAGCGGAGGTGGCCGCTTCCCATTCCTATTGGCAAATAATGTTCCTCATCTTGTCCCATGGCTTCCATCGAGCCTTTGATGGTAATGGTGTAGTCGTTGGCAAACGTGATATAAATCAGTCCGTCGTTTCGGTTGATGTAAAGTTTGTCGTTGGCCGAGATGGTGATGTCGCCCGAAATGAAGTAATAAAAGATTTGAGGGTCAAAACTCACGCATCCACTAATTTCCACGAGGTCATCCAAAGTGTAAGTCGTTCCGTTGCCCGGGCTTGTCCATTGAGCGTTCAGCATCGGAATGAATCCGAGAAACAAGGCTAAAATCAAGGTTACTTTTTTCATTTTTGGGAAATTTTTAAACTATCGGCAAAAATACGCTTTTCATCAATACAACAAGCCAAAAAGCCACAAAGGAATCTTGTTTCCGTGGCCAATTTCCGTATTGTCGGTTACAACAAAGCTGTCTTGGATATCCTTGATTTGAGAGAAACCTTTTCCTTTTCCGCCCACTTCGAAGAGCCATTTGCCATCTACGACCAAATCGCCTTTGTTAGGCATATAAAGTTTATGATTGACACCAACTTGCGAGGCAAGATAGGTTTCGCGCATGGTTCCCGAATCGACTTGAGGGGTCAGGCAGTACATCAGATTGGTATTGTAGAAAAGTATCTTTTCTGGCTTTGTCAACATGTTCATTCCGCTTTCGGTGGCGTAGAGTCGTCTTACCAAAGCCGCCTTATCCATCAAATCAAGGAGTTTTAATACATTGTTGCGCGACGATTGCAATGTTGTGCAAAGCGACGAGATATTCAAGGTGTAAGGCTTCATCTCGGCCAAAACCGCCAAAAGTTGCTTGGTTTTATAGACGGAATCATATTCGATATGGCTCACTACCGGGATTTCAACGGTGACAACTGTGTCTATTACTTGCTGTAGTCGGTCAGGAAAGCCATCGCCTTCTTCGCGATAAAATGGATAATAACCTGATTCTATGTATTTTTCAAAGTGTTGCAATACCTTTACTTTCGACGTGATTTGCGATGCCTCGGTGAAATGGTTGTTCAGTATAGTTTCCAACGACAGCACGGGAAGGTCGGCCACTTGCTCCAACTTCAAATATTCCCTGAACGAAAGACCTTCCATCGTGTAGGCACGGTGGCGACGCGAAAGGTCAGCGGTCAGCGACTCTTCCAATTTCAGCATCGATGAGCCTGTCACCACGATATGCAGACGAGGATAGGAATCATAAATGTTCTTGATTTCCTGCTGCCAGTTTTTGTATTTATGGACTTCGTCCAAAAAAAGATGGGTGCCGCCATGCGTGTAGTGATATTCCGCCAATTCAAGCAAGGTGTGGTTGGCGAACCAAATATGATCCAAAGAAACATACAAGGCTTTTTCGACATTCGTAAAAGTGCGTTTGATGTGTTGTAGCATCAGGGTTGTCTTGCCTACGCCTTTCGCTCCCTTGATGACAATCAGTCGGTTGTCCCAATTGATTTTGTCGTAAAGGTATCGAGTAAAGCTTAAATCGGTGTCGGCCAACAAACGACCGTAGGTTTTGAACAAAGTATCCATAGTTTTCTGTTTTTCTCGCCGCAAAATTACGATTTTTTACTTTAGAAAAACAAATTTATCATATATTTTTTACTTTAGAGAAATAAAAATGAGCGTTATTTTTTACTTTTGAAAGTAAAAAAAGGCGACCAAGGCCGCCTTTTTTGGTAAGATAGAATAATGATGCTATCACTTCTTGATCGCTGCAATGCCAGGCAGTTCCTTGCCTTCGATGGCTTCAAGCAGGGCACCGCCGCCAGTGGAGACGTAGCTAACTTGGTCAGCCAAACCGAACTTGTTGATGCACGCCACGGAATCGCCGCCGCCGATGAGCGAGAAGGCACCATCCTTGGTGGCTGCAGCAATGGCCTCAGCGATGGACTTGGAGCCTTTGGCGAAGGTGTCGAACTCAAACACGCCGCAGGGACCGTTCCAAAGGATGGTCTTCGAGCCTTTGATGACATTGGCAAACAATTCGCGGGTCTTCGGGCCGATGTCCATGCCTTCCCAGCCTTCGGGAATGTTCATTGGGTCAACGACTTGGGTGTCAGCATCGTTGGCGAACTTGTTGCCCACTACGCAATCCTCGGCAAGCACAAGCTTGACGCCCTTTTCCTTGGCCTTGGCAAGGATGTCGAGGGCGAGGTCGAGCTTGTCGTCTTCGCAGATGGAGTTGCCAATCTTGCCACCGAGGGCCTTCTTGAAGGTGTAGGTCATACCGCCGCAAAGGATGAGGTTGTCGACCTTGGTGAGCAGGTTCTCAATGATTTCGATCTTCGTGGAGACTTTCGAGCCACCCATGATGGCTGTGAAAGGATGCTGAATCTCGTTCATCACCTTGTTGACGGCAGCCACTTCCTTGCCCATCAGATAGCCGAACATCTTATGGTCGGCATCGAAATAGTCGGCAATCAAAGCGGTTGAAGCATGGGCGCGGTGGGCGGTACCGAAAGCGTCATTGATGTAGTATTCGCCATAGCCCGCAAGGGTCTTGGTGAAGTCTTTCTGCGAGGCTTTGACGGCCTTCTTGGCTTCGTCGTAGCCTTCTTCACCTTTCTCGATGCCGCGCGGCTTGCCTTCTTCTTCGGCATAGAAACGGAGGTTTTCAAGTACGAGCACCTCACCAGGTTTCAGAGCAGCCACTTGGTCGGCGGCTTTCATGCAATCTTCAGCGAATTGTACAGGACGGTTCAAAAGTTCTTCTAAATGCTTGATAATCGGCTTGATGGAATACTTCGGGTCGGGGTTCTTCTTCGGGCGACCGAGGTGCGACATCAGCACAACCATACCTTTGTCGTTCAAGACCTTGTTGATGGTAGGCAGAGCGGCACGCATACGGGTGTCGTCGGTGATGTTGAAGTTGTCGTCCAACGGGACGTTGAAATCAACGCGGATAACCACACGCTTGTTTTCGAATTTTACTTGATCGATGTTTGTCATGATGTTGATTGTTTATTGTTGAATTGTTGAATTGTTGTTTTTCTTGAAGCGCAGTTTCTTTTTCTGTTTCTTTTGCCCCATATCCTTGGGAATGACCATGTTAACGGCCTTTGGCAGCACCTCAAAGTCGAAAGGCGAGTTGTTGAGGTTTTCGCCTTCGGTTTCCACTTTCAAGGAATGTGGCGGAATGGAAACGATGTGGATGTTTTTTCCTCTGAAAGTCTTTACCTCATCGATTTTATTGATAAAACTGCCGTCGTAAATGTTCTTCACATTGGCAGCGAACTTGAAGATGGATACTTTCTTGATGACCGTAACGTCAAGCAAACCATCGTTTGGGATGGCATTGGGCATGGTCATCATACCGCCTCCGTTGAAGCGTCCGTTACCGATGGAAAGGTTGAGGATTGCGTCGTCGAATACAAGTTCATCATCGATGGTGAGTTGGATATGGGTGACTTTGTATGTCAACATACACTTCACCAAACTAATCAGATAACGAATGGTGCCTCCCTTGCCTTGTTGCTTCATGAGGTTGGTTGAGTGGCACACCATCTCGTCAAGTCCGGTTCCAGCGGCATTGAGGAAATAACGGATGCGTGTGTTGCCGTCATCATAGTAGGTCAGTTTGCCGATGTCGTGCGCATAAGTGTGTCCTGCCTTGATGATTTTGGCCACTTTGTCGTATTCCAAAGGAATATCAAAAGTGCGGCGCCAGTCGTTGCCCGTACCGATAGGCATGGTGGCCATGGTGATTTCGGTGGTGGGCACAGCCTCTTGGGTGAAAATGCCGTTGATGACTTCATTGTTGGTGCCGTCACCGCCCACCGAAATGAACTTGCGATAACCTTTCTCCACAATGGCATCACGGACAATTTCGATAGCGTGTCGGGGATATTCTGTAAGCACATCGTCGAACTCAATACCCTCATTGATAAGTGTTTGCTTAATCAAAGGCCAATCTTTTCCTGACTTTCCGACAGAGGCCTTCGGGTTGACGACGACCAACCATTTGTTGTTTTCTTCGGTCATTCAACATCAAATTTGGGGTCAAAGATAGGAAATAAAATGATTGATGGTTTTAAAAAATCTTACTTTTGCAATTCCAAAGGAAGAATTATGAAAGATTTTGAAGATATTCGCTCTTATCGTGACGAGGAAATCCCTGCTGCCATGCAGCGCATAGCAAACGATGAGGCTATTCCAAGCATTTTGAAGTATTTTGATTTCGGAATGGGAGCGGAACAGTTTCGACAGGTTTTGTGCAACATAAAGACGGTCAATGATTTTCAGCTGCAAATAGTCAAGCGGATGGTGGAGAAAATCCAGCAAAAAACCACCGATGGACTGGGTAGTTCGGGTTTGAAGCATTTGGATTTAAGCAGGCCTTATCTCTTCATTTCCAATCATCGCGACATCGTTTTGGATGCCATGTTCATGGATTATATCTTGGCCATACATGACTATTCGCTTTTCAATATTGCATTCGGCAGTAATTTGGTTTTCAATCAGTTGGCGAACGATTTTGCAAAAGCTAACAAGATGTTCCAAATGAAGCGTGGGGGCAACAAGATGGAGTTTTACAATGAATTGGCGCATACTTCCGATTATATTCGTCATCTGCTGGTCGAAAAGCACGAATCCGTTTGGATTGCCCAACGCAACGGACGCACCAAAGATGGAACGGACCAAACCGACCCAGCGGTCATCAAGATGTTGGGCATGAGTCGCCGCGACGACCGTGTAGCTTCGTTGGCCGAGTTGCACATTGTTCCGGTTTCCATCTCTTACGAGTGGGAATCGTGCGACAAGTTGAAAGCCATGGAAATGTATATTTCGCGTTTTCAGAAGTATGAGAAAAAGCCGGGGGAAGACTTGAATAGCGTTCTCACGGGCGTGAAGCAGCCCAAGGGAAGGGTTCATTTTCATTTTGGGTCGGAGCTATCGGCAACTGTTTTGGAAAGTTTCGGGACTTGCTCTTCGGGAGAATTCTATAAAAAGGTTGCGGAATGGATGGATCATCAAATTTGCGGTAACTATGTGCTTTGGCCTAACAATTATATCGCCCATGACCTACGCGATGGTTCCGAAGCTTATTCGAACCAATATACTTTGAAGGAAAAAGACCAGTTTTTGCAACATTTGGCTTGGATTGACGAACATAAAGATTTAGACCGTGAGTTGCTGAAATCCATCTTTTTAGGCATCTATGCCAATCCTGTTGACAAAAAGAACTTGTAAAATGAAGGAGAAATCCGCTATCTTTGCATGTTTTTTAGACTAAAGGAATGGGCTATCATCTTGAAAAGGAATCACATTGTGCTGTAATAGGTCATGGAAGCATGGCAACAGCCATGATGAAGGTTTTGTCCATGAATGAAACTTCAGTGGATTGGTACATCCACAACCCTGAGGTATTGGAATCGCTCAGTACAGAAGGACATAATTGCCGCTATCTTCCTGATGTTGAGTTTGATATAAGTCGAATTCATCTTTCAGACGACCTAAACGAGATGGTGCATCGTTCCGATGTTATCTTCCTCATCACGCCGGCCATCTACTTAAAAAACTACCTTTCTGATTTGGAGGTTTCCTTGAAGGACAAATTCATCATTTCCGCCATAAAGGGTATTGTTCCTGAGGATAATCTGTTGGTGACCAACTATCTGAAAAAACAGTATGGATTATGTGACGAACAATTGGCGTTCATGTCGGGTCCCACCCATGCCGAAGAAGTGTCGCATAACCGCCTGACACACCTCACTATCTCATGCACCAACCTTGACAATGCACGAAGGATTGGCGAAAAAATCAAGACCAATTTCTTGAAATTGAGTTATTCGCAAGAGGTTGAATATCTTGAATTTATTTCTGTGCTGAAAAACATCTATGCCGTTGTTGTAGGCATGGCTTTTGGTTTGGGCTACGGCGACAATTTCATAGCTGTTTTGGTGGCCAATTGCGCTAAGGAGATGCATCAGGTATTGGATGTCACGTTCAGCGCCAGCAACGTGGACAAGATCCCCTCCAGTTTCATGGGCGACTTGTTGGTTTCGTGCTATTCCATCCATGGCCGCAACCGTCGTTTGGGCGTGTTGATAGGGCGTGGCAATTCGGTGAAGTCGTCGTTGAACGAGATGACCATGGTGGCCGAAGGGTATTTTGCCTCAGATTATTTCCAATACCTTACCCCTGAACAACGTCAACAGATGCCCATTGCCGAGTTGGCCTATCAGGTCATGCACAAAGGCCTTTTGGCACGCAAGGCAATGAAGAAAATCGAAGGTATTTTATTGTAAACAAAAAGGTTAATTTGAAAGCAGGAAATAGAGCGCAGCTATAGCTCCAACACCCATCAAGATGGCCAATAGCACCCTCCATGCTGACACTGGCGACTTGCCGCCAACCTTTCCCGTCTGTCCGTTTACGGCAAACTGATACACTTTACCCTCGTATTTGAACGAAGAAATCCAAGCGGGGACGAGGAGATATTTGTAGGTGATGTTGCTATAAAGCGTCGAGAATTTTATGGAACTGGTACGATCGGCATTCCAACGTCTGCGGATATAAGAGGAAATGTCGTTATGCAAATGGAACTGAATCGTACTTTGTGCCGATGTCCAGCCCTCTTTTAAGCCGATGGAATAGCGTTCGGCGATGAATCCTGCTATCACGTGTGGAGTATAGGGTACGAGCTTCGAGAAATCGAAAGACCCGCACGCCTTGACGCCCGAATCTTCATAGTGTTTGGAGGCCATCACCAGAACATCGTCGAACGATTTCTGAAACACACCGTTGACGTGTTTCCAGTCGGTCTTGGTGCTGGTTTTGCCATCTTTGTCAGTAACCTTTTTGTCGAAGCCAGCTTGTGCGATGAAGTTGGAAGTAGTTTGTGCATCGAAGGTCCAGTAGGGGAGATAGACACCTTGGATGGACTCGGGACGGGCGCTTTTTTTGGCTTTCGAAGGCGCAAACCATTTCTTCTGGAGCCAATTCGTGAAATGTTCGCTGGCTTGTTCCTTGGTAACCGCAAAGGGACACACAGAGCCCGGGGCGATGGTGTTTTCATTGGCGGCGGGCATCACGTTGGTGGAACCGCAGAAAGGACAAACAGCGGCGGTTTCAAGAGCGTCGTAGATACTGACGGCACCGCATTGCTTGCATTGCACCTCTTTCTTCTGTTTGCCCCAGTCGAAGCTCTCGGTGTGCATGGCCGACTCAAAGTCCATCTCACAAATCTCACACTCGTTTTCAGCCTTCGGAAGCTCGCACGAATAGCCGCAATACTGACAGCGCATCATGCCCGAGGCTGGGTCAAAGACCACGGTGGCGCCACAATTGGGGCATTTTTTGTCGGTCTCTTTTACGGTTTCTTCTGAAAGAATCTGCTCTTCTTGGTTTTCGATAGCGTCTGACATAAACAAAAGGGTATAAGCATTATTGATTTGCAAAGATAGGTGTTCTAAATAAAATGAACAAGCAAAACGACGATTTTTGAAGAAAATGCTCTTTTTTATCATGTATTTTTACCCAAGATATAGCTGTCGTTGCATGGCAGCCATTATGTTTAAAGAGGTTATTTTTTTTATTTTGCGAGACCAACAAGAATATTTCCTATTTTTGTCCCCAAAGTTAAACAATTAGTGTATGAACAGAAAAACTCTACTTTTCCTATTCGTGCTTGCATTAATGACTCCGTTGGTCGGCTTTGCACAAAGCCTGACAGTGAGCGGTAAGGTCGTTTCAAGCGATGACGGTTACGGTCTGCCTGGTGTCACCATTCAGGTGAAAGGCACTTCTGTTGGCACCGTGACGGACATGGACGGTAATTACTCTTTGAATGCCGATGGCAAGGACGTACTGGTCTTCAGTTTTGTTGGCTACAAGACCAAGGAAGTTGCCATCAAAGGCAAAAACAAAATCGACGTCACCCTTGAAGTTGACTCACAGACGCTTGACGATGTGGTGGTCACAGCTCTTGGTATCAAACGTCAGAAACGCGAATTGGGCTATGCTACCGAAGAAATCGGCGGCGATCTGATTGCCAAGTCAGGCTCAGGCAGTATCATCAGTGCATTGAGCGGTCGCTCGGCAGGTGTGCAGATTATTAACCCTAACGGCGTTGATGGTGGCGCATCACGTATCACCATTCGTGGTAACAACAGCATCTTTGGCGACAACCAACCTCTCATCGTGGTTGATGGTGTTCCGATGACCAACGAAGGCGGTGTTACTTCGTGGAGCGGTGGCCGCGACTGGGGTACAGCGTTGAACAACATCAATCAGGAAGACATCGAAAGCCTCGACATCCTGAAAGGCCCCACGGCAGCGGCCCTTTACGGCTCGCGTGGCGGCAACGGCGTGGTGCTTATCACCACCAAGAAAGGTTCGAAGCAACGCGGCCTCGGCATCAGCTATTCTGCTAGTTTCAAGCTTACAACACCTTATTTGTATCGCACAGTGCAGAATAAATTCGGTGGCTGCGGCCCAATCACCTTCCATACGCCGACATTGACGCCCATCGATGGTATGTTTGACGAAGACGGTAATCAAGTGTATGAATTTCCGTACATTTACAATGTAGACAATGGACCAGCGGGCGAACCCACCAACACCACCTTCGGTTACTATGGCGGTGCCCAGAGCTGGGGTCCTGAGATGAACGGCGAGAGCGTTCTCTGGTGGGACGGAAAAATCCGCAAGTATTCACCTCAGCCCGACAACCTGAAGATGCTCTTCAAGAATGGCCATACGATGAACCATAACATCGCTTTCCAAAATGCTGGCGACTTCGGTAGTGTTCGTGTCTCATTCACCGACTCGCGCACCGATGCCATCATCGACAACTGTAACCTGCGTCAGACTACTGTTAATGTGGGTACTTTGCTTAATGTGTCGGAGAAAATCAAGGTCGATGTGGCGTTCACCTATTTGGATTATTTCCGCCTCAACTCGCCTGAGATTGGAGAGTCGAACAGCAACTTCAACAAAGGTCTGCTCTACAGCTGGCCCCGTAGCTGGAAAGGCTTTGAAAGCACAACATACGAAAACGAGGATGGCACGATGAACCAGTTTGATGGCTATCCCTATCCCTACATCTACAGCAGCACCTTCTGGACGTTCTACAACAACAACACGACCCTCAACCGCGACAAGATGTACGGCTCTGTCCGCCTGTTGTACGACATCACGCCTTGGTTGGTCGCGAGTGCCAAAGTGGCCCTCGACTGGACCGACGACAACTATATCACCAAGCACAAGCCCACCACCATCACTGGCTTGGCAGGGGGCTACTACTCAAAGAGCAAGTCTTCCTCGCTCACCCGCGACATGGACTTCCTGATTACGGCCCACAAGGAAAAAATCTTTGGTTCGAAGTTCAATGTGCGTTTCTCTGCCGGCGGTGAGCAATACTATGGCTATCGCGATGGCATCAACGGCACTTCGGGCACTTGGGCTTATGCCAACCTTTACACAATCTACAACTACTCCAACGCCTCTGAACGCACCTTTGGCGAATCGAGATGGGAGAAGCAAGTCAATTCGGTGTATGGTTTCTTCAACTTGAGCTACAGCGATTGGCTGTTTTTGGATGTAACGGGTCGTAACGACTGGTCATCAACCTTGCCTCTCAACAACAACTCCTATTTCTATCCTTCCGCCACTTTGAGTTTTGTCCCGACCTCGGCCTTCAAGAACTGGAACTGGGGTCCCGTCAATTACCTGAAACTGAGAGGTTCGTGGGCACAGACCGCCAGCGACACCGAACCCTACCAGCTGACCTATACTTACAACACCAGCTCCTTCGGACACCAGCTCTCGGCCGTTCTGCCAACTACCGTTCCGCCATTGGAATTGAAACCCCAACGTCAGCGCAGCTATGAACTCGGCTTCGACCTCGGCTTAGGTGCCCGATTCAATTTAGACTTCACCTATTACGATATCTACAGTTGGGACCAAATCCTTTCCTCGCCGCTTGCTCCCTCATCGGGTGCCAGCAACGTGACCATCAATACGGGTGTGGTGACCAACAAGGGTATCGAGGCCATCATGACCTACGACATCGCTCAAGGCAAAGACTATGGTGTTCAGGTGGGATTGAACCTCGCTCGCAACAAAAACAAGATTGTAGATTTGGCCGGTGCCAACATGTACACACTTTCCGAAATTTGGGGCTCAAATGGTCCTGCGGTCGCGGTGGAAGAAGGCGACGAGTATGGCACCATCTACGGATGGGACTATGTCTATGAATACACCATGCCCAACGGCACGCAAATAGGACCTTTCTACGATGCCAACGGCAAGCCATTGCCTTTGCTCAATGAGACGGGTACCACCTATTTGAAGACCGACAACCGTGTGCCGATTGGCAACTGCGCCCCCTTGGTAACGGGTGGTATCAACTTGAGAGCTTCCTATAAGAATTGGTCGCTTTATGCCTTGATTGATGCCAAGTTGGGTGGCCAAATCTATTGCGCCTCCTACGTGGTGGCCATGCAGACCGGACAAAGCCTTGAGACGCTCTATGAACGTGAAGGCAACGGCTTGCCTTATTATGAGAACGGTGAGTTGCTTGGCAATTATGGTGTCATCCTGCCAGGCTACTGCATCAATACCGAGACGGGCGAAGCCCACCAAAACGAGAATGTGGTGCATTACCTTTACAAATACATGCCTAACTATGGCGGTTGGGGCAACATCATCAGCACCCCGGGCATCGTGAACAACACTTGGATCAAGATGCGCGAACTCTCGTTAACCTACGACTTCCCGCGCAAGTTGCTCGACAAGCAGAACCTCTTCAAGCAGGCCTCCATCTCTTTGGTAGGTCGCGACCTGTTCTACATCTACAAGACCTTGCCTGACAACATCAACCCCGAAGGCACCCAAGGCTCGGGCAACGCCCAGGGCCTCGAGTACGCCTCCTATCCCGGCACGCGTTCCTTCTTGATTAACCTTAAAGTCAGTTTGTAATATGAAAAGATATATCATCATAGTGTGTGCAGCTCTTGCTTTAGCCTCCTGCACCAAGAAATTCGAAGAGATGAACCAAGACCCGTTCTCGCCGACGGGAACGACCGTTGAAGCCTTGTTTAACGGCGTGGTGAGTTCCTTGCAACAGAGCATGAACGAACAGTTCTATCTGCAAAATGAAATCTGGTATCCCGAGACGGAACTCGGCGCTTTGACTTCCGAGGCTTGGGGTAACTCACAGATTGGAACTGCGAACGTATGGTCGGACTATTATCTGATGTTGTCCAACATACGTGAGTTGGAAAAACGCTTCGATGATTACGACGAGGAGCAGGGTGACGATGCCGTTTGCGACAAAGTGCGCGCCCAGCTCAATGTGCTGAAGGCCTATCAGACCTTTAAAGTCACGGATATCTTCGGCGACATGCCCTATACTCAGGCAGGTCGCATCTGGGAAAACGCCTCTTCGCAGGCCACGATGAAGCCCGAATGGGATACCCAGGAGAGCATCTACAAATCGCTGCTGGAAGATTTGGTGTGGTCGCGCGATGTGATGCGTGCCGACTCAGTAACCACAGCAAGTGGCAACGAATATTACAAGTTGCCTTACGATGTGTTGCTCAACAACGACTACACCCTTTGGGCAGAGTTTGCCAACTCGCTCATTTTGCGCCATGGCCTGCGTATGTACGAAAAGGATCCTGATTTTGCCACCCCATTGTTGGTTGAGGCTTACAACTTCCTCTATTCAAAAATGAGTACTTCAGGTGGTGTAGCTACAGGAGGTGGTATCTGCTTGTGGCCTAGTGTGTTGGGTACCAACTGGGATATCAACTGGTCGTTCCGCGAGCACAAAAACCTTCGCATGGGCGAGACGGTTTGGAGCTGTATCTCCTCGACCGACGACATGGACGGTAGCGGCATCTTCGACTATCGTACCTTCCTTTTCTTCGACACGAACCATAAGACAGACAGTTTCCCCGACGGGGCATGGCGACCCTATCCCCAAATCCGTACCCTTGAGACCCCCACGGAGGGCGGCTCACCCTACGCACAATCGCGTGATGGCAGTTACACATTCAAGGGCCCCTCGTGTCTGTTTTCTCCGTTCAATTATTACCTGACAAGAGACGAGAAATATGTGCCCCAGATTCTCGTCACCTACGCCGATGTGTTGTTTATGAAAGCCGAGATTGAGGTGAGAAACATCGGAGGCATCACGCCGCCGCTGAATGCCGACGAGTCCATCCGTTCAGGAGTCTATCAATCGTTCCTCTTCTGGACCCACATGCCACAGCAGACCAGCCGTTGGACTTATTTCTATCCTCAATATACCAACTATATCGGAAACCTTGATATCTGGGCTTGGAGCAACAATATGGCTGCCAACGTGATGAACTACGCCGTGTGGATGAATCCCGAATACGACGGCAGCCAGGAGTTCTACCTGAAGATGATCTACCAGCAGCGTTGGCTCAACCTCTTCCGTCAGCCTTGGGAAGCCTGGGCCTTGGCACGCCGCACTATGGCCACTCCCACCACCACCAACCACGCCAAGCTGACCTCGTTCCGCATGGAATATCCCCAGAAGGAAATCGAATACAATTACGAGAACTACACCAAACAACTTGCGCGAATGTCGCATGGCGACACGCGGCAGACCAAGGTGTGGTGGAATGAATAACGATTGAAAACGAAACCACCCTGGACTTTAGCTCTGGGGTGGTTTCAATGCGAAGTGTCACGTAAGTGAGTAATATGAACAAGTGCTTGAATGTCATAGGTATAATGTTGGTGCTGCTGTTTTTTCCCTATTGTGGAAGACGGGATGCACGACAAATGGAAGGGCAAAGCAGTAGTGCTCATGCCATATTGGCCGAGATTGACTCTCTGATGTGGCGGCGGGCTGATAGCGCTTTTGTGCTGCTGCAGGAGTTCGTTGTTAGTCCTGAGGCGGAAGAGCTTGATACCTTTGACGGGCACTATTGCCAGTTGCTGATTTCTGAGCTGCTATATAAAAATGACTGTGAGCAGACCAACAGAGAGGATTTACAAAAGGCCGTAGGTTATTTTGATTCGTTGTGTGGAGAGAAGGGAGACGCGATAAATCGCGTCTCTACAGATGGGAAGGTGTTTTTGGATGCGAGGGCGCATTATATCAATGGTGTGGGGTATTATGAGCTTGGAAATGTGGTACATGCCTGTGCAGAATACTTGAAAGCTTTGGAATTGATGGAGGAACATTTTGAGGAAAAGGAATTGGTAGGAAAAAAGGCTCAGTTTATGGCGTATATTGGTAACCGTCTTGGGGATATGTTTTCAGAGCAGTTTATGATGGAGTCTTCTATTGTCTGTTATGAAAAAGCCCTTGTTTATTGCAAAATAGAGTCAACATCGCCGCAAGGTGTTTCAAATATACTTACTCGTTTGGGTATGCAGTATGACAAGCTGGGAGACAAAGAAAAAATGAGAGATTGCTATGGACAAGCTCTTGAGGCAATGCCCAGTTCTGATAATCTTAGTTATAGGGATTTGACCGCATCCAAAGCTCTTTGTGACTATCAATTAGGATTGGGAATAGACCATTCTTTGGCTGTATTAAGGCGGATTCTTGTTGATGCAGATGACGAAGAAGAGAGAAAAACCAGATTTCTTACCATTGGTGCTATGTTTGCTGAAGAAGGGATGTATGATTCAGCCATGTATTATTTGGAACCCTTATTCGAAAATGAAGATGATATAGCTTTGAAAATTCCTGCTGCTGAATGTTTGCGAATTATTTATGATAGTATTGGAGATAATGAAAAACTAGATAGATGTTTACGTTTTATGGCTTTACAGAAGAAATCCGAAGCGCAGAACAAGGCTTTGGTTTCTCAACTTGAAGATATGTTTAAGTCATATACGAACCAAAAACTGAAAAATGAGGCTGAAAGAGCACGAAAAAAATCTATTAGAAAAACAATTATTGTTATTGTACCTATTGCTATTGTGATTGCTTTAGTTGTCCTTATTATGGCAAAACAGAGAAGCAAGAAACTTCTTAAGGAGCAACAAGAGGAAGCAGATAGAATGCTTGGAAAAACAGAACAACTGCATAAGGAGGAATTAAGATTGAAACAAGCGGCAGCGCAAAAGACCTTGGAAGATAAAGAGAAACATCACCAACAGGAGATGGAAGCAAAAGAGGCCCAGGCAAGAAAAGAATTGGAAGAAAGAGATAAGCGGCACGCTGAAATGCTTGAAGCCGAACGACAAACCCATCGCATGGAGCAAGCTGCCATATCTGGCCGGCTGAAACGAAGCAACCAAGAGGTGCGCGAACTGAAAGACCAAATCAAGCAATTGGATGATTTGGCTGCAAAAACCGAAGTTGCTGCATCTTTCGATGAAGAACCTATATGCCGTCTCATTATGGATCGGGTGAACGAGGGGCAGTTTAAATCGAAAATAGATTATATCATCTATAAGGATGCTGCTTTGGACAAGCAACAGTTGTTGGACTTGCGTTTGGCCGTTGACCGTCATTTCGGACAGTTTACCGCCCGCCTCAAAAAGACCTATCCAGAGCTTACCAATAGCGACCTTGACTATTGTTGCCTTTATCTGTTGGGGCTAACCGATGCCGACATTGCTGCCTTGATGCAGCGTACATACAATACCGTTTTTCAGCGCAATGGTAAAATGCGTAAGATATTTGGCAGCGATAATCCACTTCCCATCACCTTGATGGGTATGGCCAAGGATTCTTCATTCATTTGATTAATAAGACGTTAGTCAAAAACCTTAACCAATCCTAACCAACATGTTCTTGCAGGGGTTTTAGAGCCCCAGTACTTTTGCATCGTGATTTTAAACCTAATACACGATGAAAAAAGTAACAAAATTGATTCTGATGCTCTGCTTAGTCTTTTCAGGAGCATTGTGCTATGCCAATGGCGTAGCTGAAACGGAAGAGGAAAAAGGGAAAGGTATTCCTCTTGAAGTAAAAGAAAAAGTCATACATGGTAGTTCGGACAAAAGCGGTAGCATTGTCCCTACTCTTGACGGCCATGTGCTTACGGTGGTGTTCAATGAGAATCTTGGGCAAGTTTCTGTTGAAGTTTCCACAATTTCAGGTACTTCAGTGCAATTCCTTTCGGTGCTTACACCGAATGGTTTGCAGGTCTACATCCCTAATGCAGGGAATTACATTGTAACATTTACACTCTCCAATGGAGATGAGTATTATGGTGAATTTACAGTAACGGATTGATAATCATAATTTTATAATTAGAAAAAGAAAGAACAAATCTTCACAAGATAGGAAAACAAAAAGAAAAGAATTAGACCCAATAACAATACTATCAACAAATTAAAACTTAGTAAAATGAAGAAAAGAATTACTTTTGGTACTGCAGCCTTTCTGATTGCTGCAATTATTTCAGTAACTGTTGTTTCCTGCAAAAAGGAAAACTTCGCTTCCTTGCAAAAGCAAGACAAACCAACAAAAGAGTATTTCAATCCTCAAGAGATTGAAGATATGAATGCCTACCTAAAAGACTTTAAACAGAAGATGATTGAAAGCAAAGCTGACGAATCACTGGGTATTGACGAAGCAGCTTGGCATCTATCCAGCCTTTTCAATTACGATTTCGCCAATGCAAATGTGGAATGTGATGATGTCCGTTTTGACACAATTTACAACACTGTGACTGTTACCGATGGATCAATTCAATTGAGCGATCTGGCACAAGTATACGAGAAAGTTGGAACGGACATTGACAAATTCTATCACAGCCTAATGCTTGAAAACAAACATTTTAGATACATTGATTGTGTTGTTTCCGAGGATGGAGTTGTGACTATAACCATTATCACAACTTCTTCGAATAAGAGTAGATGGCATTATTTTGCTGACAGCACTTTTTGTGATTACTATTTTCCCCAATATAGCTATTCTTATTCCGAAGCCACTTCAGAACTTGAAAGGGTGTTCAATGTCTTATTGGGGAAAGACACTATCCCAAGTCAAACAAGAACTTATTATGTAAAAACACGAGAATATTCTTACTATTTCAAAAGATGGCTTGAAGATCCTGAGAACTATTGCCCCAATGAGTATCATTATAGACTATTCTGTACCAAAGGGTACTTTTATGGTGACCTTCAACAGGCTGATGTTTGTTATTATGAGGATTCATATTGTGGGTTAGCCAATGATAACCGCCATTTTGGTGAAGCTGTCATTTATGGAATTGTTGAGTTCATCCATGGTATTATACCCGAATATGAAGATTTAACTGATGGGATTGTTGAACAACAATTCGGACATCATCTTCTTACCGTAGGATATGGATACGGCGTCCACGCCAATCAAAATGAGTACTAACTACAAAACCAAATCAGCAGGGCTGATTTCCCAGCCCTGCTATAAATCATCTGCTTAAAACAATGAGAAATAGATTTTTCTTTACCGTAATTTGTGTCATGATTAGCAGCCATATTCACGCGCAAGAGATAGTTTTGGATTATTGGCATGAGAATGGCAACTATTTCAACTTACACAACATCGTGGAGGCTGATGATAACACGCTTCTTGTAGATTGTCCTCTCTTTGAGGCATATTTGTATGGCAATGATATTGGCAACATGTTCTACAAGGTCTCATTGGATGGAGAAGTGATGGATTCTCTGATTATCGCTTCAAGCAATGTTCCTCTCAGAACACTGTTCGAACCCGTTCCTGGTGTAAAAGGGCTTTACTTATATGGACGCTTCGAACAAGAACTAAGCGACAGTACCACCTATGCAAGGTTTACTTTCCTTGATAGAAATTTAAATATCACAGATGGCTTTGAAGTGCCCATCGTGAACTTCCTTTATGATTTCATCATCACTTCATCAGACCTCTTCATTGACAACTATGGTGATATTATCGCATCCTATTGGTGTCAACAAAAATTCTACATGCTGCGTATTGGTCTTGACGGCTCAATAAAATCACATCAGGAAATCGAGGCAATCTCAGCCTCTTTAAGGATTCACGAGAGACACACCAATACTTATAGTGATTCTCCGCTTTTGTATTACTATATTGGGTCAAATCATTCCAATTCTGAAATTACAACTTACATAATTGACAGCACTTTTCAAGTCATAGAAGAACACACATACGACCAGAGCTATCTGGGAGGATGGCATGAACATATTGTTCCACAAAGGGATACATATCTCATGTCTTCTCGCGGAAACACTCCAAACAAATGTGCGGTTCTGACGAAATACAACAGGAGTCATGAAGAAGTGGTCGAAGTTCAATTCAACGAAAACACAGCCAATCCTTCTCCTATCTGGACTACATGTTATGGCAATGTTATTTATTATTCGTACATGACAGATGCAGAATGGGGAAACCGTTTAGTATTGGCATGCCTTGATGAGAACTTGAATGTCTTATGGAAAAGCTATTTTCTAGAACCTAATATGTTTCATTGGGGCACAAGTATGACTGTTTTGCACGATGGGAAAGTGGCTGTTGGTTCCTACAAATATGGGCAAAATCCAGGAGGTATTTCCGTTGTTGTCATAGGGAATGATGGAGTGGGAGTTTCTGATAATGCAAATGATTACACTTGCTCAGTTTTTCCAAATCCAGCATGGCAAAAAGTTACTATAGTCGGCCTCGAAGCCACAGAAATACAAGTCTTCAATACTATTGGCCAATTGGTAAAGACCGTGCAAAGCTCAAATGAAATTGACGTAAGTGACATGGTTAAAGGGTTTTATCTGCTACACATTATAGATGAGAAAGGGGATAATCATACGAAACGCATAACTGTAATAAACTAAACTTATGATGGTTGCCAGAAAGAAGTAAGTAGATAGCTTATTTAAAGATTAATATGGGTTTATGAGTAAACTAATATTTATGAACGAAATAAATCAACTATGAAAGGAAAAAACAAATTTATTGGATGACGCCTCATATCAGAGGCAAAAACAGAAACAAGGTGCTTAAAGAGCGATTGCTTTTGTGGAAGATTGCGAAACTCTCGAAGCACCTAGAACAAAAACAAAAAGACCTAATAACGGAGAGCTAATGCCCTTGGTGTATTAAGCCCGTTTTGCGTGGCAAAGATAGTTATTTCATGCAAGACGGGCGAAAAAAAGAATCAAACAACAACAATTTCAACATAACACACAACAAAATGAAAAGATTTTCAAAAACTTTGGTTGCAGCATTGATCATTGTTGCAACAACCGCAGCCTTCATGGTTGGCTGCAAGAAAGAACAAGACACCAGGTTGACCGATAACGGACAAATTGAGCAGAACGACAAAAGAGCCGAGGCTGCCATCGCCCGCATCACTGACTTCAAGAAGCAGGTTGATATACGGAAAACTTACCCTGGCATGAAGAGCGCCGATACGGTAAGCATCAGCGAGGCTGCGGCCGATATCGTGGAACTCTTCAATGCTGTATATGCGCAGCCAGAATACTTTTATGTCCAAATGGTGAGAAACAGTTTTACCATCACCCTCCCGTTGACATCGGAGGGCAAGGTTCTTGTGGACGATGTAGTGTCGACCTACAATCAAGCCATTGTGTTGGCACGTCAAGCCTACATCAATGATGGCATCAGCGAGGACAAGGGCTATGTGGGACTGACTGTCCAACTTGGCAACATCACGAATGATACGGCTGAATTGGTGTTTTTTAGCACCTCGGGACAAAGTGGAGATTGTGCAACGCCCTCAACCAGTCCTAACGGCCCGTATGATGATGACGATGATTGGATGTATAAGGCTCCTATGGGAAAATGTGATGGGACATGCATTGGGCTGGGGGCTGATACAATACTCCGACAAACGATTGCATCTATATGCTATGACTGGGGCCGTGATCCTGTTACTGGTCAAAGATACTACTATTATGATTATCATGAGTATGATTTTGATGGATGTGATTATCCAGATTGGTTGTTCTATCGGCAAGGCATCATGGATTTGTGCATCCAAGACGATGAAATGAACTCGTTGTTTTACAGTACAAAACAGTTCCTAGAGCTTATCGGGCCTGATGATATGGGACTTCCCATGTCGGGTAGCAATCGCTTTTACTTGAAAATGGATTTCTCAATCGAAGGAAATCCCAACCCGACCGAGGATGACTTCCTTTCACATAACATTAAGCATGTGCACTATGCCCGTCGAACATTATATCCATCAGAAACCATCAAACCTGGAAATCTTATGGATGATTAACCAACACCATTAAACCATGAAAAGATCCTTTTTTATAACATTGTTTGTGGCCATCGCCTTTTCAGCGATGGCCCAGCAATGGGACCTTGACTTCGGCGACCAGAACGACATCAACCAGCATTCGCGCATCGATGCGGGTATGATTGACACAAATGAGGATGCTGTTTTAATAGGTCGATTCGGCCGTCGACGCGACTGGAACACACAACTCATCAAGGTGCATCCCGATGGCAGTTACGAACGACGCATTTGCGAGGATTTGCCGGGAATGCTATTGTTTACGGATGTCGTTCAGTTGAAGAACGGCAACTATTTCACAGTAGGTACTTCAAGATACGACACAACAATGATTAACTATGGAGGCGAAGAGATTTGGACAATTGTCTTCAACGGAGACCTCGACACAATCAGTACGCATGTTTATACGCGTGATACACTGAACAAGATAAAATCCCCTTGTCTGTTGCTTGAAGACGACGGCACCGTGATGGCATGTGGCGATTTTCTCGTGAAACGCTTTGGTTATTATCGTTTTCCATATATGTACCGCTTTGACGAAGATGGCGACACACTAGCATGCCGCTATGTGATGCCTGAATATAACATCGATAACCCCGAATTTCGTTTAAATAGTTTCCAATGTTACAACATTCTTAGGAACCCTGACGGGAACGGATACATTTTTCTTTGCAACGGGCCAGGCGGCGGAATAGGTACGGCTTTTTATGACGAGGACTTTCAGTATGAGAAGGCATATCGTTATATTACGGGAAATCCCGGCCAAGCAAACATGAGTATCTTTGCTTTTGGCGATAGAGGCTATTCCGATTATTTTCTTTCGGACAACAGCATGTTGGTTTTTTGTACGAGAGATAGTGGCGATGATGATATAGACAATTACCATTTGTGCCTTGCCGATCTTGATCTTGAGTGGAGTGTTGGCCCAGGCCAACATGACTACAATTTGGATTGCGGACGGGTCAACCATTTTGTTACCGATTTCCATCATAAAGAAAACAGGACCGAGGAGCAGAGTCAAGGCAAAAGCATGGCTACAGTCAACGACACCACCATGTACGGGTGTTATTATACATGGTATTATCTTGGTGAAAACCTGCGAACAGGTCTGTGCCTTTTCGACCGTGACATGGAAATTCTAGGCGGTCGCTATTTCGACGAGGACGAATACGATAAGTATTGGCCACAATTTGTTCTTCCCTATTCCGATGGAGGCTGCCTGTTAGTTATGGACGGAGGAGAGTTCCTGTCGCAATACGCAGCAAGCAAGGTCATGAAACTGACCCGTGAGGAGATGAACCCCATACCCACCTCGGTCAAGGAGATGCCTGTGACGGAGATTCAAGGCATAGCCTATCCTAATCCGGCAAAGGATGTTTTGAACATTGACCTAAGTGGAGTGGAAAACATTGATGGTTGTCGCATCAGCATTACGGATGCCCTTGGCCGTCCTTGCTTGGATAGGTTTATCCGTGGCGAGGGCAATGTGCTTACTGTGGGTGTTTCGGGATTGAAAGCGGGGGTGTATGGTTATCGGGTGTATAAGCTAGAAAATGAATTGCTTAATGGAAAATTTATAAAAGAATAATCTAACAATAAAAAAAGGAAATCATGACAAAAACTAACATTTTCAGAACTTTGACGGCATTTTTTACAATAATGATAGCCGTTGTTAATGCTAATGCTCAACTTAGCACGAGACCGACCATAAGCAGTAGTGGTGGTTTTTACTCTACAGATTCGGTGTCTTCCATCATTGGAACAGGCAATACGGCCATCGGAAGGAATTCCTTTGCAGGAGGGTTGAACTCATATGCTTGGGGAGCCCAGTCTTTCGCCTTTGGAACGAATGACACGGTAACGGGCGTCAATGCCGTTGCTTTCGGATGGAAAAATAATGCTACTGGGCCTTATTCTTTTGCACAAGGATATCAGAATACAGCGATTGGTAATGGCTCTGTTACCATGGGTATCATGAACCAGGCATACGGCTGGGCTGGTGTGGCATTAGGCTATTCCAATTGTGCACATGGTGTGGCCACAATCTCTTTAGGTTCCAATGTCTATACAAGCTGTGATTATGGCATAACTATCGGTAGTGGCATCAGTGGTACTTACCCGTTACGGAATAGTAACAAAAGCATTTATATGGGTGTCAATGCCATGTATCCTACATTGACAATTACAGAGTCACCCAATGACGGCAAGGATTATTTTGACAGGACGGGTAAAGTAGCTATCGGTGCAACAGTGCCACAATCCAAATTGCATATCCATTCGGATTCGGGCGAAGATGCCGGCATTATTTTGGAGGCCGACAACAAAAACAACGATAGTGCCTTCATTCGTTTTCAAGACGCATACAGGTATATCTCTGTTGGGACTGATAACAAGATGCGCATCAACGCCGGCAGCAACAACCTTCACTTGTTGGCCAACCGTTACTGCTTGAGCTCGGAATCGACCTATTTGGAAAACAATAGTAATCTTGGATTACAGATTGTTAGTTCACAGAAAATGGGGTTGCAATCAGGAAACATTACCCTTACAGGCAAGGTAGGCATCAATACGGAAAACACCACATCGGGGTATGCCCTTGCCGTGGATGGTGGCCTTATCACTACCAAAGTCTATGTTCAAGATGTGGAAGATTGGTCGGACTATGTTTTTGAGGATAGCTACAAGCTCATGCCGCTTCATGAGCTGAAAAAGTACATTTGCGACAATAAGCATCTGCCTGAAATACCTTCGGAGAGTGAAATTGTAGACCAGGGCTACGACATGCACGAGATGCAAAACGTCATGATGAAAAAGATTGAAGAGTTGACACTCTACACCTTGCAACAGCAGGAAGAAATCGAGGCGTTGAGAAAAATGGTTGATGAACTCAAAGGAAAGTGAGGCGACCATGAAAAGAAACATTAGAGTTTTGCTCACATTGATGGGTATGGTTTGGGCAACTGTAAGTTTTGCCCAAACCCCCACTGTGACATACGAATACGATGATTGCGGCAATCGCATTGAACGTATTATAGGGTTTAAGAAAGTGGAAGAAAACGGTCGCTCACTTTCGACCGATGACGGAAAAGGCTGGCTTGCCAAAATTGAAGATAACTTTGATGGTGCCTCTGTTTCGCTCTATCCCAATCCCACAAACGGTAGGTTTTCATTGGCCTTTTCAAAAGAAGTGCCGCTCTCCATACAGGCAGTGCTTTGCACCGCAGAAGGATCTGTCATTGAGAGTCGACAAGTGAAAAACCCGACTGAAGAATTCGACCTGACCGGAAGATCGGCAGGCATCTACGTATTACGCCTGACATCAGGCAAAGAAACGCAAACTTGGAAAATCATCAAGAAAAACTGAATATCATGAAGAAAATCAGTATACTCATTGCCGTTGTGTCAACCTTTATTGTGTGTATGACACGGGCCCAGGAAGTGTATTATGGAGAGTCGTTTGAACTGAACTCGCCATTAACACCAAATCAAAGCATAGAATACAAGGCAAACGATTTCATTCATTTGAAAAAAGGGTTCCAATCACTGCCCCAAAGCCCCAATTATGCCATGATGGAGATTGACCCATATTTCAATCCCGAAACACCATATGGGATTACGTTTGGGCAACCAAATGATTGTTCAATTAAAGGCCGACTTGGCTTCTATCCTTTGAGTTTTGACGTCAACGAAAACGGTGCCGCTGTCATCAGTATGCCGTTGGAGTTCCCCGAGGGCATCAATGGGATGACACCACATCTTAGTTTGAATTACAATAGTCAGGGAGGTAATGGTATCTTGGGCTTAGGATGGAGCTTAGGAGGGATGTCGAAAATCTCCAGAGTGCCTTATTCTTACATGTACGATGACGATTGTCATGCTGTTCAGTTCTCAAATGTTGATGAGTTATCACTTGACGGGGTTATTTTACGAAAGGGAAGTAGAAACGGTGTACCTTGTTATTATCCTGAAATATATGATTATTCCATTGTTTATCCTATCAATTCGAACGGGAGTATTGATGATGGCTTTCGCGTGCTGAAAAGAGACGGCAATGTTTACACCTATGACGTAAAGTATTGTCTTCCCCAAATCAATACGCCGATTGAATGGCACCTTTCTCGGGTGGAGGATCCATTTGGCAACTATATCGAATATAGATATGTAAATGTCCAGAATGAAGGCGCTTTCTATCCCGAAGAGATATGCTATACTGGTCATGCTGGATTATCACCAAAATACAAAATCATTTTCGAGTATTACCCAGATGATGATAGGAATGACTGTCCACCTAAATATTTCTCACAGCCAAATTCCCAAAACAACAGCAACATAAATAGTGGTCATAGTAGAATAACAAAGAGATTATTTTGTATTAACTGTTGGTATGAAAGTCATAAAATAATGAGTTACAAATTAGATTATAAAACATTGGATTGGGATATTCGAGCATTATCTTTTGTAGAAAAGCAATTCTTTGATAATGATGGTAAATGGGCATATAACAAACTTATTCCAACCGAATTCAAATGGAAGGAAACGAATTATCAGCTGCAATACGAGACTGCAGCTGATGAAATTAGTTTGGATATGGATTACAATTCCACCTATCAATGGTTTCAATATACAGCGTTTGCCGCTCGATTTGAGCGGGACAATATTATTGGTCGACCCAAATATGAACAAGACATTGTACATTTGATGCAAAAACAAGAGGGTTATCCTCCATGCTATCATTTAAGTGTTTTCCATAGTGACAATATGATAACCGAAAACCAGCAACTATATCACTATGATGATACTGGGTTCCAATACGATTGTTCAAGTCTTAATGATGCACCTTATGGGAGTTTCATGGATGGAAGGAAAATACTCGCTTTCTTGCCTGCCGACACCGACGGGGATGGATTTAATGAAATCATGTGTGCTTCATACTATCATTTTGAAAACAGAGTAAAGATAACCTTAATTAAGCCAACTGATGAAGGCGTGTTTTTTGAATCCTCGGCCATTAAGACTTATAGTTGTCCAAATAATATTACAGATTTTTCCGACTTCACCATTGCTGATTTTAATGGTGACGGTTTGTCTGACTTGTTCTTCATGTTTACCCAACAACCTTTTGTGCTAATAAGTTCACAGAATGCTCCGTTTTCCACAACCGCATTCTATAACTACAATTATGGTTCACAACATTACAGAAGAATTGTCATAGGTGATTTCAATGGTGACAAGAAAGATCAGATATTAATAGTAGCAAAACATACAACAAACGGTAGTCCCTTTGCTCATTTTTATCAAATTTTGGAAACGACAAATGGGCTTCAATTTTCTGGTCAACAAAGCATTACAGATAGTATCCCAGCAAATTACTTCAATTCGAATAATTGTTATCGACTTTGTGCGGGTGATTTCAATGGTGACGGGAAAACGGATATTGTATTGTTGTGTCATGACAAATGGCGTTTCTATTTCTCGAAAGGGAACGGGGTTTTCCGGGATGTCATAACCAATGATGAGTTTACGACTGACTCCTATGTGATGACTTATGAAAACCAGACGGATGATTTGGCTTATGTGTTTGTCTCAGATTTGGACCAAGATGGGTGTGACGATATCAGTATCGTTAAAGTGAATCTGATGTATTCGGCCACTTATATTGGGGCATTCAGAAGAGATTTTCTCATCAGACCGACCAAAGACATTGTGAAAGTCAGAAAGATCCGAAAACTTAAATCTCAAAGTGATACTGATGTCTGTATAGACTCTTTGGCAAGGAATGGTGATTATTATGCCACATTTAATTCATTTGTAGCAATATTGGGCAATCATAAAGGAACTGCACCCAATGAAGTCATGACATGCCGTATGGGGCATCGGAGCGGCTTTAACAATGTTGGTGTTTCCTTGCACAACACCGGGTGCTTGGACAATCCTCCTGTTAGAGCAATAGATACAATAGTCACTAGCTTGGGAGCGAAAACGATGATAGGATATAGACCCGTGTCCTACCAATTTGTACAAAACGATACATATGGGAGGGAAGACTATGACTTGAGCGATGGCAACAGAGACTTAACCCCAGTGCTTCCCTATAATGGCTACATGAACATCGTTGAAAATGTAATGACAGAAATGAATGACAATACCGCTACAGCCCCTAATTCATCAAAGACCTTCCGTAAGACAAGATATCACTTTTCACGCCCCTATTATCACACTCGAGGTCGAGGTTTTCTTGGGTTTAATTGGGTTTGGTCAAGGCAACAGGGGCAAAATCATTTGGATGATATAATCTCCACACAATATTACTCATTAAACGATACCTATTCCATCATGGTTCCTGAAAGTAGGTTGTCGAAGCATTTCAATTCATCGTCTAGCCATAATTTGGACACTTACTTAGAAACGGAGTTTACCTATGATTTTCAAACATATACTAACTTTCATGCTAATTTAGGCCAGATTCCAAATGATGTGTTTTCGCCATATCTGAAAGAAGCTGTCACCAAAACAAACGACGGTCACATCATGTTCGAAAAAGAAGAGTTTGAAAAGGACGGCTTTGGAAATGTCACAAAACATGAGCACTACTATGGAATTAATGAATTCTCGTACCCGTTTTACGAAATAAAGGATATGACTTTTGAAAATCAAGTGGAATCGAACAGATGGATTCTTGGAGTTCCAAAAACTGATACATTGACACAACTTCTTTGCGAAGTTGATGACAATATGGTGATAAGAAATACATCCTATCAAAATAACATGAACACGGGACTGCATACCCAAAAGTGTACCGAGCCAGGGAATGAGAAACAACTTATCGAAACTTATACTTATGATGATTTTGGCAACTTGATTTCCACCACCGCTACTGGCAGTGGGATAACCAGAACGGAAAGTGTCATCTATTTTGATGATGGCCGTTTCCCAAAAGCTACAATAAATGCTTTGGGTCACACTACTACTTATACTTATGACGATGCCACTGGAAGGATGAAAAGCGTCACCGACCCTAACGGCCTTACCACTAGTTATCATTATGACATACTTGGCAATTTGATTCAAACGGAATATCCTTCAGGTGTATTGGAAGACCAAACAATGATGTGGGTGGATAACAGAACGAATGAAACAACTTATCATCCAGACACGCCTGATTTTGGTTGTCCCATCTATTTCACCTATTCCAAACGGTCGGGCGAACGGGAATCATACGTGTTTTACGATCAGCATAACCGCAAGCTTCGGGAAGTGAGCTGTAATATGGAAGGCGAGAAAATCTATACAGATTACAGGTATTATAGTATATCAGGTCTTTTAGAAAGTGAGTCTGCGCCATATTTCAAAGGACTCAACGAAACTCCTCAATACACCCATTATTCTTATGACTATCTTGGAAGAAACATTGAAATAGAGAGGCCAGACGGAGGTATTATGCACCATTATTATGCCAATGGTAAAGAGGATGTCCTTGGATTTGACGGCCAGCATACGGAGTTTACGTTTAATCCTATGGGGTTCGTTCAGAAATCGAAGTCTTTCGGAGGTGTTTCCAATACGGAAGTGAATTTCGCCTATTATGGGGATGGAAAATTGTGGGTTTCCTTTTGCAACAATAACAACATGACAAATATCACCTATACTTACGACATCAATCGAAATCCGCTAACCGTCACAGATCCGTCACTTGGCGAGCTAACTTATAATTATAATGCCTTCGGTGAGTTGGTAGAAAGCACAACAGCAAATGATGAGTCTACCTACACATACGATGCATTGGGGCGCATGACACAACGTTGTGGCAGCGACGGCAATTCGTATTGGACCTACGATTCTGGCTTCATTGGTGCTTTGGCAAGTACCAATTATACACCAACCAGCGGCCCAACGGTAAAAGAAGGTTTTCTGTACGATCAATATGGCCATCTGATACAACAGACCCAAAAGGTGGGCGAAGAAGAAGAGTGGACTTTCAACTATACTTATAATAGTCTTGGAAAGCAAAGCTCCATTACCTATCCTTCAGGCAAGAAAGTAAAATACCACTACAATGGCAAGGGCTTTATGGACTATGTGAAGGATGCTGCAACAGGTGAGGTGCTTTGGCAGGCCAATGCTTCGGACCGTTGGGACAATATTTCGAGCTTTAAAGAGGGTAATATTGATGTTGAGTATAGTTACGACCCTGTTACTGGGTTGGTTAATAGCATTGGAGCAACACGAAATAACCAAATTCTACTCAACCAAGAATACCATTGGACAACCACGGGCAATCTGGATTGGCGAACAGATGCGACACTTGACTTAAAGGAAAGTTTTGGTTATGACGGTTTCAACCGTTTAACTTCGGCTGTAGCAGAAAAGCCATCAACTAATGAAAACTATTTCAGTCAAAGTTTTAATTATGACTCTTATGGAAATATTACTGGAAAAACCGGTGTGGGTAGCTATTCCTATGGCACAAATGCCAGCCCTTATGCAGTGACAGGTCTACAGCCTGAAACCGGACAAGAAGCCTTATTCACCCATCAGGAGGCTACATACACCACTTTCGACAAACTGCAAACCCTTGAGCAAGACGACAAGATCCTTAGCGTGAACTACGGCATCGACCGCCAGCGCGTGATGCAGACCTTCAGCGATGGCACCACTACCCGCACGAAACGCTATTTCACGCCGCTCTATGAGACCGTTACCGAGAATGGCATTACGAAAAAGTTGCACTACTTGACCTCCAGTACGGGATTGTTTGCTATCTTTGCTTCGTACAACAACGGAGGAGGCACGATGCACTACACCCTGAAAGACCACCAAGGCAACCTGACGGCCACTATCCATGGCAACACTGTGGAGCGGCTGAGCTACGACGCGTGGGGCCGCCGCCGCAATCCTGTTGGCTTTGGCTACAGCAACGTGACCCATACTTTCGACCGTGGCTACACCCTGCATGAGCATTATGATGACTTCGACTTAATCAACATGAACGGCAGGCTGTACGACCCCGTTTTGGGCCGTATGCTCTCGCCCGACATTGCCATCCAGGACGAGTACAATACACAGGCTTACAACCGTTATTCTTATTGCTTCAACAATCCTTTGAGGTTTACGGATCCGAGTGGGTATGTGGTAAGAGGCTATCGTGAATATGTCGATTGGCATTATAATATGTATCTTGACTTTGGTAGTTACAGAAGCAATGGAAGTGCCTTTAATACTGATTTGAGCGAGGGGAAGTTCTCACCAATTTATGATGTGAATGGTAATTTCCTCGGCACGGATGACCAAGGGCTTCAAGGAGAAGCAATTATTATGGATAAAGAAAATTTCAAGCAAAACATGTCACATTCTGATGCCTTAATAATAGGTCGGACTTTGGATAATATGAGTGATGAAGAGGCACTATCCTTCGCTAATAATGGCAATTTCATGCATTTTTTGAATCATTATAACAATCTATCAAACAGGCCAGACTGGGATGGATATTTGACATTAGCCGAAGCGAATGATTGGTATCGTAAAGGTAACGGGGAATCACTCTTTGTTGATGCATCATTAATAGATTTAGCCCCCGTTTATGTAGGCGGCATTCAACCAAATGAAATAAGATATGTAAATTATGAATCTCTTTCTAAACTAAATATTGCAACAGGACTTGTCTATGGCACACTAAAATTGACTGGATTGACCAATGAAGGTGCTGTGAGAATTGGCAGAAAAGATGGATTAATTGACAACTATGGTTTTGAAATGCATCCCAGAAGACCATTTCGAAATATAATAACAGTTATAGGGTCATGGGTTGCAGGTGAAGGAACCCCATATGATATTTACGGATATGGGAATGGACAACTGAAGCATAAAATAATAATTCCAATGAAGTATTAAAATATTGTTTAATTATGAGCAATTTCTTAACAAAATTGGTAGGGCTTTTCACTTTGTTATTCCTATCTAGCTGCAATAGTTCATACGTTATTGAAATCTCCTCGTTATTAGATATAGATACAGCAACGGTACTAAAGGAACAGGTAATAGAAGATTGCACATTGTGTAAGGAAGGCATTACAATATATAAAATTGAACTTGATTCGAAAACTGTTGAAAGCTTTTTATCCAAGGAAAACAAGCGCTTCCCAGACTATATAGATTCTACTTGGTTTAATTATGGTTGGTTTTCTACACCTGTTAATCCATATCATACTAAAGTGTTTAATCATCTGAATTATATAAGCAAGAGGAAAGTGGAGGCCGTGTTACTAGAAATCAAAAAAACATTAGACGAAAACGGTATTTACTATGCTTTTTATATACGTCAATTTAAAGAGGACTTGGATCCGTTAGGAGCTCAAATTTTCGTATTGAATCCTAATACAAAGATATTGTATATTGTTATTTCTATAACATAGAAAAACCGCTCATGAAACAGTTTTATAGTTACACCCTGAAAGACCATCAAGGCAACCTGACGGCCACTATCCATGGCAACACTGTGAAGCGGATGCTTTATGACAACAATACATTAAATTAAAAGAGAAAAAGAAATGAAAAATATCACAAAAACTATTATTCTCGCAGTAGCAATGGCGGCTTTGGCCGCCCTGCTATTGACAGGATGCCGAGAAGGAAGCCGAAAGAGTGATCCTTCTCACAAGGAAAATGTTGAACAAACCGAAATCAAAGCAGACAGTTTAAAAGAGGACTCTATGAAAGCCTTCTTTGAACGGATGCGGCGGTGGGATGCACTGCATGGAGGAATGAGGCAAAGGGAGAGTGACAAATGACTCTCCCTAAACAGATGTAACGATTCTATGACACATTTTGCTTTGGCAGGCTGGTTGTGATGAAACATGCAAATCGACCGGCCTGTCAAGTCAAAGTGATTCCCTGAACTGAAGATCAAGAATGTAGAAATAAAGTTGAATGGCTGAAGTTCGGCACTCCGACGAAGTTGAGAATAGGGAAAAATTTGTAAATTTGCGGCATAAAAACGCCGCTGCCATGCAAGAAAGAAAATATCCCGTTGGAATTCAGACTTTTTCGGAAATCAGAAAGGGAGAATACCTATATGTCGACAAGACCGACCTCGTTTGGAAATTGACTCATGAGGCCAAATACATTTTTCTCAGTCGCCCACGCAGGTTCGGCAAGTCGCTGCTTTGCAGCACCTTGGAATGTTATTTCGAGGGTCGGAAAGACCTCTTCGAGGGTTTAGCTATTGCAGAATTGGAAAAGGACTGGAAACAACATCCCGTGCTGCATTTCGACTTGAGCGCGTGCAAGAACCAACCCAACATGCAGGAGGTAGTCAGGGCTTTGGAGGACGAACTGAAGGATTACGAGCGCATCTACGGTCGCGACGAAACGGAAACCACACCTGGTAAACGCTTCAAAGGACTTATCCAACGTGCCCACGAGCAAACTGGTCTGAAGACTGTGGTCATCTTGGACGAATACGACGCCCCCATGCTCGACTACTTGCACAAGCCCGATGAATTGGAACAAGTGCGCCGCATCGTGCAGGAGTTCTACCAATACATCAAGATTTGCGACAAGGACGAGCAGTTCGTTTTCATCACTGGCATCAGCAAGTTCAGCCAGCTAAGCATCTTCTCCACCATCAACAACTTGACCAACATTTCAATGCAGCCCAAATATGCGGCTATTTGTGGCATTACCGAGGAGGAGTTTGCCACCGCCATGGCACCAGATATTGCGATGCTGGCCAAAGAGTATGATTGTACTCCAGAGCAGATGCATGACAAGCTGAAGCAGCAATACGACGGCTATCGCTTCGCTAAAGAGTCGCCCGATGTGTACAATCCTTTCAGTTTATTGAAATGCTTCAACCAGAGAAACATAGCCAACTATTGGTTTGAGAGCGGCACCCCCACTTTCCTTATCCGTCAGATGCAGCATTTCCGCACCGACATTACCACATTGGAAGAGCTGAATGTTCAGGATTTTGACTTCGACCAGCCGACAGAGGCGATGAACAATGCCTTGCCGTTACTATACCAAAGCGGCTACCTGACCATCAAAGGCTATGACAGGGAAAGTGAAATGTACACACTCTCCATTCCCAATCAGGAAGTGCGCATTGGATTCACGCGAGGCCTGCTTCCAGCCTATATCGGTTTGGAAAATCACCAAGTCGTCTCAGGCTTCGCCCTGAAATTCTGGCAAGCCTTGAAGAAGAACGACCTTGATCTTGCCTTGCGCGAGATGCAGTCCTACTTTGCCGGGCTGCCCTACGTGGACGGCTTCAAGAAGAAATTGGAGGATATTTCAAATCTTGAAGCCTTTTATGAGTGGTCGATGATGTTGATTTTCAACATGCTGAATGTTTATGTCCAGACCCAAGTGCGTTGTGCAGGAGGCCGAGCCGACATAGTGGTGAAGATGCCCGACACCATCTATGTCATTGAGCTGAAGGTGAACGGCACGGCACAGGAAGCCTTGGATCAAATAGAGGTGAAAGGCTATGCCACTCCTTACCTGACCGACGGGCGCAAGACAGTAAAGGCAGGTGTGAAGTTCTCGACAGAAACCAAGACCCTCGAAGATTGGGTGATTAAATAGGGTAATTCATTTTTTACTAAGTAACTATTCAAAATTAAACTGCAATATCTTTTGACTTCAGGACGATGACTTATGACTATGACAATGACCGCTTCAACCAAAGGCTGAAACTTCAGCATCCCCGTGGAAACGGTCATAGTCATTGTTAATGGTCATAGTCAAAAAGTCTCGTAGTCTCGTGTCCAATATGTAAACTAATTTTGCTCATCGACTTATATATTCAAGCTGTTTACGAAAGTTGAAATACCATTGGGAAAAAATCTCGTTTCCTGACGCTAATTGAGTATTTTTACTATTTTTGCGCCAATAATTCTGTAATTCGGTTTTAAACAGTTAGTCAATAGTTATTACTTAAACTTAATATTATGAAAAAACTATCACTAATCCTTATGCTTTTGGCTTTCTCCTTTGGGATGAACGCCCAAGTCGAAAAGATCTTCGACTTCAACAATTATGAAGAAGGATCCATCCTTAACGGTCAGGATGGATGGTATGTTCGTGTGCATAGCGCGGGCAATGGTAGCATGGGTCCCATGTATACCGATTACCTTGGTCAATTCTGGGGCACCACACCGGTAACCCCCACTGCTGACGAAACCATCGGCGTGTTTTCGCACGCTTCGGGTACGGGCTTTGGCGACATCGCCACCCACGACATTACCCAATATGGCTTCGATTTCTCTTCAGGTGGTATCATCGAGATTGAATGCGACCAGTTGCGCGAATGGTGGGGCACCTTGTTCGGCATCGGCTACGACGGCAATGGCGATGGCTCGGTACTTCCTCCTGTCAAGGCGGCTCCCGGTCACGCCCTCTATGAACCTATCACTCCCGACCCCAACAGCACCTCTCCTGACGGCGGTGTTTACATGCTCCTCACCGGAAGCGACACCGATCCGCTCTTCATTAAGGGCATCGTTTTGCCTAACAACACGCCAGCCTGCAATTTCCCCGTCCCTGTCCCGGAAAAGGATTGGGTTCGTTGGAAGGTCTCCATCGACCTTGATGCCAACGACGGTGCTGGTGCTGTCACCCTTTATGGGATGTATAGCAATGTGCCCAATGGCGAGTGGGAAGCTGTGCCGGAATGCCAAGGCATCAATATTGGCCTGACCCCAGGCAGTGGCGACAAATTTGACCCTGCAACATGGCACCATATCTTCATGCTCAACAGCGGTTGGTGCGGTTTCGACAATCTTATCATACGTCATTTCCCTGGTGGACTGGCTGCCCAGTTCCTGGATTTTGCCGAAATCTCAGACCAGTTGGTTTACAGCGACCCCATCACCTTACAGGCTACTGCCACCTCGGGTCTCCCCGTGTCCTTCGAAGTGATACAAGGCCCTGCCACCTTGGAAGGCAACATTTTGACCCTTACGGGTGAAGAAGGCACCGTGAAAGTGCGTGCCTCCCAGCCCGGCGACGGCACACAATGGCAACCCGCCCCTGCGGTGACCCGTACTTTCTATGTGGTCGACCCGGAGAATTACACTCCCGAAATCACCATCCGTCGTCCCTACGAAGGCACTAAGGTGTATATGCCCGACTTCGAGAATCCCGTTATGGTGGTGCTGAGTGCCTACATCGAGCATGGTAACGTGCTCAAGTTTGAAGAGGTGAAATGCAACGTCGACGGACAAGAACTGTACTTGAAGACCGATTATCCCGACAACCCTGACAACGGCTATTGGTACACCACTTGGACACCTTCGGGCGAAGGTTCCTACAACATGACCGTGTCCATCACCCAAACGGGCGGTAAGGTCACTACGGCCTCCAACACCTTTGATGTAACCACCAACTATGATGATATCGTGGTCTCTGCCCTCAACGGCGAGATGGTGGTGAATACAACGGAGTTTCATGCCTTCGGGGAATATCCCTTCCCAACCCATGTCAACGCCTTCAATGCCATCAATTTGCATTATCTTCACAACTGCGTGAACGGCAACTGCAACACCTACGACCACCAGAGCTACCTCCGTGTGAAGAACTACCGTGGCGAATGGGTGGAGCTCTGCCGTTACATCACTCCGTTTGGCGTGGAATGCATCGACGACCTCGATGTGACCGATTTCACCAGCGTGCTGCAAGGACTCGTTGAATTTGAATACTATAGCGAACAATACCAAACGGGCGACGGCTACAACCCGACCGCCATCTTTGAATACACCAAAGGCACACCGGAATATCCTTATGTGGACATGCAGGAACTTTGGTACGGCAACTATTCGTTCGGCGACTACGAAAATCTCTGCCCCGTCCCGATGCGCACGGTGGATTTCAACCCTTGTGTCGAAAAGGCCAAGTTGCAACTCACGACATCTGGACACAACTGGAGTGACACAGGTAACGGCGCCTACAACACTGGCAATGCCGCCGAATTCTACGAAGCCACTCACAACATCAATATCAATGGTGCTACCATTTACACGCAGCACCTTTGGGAAAACTGCACGCCTAACCCTGCTGGTTGCCAGCCGCAAAACGGTACCTGGACCTATCCTCGTGCCGGTTGGTGTCCAGGTAGCATGACGATGGTGTGGGACTACAGCCTCGACGAATATCTCCCCGATGGCAAGGCAGACGTGCTCTACGAATTTGACCCGACCTACGTCGACCAATGCCACCCCAACTATCCCGACTGCGTGAGTGGCCAGAACAGCTGTCCCGATTGTAACAATTCCAGCAACCCGATTTTGAAGGTCTCTGGTAAGTTGGTGACCTACAGCCACAACACCGACATCCTGACGGAAGTTCCGGAGTTGCCTGATGTGGATGCAGAACCGTTCCAAGTGAGCATCACCCCCAATCCTGCAAGAGGCCAAATGACCATCACCACGGATTATGACAAAGGCAGCGCCAGTGTCCTCATCATCAACCCGCAAGGTGCCAAGGTGCGTGGCTTCAGCGTGAAGGGCTCGGCCACCGTCGACGTGAGCGACCTGCCTGCAGGCATCTACTTTGTCCATGTCATCGGTGGCAAGGTGGTGACGAGGAAGGTTGTCATCCAAAAGTAAAAACGACAAATCAAGTAGAAGCACAGCAAATAAATTCATATTTTTGCAAGCTTAATCGGATGCGCTTTGCGTCACTGCGAGGCACGAATCTTAAATCTTTGAATTTTAAATCTTAAATCAAATACAATGGAGAAAAAAGACTTACTGAAAGACGTTGTCGAACATATCGACATCAAGAAGTACGACTCGACTGAACTCATCAATGCCATGCGTAAGATGTCGTTCACCTCGCGCGACACCGCCCGCGCCGCCGACATCCTCTGCCAGATGATTGCGGAGAAGGACTGCACCAATATCCTCACCATCGCTGGTTCGACCTCGGCTGCTGGCTGCATGCAGGTGTATGTGGAGATGGTTCGCAACAAGATGGTTGACGCCGTGGTCAGCACGGGTGCCAGCATCATCGACATGGACCTTTTCGAAGCCCTCGGCTACAAGCACTATATCGGCACGAAGGAAAACGTCATCCCCGACACCAAGCTGCGCGAGCTTTATATCGACCGCATCTATGATACCTTCATCGACGAGGAAGAACTGCAGGCCTGCGACCAAGCCACCTGCGATGTGGCCGACACCTTGGAGTGCCGTCCCTACAGCAGCCGCGAGTTCCTCTATGAGGTCGGCAAATGGCTGGCCAACGGTCACGGCGTGAAGAAAGAGAGCCTCATCCAGACCTGCTACGAATGTGGCGTGCCGATTTTCTGCCCCGCTTTCAGCGATAGCTCTGCTGGCTTCGGCATAGGCAAGCATCAGTGGCTCCGCAAGAAAGCCGGCAAGCCTTACGTCAGCATCGACTCGGTGGCCGACTTCCTTGAGCTGACTGAGATCAAGATGAACAGCCCGCAATCAGGCCTCTTTATGGTCGGTGGTGGCACACCCAAGAACTTCGCACAAGACACCGTTGTCTGCGCCGAAATTTTGGGTCACGAAGTGCCTATGCACAAATATGCCATCCAGATTACCGTGGCCGACGTGCGCGATGGCGCCTGCTCGTCATCGACATTGCTCGAGGCTGGCTCATGGGGAAAGGTGAGCGAAGAGCTCCAACAGATGGTCTATGCCGAAGGCACCACCGTCATCCCCGCCATCGTCAGCTACGCCTACCACAACGCACCTTGGCGCGAGCGCGAGTATAAGAACTGGCAGAAGTTGTATCATTAATAACTATGGCTTATGGCTCATGGCCTATGGCTGACCCACTGATGGGAAAAGCCATAAGCCATGAGCCATAGTCATAGGCCATTAGCCAAAAAAAATGGACATCAGCATCTTCCTTGAGCCCGTCGCTGAAAAGTGTTTCAGTGCGGCCTATCGTCCAGGTAAGAAGACCTTGGGCGAGAGCATAGGCATCTACCGTAACGAGGAGTCATTCCCCGACCTCGAAGGTGTGGATTTGGCCATCATCGGTGTCAAGGAGGAACGCGGTGCGGTCGACAACAAAGGCTGCGCCGATGGCGTGGACTACATCCGGAAAGCCCTCTATCCGCTTTTCAACCATTGGCCACAACTTTATATCATCGACTTGGGCGACATCAAGATTGGGAAAGAACTCAACGACACTTATTATGCCGTGAGTCAGGTGCTTACCGAGCTGATGAAGAACAAGGTTGTGCCCATCATCATCGGGGCGGGTCAAGACCTTACCTATACGATGTACCAAGTGTATGAGCCCACGGGCAAGCTCATCAACATTGCCGCCGTCGACCCCATGTTCGACATCGGCAATGACAAGGAAGCCCTCAACTCGCATTCCTATCTCAGCCATATCATCCTGCACCAGCCCAATTTCCTGTTCAACTTCACCAACATCGGCTACCAGTCGTATTATGTTGACATAGAAAATATTGAGTTGATGAAACAGCTGCTCTTCGATGCATATCGTTTGGGCAACATCAAGCAAAACATCGAACTGACCGAGCCGCTCATCCGCAACGCCAACCTTTTGAGTTTCGATGTGTCGGCCATTCGTGCCGCCGATGCCCCTGGTGTGAAGAATGCCTCGCCCAATGGCTTCAACGGCGAAGAGGCCTGCCGTATGACCCGCTATGCCGGACTGAGTTACAAGCTCTCTTCCATCGGTTTCTTCGAATACAATCCGCATTACGACATCAACTCGCGCACGGCCAACCTCATCGCTGAGATGATTTGGTACTTCATCGAAGGCTTTGCCAACCGTCAGGACGATGTGCCTACATTGAAAAGCACTGATTTCAAGCGTTATAATGTGCAAATCGGCGACAGTCAAGATGTGGTTTTCCTTTGCCATAAGATTACGGGCAAATGGTGGATGGACATGTCGTTCCTGCAAAATGCCGACCAACGCTATGAGCGGCACCACTTCATCCCTTGCTCAAAGGAAGACTACGACCAAGCCATGCGCAACGAGCTGCCCGACAAGTGGTGGCAGTTTTATCAGAAGTTGATGTGATTTTTTGGGATTCGTTTCGCGAAGAAATACGCAGTATTCAACGAAGTTAAATCTAATCAAAATCTTCTATTTAAGAAATCTATCAAAAAACTGATTTTGAAAGATTGTGATTTGATTTTTGAAAGATTTCTTGCCGTAGGCAATCCCAAATTAGTATCTTTGCCGCAAATTTTTCGAACTATGAAAAAAGTACTATCTATTTTCACTCTTTTGCTCTTGATGGCCGCCACTATGCAGGCCCAAGAGAAGAAACCCGATTGGATGAGATGGCACTATCTCTCCGAAGAGGAAATGTATGACAAGTCCCGTGGCATGAACTTCGTCGAGACCGACCCACCGACGGGTGAGCCGCGTTTCGTGGCCGAGTTTGAGCCCATGCAAGGCGTGATGATCCGCTACCCCTTGGGCATCCCGACCAGCCTTGTTGCTCAACTTTCGAACAACTGCATGGTGTATTGCATCGTCAGCAATTCGCAACAGAACAGCGCCCAATACGACTTCCAAAATGCAGGCGTCAACATGGACAATGTCACCTTTGTGAATGCCCCTTCAGATTCCTATTGGGTGCGCGACTACGGCCCGTGGTACATCTTCGAAGACCGCAACCCTGCCATCGTCGACAACATCTACAACCGTCCGCGTCCCAACGACGACAACATGTCGCAAGTGTTCGCCAATTTTTGGCAGATTCCAATGTACGGCATGAGACTGGAACACACCGGTGGCAACATGATGGAAGACGGTCGCGGCCACGGCGTGAGCGACGACCTTGTGTTTCAAGAGAACTTGCAGGACTACGGAATTGATGAAGCCACTGTCCGCCAGAGGATGAACGACTATTTAGGCATCAATCCCTATCATGTCACCATCGACCCGCAAGGCGACTACATTGCCCACGTGGACTGCTGGGGCAAGTACCTTGCTCCCGACAAGATCTTGATTGCGCAACTGCCAGAGAGTAATCCCCGCTATCAGTATTACGAACAGGTGGCCGAATACTTTGAGACCACCAACTGCTGCTGGGGTTATCCCTATCGTGTTTACCGCGTCTTTGAACCCGGAGGCTACACCTTGGCTCCCTATACCAATAGCCTCATTTTGAACAAGACTGTTTATGTTCCGTTGGGCACCAACAATACATACAACAACGATGCCTTGGCTGTCTATCAAGAAGCCATGCCAGGCTATGAAATCGTTGGCGTGACTAATAATGGGTACACTGGTTGGGAGAACACCGATGCCCTGCACTGCCGCACCCGAGGTGTGATGGACTTCCACATGCTCTTCGTCGACCACCGCGACGTGCTCTTCGGCGAGCAGGAATGGCAAGACTCCATCCCCGTGGTGAGCAAATTCATCGCCTACAGCGGTGCGAACTTGAAGCAAGATTCGCTCCTTGTTTATTATAGCATCGACGGTGGTGCCTACCAAACTGCTCACATGACCGCAACAGGCAACCCTGACGAGTATGTAGGCTACATCAAAGGCTACCAAGGCGAATCGGAGATTGACTACTATGTGTTTGGTGCCGACGAATCGGGACACCGCTACACGCAGCCCGTCTTCGCCGACCTCGACCCGCACCATTTCACTATGGAGGCGCATGAGCCTCCTATGCCGCAGGGCGAGTTGGTGATTACGCCGGATACACTGTGGTTTGAGCATAATGGCGACGAACAGGCTTTTACCATCGAAAACCAGACCAATGCCACGGTTCAAATCAACGCCATAACTGAGCAAGGTGGTTATTTGCTTCCTGACACTCCCAACCTTCCCTATAACTTGCAAGTTGGGGAATCCATTTCGGTTGGTTTCCTTTTCAGTTTTCCGCTAAAAGCAAACCGTGCATCTGATGATTACGTTTCAAGTTTGATAAAGATTCAGACTTCTATCGGAGAAAAACATGTAATTGCGATGATAAGCAAACAAGGTATGGTGAATTTCGTTTACCAAAATGAAATGTATTTTGATGACCCAACTTTGGTCATTGAATCAAGTTTCTTCAATAAATCTGTTTTTGTTCCTATTATCAAGGTTATTTCCATTGCCGAGAAAGACACTGATTATCTGAATATTGAAACAAACCCCACTCCACCTTTCGATTTGGAATTCAATGGCGACGAAGCCTTTATGTTCGTGAGTTTGAAAGATTTCGCAAAAGGCTATGTGCAAACAAGCATCGAAATTGAAACGGACTATGGTGTTTTTGAGATTGCCGTCCACATTAACGAAGACATCCTCTCCGTCAACGAGCTCACCGCCGAGACCAAGCTTTATCCCAACCCGACCACAGGCCAATTCACCGTGGAAGGCGCGAATGTAGCACGGGTGGAGGTATATAACCTCGTCGGGCAAAAGGTGCACGAAGCCGAAGGCAAGACCGTCAGCATCGATGCCACCAACTGGAACAAAGGCATCTATCTCGTCAACATCATTGAGGAGAAGGGTGCCATGGTGACCAAGAAATTGGTGGTGAGATGATATAGAGATTAACGAGTGGTGTCTTTACAGAAAAAACCTGTAGCATGATCAAATGCTACAGGTTTTTTTCTAATCATTTGGATTTTTGAAAAACGTTGGTTATTTTTGCCGCATAAACCTAAAATAGTCTATTATGAAAAAGTCCATTCTCTTTATCTTGTTTTTCTGTTTGCCATTTTTAACGGTTGCGCAGAATAATGGAAACAGGGACAATCCTTATTGGACTGAGATAGTGACCGAGCAGCCCGAAGGATATACCGTGTTGGAAAACGGCGATGTTGAAATCTCATCTGCCGAAGGGCTGGCTTGGCTTATTTCCGTGGTGAATGGGTTGAACGGATGTGTGGCCGACGATTTTGAAGGACGAAAAGTGGATTTGTTGAGAGACGTTGACCTTTCAGGAGCAGACTGGGTTCCCATAGGCGATATATTCTCTGATTCCACTCTTGTTTTCAAAGGCCAGTTTGATGGCAAAGGACATACTATAAAAAATCTTTACATCAAAGACTTGTCTTGGGATTATTTGAGCTTGTTTGGATATCTTAATCACGCAGAAATACACAATATATTTCTTGACCAAGGATTGATATGTGGGAGGTCGTATTGCGGTGGTATTGCAGGAAGGTGCGATAATGGCTCTCTTATCGATAATTGCGTTGTCAACCTTGAAGTAGCGGGAAATTGCTATACGGGTGGCATAACAGGACGCAACAAAGATTCCATGATAAGAAACTGCTGTTACATCTACTTTAGATTTGAACCTGGAGGCTTTTACGGTGGCGGTATTGCAGGCTGGAACGAGGCCGAAGGGCAAGACGCTGTTATCGAAAACTGCTATTATGATTCTCAAATTATCGGGTCATTCAACACCTGCTGGGCTGGAGGCATCGTCGGATACAATGTCGTTACAGAAGGTGAGGGTGCCGCCTTGGTGAAGAATTGCTATGCTGCCTTACATGGACGGGATTGGTATGAGGAAGGTGGTATTGTAGGATGGAATCTAAACGGTACGGTCACGAACAGTTATTATTGCGTAATTTACAACTACATTAGCGATGTGCCAGTTATTGGATACGGTGACATGAACTATTCGGATTGTTCTATTTTTGAATATCAAGAAGGTATGGAATCAATACTTGAGCATCCTGTTTCGGTTGGAGAATACCAGACCGACAACCTTCTTGATGCGTTAAACCTGTGGCGGACAATTCAAAGCCCGACAATATGGTATCAGGAATGGTGCGAAGGAGAGTCTCTACCGTTTTTCTGCGACCAATTGGATGAAACAGAAGAACAAATGATTCAGTTGGATGGCATAACGGTTTCTCCCAACCCCTCAAGTGGACTTGTTCAAATCAATGGCATTGATGTAGCTGAAGTGACGGTCTACAACATATTAGGCCAAATAGTGAAGACCGAGCGAAGCACCAACGAAATCGATTTGGAAGGCTTGCCGCAAGGGATTTACACTTTGCGCATTGCGGATGAGCGCGGTTTCGTTGTGACAAAGAAGGTAATAAAAAAGTAAGTTGTTTTTGTCGTAAAAACTGAAAATTAACTATAAATCTATACATTATGAAAAAACACATCTTTATTATTTTGCTTTTCTGCTTGCCGTTTATGGCGGTTGGGCAGGATAAGGATTTCCTGCGTGAGTATCCGCTGCCGAATTGGACCGACACCATCATGTCGCAACCGGAAGGCTATGTGGCGGACGCCGAAGGCAATGTGGAAATATCCTCTTCAGATGGCTTGGTCTGGCTCATCTCCACCGTGAATGGATTGAATGGTTGTGAGCCTGATGATTTCAATGGCCGTACTGTGAGTTTGGCAAACGACATCGATTTTGGGGAGACAGGTTTGAACTATTGCTTCAGCCCTATCGGTACACGTGAGACACCGTTTTTGGGAACCTTTGACGGCAATGGCTACAGGATTATGCACCTTTGGCAGGTTTACTCTCGATATGTCCCTGATTATCATTACTATTTCGATATGGGCTTTTTCGGATATATCCGTCATGCTGTGGTGAGGAACGTTACCATTGATCCGACAAGCGGGATAGGTTCATCAGCTAACGATGTCGATTATTATAGAGGAGGCGTGGTGGGCTTTGCTGACTCCCTTTCCATCGTGGAGAACTGCCATATTAGTAATTCCATAGGTATTCATAGTTACGGTGGTGGGGTAATTGGCATGAACCGCAATTCAACCGTAAGGAATTGCTCTTGTGGTGGGCCTAATAATAGTTTAGGTTCTCCAGAGGAAGCTGGGGGAGTGGTGGCATTCAACCGTTCCGAGGCTGGCTATGCCGATGCTATTGTAGAGAACTGCTATTTTTATGGAAGAGTTGACCCGTCATACAGTACATGGTATCTTGGTGGTCTTGTGTGTTACAATGAAACTGTAACCAACGACAATGGCAAGCGAGCCATTGTGAGGAACTGCCATAGCACTCCGACAAGTGATTTTTGGGCTTGCAAAGAAGATGGTGTCTTTGCAGCGGCCAATTCTGAAAGAAGTTGCTTCAGCAACTGTTACACCGATTTTACAAAAATAGACCCACACTACCTGTCCATGGTCGGCCTTAACAATGGGGAGTTGGATGACTGTTATTCCTATACTAACATTAACGGCGTGGGCACATTGTCCAATCCCGTCACCGTCAACGGTGTGACCACTGACAACCTGCTTGATGCACTCAACCTTTGGATAGCCAACCAGGAACATCCTGAGCTTTATAGAACTTGGACGATAATCAACGACAGCATACCTGTGTTTGGGGATTATTATGTTGGTGTCCCTGAAAACGAGGCAGATAATGGCAATATATTGCTCTATCCTAATCCCACAAGCGACATTGTATGCATCCTTGGCCCAGAAAATGCTGAAGTCCAAATTTATAATGTTATGGGCCAGTTGGTAAAGATTAAGCAAATGGTCAACGAAATCAACTTGGAAGGCTTGCCGCAAGGCGTATATCTGCTGCGCATCACGGACGAGGACGGTGCCGTGGCGACCAAGAAACTGGTGGTGAAATAAAATCGTTCAGGTTTGTAGAGACGGTGTGCACACCGTCTCTACAGGCAAACCCCTGTTTCGGTTAGCCTTATTCCCCTTTGGGTGAAAAACCAAAGAATCCCCAATTCTGTGTCGGGGATTCTTTCTATTTTTGCAGGCAAATGCGTCGCTTCGCGTTACTGCGAGGCACGAAGCAGTCCAGAAAGGAAACGAAGCCTGATTGTTTTCTCTGGATTGCTTCGTCGTGCCTCCTCGCAAATCGAAGATTTGACGTAGTCAATGACGCAAAGCGGGTCAAAAAGGCGGTCGAGGGGCATCGTGGTTATCTGTATCAATCGGATGCTTGCATCCCTAAAATTATCGAAATCACCTCTGTAAAATCTGTGTAATCTGTAGTTAGAGAAAAAGAATAAACAATGAAGAGAATTATCCCAATCGTAATCTGTGGCCTCATGGCTCTGGCTTCATGCCAAAAGAAGAACGCCCCGCTGTTTCGCGGCGACTACTCATTCAAGACCTCCGGCAGCGTCACCTTGGAGGAAATCGTGCCCCAAGGCGAAACGGGCGAGACCTTCACCGTCGGCCTGCCCAACGAAATCGGACAGCTGGAAATCAGCGCGTTGGACAACGGCAAGGACAGTGTGCTCGTGGTAATGAATACCATGGGCGGCGAGGTCGTGGTCACCCATGCCTGCTGCAAGGACAACAAAATCTTCCTCCGCGACTTCAAGAAAAACACGTTGCTCTTCACTGGTGACTCACTCACCCTAAAGAACAACCTGCGCGTCCATGCCTCGGGACAGATGTACGAGGATAACACACTCATCCTCAACATGACTTACGAAGGTGAAGCCGAGACCAACGAACGTAGTTTCAAGATTTATGGCGACGACATCCGCATGGCGGCCACAAGAAACAATTAGTGTATGAATAAACTAAGGGACGATGGCTTCTGACTATGACTATGACCATTTCACCCTAGGCACGAAATGGTCATAGTCATGGTCATTGGTCATAGTCGGAAAAAGAACAACAAACCGAAAAATGAAGATTAAACGCATATTATGGCTCCTTCCTCTCTTGTTGGTGGGCTGCGGCGAAACCGACCCACAGCAACTCAAAGAGAAACTCATCGGTGGTCCTGCCGAAGAGCGCGCCATCACAGTGGGTGTGCAGCGCATCGACACGGTGGGCGGCTTGGTGCGCAACAGCTACCCAGGCTACCTTGAAGAAGGCAACACCGTCGACATCAGCTTCAAATATGGCGGTACCTTGCAGACGCTCAACGTGAAAGAAGGCAGCACGGTGCGCAAAGGACAAGTGCTGGCGCGTGTGTCCTCACCACAGATGGAGAGTACACAACGCTCGGCACAAGCCACCCTTGAACAGGCCCAAGATGCCTACGACCGCCTGAAAAAGGTACACGACAACGGCAGCCTGCCCGAGATCAAATGGCGCGAGATGGTGGCCAACCTTGAGAAAGCCCAAGCCGCCCTCGATTTGGCCAACGCCATGCTTGCCGACAACACCGTCACGGCCCCCTTCGACGGCACCGTCACCAACTTGAGCGCCGTGAAAGGTGAGAGCATCACGCCGCTGAAGCCCATCATGCGCATCATCAGCACCAAAGGCTTGGTGGTGAAAATCAGCGTGCCGGAGAACGAAATCGCCAAGGTGCAAATCGGCGATGAGGCACAAATCCTCATCCCTGCCCTCGACAACCGCCGCTGCAAAGGCCATATTCTCGAAAAGAACATGACTTCATCGTTGCTCACGCATAGCTATCCTGTGAAAGTGCTCATCGATGAAAAAGACGAGGCTTTCACCCCGGGCATGATTGCTAAAGTGGTGCTGAGTGCAGATGTCGACAATGGCATCGTTGTCCCAGCCAATGCGGTCTTGATCAATAACGATGGCAAGTTCGTGTGGGTGGCGAAAGACGGTCGCGCAACGCGACAAACCATCACCATCTCGGGCTATTCGGGCACGGGTGTGGTGGTGAGCGAGGGCTTGCATAGTGGCGACATCGTTATCGTGGAAGGGTATCAGAAGGTTAGTGAAGGGATGAAGGTAAGTTATGAGTAAGTTAAAGGATAAAGGTATTATCAGCGGCAGCATACTGCGCCAGAAGATTGTCTGGGCGGTCGTGGCGGTCATTGTGGCCTTTGGTATCTATGCCCTCGTCGACATGAAGAAGGACGAGTTTCCGGCCTATACCATCCGTTTGGGCATCGTGGCAGGCGTGTATCCTGGCGCCAACTCCGAAGAAGTGGAAGCCCAGCTCACCAAGCCCTTGGAACAGCTGCTGTTTGAAATGCCCGAGGTGGACCGCAAGAACACCTATTCCGTCACCAAAGAGGGGATGTGCTACATCTACACCAGCCTCGATGCTTCAGTGAAAGACAAGGACATCGCATGGTCGAAGATTCGGCATAAGATCAACGAATCCAAGGCTTTGAACTTTCCTGCGGGCGTGTTGGCTATCGCCGTCATCGACGACTTCGGCAACACCTCTTCGCTGCTCATCGCCATGGAGTCGGCCGACAAGACCTACCGCGAGATGCACGACTACACCGAAGACCTCACCCACCGCCTGCGCGCCATCCCCGAGATGGGCAATGTGCGTGTGATGGGCGAACAAAACGAGGAGATTGCCGTCACCATCGACAAGGAAAAACTCTCGTTCTACGGCATCAGCCCCAACACCCTGATGTTGCATTATGCCTCGCAAGGTCTGCTGACCACCACCGGCACCATGCAGGGCGACGACTTCGACCAACCACTGCACATCGAGAATCCCATGGTTAGCGAGCAGGAACTCGAAGAGCAGATCATCTATTCCGATGCGGCAGGTAACACCATCCGCCTGCGCGATGTGGCCACCGTCGAACGCCGCATGGCCGAGTCGTCCAAAGTGGTCAATTTCAACGGC